>JAJDAK010000059.1 GCA_029261895.1 Deltaproteobacteria bacterium
TTCAAACACCGACTTGGCTAAATCGATCGCAATCGTTCTAGAATACATCCGTGGACTCCTTCTCCCTGGCGCTTTCCAGGGTGCAAAGCAACTCTGGCACACTCGATGCCGAGCGAGCTGCGGAAGGAGTCCATCCCATCAGCTGCACCCGACGGCCTCCACTCCCTACACCTTGGCTGCTAAACTCTTCCTCATGCTAAATCCACAGTTTCACGCGGCCGCGGGTGAGCGGCCCATACGTTAGACGCCAAGAAATAACTCAGCGCTTCCTCGAAGGTTTGCGCTTCGCTTTTTTCGTTGCCTTTTTCTTTGCCGAGCCGGTGGGAAGCACCTCATGGAGAACTCTTCGTAACGTGTCCTCGAGAGGCTCCTCATCTCGTTCCATGTGCTCACGCAAGGCTTCGTTGATCATGCTTTGGTAGTTTCCCCCCCCGACTTTATGGGCACACTTCCGAAACCACTCCAATACATCGTCGTCGATGCGAATCGTAATGCGGGTCTTACTTCCACCAGCAGGTATGATTGCGCCGCGCTTTGCTTTACTAAAATCGTACTTCTTCTTCATACTTTACCTTCATATTGCTTGAGCTCGGCCTTCGTTGCCTTTCGGGCCGATATGAGACGATACTCACCATCTCTCCAGGTATGCACAACGACGAGAATACGACCCAACGCATCCATCCCGATCGTTACTTGTCGTTCTTCACTGCGGTAGTCGTCAGGCACCGTTAGCGCGTAGTCGTCAGAAAGCACTGTTGCGGCATCTGCAAAATCGATTCGGTGTTTTCGAAGGTTTTCCGCAGCCTTATCCGCGTCCCACTGAACCACTTCAGCAGTGTATGCACATACGTACATACAGTCAAGCCTTGGCGTCTAACAAGCCGTGCTTGCGACTGTGCACGGCACCCGACGGCCGCACTTCTCGGTCCTGGGTTGCTAGAATCTCCCGCATGCTAGATCAACACTTGTTTGCGACGGCCGCAGTTGAGCGGCCCATCCGTTAGGCCGATTTGAAGCACGAGGAGTATTCCCAAGTCCATGAAAAGATGGTTCAGTAGCAAGCGCCTCCAAGAATTTGATCGCCGCCTGGCCAACTGGATGGAACAATGGGGGCATCGCATTCATCGACTCACCTTGGCGATTGTCTTTCTCTGGTTCGGGGCGCTCAAGGTTACGGGTTACGAATCCGCGACGTCGCTCATTGCTCACACGGTCTACTTCACTTCTCCGGAAATTATGGTGCCAATGCTGGGTCTTTGGGAAATGGCCATTGGCATATGTCTGGTCATTCATCCATTGCTTCGCCTAGCTCTTTTACTGCTGGCCATCCGTTTGCCAGGAACTCTTCTTGCCCTTGGCTTACGGGCTGACGTCTGTTTTGTTGAATTTCCCCTGGTCCCAAGCCTGGAGGGACAATATCTGGTGAAGGACTTCCTACTTTTCGGTGCCGCATTGGTTATTGGCGGTACCATTCGAGAAAAACAGCGAAAACATGGACTCCGACGCTGATCGTACATATCGGCATAACAAGCCGCGCTTGCGGCTGTGCACGGCACCCGACGGCCTCCACTCCTCATACCTTGGCTGCTAAACTCTTCCCCATGCAAACTTCAACAACACTAGTGGCGGCCGCAGGTGTGGGCAGGATAGCCAGCGCGACCGCGTACGTTAGACAGCCGCGCGGGAGGTTCCGCTGGGCGAATTCGTTGTCTCATCAAGCTTGTCGGAGAATCCCGAGATCGTGTGGCGCCACGCTGTAAGCCCTACCGGTGTCAACCGCGAGCTTCGCCCGCTACTGCGCATGACCTTTCCTTCGGGCATCAGCGATCTCACCGCCGGATGGCGGCCCGGCGAACGCCTTTGCCGCAGCTGGCTCCTGGTGGCGGGGCTGCTGCCGGTCGAATTTGACGATGTCGTCTTCGCAGATGTCGAGCCCGGCCGACGATTCCTGGAGCGATCCTCTCTATTCACCCAGCGAGTTTGGGAGCATGAGCGAGTCGTGGAGACCTTCTCCAGCGGTTGCCGCGTTACTGACCGCGTTCGGTTTCTTCCCCGGCTGCCGTGGCTTGACTCGCTGTTTGGTCTTCTGTTTAAGGCAATATTTCGTTTGCGCCATCGCAACCTACGCGGCCTGTTCGGGGAGGCGGCCCGTACGTTAGACGGCGCGGAGTAGCATTAGTGGATTGTCCATCGTGCGACGGCCTACTCGAAAAATTGGATTTCACCGGTTTCGAGGTTGATCGCTGTTCCTCATGTCGAGGCATATGGTTCGATTCCGGCGAGATAGAGTCGTACGTTTCTAGCCGCATCGACAAGTCCGCTTCCAAGCTATCTCTGCGCTTCGAACCGACCTATCGATCGCTCTTCTTACATTGCCCACGTTGCCAATCCCAAACGTTGAATCCCGGTCAAGCGAAAGGCGGTCGCCATCTTCATCGATGTTCAAATTGCTCGGGAGCATTCGTGCCAAAGAGATCTCTATCCTCTCTGGATGTAGCGTTGGCCCCTCCTAGCTGGACGGAGTCTGTGCTCCGCGGACTGGATGCTGGTGCTAGTTCCAATGTCTTGGAGACGATCATTCAACTGATCGATGGCCTGTTCGACGAGGCTTGTTAGTTACGCCGTTTAGTTTCAACTTTGAACTGCAACCTTCTCTAGACGCCATAAAAGCATTCCTCTGGGGTTCGAAACCCAAGCCTTTTTCGAGGTCGCGTGTTGAGCTTCTTCGCGATGACATTGCAATTGTGTTGGGTGATCGCATCCATGCTCTTTCGTTTCGGGAGGTACTGCCGGATCAGTCCATTGAGGTTCTCGTTGCTACCGCGTTCCCAAGAGTGGTACGGAGTTGCAAAGTAGAACGTAACGCCGGTGCTGTTTTCTATCTTCGCATACTCGTGGAACTCGGTGCCGTTGTCCGCCGTGATCGTCTTGAACCGATCGGGATGTTGACGGATGAGCGCCGTCGTTCGCTTCCGCATTTCTTTCATGCTTCGGTCCTTCAGTTTTCCGATTCGGGCATAGCCGGTCTTGCGCTCGACCAGGCTTACCACACAGTCTTTCGAACCACCGCCCACTACGGTGTCGATTTCCCAATGACCGATCGCATTGCGACGTTCGATCGAGGCGGGTCGATCTGAAATATGTCGCTTCCCGGGTAGCCAGCCTCGACTGTCGTAGCTGTTGTGTCGCTTGCGGCGCTGCTTCTGGGCGCATCGCAAATGAGTGTAGAGCGAGCCTCCACAGTACTTGTCATGCCAGATGTACCGGTAGATGGTTTCGTGGCTGATCGAGAGAATTCGGTCTCTGCGTAACCGACCGGCGATTTGTTCGGGGCTCCAGTCTTCCTCAAGCAGCCGGATCACCCGGCGGAGATCTCGCTTCGTGAAGTGCCGATTTCGACGCGACTGAGATCGCCGTCCGTTCGCCTGCTCCACGGCCCTGCTGGGTCGGTAGAATCCGTCCCAGGGCGAACAGTTTCGGCGGAGTTCGCGGGAGATGGTGCTCTTGTGTCGGCCCAGCTGTCGAGCGATCTGGGCTTGATTCCATCCTTGCGTTCGCAACGCCGAGAGCATATATCTCTCCTCGACGGTGATCTGGTGATACTTCATTTGCGATTCCCCTTACTTAGCGGTGTGGAGAATCGTGAAGTATTCCAGGTCACCTCTCTCTTGGGGCAAGTTGTTGCGCTTACTTTATGAATTCGCGCCGCCTAACAAGCCGCGCTTGCGATCGTGCACGGCACCTGCCGGCCTCCACTCCATTCACCTTAGCTGCTAGACTCTTCCCCATGCAAACATCAACAACACTTGTGACGGTCGCAGGTGTGGGCAGGATAGCCAGCGCGACCGCGCACGTTAGACCGCGCTAAAGGGACAACAAGGCAGGTCCGAGTTAGGTACAATATGACCATGCATGAATCGCTTCAGAACAAGTCATTCACGGCAGTCGTCGAAAAGTGTGCCGATACAGGCATGTATATCGGCTACATTCCGGGCTTTCCCGGCGCCCACTCCCAGGCAGAATCCATGGATGAGCTGGCCGACAATCTCCGAGAAGTCCTCGAGCTGCTTCTCGAAGACGGAGAGCCAGAGCTAGAAGCCGAGTTCGTGGGCACCCAGCAAATCGTCTTGTCGTAGCCGTGCCACGGCTTCCAGTTCTCAAACCCAGGCAGGCTATCACCGCACTCCGTGCGCTAGGGTTCGAGGAAGTTCGCCAGAAGGGTTCCCACAAGCAGTTCCGGCACACTGATGGTCGTGCCACAACAGTGCCATTCCACGCAGGTCGCGACCTGTCTCCGATACTTCTCAGGCGTATCATCCGTGACATCGGGATCACCCCTGAAGAGTTTCTGCAACATCTGTAGCGCGCGGTCTAACAAACCGCGCTTGCGACCGCGCACGCTTGCGACCGTGCACTACACCTGTCGGCCCCCACTCCCAACAACTTGGCTGCTAGGATCATCTCTACGCGAACATCAACAACACTAGTGACGGTCGCAGGTGTGGGCAGGATAGCCAGCGCGACCGCACACGTTAGATCGCAGTGGCGATGTAGTGGTGGTGCCCGATTTTATACTTACTTCAGCTTGTGATTAACTGGAACAGTGCCAACCAGCGTACCCGCGCTGGTTACCGCCGAGAGCGTGCAGACGAGTTTCCGCGGCGAGGGTGTCTTTTCATCGGCGCGAAAGACCTTACAGACCCTCGGAATACTACCGGTTACCGTGCAACTTTCCGGGAAGCCACCTTGGCTGATTGAAACGTTATTACATAAGAAACTACCGGCGCTGTGTGAAAGAACGAATGTGACAGTGACGGGCTCTTTCGACAGATTGATGCACGAACACACGAAGCCACCGCTACCTCCAGGAAGTGGATCCGAAACCAAGCCCGGAGCCGCCCAAGCCAAAGGGGCGCTAAAGGCCAAAATTCCCATAAAAGACAGCATAATTAGAATCCTTCGCATTCTCTTCTCCTATTCTCAGCACATAGCAAAAGTCGAATTTCGACAGCAACCCGCGCTTTCGATTGTACGCCAAGCATAGCGCCCCAAGCCATAGGCGGCTGGCTGACACCATTCAGCTCGCTGCGACGATGACGTACGCTAACATCGTAAAAAATTATAGTATGCATATCAGATATGAGTTGCAGGATATTAGGTAGTTAGGCGGCAATGGTTGAGCCAGAAACAATCATCGAACTAGACCTTGGATTCAGTCCCGAAGCCGCGGTATCCGGCGCACTGCTCTTACAGACTGAGCAGAGCACCTTCTTGACCTTTAACGCGATGCGTCCGACGGATCGATTGAGTCCCCGCGGTAGTCCCCTCATGGAGGACGCCGGTGTTGCTCTCGTCGAGTTCGAGATGTGCTCCATCACGAAGTTTGGCTACCCAAACGACGAGGCTTGGAGTGGCATCCCACGAACCGAGGGCCTCAGCTACGGAGTATTCGAGGTTCGCAACTCCCATTGGGTTCGAGAACTCACGGCGCTTAACAGGCATTCTTTTCCGAACACCCCCGAAGATACGACCAGCCGTCATTTCCTATTCCTATTTCACGATAGTAGTTTTGAGTGCATCGCTGACGACGTGAAACTTGAGTTGGTTGAACGGCCATATGGCGATGTGTTTTCTCG
>JAJDAK010000060.1 GCA_029261895.1 Deltaproteobacteria bacterium
TCTTCGTGACTCCAGGTTCTTCAGATAAAGCCACCGCTTCGCGCTTGAACTCATCCGTAAACTTCCTGCGTTTTCCCATGACACTCCTCCAGGCCGATTATCAGCCTTTTTAGATGTGTCCGTGATTTCAGGGTAGAACCCGTTGTGTAGTAACGAGTGATCGACTGACCTTATCATTTCAACACCACATACATCTGCGATGTACGAGAGAAGAGGCCGCGGGTGAAGTCGAAGGCGGCGACGAGAGTACGCGGTGGTTGCCGTCTGGGGGTAGGTGATGGATAAGAGCCGTTTTACATGGGGTGACGTTGTTCGCGTAGCAGAAATGGACGGAATAAACCTTGAGTGGCGGCCGGGATCCGCGGGATCTATCTGCGGTCTGCGTACCATTGAGAGTGAAGAGCAAGCAGTGTCTTCTTCCTTCGTCGTAGGAACGGTCGTCTATACGGTGGAATTCGGAGACGGCGAATCTGCCCAGGTGCCTGAGTATGCACTCGAAGCATTTGACGGAGAAGTGGGCGGCGTCCGATAGAGAACGCAAACATCGTCACGCTCGTCCTGTACTACGAGTCCTTCCGCTCCAGCACTGCATACATCTGCGACGTGGGGAAGAAGAGGCCGCGGGCGAAGTCGACGGCGGCGAAGAGTGCGAGTAGCGGCATGAAGATGGGGTGGTGGACGGGTGGACGCGCGGGGTCGGAGTTGATCCAGCCGCGGCGGGCCCAATTGCCGAGGAGGCTCGCGGCCCAGAACGGTGCGCCCTGGGTGTAGGCGCTTTCTACGACGTGGAAGCCTGAAGTTTCTGCGAGTCGTGTGAAGCTTTCGCGTGTGAAGAGGCACCAGTGACGCGGACAGTGGTAGCCAGCCCAGGAGCGGTTGCGGAAGACGCGTTCGTCGAGGCTTTTCCAGTTTGGTGTTTTGACCCAGATGCGTGCGCCGGGGTGAGTAAGATCTGCGAGTTTCTTCAGGACTGCGCCCGGGTTGGCAACGTGTTCGATGATGTTGAGCATGAGGACGCAATCGAACTTCTGATCGGTTTCGAAGTCTTCGATGCGGCCGCAGTAACCCGCATGGCCGTAGTTTCCGGCTTCGTCGACGGCGTCCTGGCTGATGTCGACGACGGTTGTGGTCTTGGAGCGTGGATCTGATTCGCGAATCAGATCCAGTTGCGTTCCCGCGCCACCCCCCACGTCTAAGATATTGAGATGTTGGCCGGGTACGCGGCGTAGTAGTTTGCTGAAGTTGCGGCGGTCGAGCCAAAGCTTGATGCGGAGAACCCAATTGGATTTACCGCGGCGGAAGCTGAGGTAGGTGTCGGGGTAGATCTCGGCGAGTCGGTCGACGGGCACGGGATCGATGAAGAGGCTGTCACATTCGAGGCAGTGGAGGTAGTCGAAGACTTCGTCGGTGGCGAGGTATTCGATGTCGCGTGCTTTGGTCCAAAGTTCGGCGCGCTGGGCGCCGCAGGAGAGGCACGGACTGTCGACGCGGAGCTCACGTGGTAACGATGCTTTTACGCGTCGCAGGCTCAGCAAAGATCGAAGCGTCAGTGCATAGCTTGTTTGTCTCGAGCGGTAGAAGTCCGCGAGTTCGGTATCGAGCAGGAAATTTTCCATCTCTGCAAAGCGCGTGCAGCTAAGCTGAGGTTCCCAGTGGTGGATCAGATGTCGATTGAAACCCGCGCCGCCGAAGCTACTGGCAAACCATCCCTCACCAAAGACGCGCGTGTACGGCGCACGAATTGAGCGGTAGTAGTCCGTGCGGGCGCCCGCGTTGGGACTGCGATGTTCCAAGAGTACGCGTAGCCCGCCAAAGAACGGCAGCACGATTCCGATCGCGGGTAACCAAGCGAGTCCTAGTACCGTGTTGCCGCCGATGAGCGCTGCCGTGGTAATGCCCAAGTGCAACGTGATCGCGGTCCATTGCAACGGCTTGTTTCGCGCCGTTTCCTCTTCGCGTTTCTTGCTGAGAAAGCGCAATCCGCCGAGGCCAAGGAGTCCCGACGCGATATACCGCGGGTCGAGTGGGTTGAAGTAGCTGTTTTCGGGGTCTTCGGGAGTACCCAAGGTTCGGTGGTGCTCGAAGTGCACGGCGCGCATTGCGGCGACGCTTTGCCCGATCCACAAACCGATGCAGAGGTTTCCGAGTCGGTCGTTCCAGGTTTTGGAAGGATGAATGCCGTAGTGCAGCGCTTCGTGAATCCAAAGATGCAGGCAAGTCCATGCGAAGCCCAGCACGAGTGCACCGACTCCGGCCAATGCTAACTGACCGACGAAGGACGCAGGTGACGGAGTGAATGCGAGTGCAGACACGACACCGATTACACCCAGATAGCAAAGGCCAATCTGCAGCCAAACTCGGCCATACAAAGGCGTTAGCCGGCCTCGAATCTCCACCAGGCTTTCACCGTGGCTGTCGCGCAATGTCGCCCGGTGGGAGCGATAGATCGTGTATTCGTTTTCGCTGGCCGAGTTGTGCATGCTTGTCGCGATATTCCATCGGGTAGGGATGCCTCTTGGGTCGGCCTGCGACGTCGATTCTGTAGCGCCCTTAAGATGGTGACAAAGCCGCGGCGCTTGCCCGCAGCGATGGGCGGTGTCAGGCTGTGGCCGAAAACTCGGAGGAAACGATGCAGAGTGAATTGGTGCTGTATGAGACGAAGGATCGTGTGGCGACGATTACATTGAATCGGCCAGATGTGCTGAACGCCATCGTCTCACCCATGTGGCAGGATTTGAACGCGGGGCTCGCCGAAGCGAATCGCGATCCAAACGTCCGGGTGATTCGTCTTCGCGGTGCGGGGAAGAGTTTCTGCTCGGGTTTTGATTTTGGCGCCAACGGCGATCTTGCGGCGCAGAACAGTGAGCAAGCTCGCTGGGATCCGGGGGCCGATATGATCGGTGTCACCAATCCTTGGGACGCGCCGGTTCCCAACTTCATGGGGCTTTGGTCGAGTCCCAAGCCGACGATCGCCGAGGTGCAGGGTTGGTGCGTTGGTGGTGGATCGGATATGGCGCTTTCATGTGACTTGGTCGTCGCCGCTGAGGATGCGCAGATCGGTACGCCGTACTCCCGCGTCTGGGGTTGCTACCTGACGGGTATGTGGGTGTATCGATTGGGTCTTGCGAAGGCGAAGGAATACGCGCTTACGGGCAAACCGCTGACGGGGCGCGAAGCGGCGGATGTCGAGCTGATCAATCGCGCGGTGCCTGCGGGAAGACTCGAAGAGGAAGTCACGCAGCTCGCGAATCAACTGGCGCAGAATCCGGTATCGCAACTTGCGGCGATGAAGCTCGTGGTCAATCAGGCGTATGAAAACATGGGGCTTCGCTCAACGCAGATCACGGGTTCGTTGCTCGACGGCATGATGCGCAACACCCCGGAGGCGCACGCGTTCGTCGAAACAGCTGTGACGGAAGGTGTGCCCGCTGCGGTTTCGAAGCGTGACGGTCCCTTCAAGGACTACAGTCAACGCCCGCGCAAATAGCTAGTCCAAGCTGAGCTTGCCCTGGCCGTTGATGCTGCCGCGGCGGCCGCAGAACTCCTCGCGCATCATGGCGTCCATGATCGCGGGGTCGTCGATTGTTCCCCAAGTGCGGCGGCCGTCGTCGGTGAGGCAGGCGGCGTGCGCGACGCGCGGAACGCCTTTGAGGTGTGCGACGGTGTAGGCCTCAATGGTGACCGGGCCCTCCCATTCGACCAAGGTTTCGCGGACGGGTAATGCGTCGACCTGTTTCTGGAGATTGTCGTAGTGGAAGCCGTCCGCCGGTGGCTCGGTCGAGTAGATGCCGATCGAATGCTTGGCCAACCAGCCTCCGTTGCCGTGCACCAGGACACTGGCGCCGCGATCTTCGCGCGCGACTTCCACCGTACGAGCGATGGCGTGCAGCCCGTAGCTGTTGAGTGGCCCGCCGCCAAACGTGAGCCCACCGGTGACCGTCAGTGCGCGATCTTCGGGTACTCCGAGTTCGGTCGCGGCAACCTGCACCGATGAGGGAAAGCAGCTGTAGAGATCGAAGTAGTCGATGTCCTCAATGTTTTTGCCGCTGAGCTCGAGCGCACGACTTCCTGCAATGCGGGTCGCGGGTGAACGGTGGAAGTCCTGCCGCGTGGATAGGAACCCACTGTCGTTGGCTTCCGTCGCTGCGTGCAGGTAAACGAGCTTCGAATCGGGAACGCCGGCATCTCGAGCAGCCGCGAGCGAACAAACAATGAGACCCGCGCCCATGTCGACCCGAGCGTTCGCATTCATCAGGCGTGTGTATGGATACGAAATCATCGGGTTATCGGGTACCGCGCGGCGGATTTCCTCTGCGGTGTAGGATTTGCGGATCCAGGCATTGGGATTGCCGCCCGCCACGACACTGCAGCGAGCCCAGAGTTCTGCAATGCGTGCCGCGTGTGCGTCGAGCGATTCGTTGCCTGCGAAACGAATCGCGCTTTCAATGATGGCGAAGATATCGCTCGCGCTATTCATGCCACGCGCGAGTTCGGCCTCATGAAAGATTGCCTTGTTATCGGCGAGCGTACGATCGGGCTCTCCTGGCACCTCCGTCGCTTGAAGCGCGATGCCCTGGCGCTGGGCCTGCCCCTGACTGCGACCGTTCTCAGCACCGGCCACCAACGCGACCGTGTGTCGACCCGCTTGAATCTCACGCGCAGCGTCGATGACGCAGGATTGGGAAAAGTTTCCGCCATACGGTGTGCCAATGGTCTCGCTGGGTGATGCTCCGAGCCTGCGAGCGATTTCTCTACCTGGGTCTCCGTAACCCCACGCACCGCGCACCACGTAGACGGAATCCGCACGTCGCAATAGTTCTGGCGCGGCGGCGTCCTCGCCGGCTTCTTCCAGCGCGGCGATCATCATCTGCAACGGTTCCGCCGCTTCTCGCGGATTGTCGGCCCGCTGCAGAATCTGTCCGACGCCGGCGAGTACCGGAATCTCCTGTGCTGAAGTCATGCTCTTTCCTTCTGAGACGCAGTCATCAGACTGCGCAGCGCGAAACGGGCGAAGTTCGTGGCGGATTTCTTCACCGGTGGCAGTGTGTTAAGTCGACAGCGAACCCCCATCGCTCCGACGATGAGTGTGCCAAGGCAAGCGCGGTCGGTTGAGCTGACTGGACCTTGGAGTTCGCCACGTTTGAAGGCGTCGTCGAGCATTCGGTCGACCGCGTCGTTGAAGTTTTTGATCACCATCGCGTACTCGCTGCCGCCGGGTCCCTTCGCCGCGGTTGCTTCGGTTAAAGGCAAGGGGAAAGCCACCGCTGAAAAGAACTCACGGTTCTCGTCAACGCGAGAGAGGCAGATCTCAAAGAACGCTTTGAGTTGTGCTTCGAGACCATCGCATTGGACACAGCGTGCCAATTCCTGGGCAAGTTCTTCGCGGTGGGCGCCAAAGCTGCCCTTGAAGATTTCTTCTTTCGATGAAAAGTACTCATACACCGTGCTTCGACTCAACCCAGCGCGCTTTGCGATCTGATCGACCGACGATTGCTCATAACCCTTCTCGCCGATCACCTCCCGCGCCGCGTTTATGATCTGCTCGCGTCGGTAGGCCTGGAGGATTTCAGTGGGCGCCTTAGACATGACGGGAGAAATTCCTTCTCGGTTACAGGGCAAAGAGGCTCTTGCTCAGGGTATCGGACAGGCGTATGATAAATCAGACAGGGATCCGATACAAACGTTCCCTGCTCTCGGAGACAGATGACCCCCGAAAGCACACGTACAAATCCGCGCTTCCTCATCATTGGTGCAGGGATGGCTGGGGTGATGACCGCGATCAAGCTCCAAGAGGCCGGCCTCGATAATTTCACCATCTACGAGAAGGCCGAAACGCTCGGTGGGACCTGGCGCGAGAACACCTATCCGGGGATCGCTTGCGATGTTCCGTCTCATTTCTACAGCTACTCGTTTGCCCTCAATCCCGATTGGAGCCATCGCTTCTCGCCGGGGGCGGAAATTCAGGCGTACTTTGAGGACGTAGCGGCGCGTTATGGTGTCGCCGATCTCATTCAATTTGGGAAAGAGGTCACGCGTTGTGCGTTCGAGGGCGGTCGTTGGAAGATTGAATTTGCCGATGGTTCGACGGATGAGGGCGACTTCGTCATCGCGGCGACCGGTGTCCTGCACCATCCCGCGTACCCGGACATTGAAGGCCTCGACGCCTTTGACGGCGAAGTTTTTCACAGCTCGCGTTGGAATCACGATGTACCCATCGCCGGAAAGCGGGTTGGAGTGGTTGGAACCGGGTCGAGTGCGATCCAAATTGTGTCGGGGATTGTGGATGAAGTCGCGGAGATGACGCTGTTTCAGCGCACCGCGCAGTGGATTACGCCGATTGAAAATCAGCCCTACACCGACGAGGAAAGAGCCGAATTCCGAGATAAACCCGATGTGATGCAAGAGCTTCGCGCCGCGGTCACAAAAGCCTTTACCGAAGGCTTCGCAAACGTGCTCGTGGATGCTGAATCTCCCATGCTTCAAGCGATTCAAGATTCGTGCACGGCTAATCTGGAGAACAACGTGAAAGACCCGGTGCTTCGCGAGAGACTCCGCCCTGATTACCGGGCCACGTGCAAACGCCTCGTCATGTCGGCAGATTTTTACGACGCGATCCAGCGCCCCAACGCGGAGCTTGTGACTGAAGGAATCAAGCGCCTTGAAACATCTGGAGTCCGAACCGAAGACGGTGAGCTTCATGAGCTAGACGTGCTGGTGCTAGCGACGGGCTTTGAAGTGGATCGTTTTGTCCGACCCATGCAGGTGATCGGGCGCGATGGAATCGCGCTTGATGATGTTTGGAAGCATGGTTCGTTCGCGTATTTGGCGATGTCTGTTCCTGACTTCCCCAATTTTTTCATGCTCAATGGTCCCAACGCACCGATCGGAAATTTTTCGCTGATTGAGGTCGCGGAATTGCAGTTTGCGTACATCATGCAGTTGGTGGAGCAGGTTCGATCTGGCAAAGGTAATGAAGTCTGTGTATCGCGGCAGGCGATGGAACGCTTCGACGCCGAACGCAAGGAAGCGGCCAAGCACACCATTTGGGCTACGGGCTGCAAGAGCTGGTACCTCGACCGCGACGGAGTGCCAACGGCGTGGCCGTGGACATTTGACCGTTTCCGAGAAGACATGAGTGAGCCGCGATTGAGCGACTACGAAATGAAATGATGCACCTACGAAGGAGACTCCATTGAATCCCGAACACTGCATAGTTGAACGCGAAGGTCACGTACTGACGGTTACGTTGAATCGTCCCGAGGCGAAGAACGCTTTGAGCGGCGGAATGCTCGCGGGGATGTATCGCGCTTGGCGTTTACTCGATGAGGATCCCGAGCTACGCGTGGGGATTCTTACCGGTCGCGGCGATGTTTTCTGTGCCGGCGCGGATCTCAAGGCCATGGGCGGCGGTGAGAAGGATGAAGATTTTCAGAAGCTCATGTCCGAAGTACCAGACCTGCATTGGCAGGCACTGCTTCGGCACAACCGACCGATGAAACCCATCATCGCGGCCGTCGAAGGTTACGCGGTCGCGGGTGGCACTGAGATTCTTCAGGGCACCGACATTCGTGTGGCGGCCGAAGATGCGACCTTCGGTGTGACCGAGGCAAAGCGCGGGCTCTTTCCCCTGGGTGGATCCAGCGTGCGCCTGCGTCGACAGATTCCTTATACGTTGGCAGCAGAAATGTTACTCACCGCGCGACACATCACGGCCAAAGAAGCACTCGACTTCGGGCTGATTGGCCGCATCGTTCCAAAAGGGCAGACGATGGACGAGGCGAGGAAGATCGCCGAAGTGATTTGCGACAACGGTCCCGTCTCGATCCGCGCACTCATGCGCATGCTGCGCGAAATTGATGAGAGTTACAGCGAGGCTGACGCGCTTGTGAAAGAACTCGAGATCGGCGGACCGGTCTTCGCGACCAAGGACGCGCGAGAGGGGCCGCGCGCGTTCGCGGAGAAGCGCAAGCCTGTATACAGGGGCGAGTAACGTGGCCGGCTCTATCGTGAACGCAGCGGTGATGCGCGCAAACCACGCGCCGTTTGAATTTGAAGAAATTCGCATCGACGATCCGGGTCCGGGCGAGGTCCTCGTCAAGACAGTGGCATCGGGCATCTGCCACAGCGATCTACATGTGATCGAGGGCAGCCTTCCCGTGCCGCCGCCTTGTGTTCTGGGCCACGAGCCAGCTGGTATCGTCGAAGCAGTCGGTGAAGGCGTCACCGACTTTGTTTCGGGCGACCACGTGATCGGCTGCCTCTCGTCTTTTTGCGGCGTCTGTAAGTTCTGCACCGAAGGTCGCCCCTATCTCTGTCTTACGCAGTTCATGGGCAGGCCCGAGGGCACGAAGCCGCGACTGACGACTGAAGCTGGTGATCCCATCGGGCAGTTCGCGAATTTGAGCTCGTTCGCGGAGAAAATGCTCTGCCCCGAACGCTCGCTGGTGAAAATTCGTGATGACATGCCGCTTGACCGCGCATCGCTAATTGGATGCGGTGTCACCACGGGTCTCGGCGCCGCGCTTAATACCGTGCATATTCCCGCCGGAGCGAGCGTGGTGATTATTGGTTGCGGCGGTGTTGGGCTCGCGGCCCTTCAAGGCGCGCGCATTGTCGGTGCGTCGAAGATCATCGCCATCGATTCCCATGCATGGAAGTTTGACCTTGCGCAGAAGCTCGGTGCGACGGACTGCATTGATGCTACGGACGGCGATCCCGTTGGCGCGGTACACGCGCTGACCGGCGGCGGTGCAGACTTTGTTTTCGAATGCATCGGGCTCATCCCCACGGTGCAGCAGGCGGTCGCGATGACGGGACGCGGTGGCACGACGGTTTGCGTCGGTGTGGTGCCGCTGACCGAGCAGGTGCCGATCCCCGTCGCTGACCTGACGTTGCAGGAAAAGAAACTTGTGGGTTCCTTCATGGGATCCAACCGTTTCCGTTTCGACATGCCGAAGTACGTCGACTTCTATCTCGACGGCCGGCTTCGACTCGATGAGATGATCTCCTCACGCCTCCCACTCGGCGAAGTCAACGAAGCCTTCGATCGGATGCGAAAGGGCGAAGCCGCCAGGCAGGTGATCGTCTTCGATTGAGCCCGTCTTAGTGGAGGCGCTTCTGCTCCCCGAGATAGGATGCAATGAGCTCAAAGAGTACCGGCTTGTCGACGGGTTTCGTTGCGAAGCCGCTAAATCCCGCTGATAGGCAACGCTTCTTCTCGTGACTCATCGCGTGACCTGTGAGTGCGATCACGGGGAGTTCGTACGCCTGCTGGCGAAGCTGCTTGACGGCTTCGATGCCATCCATGACCGGCATCTGGACGTCCATCAGAATCACACCGAACGGGTTCCCGCTCTCCAATGCTTCGAGCGCCTTGTCGACGGCGCGCCGACCATCGCTTGCGGTTTCGACCTCTAAGCCCCAACGCGTCAGAACTCTCTGGATGAGCTGCTGGTTCTCGAGATGATCCTCTGCCAACAGAATTCGTCCATGTAGCTGCCCTGATTGCGCTTGCTCCGATGTCGACACATCTGCGCTCGTGAGCGAAGCGGCGCCAGACCGGATCGGAAGTACCAGGCGGAAACTGCTGCCGGATCCGGGCGTGCTCTTGACGCTTAGCTGCGCACCCATGAGTTCGCTGAGGCGCTGGCAAATTGTGAGACCCAATCCTGTGCCTCCGAAGTTCCGGCTCATGGAGTTGTCGCCCTGGCTAAACGGCGCGAAAATATGGCTCAGCTCCTCCGGGTTCATTCCCATTCCGGTGTCGGTTACTTCAAACTCTAAGCTCGGGGATTTTGTTTCATCTAAGAGCGATCTCAGGGCAACCGTGATCGATCCTTGCTCGGTAAACTTGATCGCATTACCAATGAGGTTGATGAGGATCTGACGCAGACGTGTCGGGTCCGTAGATATCGCCCTGGGAGTCTCACCGGCAAACTCCATCCGGAGCTCGACGCCTTTCTCGGTAGCGCGTCCACGCATCATCGAGCAAACCTCTGCGATCAGGTCACGTGGATTGACGCTGCCCTCTTCAACCTCGAGCCGCCCGGCCTCCAGTCTCGCCAGGTCGAGAATGCCATTGATGACTTCGAGGAGATGATTGCCGTTCCGGCCAATAACCTCGAGGGCGTTCCGTCCCTCCGGCCAAGCGTCAAACGCCGCGCTCTCATCCAACAGCTCTTCTGTGTAACCGAGAATCGCCGTCATCGGTGTGCGGATTTCGTGACTGATATTGGCCAAGAATTCGCTCTTGGCTGCATTGGCCGCCTGAGCCGCGATGGCCTCGGTTCGGGCGTACTGAAGTTCCTCTTGTGTGCGTTTGCGCTCGGAAAGATCTCGGACGAACCCCACAAAGACCCTGCCGTCGGGAAGGATCGTCTCGCCCACGGCCAGCTCAACGGGGAACTCATGGCCGTCCTTGTGTAGAGCCGTGACCTCCCGACCTTGGCCAATGATTCTGGCTTCGCCGGTCTTCAGGTAACGTTCCAAATACCCATCATGTTTTTCGCCTTCGCACGCGGGCATGAGCATCTTCACATTTTGGCCAATCATCTCCCGCGCGGAGTAGCCGAACATGCGCTCGGCGATCGGGTTGACGGATTGAATCCTTCCTGCCTCACCGATTGTAATGACGCCATCGATGCAGGAGCTCAGAATCGTTTGTGCACGGGCTTCACTCGCATGTCGAGCAGCTTCGGCCTTAGACCGCTCGGTCGTGTCGAGAATGATTGCTACGAAGACGTGCTTGCCCGCGAGAGTGGAACACTGCAGGTGAACTTCCACCGGGTAGGTGGAGTCGTCCTTGCGCAGGTGTACGGTATTGAACACAACTCTTTCGTGTTCGCGGCTTAGCAGCGGAGCGATCAGCGCCTGAAACTTCTCAGGGGTGACTTCCGGCTTGATATCGAGCGCCGTCATCGCCGTCAGCTCCTCCATCGAGTAGCCTAAGTTCTCGCGAGCGCCGCGGTTTACGCGCAGGAACTTGAATGTCTCCGCGTCAAATACAAAGATCTCGTTCAGGGAAGTCTCGAGGATTTCGGCGAAGCCACGGAGATTTTCCTCGATCTCTCCTTTTTCACTGATGTCCTTGAAGACGACAATCGCACCCTGGACGGTATCGTTGAGCAAGACGGGCGTACTGACGTACTCCACGTTGAATCGCGTACCATCCTGGCGCCAGAAAACGTCGTTGTTATGAGATCCGACTTCACCCCGTTTCCACGCTGCACGGATTGGACACTGCGCTTCGGGATGCGGTGAGCCATCCGCGCAGGAATGGTGAAGGAGCGCATGCTCAGGACAGCCGAGCAGTTCACTAGGCGTGTAGCCAAGCAGCGTTGCGCCGGTGGCGTTGATGAAGCTGATGTGCCCCTCGGAATCGATGCCATAGATTCCATCTCCTGCGGCATCGAGAATCGCGCGGTGCTGCGTCTCTTGCGTCTCCACGATCGCGGCAATCTGCCTGTAGCGTAGTGCCGTCTTATACAAGGCGAGGCTGAGGCCACCGACGCCAACGATGAAAGTGAGCCGCATCCAAATCTCGCTTGCGCTCGTGGGAAAGAGCGCATCGAAGAGCGGCTCGGAACCGAGGACATAGGCGTCAAGTGCGGCATCCAAGAACCAGAAGAGTGTAGCCGCGACAAGCCCGGCAATCGGCAGGAGCATTGTTCTCCGCCGCTCAATTGCAGGCTTCGATCCACGCTCCCCCATCATGGTTAATTTTTCGGTTCTCACTTGAGAATGCTTAAGCCGTAGAGCGCTCGTCGCGATGAGGGCTTGCTTAAGCCGCGTAGGTGGGCTTCCGATCCAATCCTCAGTCCCCAGGCGTGTCGCCCGGACCTCGCTGTCAGAAAGGTTCAGGAGCCGAAGATGATCTCGCGAACTCGCTCGCTACGGCTCACGACGTTAGTCGGCCTTTTCACTGCGGCTCTTTCGATTACCGCCGCGGCTGTATGGATTACGTTTTCCCTCACGCTTTACGAGGCGGGAGAAATCGGCGAGCACTGGGGCAATCTGAGCCAGGGGCCATCCAAGAAGATTGTGGAACTCAATAGGGTTCGGGAGGCACTTGGATTTGGTGGTGCGATTCATTTGTTCAAGAACTTCATCCTGCGGGGAGAGAATGAGCGGATCGAACTAGTAGCCGAGAAATTCGAAGCCGCCGAGGCAGCCGTGCATCGGTATGAGTCCCTCCCAATCAATGCGGCCGAAGCGGGTGCTTTAACGCAACTCCAGGACACGATTCATCGGTACGAAGACGCTCTGCAAGTGGTAGTCGCGTTGGTCCACAAGGGCTCTCCAGTCAAACACGTCGACCGCCTCATTAAAATCGACGATAGCTTGGCCATCGCTGCTTTAGAGACGCTTGATAAGGAGGTGTTCAAGCAGCGACTTGAAGCGAGCATGCAGGTGGGTCGGGCGGTCGATCGAATCCAACGCGTGATTCTCTTTAGCGGTGTGGGTACGGGTTCCGTTTTTGTCGTACTTCTCGGTGTCTTTGTGTGGTTTTCTCGAATGCGCTTGGTTCGGCCGCTGCGGAACCTATTGGGTCCTGTTCGCGAGATGGCGGCGGGCAACTTCGATGCGACGATCGAGCTCGAGGGAGAAGCCGAGATTGCCGAGGTTGCAAGCGCCCTCGCTCATACACAATCGGAGCTGAAACGGATTCGGACGTTGACATCTGTTCGGATCAGTATTCAGCGAGCGGCGATGTTGGAGCTGTTGCAAACACGAGCGACGGCGGCACTCGATCTCGATGCGCGTCTTGCGAGGATTGCTCAGATCGCTGCGGGAGCACTTTCGGTGACGCGCGTGGGAATCTGGCTATTTGAAGGCTCGGGTAGCGGTCTGGTCCGACACCATGTCTTTGAGCATGGAAGTGGGCGTCGGGTGCGAGACCACGAAGTCCGTGCGGACTCTTGTTGCGAGTATCGAGAGGCTCTCGACGATGCGCGGTATCTAGCGGTTGAAGATGCGCGGTCCGATCCACGTATCGCCGGTTTTATTCATTCGCTCCGGCCAGAGCGAACGGTCGCAACGCTCGATATTCCCGTGCGTCGGAACGGTCGAGTTGTGGGTGTCGTTTGCCACTCGGAGCGGGACCGGAAGCGAATTTGGGAAGTGGACGAAGTCGCGTTCGCGTCTGCGATCGCGGATCGTGTGGCGCAAGCTCTCGCGGAATCCGAGAAGCAAGAGATTGAATCCAAGCAGTTGCGTCTGGCAGCAGCGGTGGAGCAGAGCAACGACGCCATTGTGATTACCGACTGTGATGGTCGGGTTCAGTGCGCCAACTCGGCCTACCAGCAGATGACCGAGCGGTTCGGTTGGGAACAGGGAGATGCCCCATTACGGCCGTTCGGGCTGGTGCCTGACGAGAGGGAAGGGAGCGTCGACGTTTTTCGCGAGGTGGTAAGCGGTAACTCCTGGCAGGGCCGGGTTCTGGAATCGCTTTGCGACGGACAATCCGCGACGCTCGAGGTTCAGGTTTCGCCCATCACTGATCCATGCGACGGAGCGATCGGCTGTTTAGCGATGGGAAGGGATGTTTCACAAGCCGTACAATTCGAAGAATGGGCGAGGCGCAGTCACAAGGTTGAGGCGATCGGAATTCTTGCGGGTGGGATCGCGCACGACTTTAACAATTCGCTCTCGACGATCTTCGGCTACATCGAGATGATGCTCGAGGACGTGGAGCCGGGGAGCTCGATCGCCCAGAGTTTAGGCCAAGTTCAACGCGCGGCTGATCACGCTAAGGGCTTGGTTCGACAAATTTTAGCGGTCTGCCAGCAGCGCCAAGGAATGCGAAGTCCGATTCGAGTGGATCAAGTGGTTCGTGACGTGGTGTCCGCGCTCGAGCCCAATGTACGGGGAACGATCGAGTTGATACAGCGCTGCGATCTGACGGAACCCGTCGTCGCGATCGGTGAGGAAGAGTTGCTGCAAGTCGTTACCAACCTCAGCCAGAATGCCTTGCAGGCTATCGGTACGAACCCGGGCCGAGTGGAGATCGCGATCGACGAAATTGAATCGGCGCGCGATGGTTCCCTGGAGCGAGTACCGCTTGCCCCCGGGAAGTACATACGGATCATGTTTCGGGATACAGGCTGCGGAATTTCACCGGCGATCCAGGGTCGGATCTTCGATCCCTTCTTTACGACCCGCGAGGTTGGCGAGGGCGTGGGATTGGGTTTGGCCGTTGCCCAGGGTATCGTGGAGAGCTGTGGTGGGGCGATCTGCCTTGAGCAATCGAATCCCGCTGGATCGGAGTTCCGCGTGTATTTGCCGGCGACGACCGCCGAGCTCGCGGATGCAAGTACCAGCGCAGTTGGCAATCGGCGAGCGCGAGCCCGGATCCTTGTCGTTGATGACGAGGACGTACAGGCGACGATGCTGAAGCAAATGCTGGAAAGGCTCGGACACGAAGTGCAAGCCATAACGAGCAGCGTCAAGGCGCTGGAAGTCGTAAAGGAATCGCCCCAAGCATTCGATCTCCTATTGGTGGATCATCTGATGCCGGAGATGACGGGCGAGGTGTTGGCTCGAGAGGTTCTTGAGGTTGTACCCGAGATGCCGATCGTTCTTGCGACTGGTTTTGGGCGCGGGATGGATGACGAGACGCTCCGGTCCTCGGGTATTCGGGTTTGCCTAGCAAAACCAGTCTCGATTCAGGACCTCGCAAGGGCGATTCATGATGTACTTGGGTAGCTGAACTTTGATTGAGGAGACAAAATAATATGGCTCGAATTCTGATCATCGACGATCAAGACGAGTTCCGAGGAATGCTGCGACAGATGCTCGAGCGGGACGAACACAAGGTCGTTGAAGCGGTAAACGGGTTGGAAGGCATCAAGAGTTACGTCTCGAAGGCGAGCGATGTGGTGATCACTGATATCACAATGCCCCACAAGGACGGCCTGGAAACGATTCACGATCTTTGCGCGCGCTTTCCCGACGTCAAGATCATTGCAATATCGGGCGGCGGTCAGCGCTTTCCCAGCTATGCCCTATCCAAGGCTGAGGAGGCGGGCGCGAAGCATACGCTGACGAAGCCATTTAGCCGTGAGGACCTACGCAGCGCGCTGGATGAACTGCTGAAAGGTTCGTTCAGCTAGCGCCGCAAACTTGCTTCAACCATCAGGATGAGTTCTTGGTCGGAGAAAGGTTTGTGCAGGCAGTGGCGGAACCCCGCTCGAAGGCCCGCATCCTGCAGGCTGTCGTAGGCCGAGATCATGATCGCCGTAACGGACGGATCAAAGTTGCGCTGAACCGTCTCGAGCAAGCGAATCCCGTTCATGTCGGGTAGCTGATAGTCGAGTACGAGAATCTCAGGCTTCTCAACCTGATAGCGTGCCAAAGCATCGCGTGCGTTGTCTTCTACACTAACTGCGTAGTGTCGTCCGAGATGAAGCGACATGCCATAGGCGACGTCTTCATCATCTTCAACAATAAGAACACTGGGTCTATAAATATTGGTGCATGTGGCGAGTGGCTTGTCTGCGATCATTACGCTTAGCGGTACGGCTTGGTGCATAGTGCGTCCTCTAGTTGTCAGTTTGGCTCGATGTTGGACACTTCGGCCTTGCCCAAAGCCAACTTGATCCGTCGGAAGACACTAGAGTCGGTTACAGGACCATCGTGTCCCTAGCGCCACCTGTTGCATTGGGGACCCGTTTCGTAACGGAAACGTCATACGCGATAACGTGTATGCCAGCCCAGGAAGCTTCTGCGATGAGCAACGCGCCGGCAACTTTGCCGCTGGTTCTTCCGAAATTCTTATAGGTCATTTACGCGAAGCGTGACTTAGCTGAAGGTAGCGAGGTGTCTCAATGAAGTGTTGGGCATGGAGTTACAGAGGCTACGTACGAATCGAGCAGGCTGATGAGCTTCTCATAGCGAACGCCGAGTTCGTTCTTTACCAGGTACCCAGCAATGCCGTAGCTATAGGCTCGCGCAACATCACGTGGATCGGCTGAGGTCGAGCACACGAAGACCACGATGCGACTCAGTTTGGCGTGGTTACGCACCCGCTCCAGAAACTCAAAGCCATCCATTTGAGGCATGTTTAAATCGAGGAGGACTGCGGTTGGCAGTGTCTCATTGGGATCGTCTGCCATTTCGCCCAGGATCTCAAGCGCACGCACGGGGTTCTGCTCGGTCGTCAGCGTGATGCTGAGCTCGGAGCGAGATATACCCCGCTTCATGGCCATCAAATCTATTTCGTCGTCGTCAATTGCAAATATGTGGCCGCTCATAGCTTCCCCACTGCTCTCCCAAATCTTCGCCGCTACATTCACGGAGTATTTATACAGGATTCTCATCGGGCACGGGCGCAAAGGGCCAGGTGAATAGAATTTTGGCTCCACCGCCTTCTGGATGCTCCAGCCAAATCTTGCCGCCAGCGTTCAGTACCAGCCTTTTCACCAGCGCGAGGCCGACGCCACTGCCACGCTCGTCCTGCGTACTAAACCGCTTGAATATCGTGAAGATGCTCTCTTCCTGGCCTGGGAGAATGCCAGGGCCGTGGTCTCTGACTGAAAACTCGAGCATTCCGTTCTCGATATTTCTGCACGCCACCTGGATCGAACAGGTCTTGTCCGCCCCGGCTCCGTGATGGAAGCTATTCGAAATCAGATTGTTGAGCACAGTTCGGAGTGGAAATCGTGTCGCGGCAAACTTGATTTCAGGGTGGTTGATCGAGATCGCGGAACGGTCACGGTCGTTCAGCTGACAAACTTCATCGATGAGAGACTCGAGATCGATCAATTCGAGCGGTTCTTCGATTTCTCGATTTACGATGTTCGAATAACCCAATAGATCGCTCAAGAGCCGCTCCATCCGCCCGACCAGGCCGACGATTTTCGACAGATGCTCCTGGCATTCCGGCTCGAGTCCTTCCTTACTGTCTTCCTCCATGAACGCGGCCATGGTCTTGATCCCGCGCAGCGGCGCTTTTAGATCGTGTGATACCAGATGGGACAGCTGCCCAAGGTCGCGGTTCGACTTCTTGAGGTGCTCTGCCTTCTGGATGAGATCGCGGTTGGCCCGCTCGGCATACTCGACCGCCCGACGGTTTGATCCCGAAAGCAGGATGAATAGGGCCAGTAAGAGGCTGTCGATGAGCAGACCACCGATCAGGATTGTGTAGGGCTGGCTGTTGGTTGCGGCTGCGCGAAACGACTTGGCGCTGCGAATATCGAATGTCCACAATCGACCATAGAGTTCAACGTTGGTCGTACGCTGAAAGATCGGGTTTGGGTCGTAGTCCGGTTGAGACGCGACATGGTCGTCGTAGAGTACGTCTTCGCCGTCCGACAATTTGATCCCGACGTGGCGATGTGTTCTTGCGAGCACACCCTCCATCAATTTGTTCACGACGAACGGTGCATAGACCAGTCCTTCGAAATTCTTGCGTCGGCCTTCTTGGGTCTTCTGCCTGCCGCCTTTGTAGAACGGTGCGTAAAAAAGGAAACCGGGCGTCTTGCCCGCATCCTGAACCAGTGTGATGGGGCCCGTAATTTGCGCGGTTCCGGTATCGCGCGATTTCTTGGCCGCGGTGTACCGGTTTGTCTCGTGCGCCATATCCAAACCTACGGCTTTTTTGTTGATATCGACGGGCTCGATGTAGGTAATGGGATAGGTTTCCACTTCCTTGTGTTCTGGGTGGATTCGAAAGTCGGGGCGTTCTTTGCGTTGCTGGGCGAGAAACGTAGCCACCTTCTTACGTGGGACGTTGTGGATAACCCCGATGCCGTTAACGCCTGGATACCGTTCTTCGAGCCTTAAGCTGTTTGCAAACTCCAGCCACTGGGTGTGTGAAACTTTGTCGCTGGCCCGAATGAGACCGACACCACCCCAAAGCCCATCCTCGTACTTTCCCATGCGCTCCAAAATGAGGGCGGTGACCTGATCGGCCTCGCGCTCAAATTTTACTGCGTTCTTGGCTTCGAGCTGAGATTGCGAGAAGTACCAAGCCGCGAAGGTGAGGGCTAGCGAAAGCGAGAGGACAATCCAATGAACCCAATGCAAGCCGCCCGCAACGCCGAGCTTGATCTCTTCAAGCTCAACAGCGTCGGAATGTGGCTGATTCTCCATTTCAAGATTCTCCTGCACTAAGCGTACTCGACCGTTTTAGAAATTGAAACGCGCCGAACTGATGAAACGACCCAGGTTCCCTGAACCTCCGGAGACGAACTGTCGAGATGCAACGATGTATTCGAGGCCGAAGCGCGCGCGGCGTCAACCACCACATGATATTTGCGTTCAGCGACTGAGCGTCATCGGTCGCAGCGGCGACTGTATTGAGACCCGAAGCATTGGCGTAGTTGTAGATCAATGCGGAATTCAGCACACGGTTCCACCAGTGCTGATAACCCAACGTAAACGCGAAACTGTCTACCGGGTCGATGTTGCCCGCGGCGTTAAGAACGGCCGCGGGAAATATGCCGCCCGAACCGTAGTGTCCCATACCGCGACCCAACTGCATTTGAAAACGCAGATTATCGCGTGTGTTGCCTTGGCCTATCGTATAGATACGGCCTGCGATGCTGACGCCACTGTCGGTCGCTTTGTCGCTTCCCCCACAACCCGTGCTTGCATTACACCGAAGTTGGCGGACCAACGCAGCGATCGACGCGGTACCCCATTTTTCGATCAGGTTAACGCGAGCGATGAAATCGGGCAGGCGATCGTCGTCGGGTATGAGAACGGTGGCGCCTGTGGCAGCGGAAAAGAGCGTGGTCTCCGGATTCTCAACCGCGACCTGAGCGTTGAAGCGCTCATTGATCGGCACGGTGAGTCGTACTTGTGCCTGACGCTGAAATACCTGCCCGGGTAAAACCCCAAGCGTCGTGGTCTGCGGGAACGCGGCAAGGTTCTGGAAGGTAGTCCAGCTCTGACCCATCAGTAGACTGGAGCCGCCAAGAAGATTCGTGAGCCCGCCGTGCGCCTGACGCAGACGAAATTGATGCGGGTTGTTTACCTGCTCGAGACCTCGGGTTCCAAAGAAGTCGCCCTCGAGATGAACTTTGAACCCGATCCCATTCTCGGACGCTTTGGTGCCGGAGAACCAGAGCCGCGATTCGCGCGCTTGGAATTTGAGCTGGTCTTTCTCGCCCACAGAGGTTGCGGGGATTGCGCTATTTACAATGAAGTCGTCGGCAATGGAACCTACTCCGGCGCTCCTCGAGCTAAATACCGCGTCAAACTTTGCGTAACCACCCACGTGCCACTCGAGACCGTCTGCCTTTTTGGGGCGCTGTCCGGGTACCCCATCGGATCCTACCGCTTGCAGAGCGGGGATCTGCCCGCGCTGACTCGCTTGAACATCTTGGAGCGCCCGCGTCAGATCCGCGACTTGGCGCTGAAGTATCGTGATGGCGTCTGTGTCATTCGCGATAGCGATGCATGGGGACAAGGCCGCCCATAGGGCAAGAAACCCTAGGCCAAAACCAAGCAGTGTTCGCATTCAATAGTCATCGGTCAGCTCGCGAAACTCTCAATCAATTAGGGGCTGTGAAAACCCGGCATGCCTTCTCGCGAATGGATGGGTACATAGCAGCCTTTGTTACAACTCCGCAGTTACGGCACTCTCATCCATGGAGTCACGCTCTGCGCTAGGAGAGTCGTGTGCGACTGGGCGATCTGCTTGGCCCGCTGCTCGAGCCCGGCGGCATTGTCGTGGTCCTGCGCGATTGTCATGGGGAACAGTCTCTCGGAGGGCGAGGAGGCGCTTCGGCCGAGCCGCTCCGCGTGCAAGCGAAACAGGCGGCTCTGATCGAGAAGGGCGTACGCCTCACACACGTCCGCGGCCCAGTCCAGCACGCTGATGTCACGGGGCCAAAGCTCGGGGCATTCAACGAGATCGTGAAGCGTCCGTCCGTCGGCCTCGTGCAGCCGACGCTGGGTCTCGGCCACGAGTCGCCAGCGTCCTTCCTCTTCCGGATTCTGAATCCGATCCTGGACGCCGCAACGGTGGCGACCGTACCAGAAGGCTCGGCTGCGAATGCCATCTTCGAAGTAGAACCAGTCCTCGTCCACCCAGCGGGGGTGCCACCACCGCTCGCGAAAGTGGCGCCCGTTATGTTCATCGTGCAGATGCCGAGTAGGTGTCTGGCTTTCCAGATGGTACAGGACACTCTTGGGTTCGTAGAAGATCCGGAGTCCGAGATTCCGTGC
This sequence comes from Deltaproteobacteria bacterium, assembly GCA_029261895.1. Classification (GTDB taxonomy): domain Bacteria; phylum Myxococcota_A; class UBA9160; order SZUA-336; family SZUA-336; genus JAJDAK01. Next base: position 20,173 of record JAJDAK010000060.1, read on the forward strand.
CCGAAGACAGAGATCGATGTCCTCGAAACCATTGCGGTAGCCCTCGTCGAAGCCACCCAGCCGCTCGAAGACGGAGCGCTCGATGAGCATGCAGGCGGCGGTTACGCCGCGGACCTGCCGTGGACGGTTGACGAGGGGATCGTCAGCCGAGAGCTTCTGGTATACGGGGTGGGGCATGCGGTTAAGCCGACAGATGATCGCGCCCGCATGCTGGATGGTCCCGTCGGCGTACAGCAGCTTGCTACCGACGATTGCGATCTCCGGTTGACGCTCGACCGCCTCGATCATGGCGTCGAGCCATCCCGGGAGCGGAATCGTATCGTTGTTCAGAAACACCAGGTACTGACCCGTGGCCGCCCGCGCGCCCTGATTGCACGCCGCCGCGAACCCGACGTTCAGATTGCTACGAATGACCCGAAGTGTCGTCCCCTGCTCAGCCAAAAATGCCGCGGTCCCGTCCGTCGACGCGTCATCGACGACGATGACCTCGGTGGAACCAAGATCGGTGGATTGCCGCAGCTTCGCCAGGCACTGTTCTGTCAAATCGACCCGATTGTGTACCGGGATGACGATCGAGCAACGCACGAGACCCCCCAGTGTGTTTGTCACGTTTCCCTCAATCGGCCCAGGAAGTTCGAAGTTAAGTCGTCTTAACCGCCCTGGATCCTTGCGAATCAACGGTGCACATTGCTTGAGTCGCCTGAATCACTAGACTTCTAAGTCGTTGATTTTGCTGGCCCACGTACCCAGTCACGTGGGCGTGGGTAGGAGAGCTTGGCTCGCAGATAACCCGCTAAGAACGGAGAGGTGGCTGAGCGGTTGAAAGCGGCGGTCTTGAAATTCGCTCGGTGGGTTTCGGGATTTTCTTTTCGCTCTAGGTCTTTACCTGTCCGTTCTGCTCGAGTTGATTCAAGCAAACTTGATCCAATGTGGTGCAGATTGATGCATCGTGGTGCAATGTGACGCATGGCTGAATTGCCTCTCGTTCCGCCTACGATTGGTCAACGATCTGCCAACTTGCCCCCCAGCGAATCGGAGCTCCAGCCTGAAAGGCTCTCCTCCTTCAAGCAGCTATTTGCGTTTAGGCCCCTTGTCTTTTGGGCGCGGAGGTTTGTCTATGATCTTCACCTTATCTCCTACTTTTGCAATAAATGGCGCCTTCCGCGAAGAAGCAAGATCTAGCATCCTCTTCGCGTGTCTTACTGCGAGCGCAGCGTTCTCTGGCCCTGTTCTCTGAGCGTTCGTGAACATGAACGCCCGCCCGTTACACCGGATAATCTCTTTCCGCTCTACTTCCGTTGTTCGCTGAGCCTTGTCCTTTGTTAATAGGAGGAACCCACGCTCACAAATGTCCGGTAACCAGACGCTGTCCGGCACGCCACCGTGATTCAGATCGAGCCACGTAACAACATGGTATCCTGCTCTTACCAATTCTTCGGCCACGAGCTTGCCCAGACACTCGTCGATATAGAACGTGAAGCTACGCGGCGCGTTGATAGAGTCGGAGCGCCGCTTCGCACTCATTGCGAGTCCTTCCGAAATCGGCTGCTATCTGATCCAAGGACTCGCCGGCCTTAAAGCGCAAAGCCACTTCTTCAATTGGAACTCGTGTACCAACGATACAGGCTCGACCAAAGGCCCGTAGCGGATCGATTACAACGTATCGCGGGGCAGCTTGCGCCTCTTTTAGGGTGCTCGGCTGATTCGCAAAAGGAAATACTCGGATCGGAACGCCAGAGGGTTCTACCTCCACGCGCTCCAAGTAGCGAGCAAGCACAGCTGCGTTTGCGAGTTGACCCGTCGCGGATAGGAGTGAGTTTGCAATATCTGCAAATAGTTCACGTGCGTTCGCATCAACGTACAGTTTCGGATACGTAAGCGGATGCTCAACTCCGAACTCTTGGATTAGCCTTTTGACGAGTGCGCGAATTACCTGCAAGTTGATTCGGTGATTTCTACGGAGCGAGCTGAGAGTGTAGACTTCGCACAGATTCACGAACGAGAGAACCGGGGTGATTCCATCCAGCTTGGCGGGTTTGATTACTCGGTGAAACTTCCGCTGCTGCCCCTGCCTGCCCGTTTTTGTACCAGCGACCCATGCCCGAACAGTTGGCTTGGGCAATGATAGATACCGGGCGACATCTGTCACCGAGTATGCAGGACGATCCAACGCTTCTTGTCGATTCTGGTTAGTCAGGAGGACTTCTCCTTTATCGGATAGACCGCGATAGCTAAGTGTAATCTAGCATCTCGATGCCAGAAAAATCACTCCCTTTAGAGGTGTTGCCGCCGTGAAGATTAAGTATCTCCCGTCAGGACTCATGTGGCTCCTATGTGGCGACTAGGTTTTCGGGAACCATGAGATTCCAGGGGTGCACCAATATACCCTCTCGTTCTGATCGCAATAGATATACGGCGGCGCCTGGAGATCGACCCGCGCATTCCGCTAAGAATCTCTCATCGACAAAGAAGGTTTCTTGAAACCGTTCGAGGAACCAGCCGACCGCGCCCCACAGCTTCTTCTCCGAGTATGCTTCGAGCAACTCGAACAGAATTCCATAGTCCAGGCTCGCGAATCCCGATGCTGAATCGACTAGCTCACCTAGACCCCCGACGAGGTTGGGTCGACGGAACTCGTCCAATAGTGTTTTCTCGGGACCGGTAATCCAAACTTCGTGGTTCAGCTTCGATATCTTCCTACAGCCGAGCTCTGTTGAGTTCGTGCGAACGAGGGCTGACGGGTGGCAGAGGAATCGTATCGCGAGACCGTACAAGGCAAGGCTGGTGTGACGGTACAAAGTGCTCACGGTGCAGACATTCCAGTCAGAGTGAGTGGCGCCTAGGAGCTCCAGGGCCGAGTGGTAGGAGATCACCGTATCTGGACGCAGCGCAGCAGCAACGAGGATCGGGTCGGGCCAGAAAGAGTCCGCTGAAACACCGGGCGGTATTGCGGCATAGACACCGCCATGAATCCGCTTTGCCTTCCCTCGGCGGACAGCGTACTTCAGTCGCTCTCGCGTCGCGTCCCCCATGATGAGCCCGGGAAATTTGACACTCTGACAAGAATCAGTGGAAAAAATTCCCCTATTCAGAATGAATCGTCAAATTTTCTCAGGGACCGCATCCGAAACAAATGCTCTTGGCGTGGCGTCAACGGTGCAGAAACCGTTGATGCCACCTGTGAATCCACGAGAAACCCCATTATTGTCAGATACTTATGAAATCAAACGAGCTTGGCGTTTCAAGCAGATGGCTGAATGATTCAAGCATCCTTTGCATTCCGGCCCGCGTAAGTTATTGATTTTCCTCGGAGAGGTGGCTGAGCGGTTGAAAGCGGCGGTCTTGAAAACCGTTGATCCGCAAGGATCCGGGGGTTCGAATCCCTCCCTCTCCGCCAGCCCAGTGCTTAGCGATAAGTGAGGTCTGGAACCGCGCCAAAGCGCGCGGTTCCCATTAATCGGATCGCTCCGCTGGTTACGTTACTTCTCCGTCTGGCCGATCACTCGACTATGGTCGAGTTCGTACCTAAGAAGATACTTATTATCGATGACAGTCCGGTCGATCGTAAGATGTTCATTCGCTTTCTGGAGCGAGATCCCACCGTTCAATACTCTTTTGTCGAAGCGTCGACAGGCGCGTCCGGGATCGCCAAGTTCGAAGAGCTCGCACCGGACTGTATCTTGCTCGATTACCATCTTAATGACGCAACTGGGCTTGAGGTTCTCGAAAGTCTCGAAGGCGTAACGTCTGGTCGTGCGACAGGGATCGTGATGCTGACCGGGCATGGCGATGAGCAGATCGCTGTTCGAGCGCTCCATACCGGGGCACACGAGTATGTTGTGAAGGATAACATCACGGAGGAAGGCCTGGTCCGCACGGTTCAGAACGCCATGGAGAAAGCGGAGCTTCATGCCCGTGTTGAACGGCAACGTTGTGTGATCGAAGCTCGCGTGGAAGAACTCGAACTCGCACGGCGTGCGGCTGAGGACGCCAATCGTGCCAAAGGCGAAATTTTGGCCAATATGAGTCACGAACTCCGCACGCCACTCACGGCTATCCTTGGCTACGCAGAGTTGCTTCACGACGAAGCCGCGTCGGGCGGCGCAACGGATCGCCAGGTTGAGGCATTGCACACGATTCAGTTACAGGGAAGGCATCTACTCGAACTGATCAATGACGCGCTGGATCTTTCCAAGGCAGAATCCGGACATATCCAGTTAGAGTTATTGACGGTAGAACCGCTTGACCAAGTGGCTGAGGTCGTTCAGTTGCTGAAGCCGAAGAGCGATTCGAAAGGCCTGTCACTCGAGTACTCATCTCGCGGCAAGCTACCGCAATGCATTGATACCGATACGACGAAGATTCGCCAAATCCTGATCAATCTTGTAGGCAACGCGATCAAGTTTACGGAAGATGGTGCGATCGACGTAACGATCTATGTTGACGATCCTTACATGGTCTACGAGGTTCGTGATACAGGTCCTGGAATTTTCGACCCAGAAGATGGTCGAATCTTCGAACCCTTCGCGCAGGCAGACACTTCGACGACACGGCGCTATGGCGGCACAGGTCTCGGCCTCTCCCTCTGTAAGCGGTATGTTGAGTTGATGGGCGGAACGATTCAGGTTGAGAGTGAGTTAGGACATGGGACCACCTTCCGCGTCAAAATTCCCCTGCGCATGAATATAGCTCAGAAGCATTCAAGCAAGGTTGATCAATTACAGCTTGCGGGTTGCAGGATCCTCGTCGTCGATGATGTCGCTACCAATCGCAATATTCTATCGGCGATGTTAAGCAAGACTTCCGCCGATATTGTTTCCGCAGCGACGGGCCAGCAGGCCCTCGATCGTATTGCGGAAGCCGAGGCGTTGGACAGGGCTTTTGATCTGGTGCTGATGGATATGCAGATGCCCGAGATGGATGGGCTCGAAGCAACGACTCGCTTGCGTGAGAAAGACTATTCGGGCGGGATCATTGCGATCACCGCTTTTGCAAGCGCAGCGGATCGCGAACGCTGTCTCGCCGCTGGATGCGACGCGTTCTTAGAGAAGCCCATTGATCGGGCGTTGCTGTTTCGCACGCTTGATAATGTGGCGCGAGGCAAATCCGAATCAGACTAACGCGAGCTCGATCGCGTGACTTAGACTGAAGGTCGAGAACGGTTTCTCCAAAAAACCTTGGAAACCATTCTTGCGAGCCTCATCCTTGAGGTGTGAATAGGCAGAGATCATGATGGCGGGTGGTGAATCCACCCCCTGATTTCTCACCGCTTCGAGAAACTGAAACCCGTCCATATCCGGCAATTGGTAGTCCACCACCAGCAGGTCCGGCGTCTTGTGGTCAAAGCTTGCGATGGCTTGTTCGGCGGTGTCGACTGCCCTCTCTGCCAATGTGACTGAGACAATCGCGCCGGCGACCAGCGAACGAAGAAATATCAGCTGAGTCCGAAATCCATAAAGCATCATTGGGATGCGGCGATTAGGGTGATTATTCACCGCATAAATTGCGGTAAATACTTGCCAATCCGATGAATAGCGCGTATAAACACCGCAAATAATGCGGTGAAAATGATGTTCATTCATGAAAGGCCTGGATGGCCGCGATTCTCATGGGATCATAAAGTGCTGGCTGCGACTCTTGCCGCCGTGCGCCACGAGCAGGGTAGGCACCTCGGGAAGATGGAGACGCTGGGTTTCGAGCTTCGAAAAGAGGCGAGTCTTATCGCGCTCACGGACGAAGTCGTGAAGTCATCGGCCATCGAGGGCGAACATCTCGACGCGGAAGAGGTCCGCTCGTCGATTGCTCGCAAGCTCGGGCTTGATGTTGCGGGACTTCCGGAACCGGGGCGAGAAGTTGAAGGCATCGTCGAGATGATGCTCGATGCAACACAGAACTTCGCGGCGCCCCTTACAAAGGGGCGTTTGTTTGATTGGCACGCAGCTTTATTTCCGACTGGGAGAAGTGGCATGGGCCGGATTGCCGTTGGGGCGTGGCGAACCGGAGAAAGGGGTCCAATGCAGGTTGTTTCCGGACCCGTCGGCCGCGAGAAGGTTCATTTTGAGGCGCCCGCCGCTGACCGACTTGAAACCGAGATGAATTCGTTTCTGGAGTGGTTCAACGCACCTTCAAAGACCGACTCCGTTCTCAAGGCGGCGATCGCGCATTTCTGGTTTGTTACCGTCCACCCGTTTGAAGACGGGAATGGGCGCATCGCCCGCGCGATTTCTGACATGGTGCTGTCGCAAGCAGACGGGACGAAGGAACGCTTTTACAGTATGTCATCGGGAATCGAGACAGAGCGACGCGAATACTACCGGCAACTCGAAGGCGCACAACGTGGCGACCTCGACATCACGAAATGGCTTGTGTGGTTCTTGGGTTGTCTTGATCGAACCATCGAAGCCGCTGATCAGATGCTATCAGGGGTTATTCACAAGGCGAAGCTCTGGCAGCGAATAAATCCGAATCCCGTGAATGACCGGCAGCGGAAAGTTATCAACCAAATGCTCGACGATTTCAAAGGTCACCTGACCACGTCGAAGTACGCCAAACTTGCAAAATGTTCGAGCGATACGGCACTTCGGGACATTCGCGAACTAGTGGTGCAAGGCATCATCGTGAAGAATTTGGGCGGCGGTCGAAGCACCAGTTATCGACTGGTCGAACCCGATGAGGTGCCCCGCTAAAAGACCGTTAGGGCGATTCTCTAGCTATCTCATCCCTCCCTGCAGCGACCCATGCCATTCCCAGATGCACCTCTCGACCTGAGCAGGGCGATTTTCCGCTAAGGCTGAAACCCTAGGCTTTTCGCTGGATTGGAGCGCTAGCCGCGCTCTACTGCGCTTTAGTGCTGTAACTCTGCGTACTTGTTTGACTTTCACGCTATCGCCACGGTACAACTCAGGGTGTGAGGACCCCCTTCGCGCCCGCGCCACGACTGGTGTGGCAGCGCCACTTTTACAGCAGCAGGGTTCGGTGATTTGGAAAGGTGATCGGATGACGTGGCGCCCTTGGCAATTCCTCTATCTGGTTCTCCTCCTATGTATGGGACTGGCCAGCGTACCGATGCGTGCATCTGCAGCGGTCGATGCGCTGCAAGGCGGGCAATATGCGGCAACGCAGGGCCCGCGCTACTGGGTGGGCGACTTTAAGCTCGAGTACGCAGAGCCGCATTCGCAGCACCCACCGATTGAAGAGTTGATGTCAGCCGAATATGGGCTCGGCGTTGCGGCCGACGGTTACGTTGGGCCTCGTCGTGGTGGCAATAATTTCTGGTTCACGCTTGCGGATCCGGTCGAGTCAGACGCAGTACCGATTTATGCGAGTGGCATCCGTGAGATTGCGGAGCAAATTACCAACGAACTCAATACTCGTGGATTGATTGGTGTGTACGTCGCGCCGCATGAAGAAGATGTCGATCCAGAAACCGGCCGTGACTTACGACCTGCGGGTCGTACGGCGCTACGCCTGGTGATTTGGACCGGCCGCGTGAGGCAGATTCGCACGTTCGCGACGGGCGCACGCTTCGGCGGCGAAGGCGCAGTCGATAACAGCGACCATGACCGAATTATCGATGACTCGCCCATTGGAACCACGAGCGGTGACACCGAAGCAGACCTTCTCAACAAGATGAAGCTCGATAGTTACGTCGCGCATCTCAATCGCTACCCCGGTCGACACGTCGATGTAGTCATCACACCCACGCGCAGCCCCGGCGAAGTCTATGTCGACTACGTGATTGAAGAAGATCGCCCCTGGTCGGTGTATGCGAATGTCTCAAATACCGGTACCAGCAGCACCGGCGACAATCGTCAGCGACTCGGTTTCAGTCATTATCAGCTTACGGGCAACGACGACATTCTGCGGCTCGACTATATAACGAGTGGCGGTTTTAGTAATGAAGTTCAAGGATATTTTGGTTCGTACGAACTCGCGCTTCCGTTCATGGAGCGCACGCGCGCGCGCGTCTTCGCCGGCAGCAGCGAGTACACCGCCGATCAGGTGGGTTTCCCGGGTGATTTCTTCAGCGGTGCAACGCAGCAGTTCGGTGTGATGGTGACGAAAAACGTGCGTCAGGTCGGAAACTCATTCCTTGATGTTTTCGGTGGTGCGCGCTGGATGAATGTCGAAGTTACGAACCTGGGCTTCACAGGTGAAACACCCTTCATGATTCCTGAGGCAGGTGTTGCTTACGAGCGCCGTGAACTGGCTTCAAACCTTCGCGCGCGTGTCGGTGTCGAAACCAGCGTACCCAGCTTGGCCGGCACCGACGACGAGGAATTCTCCGTCTGGGGTCGTACGGATCTCGACGACAGCTGGTTCCTGGCGAATTGGAGCGCCGACTGGTCGATCTTCCTAGAGCCATACTTTAACGACCGTCGGCCCCTGCGCCGCCACTCTCCGCGCACAAGCGAGCTCGCACATGAGCTTTTGCTCGCGACCTCGGGACAGTACGCATTTGGCCATCGTCTGATCCCACAAGCGCAGCAAGCACTCGGTGGCGCGAATTCCGTTCGGGGTTACTCGCAGTCCATTGTTGCGGGCGACTCGGTCATTACCGTCAAGGTTGAGTACCGCTATCACGTGCCAATGGGCTTCACACCACGCGCACCCACGCAGCTGCCCTTCATCGGTGCGTTTCACACCGGTCCGCATCAGCGCTATCGAAGACCGGATTGGGATCTCATCCTGAAAACGTTCATGGACTATGGTCAGACGTTTGTAAGTGATTCACTTGCGGGTGAGAACGATGAGAGTCTGCTGGGCATTGGTCTTGGCGCGGAGTTGATCGTGCGCCGGAACCTCAGCTTGAAACTCGACTTCGGTCTTGCGCTCCAGGACTCGGAGAACAAACAAGGTCAATCGGGTGATAGCGAGAGCCATTTCTCCGCGACGGTGAGATACTAGCCATGAAACATTTCCTCACTTGGGTATTGGTTCTCGCACTCTCGTTTGGACCGGGTGCACCTGTGTTGGCGCAGAGCAGCACGGAAATTTCGGGTCAGACCGTAGTAGTGGGCGACGTTACATTTAGTCAGGTCACTAACGGCTGGGAAATCCAGGCCTCCGATGGCTCGATCATTACGTATGACAGTTTCGGAGTCGCACTTAATAACTTCGTGCGCTTCATCCAAACGGATGCGGGCGGTTCGCTGAGCGATAGCGCGCGTGTATTGAATCGTGTGACGGGCGCGTTCAGATCCGAAATCCTCGGCGATATCTTCGCCAACGGTCATGTCTATCTGGTTAACGACGCAGGTATTTTCGTGGGTCCGGATGGCTCGATCGACGCCAATGCGTTTCACGCGATCGCGGGTCAGCTTTCTGACGATGATTTTCTGAACAAGACCGATCAGTTCACCAATCTTACGGGCACGGTTGAAAATCAGGGCGAAATCAACGCGACCGAAAGCGCCGCGCTGGTGGGCAAGCAAGTTATTAACTCCGGCAAGGTCAACGCCAACAACGACAACGGCTGGATCGCCTTGGTGGCTGGCAATGAAGTATTGCTCAGCCAAGTGGACAGTAACATCGTCATCGCGGTCACCACCACGGATACGATCGATGAAAACCTAACAGGGGTTTCCGATACGGGTGAACTCACCGCATCGCAGGTCAGCATTGCGGCGGGTGATCTTTACGGCAAAGCGATCTTCCATGGCGGTACCATCAAGTCCAAGAAAATCAACATCGACGGTAAGGAAGTCGGCGTTGTCGATCTTACCGGTATCCTCGATGCGTCGGATACAAGCGATGGTGCAACCGGCGGCACGATCAAAATCATGGGCGAGGAGGTCGACATCAGTACCCGCGCCGAGATTTTGGCTAACGGCGCGATCGCCGGTGGAAGTGTTGATGTGACGGCCCGCGAAGAAATTCGCATCCGCAAGAGTGCTGATGACATGGTGGACGAGGCGCTTGAGATCGGCCTCAATGCCGGCGATACCGCGATGCTCAAGGGTGGCGATATCTCGATGGATCAGGCGCTAACGCTGCGCACCAAGGGCGGCGGCAATCTTCAAATCGAAGGCAATGACGTCACGCTCGGGTTCGTCCAGACCGCTGGCTCTCGTGAAGAGGGTAGTGGCAATGTAAGCATCTTGGGCGATTCGATTGCCCTAGCGAATGTCGATACCTCGGGCGCAGATGGGATTGATAGTGGCGATGCTGCAGATCGCAACGGATCGGCGGCTGGGAATATCGCGCTGGAACTCTCGGGTGATCAAACGAACGGCATGATCAAGATCGGTATCGCTGATGACGGCGCGTCGGGTTCTATTAACGCCGCGGGTGGTCGTGGTCTTACAGATGGTGACAACGCGGGCGCGGGTGGCGACATTAAGATAGGTGGCTCTGTCGAGTTTCTTGTTGCAGATGGTGTCATCAATGGCGGCGATATCACCATGGATCAAGCTGACGCGATTACTACGGCTGGTGGCAATCTCGATATCGATGGCAAAGACGTCACCCTGGGCTTTATTCAAACCAGCGGCTCTCAAGAACAGGGTAGTGGGAATGTGGATATTCGCGGCGACACGATCGCGGTTGCGGATATCAGAACCGCAGGTGCCGGCGGTAACATAGATAGTCGAAATGGAACGGATGCAGGAAGCATCTCCATTGGTCTCACGGGCGATCAACCGGACGGTTCAATTCAAATTGGTATCGACGGCGAGCGTTCAAGCGGCGCGCTCAGTGCGGCGGGCGGATCAGGTTTTGTCCCCAGTACCGACATTTCGGGTGCTGGAGGCGATATTACGATCGATGGCTCCGTCGAGTTCCTCGCTCCGAGCGGTGTAATCACCGGCGGCAAGGTCATGATGACGAATCAGGCGGACACCATCACAACGAATGGTAGTCCACTCACGATTACGGGCGACAAAGACGTCACGCTCGGGTTCATCGATACCAGGAGTAATTCTGTCGGCAGCGGGAACGGAAATGTCACGATCAACGGTGGACTGAAAGTAGCAGTCAGTGGCATCGACACTTCAGGTGTCGATGCGGCTGATCTTGCACCGGAAAACGATGGCGACCCACAAACGGTTGGAACTCCGGCGGGCGACATAACGATCAACACGGCTGGATCGACGATCTCGACAGACGATGGAGATAAGTTCGTTCCCGGCACGATCACACTTGGAAGTGACGCGCCGGGCGCGGGTCAGTTCATCGCCAAAGGTGGTGCAGGTTCAGAGAACGGCAGTGACGGACGCGGCGGTGCCATCAGGCTACGTGACGGCAATGTCGAGCTGGCTAGCGATACGACATTCGAAGCCCAGAGTATCGATGTACAGAGTGCGAAGAGTGAGACCGATGTCAGCATCGACGGTCTCGACAAAGAGCTCACGGTGCGCGCGGCAAACGTGAACGTGGATGGCAATATTGATGTCGATCGCCTTAGCATCACGAGCGGACAAGAAGGTGTTCTGGCGGAGACACAGGTAGGCAATACCATCAAAGCCATTGGTGGCGACATGATTCTTGATACCAATCTGGAATTCACCGATCAGTCGAAGGATCATATCGTTAACGCCGGTGACAACACGATCAAGTTCACGGGTTCAGAGATCGAGGGTGGCTCCAAGAAAACAACGATTGACAGTGACTTTGAGCTCGGCGAGGTCATGAACGAAGATGGCGACCTGGTTGGTACGAAGCTGAGAATGAACGTTAACGAGGTCGTGTTCAAGAAATCCATTACAACCGTTCGCAATGACGCAGAGCTCGCCGTCACGGCCGTAGAGAATGCGACGTTCAACGGCGATGTGTCGACCGGCGCGAGGCTTCAGGTAAGTACTCAGACAGGAGACATTGCGCTCGGCGCGACAGTCGCAAACGTCAACGCCGACGATATTGAATTCGACGCGGGTACCGGCACCAGCACCGATACGGACTCGGTCGTCAATCTCGGTACCGCTCAGTTCGGCAATGCGGATGGCAGCACGCGACCCGATCGATTCGCCATGACACAGTCGGCCGCAATCGGTGGTACCGATAACACGCTGATTCTCGACCGCGGTCGGTTTATTGGCGATTCGGTCGACGGTATGGACTACGAAATTCGCTCACGTGAGTCGACGGTCACGTTTGCGGATGCTGATCGTGCCAGGGTCATGGATAGTCGACTCACGCTCGACGGTAAGACGGTGAATGTCGGCATCAACGACGACCAGGCGCTCGAGCTCGAAAGTCTAAACGTCGTCAATCATGGTGGCGATCTCGTTGCCGATTTTCACGTGAAGGCCGATGAGATCGCTTTTGAAGCGGGTGATGGTCGGGATGGTGCGAGTCGCGGTGCGATCGTCGACTTCCGTGATAACTCGTTGCTGCAGAACCGTGCAGGCGATGACGTGCCGATGGAAGTGTCGATCGAGCAAGAGGCGGATCTCCTGGGTAATAAACTCAGAGATGCACTCGGCGCCGGCGCTGATGTAACAGGCATGGGACTCGCACTGAATTCAACGGAAGGTTCAGTCAGTGTAACCGGGGATCATCTACCGGATGTGACCGGCACGAAACTTGAATTGACCGCTGCGCAGACGATCGACATCAGTACCGATCTTGTTGTCGATACGCTGAAAGTATTTTCTGGGAATGATTTCACACTAACGCATAACGTCACTGCGACCGGCGAAGTTACGGAAGACGTGCTGCATACCGTTGACCTTGAATCAAATGAGGCACTGTCGATCAAGGGCGGCGCCGACGGTGTAGAGTCGATCGTCGCCTTGGGCGTTCGTCTCGCCGCGGGTGCTGGGTCCACGGATACTCGTGAAAACGTCAGCGTGGGTGACAGCGTAAACTTCTTCGGCGCGAATAGGTTCACGTTAGAGCAGGATGGCGCCATCGGCGGTGATACCCCCGATGGTGGCGACGTCCCAACCGCCATCCTTGAACGGAGTCGCTTCTTCTCCGGTGTTGATGGCCTCGACTACACCCTGAAGTCCCGACAAGGCGCGGTGAATCTCAATCGGGCGGACATTCGCAGAGTAGAAGGTTCGAGACTCACGCTTGATGGCACGAGCACGCTGATCGATGGGTTGTTGGAAGACGGTGGGGTCGTTGAAAGTATTGACGATGTAGATCGCGTGCTAGTTATCGAGTCTCTCGATGTAAAGGGAGACACAGGGTTGACGTCATCGATTTTGGCTACTGGTGATCATATGACGTTTGAGAAAGACCTAAGTCTTGTTGGTGTCGACGTCGAGCTTCGAGATGAAGAGGGCACGCCGATAACAACCGTTGAACCCGATCAGTTTCTATCCGCGCTGAACGGGGATCTGACCGTCAAAGGCTTCATTGCGAAACGAACTAGTGCCGCTGGTGAGGGCGCGATCGTCCTCGAGGCGAAAAATGTCGACGTCGACTCCATCGGCAATTCTGGAAACGATGTTGTCATTTTGGGGACTGATTCAGTCAGCGTTGGAGATATCAGCACATCCACATCGGAAATCGGAAAGAACGGCGGGAATGTGGGTATAGGCGCCGGCTCGGCCGCAAGCGACGCGATCCAGCTGAAGGGGAATATAGATACCCGTGGTGGTGCTGGTCGAGACGCGACGGACTCCACCGAGAAGGTTGATGAGGGTGTGGATGGGTTTGTGGCCATCGGTGGTAATGTCGAAATTCAGGACAAGATCAAGATCGATGGCGGTGAAATTGGTTTCAGCGGACCGATAACAACGTCCGATGCTTCTAATTCATTGGCAGTAGAGGGCTCGCGGCAAGTCTCGTTCGCCGGCGATATTTCTACGGGGAGTCAGTTTATCGCGAAAGCCGGAACCGGCGTAACGGGCGACCTGAAGTTTGGTACCGATGTGAACAACATCGTCGCTGAGAATATCCAGCTCAGTGCGGGCGATGGTGAGGTCGTTGATGCGGCCACGCCGCGTCAGAAGATTGTGTTCGAAGGCGGATCACCGGTGTTTTCGCGTGATCTGCACGGAGAAAAGAAGGCACCGAATACAGTCGAGTTTACGCAGGAAGCGGCGATCGACAGTTCCATGGGCACGAAGCTTCCGGATTTCGGTAGCAATGATATCGACGGCATGAGTCTGACGCTGCGCTCCACCGTTGAGTCGGTAACGGTCGACACCGACACCGATTCGGATAAGATCCTCCAGCGTACGCGACTGACATTGGGTGGGAATGAGGCGTTGGCTGGAAATGTGGTCACGATCAACGGCGATGCTGCGCTGGATGTGGAAACGCTCAATCTCGAGGGTAATGCGAAGTTCAATACCGGTCTCAATGTAGACGGCGACCTCGCGGCGACGAGTGACGTGGATCTCTCCGGACAATCCGCCACCGTGGGTGCGAACATCCGCATGAACGGTGAGCGCAGTCAAACGCTTACAGCCGACACGCTCCGCCTGAACGGAGAGAGTATCGCTAAGACAAAGGCAAATGTGATCCCTGCGGGTGATGATAATGATCCTCCCGAAATGCGAGAGGGTGATCTCACGCTCGATATCGAGAACCTCATCCTGGGTCCGAGCGCGGATGAAGTGAACGACGCGGTAAATCCGGTCGATGCCGTGAATCAGAGCATTACCGTGGCCGATGGCAGCCTATTCCTCGAGAAGAATGTTTCTAAGGAGATAGGCGACCTGACACTAGGCGCGTCAAAAGAAGTGATGTTCGCCGACAGTGCCGACAACGTGGAAGGTGTCGCCGCGCAGACCGAAAAAGGCACGCTCACGATCGACGGTGACTACAGCGTGAAGGGAACCGTTGAAGCGCAGGGTGGTGACTTGATTCTCGACGGGCACGGTACGTTCCGAGATGCGGGTAGCCGCAACATCAAAGCCGATGATGGCAAGTTGCTGATGGGTGGCGCGACGATTACCGGCGGTGGCCTTACGGTCAGCGGCAAGGACGGCGTTGAAACCAAGGGCGAGTTCAATCTTGAGGAAGGTGACTTTGTCGCCAAGAGTAAGTTGGATTCAGTCGATGACACGACGATCAAAACGAATATAGCGACCTTCGAATCTACGATCGGAGGTACAGCAGACCTAATCGTTGATGCGAGCAAGTCTGCCACGTTCTTCGACGATGTAGACATGGCGTCGGGACGCTTCGGCATTGACGCCGAAGAGGGCATCCTCTTTGAGGAGGGCGTCGACAAAGTCAGCGCGGGTAGTGTGGCGTTGAATAAGAGCCGAGAAGGCCGCAAGGAAAAGGCCACGATTTTTCACGACGGCGATATCGAGATTGAAGCCAAGTCGGGCAACGTCGAGATCGGTGACGACGAAACGACGGTGATTGCGGGTGATCTGAAGGTTAAATCGGCGGGAGAGACGCAGCTCAGCACGATGGCGGCGCTTTCGATCGACGTGGAGTCTGGCCTCACGCGATTTGCGAATGACTCCCGCGTTGTTGCGAATCGTCAAACCTATTCCGGTGAGGTTGCTCCGGGTCTTCGGACTGAGTTTGCAACACCCACGGCGACTGAAGTCAGTGACACGCTGGTGCGCGACGGGATTCGCCTGCGCCAACTTGGTCAGGGTGTTCCGCCACTGACTCGAGAGCAGTTGCGCGAGCGTACGGTCCCCGCGACATTCGGCCCGGCACGAACAGACGGAATTGCACGCCAGTCGAGGTTCGATGTTGGGGGCTTGGCGCTTCCGACGCCTGAAGCGACCGGTGTTCAGAACCTGATGAGCATCACGGATCGTCCGATCTGGGCCGACGAGTTGCTGAGCTTTCTCGACGAAGGCGCGCGCCTACGCGAAGAAGTGGGCCCCGAAGGTATTCTTCCTGAAGTCGGCGCGAGCCCGAACTACGACGTGGATCGAACCGGTTCCGAATTGGATCCGCGACTTAAGTCACCGCCGATGCAACGCGCGGTTGAACTCTACTGGGCGCTCTTCCGACCCATGCGAAGCATCGATCCTGAAACAGGCGAAACCTCGAGTCAGGATCGCCGCGACGAAATCCGCGGACGCTTCTCGCGTGCCATCTTGGATTACCAAGAAGCTAACGCTGGTGTGACGCCGAGCGGTGAGGAGTTGGCGCGCGTTCTTAAGCAGGATCCCAAGTACGGTGCCGCGCTCGCTGATTTGAGTCGTCTCAATAGATTGATCAAGACACTCAACGACGCCCATATGCTGACCGACCAGCACGAAATCGTTGAAAGCAGCGTGCTTTCACTGGCGAAGCCCGATGGCCTGAGCGATGCAGCCTTTGCGGCCGCCGTAGCGGCGGCGCAGTAATGCTGCAGCGAATTGTCTTATGGGTATTGGTCGTGTCCGTCAGTGGCGCGTGTGCGACGGCACCACCTAGCGAGGAAATTCCAGACGCTGAAACCTATTACAACGACGGGCTGAAGAAGTTACAGGGCGACAGCTTTCTGTTTTTCGACGACGTGGACTACAAGGGCGCGATCGAAAATTTTCAGGACGTGATCGACAATTACCCGTACAGCGAATTTGCGACGCTGGCCGAACTCAAGATTGCGGACGTTCACTTTGAGCAGGGCAATTTCGACGAAGCGTCGAGTTACTACCAAGATTTCGTCGAGCTTCATCCTGCGCATGAGCGGGTTCCATACGCGATCTACCAGAATGGAATCTGCCACTACGAGCAGATTGGTGATTCCGATCAGGATCAAGGTCCGTCGAAGGAAGCGTTGGCTCAGTTTCAGGCTTTGTTAGAGAAGTATCCCGAGTCCGACTATGCGAAGGAGAGCAACGCGCGACTCTCCGAGACAGTGGATCGACTCGCGAATCACGATGTGGAAGTCGCAGATTTCTACTACGGAACCGGCGAGTTTCACGCTGCTGCGCGGCGTTACAAGACAGCGCTCGAGACGTTTCCTCAGCACAGTCGTCGTCAACGCACGATGGCGCGGCTCGGCTTTTCGTTACTCGAGCTCAGGCGCTACTACGAAGCCGAAGCTGTATTACGGCAGGTGATGCGTGAAGAGCCCGACGATTTTAAGCTCGTCGACGCCATCCAATGGGCACTTGAAGAAATCGAGACCACCCCGCGCTTTGGCCCACGTCGGATCAAACATTCCTGTGCGACCGATCCAAACCCCGCCTGCGAAAGTTTTGAGACTGATGCGCTGCCGCTACGAGAAGAAGCGCCCGAGCGGAGTGCCCCACCAGAAGCGAATTAGCTTCTGTAATCCCTCTTCGGATTTCTTCGTATACGGATAGCCGCCCTGAATCTTGCCCTTGCCGCGTCGGTCCGACGCAATGGGTTTCTCGTGGCAGTATCCTTTGAGGCCGGTTGCACTGTTGACTTTGCCGACGCCACTCGCTTTCACACCGCCGAACGGTGCTTCGTGTATGCCGTAGGTGATCGCCATGTCGTTGATGCACACGCCGCCGGTTTCGATCTTCTCGGCGATGCGTTGCGCTTTTTCGCTGTCTCCGGTCCAAACATTACCGTTGAGTCCGTACTCGGAGTCGTTCGCGAGTCGAATCGCTTCGGCCTCGTCCTGCACGCGCATGATCGAGACGATCGGTCCAAAGGTTTCTTTGGTCATCAAATCCATGTCGTGGGTCAGGCCGGTGACGACGGTGGGTTCGAAGTAGAGACCCTTCAGCTTGGGATTGCGCTGACCGCCCAGATGAATCGTCGCTCCCTTGGCCTTGGCATCGTTGACATGGGATTCGATGATCTCGAGTTGTCGATCCCAGAATACGGCGCCCACGTCGGTTTCACCGGTATCGCTCTGGCGCAGCGCGCGTGTTCGCTCCACGACCTTGTCGACGAACGCATCGTAGATCTCGCCGACCGCGTACACGCGTTCGGTTCCGCAGCAGTAGTGACCGGTGTTCATGCACGAGCCGAGTACGGCACCCTCCGCTGCGCGGTCGAGATCCGCATCCGCACAGACGATCATCGCATCCTTGCCCCCGAGTTCCATGGTGCATGGAATGAGCTGTCGGCCGCAGGCTTCGGCCACGAGGCGACCCGTGTTGACGCTACCGGTGAACGAAATCTTATCCACACCCGCTTCAACCAGCGCCGCGCCGGTGTGTCCGTCCCCTTGAACGACTTGGTAGAGATCGGGCGGGAAGTCGGCGGCTTCGGTGAACTGCTTCACCAGTAGCGCGGAAAAGGGTGTGACCTCGGATGGCTTATGCACGATGGCGTTGCCTGCCATCAGGGCTTGCGCCATCGGCACGACCGCAAGTGCGACCGGCCCGTTCCACGGTGTAATCAATCCCACCACACCGAGCGGCTCGTAGATCACGCGCAGCTTCTTCATCAGGCCGAGCATCCCGTGGATACGGCGCTTCTGTGGTTTGAGAATCTTCTTGGCGTTCTTCGCGTAGTAGGTCAGTGCGTCGCAGGGTGCATAGATCTCCATCGAGATCGCTTCGGCGCGCGCCTTGCCGGTTTCTTGGACCACAGCATCGATGATCTCGTCTTGGCACGAGACGAATTGATCAAGTAGGCGATACAGCACCGCTGCCCGTTCATCGAAGGATCGCCGGGCCCAGTCCGACTGCGCCTTCCGAGCGCGTTCGACGGCGAGTTTTACGTCTTCGGCGGTCGCGCAGTCGAATTCGCCGATGGGTTCTAGGGTTGAGGGGCTCAGCGCGCGAAGGCGTCGGCGCGATCCGGTGGATTCGATTTCTTCTATGATGGCCATCCGATGACTCTCCCGCGCAAATCTGGCTGCACACGGAAAGCATGCGCGAGAGTCGTGTCCTAGGTCAACCTAGCGCCGGCGATCGCCAAAGAGCATCGTGATGTTGATGCGGCGGTTTGTGTAGCCGGGTCGGAAGCGGATCGTATCCGTCGCGTGGAAGAGGTTTGAATTGAACATCACGGTGCGGCCCTGGCGATGGGGAACAATCCATTCCGGAGCGCCGGAATCGGCCAAGAAGCGCTTAACCCGCTCTTGATCGGTGTTGTACTCGTTGAAATCCCATTCGCTGGGCGCCTCGATGCCGTAGACACGCAGGCCGCCCGTCTCGGGATCCAAGTTCGCCTCATCGGGGGTGATCCAGAAGTTGACATTGACCGCGGCTTCGTCGGCGTGAGGTCCGATCCCATAGAGCTCGCTGTCGTACTTGAATGCCCAGACGTAGCGGAGCGGATGCGCACCGAGCACCTCTGGCAGTGTTTCTCGGAGTTCTTCGGCAATCTGACCGAGTAGCGGCGCATCGAAGCCGTCGGTTTGGTAGGCACCGACGTAGCCGCCGCGATGCCGAAAGTCGAACCACATCGTCGACTCTAAGCAGTAGCGACGAAGACTCTCCATCGCTTCGGGTCGCAACAGGTCGTCGAAGAAAGTCATTTCAGGTTCGGAATCGAAGTATGCGCGCGTGATGGTGTCGCTATTGAGATCAGGATTGACCGCGCCGCGTTCTAGCACGGGTGCTTCGGCTATGTGGATGGGCCGGTTATACGATTCCTTGATCTTCGCGTAGAGATCATCGTGTAGCGGTGCGGCCTTGCCGTCCTGACCATCGCTGTGGATCTGCTCCAGGACTTCCCTATAGCCTTGGAGCGCGTTACTGACCCAGGGCTCCGTCACGCCGATCGATTTCAGGTATTCGATTTGTTCGATATCGTGCTGCAGTTTGGGGCGCGTGGTCCAACGATAACGGTCGCTATTCGCAAGGGTGCCCGCCTGACTTCGAGCCTTATTGGCTTCAATGGGTTTGCCAAGCGCTTCCAGCATACTGGCGCGACTGCTGTGATACGTCGCGATCAGTTCATTGCATTCGATCGCGCGCTCGACCAAGTCGAGACCACGGTCGCGGCGCCCGGTTTGAAACGCGATGACACCGAGATGGTGCAAGGCATCCGCGTGGCGCGGGTTTTCGACCAGAATGATCCGATATAGATTCGCTGCTTCGCCGAGATTCCCCTGGCGATGAAGTTCCACAGCGTGGTAAAGCTTCTGCTCTAACTCCGAGCCCATGCCTCATCGGTCGGCGAGATATCGGGCGGGCTTAGCGCTTTAACGAAATTTCACGAAGCATGGCGGCAGTGGAACGAGAAAGGTCCACGAATCGCTCCGTGTCCTGATGGACGATTCGTGCGCCCTCCGCTGAGTCGAAGAGCTTCTCGCCGACGGTGGCGGGATCGCCCGACAGCGCGATGAAGTGCGTCATGACATCGGTAGGTACGGGATAATGGTCCCTGCGGTCCAGCCCCCGTCAGCCGTAAACTCCGAGCCAGTCGAATAGGATGCCTTATCGGATGCAACAAAGACCGCGAGGCGTGCGATCTCAATGGAATTCCCGACGCGTGGCAATGGTAAGCGTTCGTAAAATTTACCGATCGCATCGGCGTCCATGTTGTACGGGTTGCTCATCACGGTATCGATTCCGCCGGGATGAATAGAATTGACGCGAATCTGATGACGCCCGAGTTCCAACGCGGCGGCTTTCGTCATACCGCGTATTGCCCACTTACTCGCCACGTACGCAATCATGCTGTTCTTAGCCTGCAGTCCGTCGATCGATGAAACATTGACGATCGAGCCACCGCCGGCTCGTTTCATCGGTTCCACTGCGGATCGAATGCCCAGAAACGTTCCCAACTGATTCACGTGAACGATCTTCATGTAGTCATCCACCGATGTATCGGTGAGTGCTCTGTAGTCTTGGATGCCCGCGTTATTGAGTAGGATGTTGAAGGGACCGAGGTCTTCCGCCGCTTGGATCGCGCGTGCCCAGTCCGATTCTTGACTCACGTCCAAGTGTACGTAGCGCGCAGCGTTGCCGATCTCGGCCGCTACTTTTTTTCCTGCTTCGTCGAGCACGTCACCGAGCACGACCTTGGCGCCTTCTTCCACAAAGAGCCGCGCCGCTACTTCACCTTGGCCGCGTGCGGCGCCGGTGATGATGGCGACCTTGCCTTCGAGTTCCCCCATGTTTAAGGCGCACCGTCGGTAAAAGCTTTGAAGCCGCTCGTGGCATGGGGCCCGATGGCGAACTGTTCGAATACGCCGACGCCAACGCGATCGCCCCAGCGTGCGCGCATCACCTGTTGAATGTGCAGGTTCTCGAGAGCGAGTGGGTCGAGGTCTGCGGTTTTCCAAGATTCGCCCGCCATGGCGAGTTCACCCTTCCAACGTCCGTGACCCCATTCGGGATGATGGTAACCGAGTCCCTTCATGGTGAAGAGCATGAGCGGTTCCAATTGAATGACATGTTTGGTCCCTGACTTGGTCGTCATCGTGATCTCGGCTGACCTCGCGTGCCGGGTTCCGGGGCGATATTGAATGCGATGTTCGAGCGCCGTCATTTTTTCGATGCCGGGATCTTCCACACCCGAAATATGATCGGCGGATTCATACGCGGGTACGATCATGCCGTCCTGGTGCCATGCGTGGCCGGTTTCATCTTCGAACATGCCGTAGTGGGTGCAGCAGTCATCCCATTGCAACGGCGCCCAGAGGAAAAAGAACTGCGGTAACTCCGTCGGTGGTGCGCCAGGCGGTGCGGGATCTCCCGATGGTCGCAGGCCCCATGACCGATCCTTCGTGCCAAACACTGTTGACGCATCGACGTCGAGTTGCTGCCCATCGTATTTGATAAAGCCACTCCAACGCCCCATTTGTGCGAAGCGTGTCGCATCAACAATCGTGCGGCCCGCCTGTCGAAAAGTCTGTCGACCTTCTTCGATGCATGCGGTGCGCGCGATGAACGTGAGGTCGCACTCGATGCCGGTTTCATTGCTTTCGAGCAATACGCGAAGCTTCCGCATGGGTTCGATGATTTCGATGCGAAACGGTCCGACGGAGGTATCGCTGGGATCACCTTCAGCGCGTCGCGACGCATGAAACGCGTGCTGCACACCGTCACGCGCGATACTGAAGCCACAGTCCATGATCTTTAGGTTCGGGTAAAAGCCAAGACCGATGCCGAAGTAAAACTCACCATCTTTGTCGTAACCATTGAACCAGTAGCGATCATAAACATTTCGATCGCTCGACTGCGGAACTGCAATCGGCTCCGGTGTTTGGTGAATCGGATAATCGTCGAATTTGGACAGCATTCAATCTCCTAACGGCCGAGTAGGATAAGGTCCGATAGGATAAACTGATCCGGCCCTGAGTGGGCGAGGAAAGAGGACCCGAGCGATGGCGTTTCAGATTTTGCGCTTCGATATGCGCGCCCCAGCATTTTCCAAAGCCACTGCACCCGAGCTCTACGCCGCAGCGCTCGAAATGGCCAGCTGGGCGGATCAACGGGGCTTCGATTCGGTCACACTTTCGGAGCACCACGGCGTGGATGACGGTTACCTACCGTCGCCGATGACGTTGGCGGGATGCATGTTGGGGCGCACGCAGCGGGTCCGCGTGGGTATTGGAGCCGCGTTGGTTCCGCTCTACGATCCCATTCGATTCGCGGAAGATCTGGCGGTGCTCGATCTCGCGAGCGGCGGACGCATGCGCGTCACAGCGGGCATGGGTTATCGGCCGGAAGAGTACGCCATGATGGGTAAGGATTGGGACGGCCGTGGCAAGTTGATGGACGAATGCCTCGATGCAATCGTGAGTGCCTGGCGTGGTGATGAGTTTGAGTACGGCGGACGACCCGTGCGCTTAACTCCGCGACCCCTCACCCAGCCGAAGCCGCCGATTCTCGTCGGTGGGATGGGGAAGAACGCTGCGCGTCGTGCCGCGCGCCTGGGTTTGCCATTTCAACCCGGAGTTAATACGCCCGAAGTGCTCGCGCTCTACATGTCGGAGTGCGAACGGCTGGGTGTTGAGAACCCATTGGTTTTACCGCCCGGGTCGGGCGAAATGATTTGGGTATCGGAAGATCCGGATCGGAGTTGGTCTGAGATCGGTGAACATCTCCTGCACGATGCGACGGCGTACTCGAGTTGGCAGCCCGCGAATCAACGTTCCGCCGTGCATTCCGACGCGAAGACTGTCGAAGCACTGCGTGCCGAAGGGAAGTACCGAATCCTAACGCCAGCCGAATGCCTCGAGCGTTCCGAGGCGCATGGTGAGTATGCGGTCTTCGTGCTCTTCCCACTCTGCGGTGGTACACCGCCGGAGCTCGCGTGGCAGAGTCTTGAACTCTACGCCGACCAGGTGCAGCCCTACCTTAAGTAGGTTATCGGGCGGCTTCACCGCCCTGCTTACACGTCAGGCGCGACGCGCGCTGCCTCGCAGCTCCGTTACGTTGCGGTAGATGCTTGCTCCTTCGCCCAGCGATAGTCTGCTTTGCCGCTTGGGCTGCGCTGGATGCTATCGCGAAAGATGAAAACCTTCGGGAGTTTGTAACGCGCGATATGGCGCCCGGCTTCCGCAAGTAGGTCTTCTTGGGTTGCGGTCGCCCCGTCTGCCAACTGCACGATGGCCACGACCTCCTGTCCCCAACGATCGCTGGGCCGCCCGGCGACCACGGTGTCGTAGACCTCGGGATGTTGTTTCAATGCTTGCTCGACTTCCTCGGCAAAGATCTTTTCACCGCCGGAGTTGATGGTGACCGAGTCACGGCCCAAAACATCAATCGTGCCGTCCTGGCGATAGCGCGCGCGATCGCCGGGAACCGAATAGCGTACGCCGTCGATGACAGGGAACGTGCGCGCGGTCTTTTCAGTGTCGCCGAAGTAGCCGAGTGGTACACGTCCGGTCTGTGCAAACCAACCCATCTCGTCACTCGGCGGCTCGAGTACGCGTGTGAGATCTTCGGAAACCACGCACGCTCCCTTGCCTGGACGGAAATCACCGGTGGTGACGCCCGTGTCTTTTGTGCTCGCGTTCTGCGCTTGCGCACCGGTCTCCGATGACCCAATTGAATCGAGAATCATCACGCCGGGGATGAGGTCAAGGAACGACTGCTTATTTGCCGTGGAGAGCGCGGCCCCGCCCGAGCCCACGACCTTTAGATTACTCAGGTCATAGGAGCCGCGACTGATCTGGTCGATCAGCGGTCGCGCAAACGCGTCACCGACGATCGAGCACGTGACCGCTTTCTCGCGTTCCGCTGCACGAAGGAAGTCATCGGCATCGAATTTCTCGACGACATCGGGAAAGACCAAGGTCGCCCCCATGGTCATCATGTAAAAACCCGCCCACTGTGCGGCGCCGTGCATCAGCGGCGGACCGATCAACGTACTGAGGCCGCCGCTCGCGGCTGCTTGCGCCGCCACGTCTTCGACCGACGTAAACTCGACGCCGTCGAGCTTACGACCGCCCATCGCGGCCACGAAAATATCGGCCGAGCGCCAGAGCACACCCTTGGGCATACCCGTGGTACCGCCTGTGTACAGAATGTAGAGATCGTCCGGCGATGGTTCGATATTCGGAATCTCCGCGGATGCAGACGCGAGCGCTTCTTCGTAATCAACCGCACCAGGTAACAAGGCGTTACCGGACTCGTCTGCGACCTGAATCAAGACCTCAAGCTGCGGAAGTTTGTCACGCAGGCTCGCGACATTCGGTGCGAATTCAGCGTGGTATATCAGCGATCGCGCTTTCGAATTTTCAAAGAGATAGAGCAGTTCCTCTTCGACGTAGCGATAATTCACGTTCAACGGCGCAACACGCGCTTTGAACGCGCCCAGCATGCCTTCCAAATATTCGTTGCCGTTGTAGAGGTAGAGGGCGAGATGATCCTGCCCGGATTCGTGGCCCTGCAGCGAGTCACGTTCCTGCTGAGTTTTCACGCCACGTGACAACAGGTAGTTGGCAAGCCGGCGACAACGTTCGTTCAGCTGCGCATGCGTGAGGCGGCGGTCGCGCCAAACGAAAACTTCGCGATCTGGCATCGCGGCAGCCATCGCTTCCTGTAGTGCTGGGAAATGCGTCTCCATGGGAGCCTCCAATCTTTGAAACACGCTCATCCTGCCTGGATCTGAGGCTTTTTTGAAGTCCCACCGTTTGCGGGTGAATGGTGTTTAATAGGGCCATGAAAACGACTGCCATTACAGGATCGGCCTCCGGAATTGGTGCTGCGCTGCGCACCCGGCTCGAAGCAGCCGGAGATCGCGTGATCGGCGTGGATCTGCACGATGCGGAGATTCAAGCGGATCTTTCAACGGCTGCGGGCCGCCAACACGCGATCGTGGCGCTTCGAGAGGCCGCTTCCGATGGGCTGGACCGTCTGGTGCTTGCGGCGGGGTTGGGGCCGCATATCGACGACTTGGAGATGATCGCGTCGGTGAACTACTTCGGCGCGGTCGAATTGCTCGATGGTTTGAAGGACTCACTTGCGGGTCGCTCCGAGGCCGCCATTGTGGCGATCGCATCGAACAGCGCACAGATGGTTTCACTCGATGAGCATCCCTATGTAGAAGCGCTACTCGCAGGCGATGAGAAGATCGCGCGCGAACGTGTGGCCAAGGAGAACGGTTTTCTCGCTTACGCGGGTTCGAAGCACGCGCTTTCGCGTGCGGTCCGTCGCCGGGCGGCCGAGTGGGCGGAAGCAGGGATTCGGCTCAATGCGATTGCGCCAGGCCCCACACGAACACCGCTACTGGAAGCGGGCGTCGACCATCCTGTATTTGGGAAAGGGCTGCGAGATCTCAAGGTTCCCATGGGCCGCTGGGCTGAACCGGAGGAGATCGCCGATTGGATTGAGCTACTGCTAAGTCCACGTGCCTCGTTCGTTCACGGCAGTGTGATCTATGTGGATGGTGGGGTCGACGCCGCGTGGCGCCCCGATCGGTTCTAGGCTGTATGATGCTCGGGTTATGAGTTCCCCACCGCTCGCTTCCGGTCGCTTACCCTGGCTGGGTCACCTGCTCGAGCTCCGGCGCGAGCCCATCGCATTGATGCAACGCATTCACGATGAATGCGGAGAGCTCGGTGAGATGCGTTTGGCAGGTCAGCCCGTTGTGATGCTCTACGGCGCGGCGGCGCAGGAGGCGTTTTTTCGTGCGCCCGATGACCAGCTTGATCAAGCGTCCGCGTATCCATTCATGAAACCCATCTTCGGTGAGGGTGTCGTTTTCGATGCGACGCCGGAACAGCGCAAGCAAGCCCTGCGCAATCAATCTCTTCGCGATAAGCAGATGCGCGGGCACGCGGAACTCATTGCCGAGGAAACCGTGCGAGCGATTCAAGACTGGGGTGATGCGGGAGAGATCGATCTCTTGGACTTCTTTGCGGAGCTCACCATCTACACCTCGAGCGCGTGTCTGATTGGTAAGGAGTTCAGGGAAGAACTGACGCCGGAGTTTGCCACGGCATATCATGAACTCGAGCTCGGTACAGATGCGATTGCCTACGTGAACCCGTATCTGCCGATTCCGTCCTTTCGCAAAAGAGACCGTGCGCGTCGTCGCCTGGTGGAATTGATCGATGGTATTCTCTCGCGGCGTCAGGCCGAGGGGCGCAAGACGCAGGACTTACTCAGTGTTTTGGTCCGATTGAAGAACGAAGACGGTACGCGTCGTTACTCCACGGATCAGATTACCGGCATGTTCATCTCGATGATGTTCGCCGGCCATCACACGACTTCGGGAACCGCAGCTTGGACGTTGATCGAAACGCTGCGCCATCCTGAGGTTCTCGAAACCGTGGTGAAGGAGCTCGATCTCCTCTACGCCGAGGGTGCCGAGGTGAGTTATCAAGCGCTGCGAGAGATTCCCGAGCTTGAGTCGGCATTGAAAGAAGCGCTCCGTCTGCACCCGCCGTTGATCATCTTGATGCGCAAGGCGCTCAAGGACTTCAGTTACGCGGGATGCACCATCAAGGCGGGGAACACGGTCGCGGTATCGCCGGCGGTTTCGAATCGCATGCCTGAACACTTCCCCGATCCACTCCGTTTTGATCCGAGCCGCTACAAAGCCGGACGTGAGGAAGATAAACAGCTCTTCGCGTGGATCCCCTTTGGTGGTGGGCGCCATCGCTGCGTGGGGGCTGCGTTCGCGATGATTCAGTTGAAGGCCATCTTCAGTGTGCTGCTTCGGGAGTATGAATTCGAAATGGCCCAGCCAGCGGATTCGTATCAGAACGACCATGCAAAAATGGTGGTGCAGTTGAAGCAGCCGTGTCGAATCCGCTACCGGAAGCGCCAGCGACAGGCGGTCGCAGCTCCGATTACGACTTCAGCGGCGCTCACGGCGAACGCTTCATGTCGATTGAGCTTGGACTTGGATCTTTGCCAAGGCCACGGTGTATGCGTCAATGAAGCACCGGAATTGTTTGTCTTGGACCCCGCAGAGTCTAAGGCGCGCGTATTGGTGCATGAGGTATCGACTGAACTTCGGGTGAAAGCAGAATCCGCCGTGCGTTTCTGTCCGACCCGCGCACTGAAGCTTGAGGAGAATGAAGATGGCTGAATTTCCGCGAAGCGAATTGGAAGAGATGATCGGTCGCTATGTAGAGACTTCGAATAACGCGGCGAAGAATGGTGACTGGGAGGCTTTGGGTCAGTTCTACACCGACGACGCGGTCTATAGCTGGAACAACGGACCGAAGCACGAGTTTGTTGCGCGAAGTCGCAAGGAGATCGTGGAATGGGCGTTGGGTACGGAGATGGAGGGTCTCGTGGGTTGGAATTATCCGTACGTAAGAACATTGATCGATGACAAGCAAGGCGAGGTTATCGGAATTTGGCGCCAGCTCTCACCGATATCGAATGATCGCGGCGGGAAATTAGAAATTGCAGGTACGGGTGGATCCTGGTTCCGCTATGCGGGCGACTTCCAATGGTCGTGGCAGCGCGACTTCTTCGATCATGGCAATGCTGGCGCGCTCTTCATGCAACTCGCGCAGGCGGGCGAACTCAGCGACGAGTTCTTGGCGCGCATGAAAAAGGGTTCCAAGATGCCGGGTTGGATCAAGCGTGATGATTTCGATTGGTACGATACGATCGACGACCGCGAAAGCTAGGACGGTTTCGGGTCTTCCGGATTAATCTCCACCAGATCGACGCGCGTTCCCGGGGGCGTGTTGACAAGATTCAATACCGCGCGCGCGACGTCGTCGGGGTCCATAGTCTGATGATGCCGGTACACACCCCAACTCTTCCAACTGGCAAGCAACGTCTTCACGAGTTCTTGCGTCCAATTGCGCGCGAAGTCGGTTGGGAACGTGGGGCCCACGCGGATGACGGACGAGCGAACCCCGGTACCTTCGAGATCGATTTGCAGATTTCGCGCAA
Source organism: Deltaproteobacteria bacterium (assembly GCA_029261895.1). Taxonomy (GTDB): domain Bacteria; phylum Myxococcota_A; class UBA9160; order SZUA-336; family SZUA-336; genus JAJDAK01. Next base: position 48,222 of record JAJDAK010000060.1, read on the forward strand.
CGCCTTCGATGCCCGCCTTTGATGCGGTGTAGCCGACTTGATACGGTCGTGGCAGGCGTGCGTTCAGTGAGCCGATGAAAACGATATCGCCACGTCCGGCTTCAATCATTTTCGGCAGTGCGCGTCGTGCGACCAGAATCGGTCCGGTGAGGTTGGTTTCGATGTCTTCTTGAATTGCTGTGGCTTCGAGTTCGTGGATGCGTCCAGCGATGGAAAGCCCGGCGTTATTAACCACGATGTCGGGCGCGCTGAGTGCATTCTCGGTGGCGCCAAAAAAGTCATCAATCGATGCGGCATCTCTGACGTTCAATGGATGAATAAAACTACGACCCCCCGCGGCATCAACATCCTGCGCCACTTCTTCAAGCTTCTCCATTCGACGCCCACCGAGCGCGACCGCCCAGCCCTGCTTCGCGAAGGTTCGTGCGACCGCGGCGCCGATACCCGATGACGCCCCCGTTACCAGGGCGGTACGAGAACTCAACGGGAAAATTCCATGGGCATCTCGGCGAACCCGCGAACGTTGATCGAGTGCACGCGCACGCTGCGCTCGTGCTCAATTTCAAACTTCGGAAATCGAGCCATGACTTCTTCGAGAGCGATGCGACCTTCGAGCCGCGCAAGCGATGCGCCGAGGCAGAAATGTGTCCCCTGTCCGAATGCGAGGCTTGCGTTGGTGCTACGCATGATGTCGAAGCGATCCGGGTCGTCCCAGATGGTTTCGTCGCGGTTGGCGGAACCAATGAGCAAAAACACGCGATCGTCTTTGCGGATTTTCTGCCCTTCGAGTTCAATGTCTTGCATCGCTACGCGCGCCAGACCTTGAGTGGACGGGTCATAGCGCAGCGTCTCCTCAACCCAACGGGGGATGAGTTCGTGATTCTCGGTTACCAACGCGCGTTGCTCCGGATTTTTGGATACCCAATGCATCGCATTTCCGAGCAACTTCGTGGTGGTTTCGTTGCCGGCGATGATCATCAAAAATAGAAATGCCAAGACTTCGCGAGGCTCGAGTCGGTCACCATCGATCTCGGCTTCGAGTAACGCGCTTGTCAGATCGTCGCTCGGTTGGCGTTGATGCGCTTCGATGTGTTTGTTGAAGTAGCCGATCATCCGAATGGCTGCCTCAAGTCCAGCTTGAGGCACATCGAGTACACCGTCTTCGCGATGTACCACGGTATCGGCCCAGGATCGGAGTTCATCGCGGTCGGGCTCGGGAACACCGAGCAGTTCGCTGATGACATCCATGGGAAACTTGCCGGCGAAATCACGAATGAAGTCGCAACGACCTTTATCGATGAAACTGCCGATATGTCCTACGGCAATCTCCCGAATCCGTGGTTCCATGTCCGCGATGCGGCGTGGTGTAAATCCTCGTGAGACCAACGCGCGCATTCGGGTATGCCGCGGCGGATCCATGCCGAGGAAGGACATCATGTCCTCGGCTTTGATATTGCTCGCCGAGGGCTCCAACGAAACCCCCATCCGATTTGAAAAGAGCTCCGGGCTACGAAAACCCATGAGTACATCCTTGTGCCGGGAGAGTGCCCAGAAACCGATTTGTGGATTCCAATAGACCGGCGCCTCGGCACGCAGGCGCTTGTAGATGGGGTACGGGTTTTCATGGGATTCGTAGGCGTAGGGGCTGTACTCGAGCATTGCCCCCAGCCTATGGGATTTACATTTCGCGTGCAATGTAAATTCTGATAGGATCCCGGACCGGAAGGAGGCCCCATGGGCGTACGTTCAGGTTTCGTCGGCCTCGGCAATATCGGTGCACCAATGGCCGAGCGGCTGGTTAAAGCGGGTTTCGAAACGGCGGTCTATGACGTGAACGCGGATGCCCTGCAGGCGCTCGCCGAACTCGGCGCGAAGACCGTGGGTCGCTGCCGCGAGTTGGCCGCGGTTTCAGATGTCGTGGGTGTGTGCGTTCGAGATGATCGTGATGTTGAAGCGGTCGTCTACGGACCCGACGGCCTACTCGCAGGTGCGGCGCCCGGTATGCGGATTGCGCTGCATAGCACGGTGCTTCCGAGCACGGTGCGGCGTGTTGCGGAAGAGGCCGCCAAAGTCGGTGTGTCGGTGGTCGATGCGTGCATCACCGGCGGGCGCATCGGTGCGGTCCAGGGAACGTTGACTTACATCGTGGGCGGTGAAGTGGGTGATCTCGAGTATTGCCGTCCAGCATTTGAAACCTCTGCGGCGAAGATCGTGCACACGGGTGAACTGGGAACCGGCGCGGCAACAAAACTCTGTAACAACCTGATGACGTACTTGAGCTTCGCATCGGCGTATGAATCGATGCTGCTCGCCAAGCATGCGGGGTTATCGCAGGAAGCCCTTGAGGAAGTCACGCTGTCGAACGGAAATATGACGCCGACCATGCAAGCGTTTTTAGGGCTGCATAAGGTTTCTGCGGAACAACGACAGTCAGAAGACATGCAACGGATGCTTGCGGGGTTTACCGATCTTGCGGAAAAAGATTTAGCGGTGACGCTCGCCTATGCACGCGAGGTAGGGGTCACGTTGCCCGCAACAGCGGTTTGTCAACAAATCATGGCAAGGGTTTATGGCGTCGACGATGAGCGTCGCCGCTAGCGAGGAAGAAAATGTCTAATTCAGATGTAAGAGAAAAAGGTTTGGATAAATTCGAAGAGGTGATGGGCTTTCGTCCGCCGAACATCGAAGGTGATGCGTTTTTGGACGTGACGATCGATCATCTCTTTGCGAACGTCTGGTCAGGCCCTGGCCTTTCGGTGAGAGACCGGCGCTTGGTGACGTTGGCCATATTGATGTGTTTTGGAAACGAAGCCACGCTGCGTATTCATCTCAACGCAACGATGAAGCAAGAGCAACTTTCAGACGTGGAGATCGACGAGTTGCTGGTCCACATGGCGCACTATGGTGGATGGCCGGTTGCTGCGGTTTCCTCGCAGATCGTGCGTCAGTTGCGGCATGAACGCGACAAGGCGGAGGCCAATGCCTGAAGTGCTTCGCGAGCGTCGTTCCCATGCGGAGCGACGCGCCGATACGCGTCAGCGGATTATATCTGCGGCGGTTAAAAGCATCGCGGAGCTGGGTTTTCAGCGTACCACCGCGATGCAGATTGCGGAGCGTGCCGGTGTGACGTGGGGTGCGGTGCAGCACCATTTTGGCGGCAAGGACGGCATGCTGCACGCGGTGCTCGAAGAGACTTTTCGCCGCTTCGAAGAACGCATCGGTGACTTGAACGTTGAGAAGTTATCGTTGGAGAGCCGTGTTTCATTGTTTGTAGATCGTGCGTGGGAACATTTCAGCAGTGACCACTATCGTTCCACCTTCGAGATCTTGCTCAACGACGCCCCGGAAGCGCCTGACAATTGGCAATTGGAGATGTCGCGTTCGTGGGACCGAGTTTGGTCGCGCGTATTCTCCGATGCAGCGATTTCGCGCCAGCGTCATTACACGTTGCAGCATTATACGGTTTCGGCGCTCTCCGGACTCGCGTCGACGAAAATCCTCGGTGGCAATCTCGCGCGTACGCGCGCCGCTGAGTTGGATCTTCTGAAAGATACATTGATCAAAGAATTGAGCGCGAAGAAAGGGAGTCGTTCATGAGTATGCGTCGTCCGCCTCTATCGGGGCTGCGCGTGATCGAGAGTTCATTGCTCGGTCCGGGTGCGATTACGACCCATTTGGCAGATTTGGGTGCGGAGATCATTAAAGTGGAATCGCCCGCGGGCGACTACATCCGAGAGATGACCTGGCCTATCATCAATGATGTGTCGCTGCTCCACATGCACGTGAGTCGCGGGAAGAAAAGCGTCGTGCTCAACCTTAAGACGGATCAGGGGATTCAGGTCTACAAGGATCTTGTCAAAGATGCTGACGTTGTTGTTGAAGCGATGCGACCCGGTTCACTGAAGCGACTCGGTTTGGGCTTCGAAGAATTACGCGAGATCAATCCCAAGATCGTGTTTTGCAATATCTCGGGTTACGGGGCGACGGGACCGTATAAAAATATGCCAAGCCACGGGATTGCATTCGATACATGGGCAGGGCTTGTGCCTCCCGCGTATGACGAGGAAGGCTTTTGTTTCATCCCCGAGCATCCTTCCATGGGAATGCACGCGGGCCCGCTCTTTGGCGCGCTCGGTATTCTTGCCGGCGTGACGCGTGCACGAGAGACCGGTGAAGGCTGCGAACTTGAAATCGGCCAGTCCGATGCGGCGGCGTACATGGATTGGTATCGCAGTGAGTCGTGGAAAGCGTATGAACGTCCTGAATCGGAAGTGACGGGCAATAAGTCGGATAACTACGAACGCCGTGCGCCGGGAACTGCAGGGATGAAGGAAGGTGTGCGGTATCAGATGTACGAATCTTCCGACGGTCATGTACTCTTCATGGCATCGGAACGCGCATTCTGGAAAAATTTCTGCGACGGTGTGGGTCGGCCTGAGTTATTCGAGCGTTGGCCGGGTGCCAAGTTTGCCGACCACGCGCGTGGCAATCGCGAACTGCAGCGTGAGCTGCAAGTTATTTTCAAATCCAAGACTTCGGCAGCGTGGATCGAGTTCGGTGATACGGCGAACACGCCGATCGCACCGGTCAATACGCCCAAGACGATCGCGCAGGATCCGCAGTTTCAACACCGCTTGCCCTGGTATCCAGCAGCCAAGCACGGTGCTGAAATGCTGCCGTTTCCCGTGAAATTCGGTGAGGAGGAGCTTCCAGCGCCTGGAATGGCGCCCGCGGTAGGCGAACATACCGAGGAGGTACTTTCTCGCGTTCTTGGGTACGATTCTGCCAAGATTGCGGCGCTCAGGGGTGAGGGGGTCTTCGGTTAGGAGAAACCGATCGACCATCATCGACGACATAATGAGTCCTCAAGCTCGTGGCAGGTGATCCCGATTTCGGGAGTGCCCCCCCGTGCGAGACGTGACTCATGATTGAGACTACGCGAACGTTCGGCTGCTTGGTCCTTGTATTCGTGTGCCTGTCCGCCGCGTCGGTATCGCTTGGTGCGGACGGCGAACTTGCGCGGATCGGCCCGGTGATTGAAAAGATCGCCAAGCGTTTTGATGCGGCTGGCGAAGCTGACGCGCTCGAAATGGCAGGTCGTTACATGGTGCCGACTCGGTCGGACCAAAGCGTGGTGGTGATTCTGGAGCCGCGCGCGCATCGCGGCGCGAGTAGTATCGGGTTGGCGCAACTGCGTCGTCTCGGTGCGACGCTTGAAGCGCGCTCACGGAACTACATGCGGGTTCGGGTTCCGCCACGGTTGTTGCGTCGACTCGCTCGCCATTCGGATGTACGTGTTATTCGCGCGCCGACACCCGCGGTCGAACACGCGTTTGGGAGTATTGCGTCTGAGTCCGCATTGATCACGGGTGCAGAGGCGTTACAGGTGGCGGGTATTACAGGTGCTGGGGTGAAAGTGGCCGTAGTGGATCTTGGTTTCGCCGGTCTTAACGAGGCGCAACAGGCGGGAGAGGTTACATCGAATTCGTTCGACCGGGACCTTACGAACACCGGTTCGACGACGGGAACCGCTCACGGCACAGGTGTTGCGGAGCACGTGTGCGATATGGCACCTGGTATCGAACTGCATATGATCAAGGTTGGTGATGAGGTCGATTTAGAAAACGCAGCTGACTATATCCGTGATAACGGGATCAAGATCGCAAACCACTCCGTAGGTTGGGTCATTTCAAGTTATTACGACGACACCGGCAACATCAACGACATCATCAACCGTTCCCATGATGTGGATGGTGTGTTCTGGACCGTGTCATCAGGAAACTCTGCCAGACGTCACTGGCGCAGCGGTTGGGTCGACGATGATGGCGATGGCGTATTCAATTTCACGGCCAGCTTCGAGACCATGTGGTTGACGACCGTCAGTTCGACTTCCTGCGTGTTCCTGAACTGGAACCAGTATGGCAATTCGGCAACGGATCTTGATCTCTTCATTTTGGACAACAACGATACCGTCGTTGCACAAGGTATAGCGACGCAGAACGGTCTCCAGCAGCCGTCGGAAGCGATTTGTTTTGGCTATGACACGAATCGAGATCCCTATCAGATCGCGATTGATCATTTTTCGGGACCGACACAGAACCTCGATATGACGATTTTCAGTTTCAACAATAATCTCGAATTTCCACGGCAGGACTCGAGCATGATGGATCCGGCAAATGCGCATGGTGCGTTTACCGTGGGAGCGGTGTTTCATCCCAATTGGGGGCAGGCTGTGCCGCCACTGGAGAGTTATTCGAGTCGCGGGCCGACGAACGACGGACGCTTGAAGCCCGATGTTGTTGCACCGGATGGAACTTCGAGTATGACCTACGGTTTGAGCGGCTCGTTTGGTACCTCGTTCAGTTCGCCAACTGTGGCGGGTGCCGCAGCGTTGTTGCTGCAACAGGATCCGACGCTAACGCCGCAAGAACTCGCAGTCGCGATTCGTGCGCAAGCCATAGAGGTCGGTGGTGATGGTCCGGATAACGACTACGGCTACGGAAAACTTTCGGTCGGAGCCATTGACCCCAACTCGGATTCCGATTCGGACTTTATTCCGGATGCGCTGGACAATTGCCCGCACTCGTTTAATCCGTTCCAGGAAAATCAGGGTGGCGTTGGTCCGCTCGCGCTGGATAACGTTGGGGACATCTGTCAATGCGGTGATGTCACGGGCGACGGTCAGGTGCTGGCCGATGATCGCGATATGATTCAGGCGTTCCTTGCGGGGCAGTCGGTGATTTTCAACGAACCCGATCGCTGTAACGTGGTTGGCCCTGCGGGCGAAAATGATTGCGATCTGGACGATTGGGTGTTGATCGCGCGCGCGGTCAGCGGTGAAGGCCCGGGTCTCCAGCTCGTCTGCGAGCCGGCTCTGCCGTGACTTAGCGGGTTATCGGGCGGCAAAGCCGCCCTTCCCGCACGGCACGCGCTACGCGCACTGCTTCGCAGCTACGTGCGTGCCTCTGGTGGAAGCCGAATAGGAGCGCAGTTTTCCGCTTGATCGCTAGGTTGCAAGCGAAGCGCGCAGTGCCACAGCGGAGCGATCAGACTGATGGGAACCGCGCCAAGCCGCGATTCTAGACCTCACTTGTCGCTAAGCGCTACCCAGAGGAGGATGAGGCTCGGCGATGCCTCGCCCACGTTCGTCGGTCACTACGTTGTGGCGCGCCCGGCAGGATTCGAACCTGCGACTTTCAGCTCCGCAAGCTGACACTCTATCCAACTGAGCTACGGGCGCGCGAACGGGGGACGAATCTACGGTGCCGGCGCCTCGGGTGCAACAGGCTTCTGAGGATCAGGGGTTGTTTCGAGGCAGAGAGCCCGGCACTCTAGGCGCTGCTGGGGCCCGTCGGGACTCGGCACCGTCTGTTCTCGGGCAAAACCCATGAATTGACGTGTAAGGAGAGGTGACCGAGTGGCTGAAGGTGCTCGCCTGCTAAGCGAGTGTGCGGCAACGTACCGAGGGTTCGAATCCCTCCCTCTCCGCCACAACGTAGCGATCGCTCCGCTCGGAGCCCGATGCTAATCTGCTGGCCTTCTGCGGAGAGATGGCCGAGTGGTTTAAGGCGCACGCTTGGAAAGCGTGTGTGCGGCAACGTACCGTGGGTTCGAATCCCACTCTCTCCGCCAGTCTTAGGCTTTACGGATGCGGGACGGCCCGCATCCTAGCCCTACGCTCGGCGTTGCCTCGCTGCGCGCTTCGCTTACAACGTAGTGACCGGCGCTTGTGTAAGTAGTTGAAAACAATAGACTTGCGGATCTGGCGTGATGCCCGGCTGTTGCGATGCCAAAGGAGGTCACGGTGAGAGGTTCCGCGCGCGATCTGGGAATCGGTGCTGGTTGGGTCTGGACGGTGATCCTAGCGGTCGTGCTCTCGTGGGTTGGCGGCTTAGCGGACGGCGGGGAAGGCGCATTCTTCGGATTTGCGCTCGGTTGGTTCGCCGGCTGGATTTATACGGTGCAGCGTCGGTCTGCGTATCTCCGAGATGTCGTGACCCGTCTAGAGCGTAGGCTACGCCATCTCGAATCCGGTGAGATGCAAACTCAGGCACCTGCGATTGAAACAGAGAATGCGCCGATAGAGCGCAGCGTGTCTGACGGCGTGCCTCACTTTGAATCCGATCCCGTAGATGTGTCGCCAGCGCGGACTGATTTTCGCGAATCATTGCCGCCACCACCTTCCACACCTGGAATCTTCCAGCGCAGCGCTGAGCCCAATCCACTCTTGGCCGGAATTCGGGAACTCCTGTTCGGCGGAAACACGGTCGTGCGCGCCGGAATATTGGTTTTATTGGTTGGCGTCTCGATGTTGGTCAAGTGGGCAGCCGACAACTCGATCGTACCGCTGGAGGTGCGCTTGCTCGGCGCTGCGACGCTGGGTGTTCTGCTCATGGCCGTGGGTTATCGGTTACGGAACTTGCGGCCGGGGTTTGCCACTACACTGCAGGGCGGTGGCGTAGCGACGCTCTACCTAGTCGTGTTCGCAGCATTTCGTCTATTTGAACTCATATCCGCGTCGTCGGCATTTATCGCATTTGCACTGATCGCTTTAGTCTGTGGTTCACTCGCGGTTCTTCAAAGGTCACAGGCGTTGATGATTATTGGCAGCCTCGGCGGTTTCCTCGCACCGGTGCTCACATCGACCGGTACCGGAAGTCACATTTCGCTCTTTGGCTACTACGTCGTACTCAACATCGCGATCGCGACCGTCGCCTGGTTTCAGCAATGGCGACTACTCAATCTCATCGCATTTATTTGCACCTATGGTGTTGCGACGATCTGGGGCGTGCTGAAATACCGTCCCGACCAATTGTCTACAACCGAACCTTTCTTGATCGCGTTCTTCCTGCTCTTTACTGCGACGGCCTTACTTTTCGCATGGCGTCGTCCGCCGCGGCTTCGCGGCATTGTCGATGGAACGCTGATCTTCGGTACACCGCTGCTGACGTTTCTTGCGCAGGGACGATTGGTTGGAAACACCGAGTATGGGCTGGCGATCTCCGCGGCCGTACTGGCGTTGTTCTACGCGGGAACGACTTATTGGCTTTGGAACCGTGCGTCGAATTCGTTACGCCCACTCGCGGAAGCGTTTCTCGCGTTGGCCATTGGATTCGGCACGATGGCGGTTCCGTTTACGTTCGAAGGGTCGATGACGACCGCAATCGCATGGGCGTTAGAGGGTGCGGGGTTGTATTGGGTAGGTCTGCGGCAGGCACGCCGACTCCCTCGCTGGTCGGGGATCCTTTTGCAAGGGCTTGCCGCTTGTGCACTCATTCTGATGTATCAGCGCAGTCGAGCATTGTTGCCGTTCCTGAACGGGCCCTGGCTGTCATTCGTCGCACTCGCGGGTAGCGGAGGCTTCATTGGATTTCGGGCATGGAACGCGCTCTCCATGTTGCCCGACTTGGAGCGGCTCGCTTCGCGTGTACTCACCTGCGTGAGTGTGGGGTGGTTGCTCATCGGAATTTTCGCGGAGATCAATCGGTTTGTGCCGTTCGCTGAGCAAGTCGCGGTGAAGGTCGTTGTATTGGGTTTGCTGGGTCTTGGCTTGGAATGGGGTGGCGGTCAGTTGAAGTGGCCGCTGCTACGAACGCTGAGCTTCAGCGTTTTGCCCGGAGCCTTGTTGCTCTTCGCCCATGCTGCGGAAACTCAAACTTATCTTTTTGCGCACGGGGGCGGGTTCGCTTGGCCGTTCGTTCTCGTTGCGATCTATCTCGTTTTGTATCGCATCCAAGAAACGGATCATCGTTGGCTCGGCTATGCGTACTGTGGGGCAGCGTGGTTGTTTGCGCTGGTGATTCCCTATGGCATCGGTTCGTCCGTCGATGTTCGGCTTCGTACGACCGGTGATTGGGTCGTCGCGTCGGTTGCGTTGGCGTTTTCCGGAATTGTCACGGCGCTGTGCTGGCAGCGGGTGCGGCATTGGGCTGCGACACCGTTGATTTCTGGGCTCGGGCCACTTGTGATCATTGGAGCGATCGGAACGCTGATGATTCAGTTTCTTGCGCATGGTGAGACCGCGCCACTGTCTTATGTGCCGATACTCAATCCAGCCGATCTCGCATCGATGGCGCTCTTAGGAGCGTTTGCGTATTGGGGGCAGTTGGCTCGCGGAGAGGTTGAGGCGGAGTTCGATCCCAGGTATCGGCCTTTTGCGCTCTACGTCTGGGGTGCGCTGGCGTTCGCTTGCTTTAACGGGATGCTGGTTCGGACGGTGGTTCAATGGACGGATGTGCGTTTCAGCGTTGACGCACTCTGGGATTCCGTCGCACTTCAGGTCGCGACATCCATCTCGTGGACGATGATCGCGCTCGTCGGCGTCATTTATGCGAGCAAGCGTTCGGCCCGGCATTTATGGATGGTCGGTGCAGGGCTGCTGGCCGTTGTAGTATTCAAGCTCTTCTTTGTTGACCTTGAACAACTAAGCACGGTCGCGAAAATCGGCACGTTCCTCGTCGTGGGGACACTGCTGCTGATCGTTGGCTATCTATCGCCCGCGCCACCCGCGGCGGCGATAGAATCAGAGCATTAGGGTACGAGCAATACTTTTCCGGTGTTGCGTCGATCTTGAATGTAATGATGCGCCGCTGCTGCTTCATCGAAACTGAACTTTGCCGCGATCACGGGTCGAATCTCACCGGCCCGATAGAATGTTACGAGTTCGTCCATCCAGCTGGAGACGCGATCTTGCTCTTCCCAGAGGTGACCGACATTTACTCCGAACACACCCTTGTTCTCATCCATTAGCTGAATGGGCTTGGGGCGGAAGGACATCGTACCGCGCACGGCTTTCAATGCTGCGAAGATGCGGCGGCTCTTTCCAGGGGCAGCGGATGACATGCCGAAGATTCCAATCCGGCCGGTGGGCGAGAGTACGCGATAACCCTTCTGCAGCGACTTGCCACCGACTGCATCCAAAATAAGTTCGACACCACGTCCGTGTGTGATTTCTTTCACGCGGGATTCGAAATCCTCGGTCCTGTAGTCGATGCAGCTTGAAACACCGATCGATTTCAGGAAATCGTGCTTCCCCTGCGACGCGGTTCCAATCACTTTCGCGCCAATGCGCGTGGCCAATTGAGTGGCAGCGATCCCCACGCCACCTCCTGCGGAGTGAACCAACATGGTGTCGCCGCTGCGCAGGCTTCCCATCACGTGCATCAGTTGGAACGCGGTGAGATAGTTCACCGGAATCGCCGCGCCTTCGTCCGCGCTCATGCCTTCGGGCCGCGCGAACGTCTGAATCTCCGGCACGCAAATCGTATCGCTGTATCCGCCGAAGCGCGTCATTGCGAAAACGTCGCGGCCGACCCAATCCGGTGGCACGCCTTCGCCCACCGTATCGATGCGCCCGCCGACTTCGTAGCCAACCACCACCGGCATCTTTGGCAAATCGGGGTAGAGGCCCATTCGCCCCATGATATCGGCGAAGTTGATGCCCGCCGCCTCAACACGAATTCGAACTTCACCCGGTTTGGGTAGAGGGTCCGGTGCTTCTCGGACTTCTAAAACTTCGGGCGGGCCAGCCTTGGGGATCCATATTTGTCGCATGAAGCTAGCTTATCGCAGCTCGGCACTTGGGTGACATCTTTTGCTCGGATCGTCCACAATAATGAGATGGGCCAAGATGACAGGCTGGCGACCCTAAGCGCCGAAAAATTCAGCGCATACGTGGCTTCCGCAAAGCGACTGGAGGTCTTGCTCTACGCTGCCTGTCTTGTGATTTTGGTCGCGGTTGGCTTCGCGGCGGCAGAGATTTCCGCGTTATTCGCGTTCGGAGCCGTCGTCGTTACGGCGCTCGCGATCGTACCGATCGGATTCAATTGGGTATTTCCTGCCATGGATCGGAGAATTCGCCCGACACAAGATCAGACGTATCTCTTTTCCTCGTGCTCTTCGGGGCTCGTGGGTCGGTTCCGCTGGGCGAATCGTCGTATTCCATCGAACCCCCGCTGCCGTATTTGCCTGATTCCGTTTGGTGGTATTGGGAAATGGCTACGTGTGATTCCGTCGCGGAAGAATCCGAATTTTTGTCGGAGTTGTTTCGAAGCGGCCCCTGAAGGTGGTTACGAGACAGAGGTCGGCGTGTTCTTTGCGGATATTCGTGGCTTCACCACATGGTGTGAGGAACGCTCACCCGCAGAAGTCGCTGAAGGGCTCAAATACTTTTACGACCTTACGAGCGACGTCTTGACCGTGGATGACGCGATGATTGAATTGGTGGGTGATCAGGTCATGGCGCTCTACCTGCCGCTCTTTGCGTCGCTCGGTGAACGGACCGCCGACACGATGCTGGCTGCAGCGGAACGTCTGCTCAAACGGCTCGGCGACGAAAAGAGCAAACATGGGTTAGCGGTGGGGATCGGGATTCATATCGGAAACGGCTTCGTGGGGAATGTAGGAAAAGGCGAGACGAAGGATTTCACCGCCGTCGGCGATGTGGTGAATACCGCGGCGCGCTTGCAGAGCCGTGCGGAGGCGGGTGAGATCGTGATTTCTGACGAGGTGTTCTCGCGCATCTCACGCCATGACATCAATGCACTGCCTCAGTCGTTGAGCGTCAAGGGCAAGGCGGAGCCGATCCAAGCCCATGTGCTAAGGGCGGGCTAGGAGCTTAAGGTCTCGCGAGATTATTTATCGCCCAGCCAGGGGATGTCGACGCGTACGCCAATCGACTCGTCCTGCTTCTTTGTATCCGGATCTTCGTTGTACACGTCCTGACGAATTGCGCCTTCCACGGAGACGGACGGACCCCCGTCTTTACCGGTTGGGACGGCGACGCCGGCGCCAACGGATCGCGAGTCTAAAGTCGTACCGGGATGTTCGCCTTCATAGTGTTCGTTCTCGGTGCGAATCTTGGGGAGGAGCGGCTTCGTATCCGCTACTTCGGGACGCGTATCTGCGGCGCGCGGAATGATGGTCGGTAGCGCCGTCTCATCCGTAGGAACGACACGCGGCTCGAGTAGACGATCGAGAGAAACTTTCTCCGATGCGCTTTCAGGCGCGGCTGCCGGCTCCGCCGGTGAGGCGACCGGCGGCGTTTGATCGGGTGAGGCCGTAGGCGGCATTGCGCGGTAGTACGCAATGCCGGAGGCGATCGCGAGAACGGTGGCATAGGCGAGATATCGGATGACCATGTGCATGGTCATCATCCTAGCGGATTTCGAGTTCCCGTCGGTAGATTTTGAGTGTGAGTTCGGCGGCGTGGCTCCAGGTATAGGTCGACTCTATGCGCGCCGAGAGCGCGGCGAGTTCTGCGGGATTTTCGCGGCCGTGTTGATACGCGACTTTCGCTGCCGCTTGTATCGAAGCTGGGCTGGTGGGGTCGCAGTAATAGGGTGCAGATCCGAAGTACTCGAATTCCGAGGAGCGATTGCTGACGATCATCGGGCATTCGGCCACGGCTGCCTCCAAGTTCGCGAGCGCTGCACCCTCTGCGTAACTCGGCAGCGCGTGCGCACGCGCTGCCTTCAGCGCAGATGCAACGACTTCTTTGGGTTGTCGTCCGAGGTAGTGAAGGTTTTCACCGTGCTTGGTACAGAACTCTAAGTAATCGGGTTCGAAGCACGGACCGATCAGCACCAATGGGATTCCTGTGCCCTTGAGTGCTTCCACCAACATAATTTGGTTCTTGCGTGCGTCGACCGCAGCTACGCAGAGCAGAAAGTTCTCTATGCCGAATTTCTGATGAAACAGATCGGGTGTTGCGCTTCGAAATGGCGCGGCATCGACGCCATGCGGTGTCACGGTGAATGGAATTCGCGGTACGTTGGTAATCTTAGCGAGCTCTTGAATCTCGCGGGTACTGGTTACGCAGCTGTGGTCCACGATCTCGAGCATCTCTCGCAGCTGTTCATGAAACCCTGGAACAGCCTCGTTGGGGTGGAACTTCGTCGTGTCATTGACGATCAGGCTGCCATTGGTGAACGCGATGAGGTATTCCTTGCGTTCCCCCTCGCTGCGCTGCGGGTCGTAGATCGCACGAACAGCCAGATTTGCCCAATGCGACTCACACCAGTGCAGATAAAATGGATTCCAAACGATCGGCTTCTTCTGATCCTGGAAGTAACGCAGCTGTTCTAATGCGGTGGACGGCTGCCAGATGTTGAATGCATGCAGGATGTCGTAGCGCTCTGTCGGCGGGCGCATCTCGAAGCTGAGGTCTACGTCGATGTCGAGCGCTTGGAGGGCCTTCGCGGTTTCCTTCATGACCGCTGCGGCGCCACCGTCTACGTCGACGTCGGAGCGATACGCCAGCAGCGCACGCAGTTTCGTGTTCGCGTTGCGGGTGGGCCGAGTGTCTGATTGCGGTGACGCGAGCTTCACAATGGCTTCGACCATGCGTTCCGAGGCGCGACCGTCGTTGAGGTGGTTCAGTCGTGGGAGTGATTCGGGGTAGCGTGCTCGCAGTTCCGCACGGTGCGCTGGATTCTCCAAGAGGTCCCGAAGGGTTGAGGCCAAGTTCTGGTCGTTGGCGACGGAGATTCCGATCTCTTCGGTATAGGGGCCGGTCATGGGCAGTGGGGTGATGACGACCATCGACGTGTCGAGGATCATCAGTTCAGGAATCACCGTGGATTCCTCTTCGACGATCGCAATATCGGCTGCGCGAATGGCTTCGATCTTCTGATCGCGCAAAATTCTCACGTCGCTCACGCCGAAGGACCGCGCCCAATCGAGGTAGGCATCTTCGAGCGCTTGGTCGGAATTGCTGCGCAGGTCTGGATTGTGATTCTCCAGTGGATGCGGGCGTACCAGGAGTTGCGGCTGGGGATGCATGGATGCAACCGCATGCAGGATGGACTCTTGAACTTCGATATTGCGGAAGGACTCGATCGCATGATGCGCGTGAACGCCCTCGTTGTAACTCGGGAACGACATCAACACGGGTCGACTGGGGTCGAGGCCTAAACGTGCTCGTGCGTCGTCCTGTTCGATTCGATTCGCAGGGTCATAGAAGCTATCCCAGAGTGGTGCGCCGGTGACGAGGACACGATCTGCATCGTTGCCTAACGCTATGTACAACTGCTTTGGAGTCTCGCCGTAGACGGCGATGTAGTCTGAATAGAGTCGGCTGGTTTCACCGGCGATGTCGGCGGATCGCTGGTAGTAGATACCATGAGCCATCTGCAGCGTCGGAACACCGTGCTGGCGCGCTGCCGCAACCAGTGCACGCTGAACGTGATTGTTGTCGCAGCCAAAGACAACGAGTTTGAGGTCGGTCGCTTGGATCAGGGTTTCAAAACTCTCGATGATTAGAATTTCGTTTGCGATCAATTCCATCGCGTGATTGAAAAATGCTTGGCCTGTGTGGGGGAGGAACGATCCAAAGCGCCCGCTGAACGCCGTTTGTGCATCCGGATCAGAGAGCGCATCAGCGAGGTCGTTGGAAATTCGTGTCATCTCACGCTGGACCGTTACATGTGTCTCGGGGCGCACAAAGGAATCCCACGAAGCTGCGGCGATGCCGTCACCTACGAGCGCACGAATCAACCGGGGTTCAGTTAAAATCAGATCGAAGCCGCGCGAGGACACATCCCGAATGACGGGTAGGTATCCCGGGTTTCCAACATCGAAAAATAGAATAGAAGGCTTCATGAGCCAGGCTTTGCGCGTCGTCGTTCGCGTAGAAGGCCATCGCTGACAAACGAGAGAAGCTCGCGTTCGGTGGGTTCTCCAAGGTCGACACCACGGTGTCGTAGCACCGCGGCGATTTTGGGATGCCGGTACCACTCCCGCGCGATACGACTCGCTTCGTTGGTCAGATCGACCAGGTTTCCAAGATCTGAGTACGGAAAGCACTGGCTGGCGAACTCAACGAAAACACGTGGCGACAATTCTGCACGTTCGCCGCAGCTCGGGCATGGATAGGAGCCGCATGAAACACCGGCAAGCGTCTCTCGGTAAGACTCGAATACGTGCTGACAGCTACGACATCGATACGAAATATGGGTGCCGCGGATGTCACCGCGTACATCCACGATATCGTGCGTGTGAATCGGGTATGCCACGTTACGATCATCGGCAGTGCAATGGGCCGCATAAGCGTTGACGCCCATTGCGCTTTTCGGTTCTGGCTCACAGTAGACCCGGCCAACGATAGCACGGTCGGTAGGCGACTTCAGCCAGATTCGCTTTCTGTGCGGTTATGTCCTCAAGAATCACAGCCTTCTTCACGAATTAGCTCTTGGTCTAGGTAGGTGCCAACAGTGTTAGGGAGGCGCAGCGAATGGCGCGATTGCTAGTGGGTGTTCTCTGTTTAGCGTTAGGAACAGGCGTCGGCGTCTTCCTGCGTTATGAGTTGGGATTTGCGTCGGCTGCGAACGTGCCTGCGTTAGCTGCGTCTCAGATCTCCGCGCCTGCCGCGCTGGACATTGCCCAGAGACGGCCGGCGGTTTCGCCGCTCGCCAAGCTCAGTAGCGATACTTCGGCGCTGCTGGCCCTCTACCCGCGTCAATGGGATCCGGTTTGGAGCGAGATCGATACGAAGTACCGAAAGCTTCTCGATACTCGGGTGGGCCAGAAGCTGGATGCGTTACTCAACCAGGCGTTGCAGGATCCCAATCGAGCGTTGCCCCCAGAATTCCAAACGGTGGATGGGATCGCGTCGAAATGGCGGACGACATGGAACGGTCTGGGCGAGTCGATGGTGGTTGTTTCGTCTGAGCCCGTGGACGTAGCGGGTCAATCGGTTCCGGCGGTTTGGTTGAATGTGGCGTTTAACGATGCAGCTGTCGCGGAGTTCGTGCGGGACTGGGTGATGAACAGTCTGGGAGCGGAAGGTCGACGCTCACTCGGCGATGACGGGCGTTGGGTGATTGCTAAGCAGTCGGGCCATCAAGCTCGGTTGCTGATTGAACGGCCCGAGCAGACCCCACTTGAAGCGGGTTTGCTGAGCTTCAGCGATACCGAGATGTCCGTATTGATTGGCGCAACCGATCGGGCTGCATTTCTGGCGCCGGATGCTACCCGACAGCTCGTGGCATCGGACGCTTGGAAATCGATGGCGCGATTTGGATTTGACCCACCGGCAGTTCTGGGTTTTGCGCGCGAAGACGGCATTGCGAAGATGCTGAGTTCATTCGAAAACTACAAGCAGGTGGCGGCTTCGTCGAATTCAATGAGTGACTTGATGCCGAAGGGTTTCTCGCGATGGCTCGTATCTGCGAAGATTGATGGCGCGCTGCGAGGCGAGAATCGTAATTGCTTCGCTCCCGAAGCTGGCTCCGCGCTCGAGCGTACACAGAAGCGCATGAGTGCTCGTGCTCCGCTTGTCGTTTCGCCGCTCGAGAGACTGATGGATGACAGCACGGTATATGCGCTGGATTTGTCCGGGAGCTATTTGAATAGCTGGCTCGAGAATACGGCTGACGCCATTGAGGGTTCAATGCAAGAGACCGATGACGCGGAAGTCAAAGGCCTATTCGATCAAGCGTTCGCGTGGTTGAAGCATCTTGATGCCGACTCGGTCGGCTTGTTGGTGAAAGCGCCGCAGATGAGTTTCACGCCAGGTTTTGAGCTCGTCCTCAGTAGCCGTAGTCTCAGCGGTGACGATATCCTCGTGAAGTTCGAGGAGTTGGCGCAACAGCTGGTGTCAAACGGCACGGCGTTCACGGTCCGTCGTTCTCAAAGCACTGGCGGTGGGCCGCGACTACATTTTTCGCGACCGGATATGCCGTTGATGGAACTCGTCGGTGGAGCGGTTGCTGAAAAGACCGTCGTCTTTGCGCTAGGAGAGCAGGCGTTGGATTCCGCGGCTGCTCGACTAGCAAAGGGCAAATCGTATTTCGATCGGCCAGAGATGCGTGACGACCCGTTGGTGCAGCGACGTTCGAAACGAAACTACCTGCAGTATCTGAGTTCGGCGGCAGCGATCGATGGCGCCAAACCCATGCTCGGGATGATGTTGCAGGGGCAAGATCCCAGCGAAGGCGAGCCGATCACGCAGGCGGACTTGGAGCAGTTTTCGAATGAGCTTCGCGCGCGAATTTTTATGATCGAGACGGTGGCTGAAGAGGCACCAGGGATCTTCTGCACCGGTTTGGCCAGTACCACGCTACCGCTCAACTAAGCGAGAAACCTTCCACGTCAGCCTGCATCCGAGTTGAAGGTCGATTCGTCGATCAAGGAGGCTCCAGATGATTTCTTGGCAGCGCTGGATGAACCCCATCGGTTTCATCGCTATCGGTTTTCTGGCGGCGGGCACCGCGTCCGCGACCGATCCGATCAATCAATCGCTCTTCGGGGCGGCGGTGAAGGGCTATGATGTGGTCGCTTACTTCACTGAAGCGAAGCCTGTTGAAGGTAGCCGAGACCATGTCTACGAATGGCAAGATGCGACCTGGCGTTTTTCGAATGAAGAACATCTCGCAGAGTTTAAGCAGAGTCCCGAAAAGTACGCGCCTCAATACGGTGGTTATTGCGCGTACGCGGTTAGTAAAGGCTCGACTGCGCCGATTGATCCCGAAGCGTGGAAGATTGTTGATGGAAAGCTGTATCTCAACTACAGCAAGGACATACAGGCAATCTGGGAGAAGGATATTCCGGGATACGTTTCGAAAGCGGATCAGAACTGGCCGAAAATCCTCGCGGGAGACTAGTCGCGAGTTTCGATTTTGAATACACCCGCGCATGTGGTGGTAAGCCTCGCGCTCTTGGGTCGCGTCGATCAGCGTCGAAGAAACTGGGCAGTCCTCTGGGGCTCGCTCATACCGGACATGCCGATCTTCGCGTTCTATCTATGGCAGAAGCTGGGGATGAGTACGACCTGGTCTCATATATGGGGCACGTTGTATTTTGAGCCGCAGTGGCAGAATTTTTTTGATGTATTCAATTCCATTCCACTCGCGCTCATCGGCTGGGTCATCTTTCGAATGCGGAAGTCTGCTGTAGGCACGGCGTTCTGTATCAGCGCTCTGCTGCATATGCTCTTCGACCTTCCGCTGCATCACGACGATGCGCATAGACATTTCTATCCGTTCTCGGATTGGCGCTTCGTCAGCCCGATCTCCTACTGGGATCCAGAGCACGGGGGCCGCTTCGGTGCCCTTTTTGAAGCGGGTGTCATCGCTATCGCGGCTTGGACGCTCTGGTGGAAGTTCCCGAGGCGAGGGGTTCGACTGGGCCTCGGGCTTCTCTGCGTGGCGGGCCTCATGATGCACTGGGGCTAGTCGCCATATCCAATCCATGGGAGGATAGCCGCATGCTTCTCAAGGATCGGGTAGCGATTGTGTCGGGCATCGGCCCTGGAATGGGTCGGGACCTATCCCTCGCCCTTGCGACCCAAGGTGCCGACCTTGTGATTGCGGCGCGCAAGGAATCTAACCTGGAACCGGTTGCCAAGGATGTCGAGGCCTTGGGACGTCGCGTGATCGCGGTCCCGACCGACATTACGAAAGCTACCGATCGCAAAGCGTTGGTGGAGCAAACACTCGCCGAGTTTGGGCGAGTCGATGTGCTGGTCAACAACGCATACGCGACCGGCACTTTCGCAACGGTCGATGCTTCTAATTTGGATGATTGGCGTTTGCCGTTTGAGGTCAATGTACTGGGTTCGATTGGCTTAGCACAGGAAGTCGTGCCGGCGATGAAAGCGAACGGTGGCGGTTCGATCGTCATGACCAGTTCGATGGTCATTCGGGAAGTCATGCCGATGATGGGGCAGTATGCCGCGTCGAAGGCCGCGTTGATGGCTGCCACGCAAACGATGGCGCGCGAACTTGGTGTGTATCAGATTCGGGTCAATTCGGTCGTGCCAGGATACATCTGGGGCCCGTCACTGGAAGCGTATTTTGGATTTCAAGCCAAGCAACGTGGAATCACGCCAGAAGCGGTTTATGCAGAAGTTGCTGAGAAGATCGCGTTGGGGAAAATTCCGCATTCCAGTGAGATCGCCGGTGCTGCCGTGTTTCTCGCGTCTGATCTTGCGTGCGCCGTGACGGGGCAGTCGATCGACGCTAACGGCGGATACCTCTTCCAATAGACGATGGGACTACTCGACGGTAAACGCGCGATTGTGACCGGCGGGGCGTCTGGTATTGGTCTTGAGACCTGCCGCTTGATGGCTGCCGAAGGTGCGCAGGTCGTAGTCTTGGATGTTGATGGTGAAGGCGCAGAGAAAGTCGCGAAAGAGATCGACGGATTCGCCTCTGCCGCCGATGTTACCGATGCCGATGGCTTAGCGGAAGCCATCGAAACCATGGTCGAAAAA
This sequence comes from Deltaproteobacteria bacterium, assembly GCA_029261895.1. Taxonomy (GTDB): domain Bacteria; phylum Myxococcota_A; class UBA9160; order SZUA-336; family SZUA-336; genus JAJDAK01. The sequence continues at coordinate 68,434 of JAJDAK010000060.1, forward strand.
ATCGGTGGTCTAGATATTCTCTTCAATAACGCAGGCGCGAGTTGTCTCGCGAGTTTCGATCGGCATTCCACGGAGTCATTCGATCAGGTCGTTCAGTTGAATCTGAACGGTGTGTTCAATGGGATTCGAGCCGCTGCACCGATCATGGTTGCGACCGATGGTGGCGCGATCGTAAATTGCGCATCGAATAGTGGCAATGCACCGACGCGTGGCGAGGCATCCTATTCCGCTGCCAAGGCCGGAGTGATCGCACTCACGCGCAGTGCTGCATTGGAATATGGGCCGCAGGTACGTGTGAACTCCGTGAGTCCAGGCGTAATTCGAACACCGCTGACGGAACTCCTTTTCAAGATCGATGGATTGCTTGAGCCCGTGTATCGGTCAACGCCATTGGGCCGGACAGGTCTTCCGGAGGAAGTCGCGCAAGTCGTCGCGTTTCTGGCCTCAGACCGCGCGAGTTTCGTGACCGGTCAGGACATCGTTATCGATGGCGGGATGGGACTTCCGCAGGCGGGTATCGATGAGGTACTCAAAACTCTACTTACGAAGATGGGAGGGGTTCGCTCATGACCCGATCAGAGACTGTTCTTATTACCGGGTGTTCTGCAGGCATCGGTCAAGCGACCGTAGAATGGGCCGCGGCTCGAGGTCATACCGTCATCGCGACCGCGATTAATGAGATTGAGCTCCAAGCGGTGCCGGACTCGGCGAAGCTGCGCTTGGTTTTGGATATTACAGATCCAAATTCGATTGAAACTGCGATGGACGAGATTCGCAACCAGGTTGGACCTGTATCGGTTCTGGTTAACAACGCGGGAATCTGCCAGCCGGGACCGATTGAGCTGCTGACCGACGAACAAATTCGTCGACAGCTGGATGTAAACCTAGAAGGCCACATACGGATGATTCGCGCGGTGCTGCCCGATATGCGTACGGCTCGTCGCGGCACGATCGTCAACGTTACTTCCATGTTAGGGCGCATGAGCGTGCCGTTCAGCGGTATCTACAACGCGTCGAAGTACGCGATGGAAGCGATCTCCGACGCGCTTCGGGTAGAGGTTTCGCAATTTGGTGTGCGTGTTGTGATTATCGAACCTGGCTGGATTCGCAGCCGGCTGGTCGAAAGTGCGAAAGTACTCAGTGACGATCAGTGGTATCAGCACGGCCCCTATGCCGAGACGCTGAGCCACTTGGATGCCACGCACGAATCGATGCGCTATGGCGAAGGAACGCCCGAAGATGTGGCGCGAACGATCATTCGCGCCGTCGAGTCGAAACGTCCGCGCGCACGTTACCCCGTGACGTGGCTCGCGCACGTGATGCCGATCTTGCTCCGGATCCTACCGACGTCTGTCGGCGATCGACTGGTCGCGCGCGCGATTCGTCCTTAGCTTAAGCGCGGCGTCGCTTGAGGACCGCGCAGTAGGCGGCCCGGTAATGCGCCGGTGGATTCGCCGTCGCGGAAGGTGACTTTGCCACTCAGAATTGTCGCGTCATAGCCTTGGGCGCGTTGCACCAGGCGACGCGCGCCGGCGGGAAGATCGAACGCGAGCTTGGGCAAATCAAGGCGAAGTTTTTGGAAGTCGATCACGTTTAAATCCGCTTTGTAACCCGGTGCAAGCACGCCACGGTCGTTCAAGCCGAAGAGTGTCGCAGTGTCGTGGGTCATCTTCTTAACGGTCCATTCAAGGGGCAGCCGACTTCCACGTTCGCGATCTCGCACCCAATGCGTGAGCATGTACGTCGTCATGCTGGCGTCGCACATGACGCCGCAATGTGCACCGCCATCACCGAGACCGAATGCGCTCCGTGGATGCGCGAGCATCTCGCCGACCGCGTCCAAATTAAAGTCGCTGTAGCCCAGCAGTGCGAACATCAGTAGTTGCCGTCCGTCGAGTTCGAGCAGCGCGTCGTAGAGGACCTCGTGAGCGCTTCTGCCTTCGCGTTCAGCCTGCGCTTGAATGCTCTGCTCCGGCCGTGGTTCGTAATCTGGAGGATCACCGAGCGCAAAGACCTTGTGCATCGAAGCGTTGATAAACATCACGATGGGCTCAGACGTGGGCGATTCCTCGGACAGAATGCGTTGACGGACTTCGCTCTTGCGCATCTCGTTAACGCGCTGTTCAAGCGGAAGCTCAGCAAGGGCGAGATACGACGGTCTTTCAGAAAACGGATGGAACGTTTGCAGTCCCATCAAGAGCATCGTCGGTCGCGAGCCTACCTGGGCCACGAGATTCGCACCCATCTGCTCCGCTTGGTCGCAGAGCTCAAGCATCCGCTTCCACTGTTTCGAGTCGGCATCGTGTTGAATCAACGCGAATGTAACCGGCCGTTGAATCATTGCGGAGACTTTGCTCATCCATGCAATCTCTTTATCCGGTGCGGCCAGGTCCTCACCCATGACACCCGCGGGCGCGAGCTCAAATAGTCCATGGCCTACATCGCGGAGTGCGCTTGCGATGCCGAGTAATTCATCGTCGGCTGCAAAGGTTCCGGGTACCGGTTCGCCATCAACGGCGCGGTGATAGATCGTTCGAGATGTAGAAAATCCAAGCGCGCCCGCTTCGAGGCCTTCGCGCACGACCGCCGTCATTTGAGTAATGTCGTCGGCGGTAGCGGGCTCGTTTTTGGCGCCACGCTCACCCATCACATAGCCGCGAACCGCACCGTGTGGAACCTGCGTTCCAATGTCCAACGCGCGCGGAATTTTTTCGAGGGCATCGAGGTACTCAGGGAAGGTTTCCCAATTCCACTTGATCCCTTCGGCCAACGCGGATCCAGGAATATCTTCGACGCCCTCCATCAAACCGATGAGCCACTCGTGCCGATCCGGGTGTACGGGCGCGAAGCCAACGCCGCAATTGCCCATCACGGCTGTCGTGACGCCATGCCAACATGACGGCGATAGCAATGGATCCCAGGTAGCCTGGCCATCGTAGTGGGTGTGGACGTCAACCCAGCCCGGCGTCACGAGCTTGCCTCGCGCATCGATCTCCTCGCGCGCGCTGGTTGAAATATCGCCGATTTCCACAATCCGATCGCCTACGATCGCGACGTCGGCCTCACGTGCCTCCGCTCCGGTCCCGTCCACGATCATGCCGCCACGAATAAGTAGGTCGTGCATCGTTATCCTCGATTGGTTGCGATGAGCTGCATTCTGGCATTTTTGCGTCTGTCTTGTCGTTGACTCTTCCGACCACGGGCCCATAGTGTCGGCAGAGGAGGGGAGTCATGGCGAAGATCGAACGTATCCTGGTTCCGATTGATTTTTCAGACTATTCCCATGGTGCATTGGATTACGCGGCCAACCTTGCCGAGGCGACTGGCGCGAAAATCCATCTGCTCCACGCCTACCACTTGCCGGTACAGCTCGCATCGCTGGGTGAGGTCATGATCCCTCAGGATTTCTGGACCGCGGTCCGCGATGCTGCGACGCAAAAGATCCAAGCGTTAGCGAAACAACTCGAAGACCGCGGCATATCAGGTGAAACGGAACTGATCGAAGAAAATCCCGCCCGTGCGATCGTTCGTCATGCAGAAACCATCGAGGCGGATTTGATCGTGATGGGAACTCAGGGTTTGTCGGGAATCAAACGCCTGATGCTCGGAAGTGTGGCAGCGCGCACGTTGCGGCTTGCACCCTGTCCGGTCTTGACGGTACCGAAAGACGCAGCGGTTGCCGGAAAGTTCCAGCTCGCACGCATCCTGGTTCCGATGGATTTTTCACCCTCTGCGCACGCGGCACTCGAGCTCGCGAAGAACTTCGCCAAACTCGTGACGCCGGTGCATTTGATCCTCGTTCATGGCTACTACATACCGGTTGAAATCGAGGCCCTCGCGCTGCACGAAGGAAGCGTGGTGCTTGAACAGCTATCAACGGGCGCAGAAAAAGGTCTTGCTGCGATGTTTGCCGAATTGCAGGATCAGGGGATTTCAGCGGAATATCTCGCAGATCATGGCAGCCCGGAACGGGTTATCGTGGAGATGGCAAAGCGTTCCGAGGTAGATTTGATCGTGATGGGAACGCACGGCCGGACAGGCTTTGTGCATGCAACTTTGGGTAGTGTTGCGGAACGCGTCGTGCAAAACTCGCCGTATCCGATCCTCACCACCAAAGTAAGGGAATGATCGTACCTTCAACTGAGCAACGCATTCAAACGATTTGTCTGATGCTGCTGACAACCTTCGCGGTCGCGATCACGCTGTACTGGCTGAGCGCGGTGATGATCCCGTTTGTTCTCGCACTGTTTGTGGCTTTTGCAATTCGCCCAGGAGTCAATTTTCTCACGCGCCATGCCAAGGTCCCCCGACCGATCGCAATCGCGGGTGTTTTCATTGTGGGCTCGCTTTTCTTGGGGCTCGCTGGCGTGTTGGTCTCGTCTTCCGTGACGCAGTTGTCGGAGAACGCGGGTGCATACCAAACGACGATACAGCGCTTATCTACGAGCATCGTGCAATCGATTCCGCTTGATCGCTTCGGGTTGGATACATCAAGTCTGCAGGCTCAGCTCAGTGGGATACCGATTGGTTCGGTTTTGGTCGGATTGACCAACGCGATTCTGCAGATTTTGTCGAATGCGATCTTGGTGCTGATTTTTCTGATCTTTTTATTGATCGGAAGCGGGAAGTCAGTCGAGCAAAGTGACCCGGTTTGGGATCAAATCGAATATCGCATTGAGCGCTATGTGATCGCGAAGGTGTTGATTTCGGCAACCACGGGAATGTTGGTGAGTGGGATCCTATATGCTCTAGGCGTTGAGTTGGCGTTGATGTTTGGTTTTCTCGCCTTTTTGTTGAACTTTATTCCGAGTGTGGGCTCAATCATCGCGACGCTGCTGCCTCTTCCGGTCATCATCCTAAATCCCGACATTTCCACGACAACGGTTGTACTTGCACTGGTATTGCCCGGCATCGTGCAGGTGACGATCGGTAACGGTCTCGAACCGAAGATCATGGGCGATTCCTTGGATTTGCATCCTATTTCGATCCTCTTTGCGTTGATCGTATGGGGTGTGCTCTGGGGAATCGTTGGAATGTTTCTCGCAACACCGATCACGGCGGTGCTGAAAATTTTGCTCGAACAACATGAGCTCACGCGCCCCGTCGCAGAATTGATGGCGGGTCGCTTCAGTACGGCGGAGGCAAAGGCTTGAGAATTATAATCGGGTTTTTGGTGATCGCGACTCTGGGTCTCTGGGGTTTGAAGATCTACTACCTTGATCTTGGATCGGCGCCAGAAACCACCGCATTTCAGATCGACATTGAAGGGATGCGCGCGCTCGTTAAAGACGACAAAGGCAACCTTCCAATACGCATCAATGCAGTACTCGTCGGATCCTCTGAGGTACCAAGCACGATGGTGGTGGCTGGAACCGGTTTCGACGAACGTCGCATGGTGCGCGTGGCGTATCAGATTGTTTACGGCAGCCGCTACGTGTTGATCGATGCGGGCGCGGATGAAGCGTTGGATCAAAAGGTAGGAATGGGCGGCACGTTCTACGCCGAAGGATATGAGCAGATCCAACGCGCTTTGGATCGCGCCGCTGCCGTACTGTTTACGCACGAGCACTGGGATCACACGGCGGGTGTCGCGCGGGCGCCGAATCTCGAACGTATCTATGCGAAAATTCACTTCACCAAGGCGCAGCTCGAAAACAAAACCGAGCTTGCGATAGCGGAATTTCCAGCGGGATTTCTAGATCGCTTTACGCCGATCGAGTATGAGGGTCTACATCGGTTCGCATCGGGCATGGTTTTGTTGGGAGCGGCCGGTCACACGCCCGGTTCGCAGATGATCTATGTGCGTTTGTCCGACGGAGCGGAGTATCTGTTCGTTGGTGATATCGTCTGGCATACGGACGGGATCCGCCTTTTGCGCGGTCGACCCCGTGCGATCAGTCGACTCCTCCTAGGCGAGGAAGAAGACGTCGTGCTCCAACAAGTGCGGGCGCTCCATAATCTATCCGATGCGTACAGCGACGTGGAGGTGGTGGTTTCTCATGATGGTGATCAGTTCGATGAACTGACGGGTTCAGGCAGATTTGGAAGTCGCTTCGAGTAGCCATCCCGACTCTTGGAAACAACGGAGCAATAACTTCCGTACTGCGGTTTCCCATAGAAAGCTGACGTGTCCGCCTTCGTACCACGCGACTTCGGGCTTTCCCCAATGACGCCATAAATTGCGCGCGTGCTCCGGGTATGCGAGACGATCTGCGATCCCCGCATAGATGTAGCGTCGGTGATGCGGCACGCGAGGCTGATGGGCAAACGGAGATACCACTGTGAGTACCTCGTCGGCATCATCCAGGGAATAGCCGTTTGCTTCCGCGAAACGCAGCAACACACTTGGTACATGACTGCGCACCAAGCGCACAAAATCCGCCGCTGGAATGCCGAGTACTGCACAGTCGAGTCCGTCTTCGAGCGAAGCGATCAACGAAGCGGTGTAGCCACCAAGCGAGACGCCGTAGACGCCAACGGATTCCGCGCCCCGAAAGCGTAGCCAGCCGATCAGGCGTCGGATGTCCCAGACCGCTTGAGTTTGGGCGTGCACTGTATCGATGAAATCACCGGTCAGAAATCCATCGCCACCGCGTCGACCGTGTCGACGCGGTCCGTGAAACGGAAGCACCGGGATCGCGATATTGAGGCCGAGTTCTTGATGCAACCACTTTGCACGAAAACCGGTGAAGTCGACCGCGGGGTAACCCATTCGATATCCCGGAACGCAGACCAACCAGGGACGTGAAGGATCCTCATGTTCCGCGATCCACGCGTGGGCGAAGTCGTTGGATCGGTAGCTCATCCAACGTTCACGTCCCGGTTCTCCCGCATGCGGTTCGTAACCGCTGTGGTACTGAATATGATCGTAGTCGAGGAATGCCGATCGATGACTCGAACGCTGACGCAGTCGCAGAGGCGGCGGATCGATGTGATAACTCGTGGGATTGTCGAGCCAACCTTTGCTCCCGAAAATGTCCACCGCTTGCTTCAGTTCTTCGGTGGTACGCCGTCTCTGGCTAGGTGAAACGAACGGCGCGGAGAGCAACTCGGTCGCAAAGAAGAACTCATCGAGCATCACCTTGGACATCACGCTCAAACTGGGTGTGCTTGAAGGGATGCCACGTGGTAGCGCGCGTGCGAGCTGTTCAGCCCAACGCACTCCGAGCAGGACAGATGTGGCTCCCGATCGCAGCGCCAGTTCTGACCCCTGTAGGATCGTCTGCAGCATGAAGGGAAGAAGTATACTCGATTCAAGGAGGGTTGCATGGCGTTCCACTGCTTACGAACCGAGACCCGAAACGGCGTCTACATCATTACTCTGACCAGGGCGAAAGAATACAATACGATCACACCTGAGCTGAGAGACGAATTGTCGCAGTCTATTGACGCTGCGGACGAGGATCGCGACGCGCGTGTGATCCTGGTTCGAGCGGAGGGCCCAGCTTTCTGTGCTGGCTACGGCCTGGATTGGTCGACGTCGGCCCAGTCGAGCGAAACTCAGAATTCTCAGCATAGCCAGCGAGCATGGGACTCGGTTGCCGATCTGAGAATGATGGGCCGCTTCGTCGATACCTATATGAAGCTCTGGTATGCCAAGAAACCAACGATCGCTGCGGTTCAAGGCTGGTGTATCGGCGGCGGTACCGACATGGTGCTTTGCGCGGATTTGATTGTCGCAGCGGAGAATGCCGTTTTCGGTTATCCGCCGGCACGCGTTTGGGGCACGCCAACCACCGCGATGTGGGTGTATCGAATGGGTTTGGAGCAGGCGAAGCGCTACCTGCTGACCGGTGATGAAATCCGGGCTGAAGAAGCTGCGAGAATCGGGTTGATCCTTGAAACCGTGTCGACGGACGATCTTGATCAACACAGTGTGGGCTTGGCGGAACGCATGGCTCGCTTGCCCGTCAATCAATTGATGATGATGAAAATGCTCTGTAACCAAACCGTGGAGAACATGGGCTTGGCGTCGAGCCGTATGTTGGGAACGCTTTTTGACGGCGTTGCCCGTCATACGCAAGAGGGGCTCGATTTTGTGGATCGTGCGGAAGAGGTGGGATTTCGCCAGGCGGTTCGCGAGCGTGATGATCCGTTCAAGGACTACGGGAGTCGATCTTAGCGCCCGTGGTAGTCTACGGCTTCGCAAAGGAGTGACGCCCATGATCTTGGATCGATTTCGAATGGACGGCAAAGTCGCCATTGTAACGGGTAGTGGACGTGGGATCGGCCGCGGCATCGCGGAAGCGCTTGCCGAGACGGGTTGTGGCGTCGTGTGTACTGCACGTAGCGCGGATCAGATTGAGACGGTTGCGAAGGGGATCGAAGCATCTGGACAGCGCGCAATCGCGGTACCGTGTGATGTCAACGAGCGAGCTGATTTAGAGAACTTAGTCGCCGCTGCGATGAAAGAGTTCGGACGCATCGATGTCTTGGTCAACAACGCCGGCGGAAGCCCACCTAAGGCAGCGCTTCGTACTAGCGAAACGATGTTCAATCACGCGATCCATTTCAATGTGACGTCCGCATTTCTGATGAGTCGTTTCTGTATTCCGCATATGCTTGAGCGCGACGGTGGCTCCATTCTAAATATCTCGTCGGGACTGTCCTGGATGGTCGAGGCGGGATTTGTCGCATATGGCACTGCAAAAGCCGCGCTCAATCATCTAACGCGACTGCTGGCGAACGAATTCGCGCCACGTGTTCGGGTGAACGCGATCGCGGTTGGTTCGGTTGAAACCGACGCACTGGGTCCTTTTCTCGAGAACGGGGACCTGAAGCAAAAGATGGAGAGTCTGACGCCGATGGGACGTTTAGGCACAACGGATGACATTGCACTCGCTGCGCTCTATCTCACGACACCCGCGTCCAGCTGGGTTACGGGAAAGATTTTTGAGGTAGACGGCGGAACGGTGGCATCCAATTGGCCGCTGGATCTTTCCGGCGTTTAACACGTAAACAGCTTAAACAGATTCGACGCTTACGACTTCCCAATCGTCGCCGAGCTGCTCAACGGCTGCGTTTTTCGCCGCCTCGTTGCTCTCGGATTTGATCGTGAGAATCCTGGATCGTGGCGTACCTGATAGTGCGAGCTTTACCCGAAAACTCGGCAACGGTGGGGCCACGTCCTCGTCCCATTCGCCCGCGGGCGTAGCACCGACGAGTTCATAGTATTCGGTCGGCGCATCCAGGATCTCTACACCAATTCCGCGGCCCGAGATCGCGACCAACTGCGGGGGCACGACTTTTTGCCGCGCAACACGAACACGCAACTTGACCGCCGGAGTCGAATCCGTTTCAGAGATTTCGACGTCGACAGGAATCCCGGCTGGAGGACGGGCGGTGGTTTGAATAAAGAGCCCCGTAGGGGAGACATCGATGATGATGCCACCGGTGGCGCCTCTCTCCATCAGTAAACTGCAAGGTATGCGGCGCTTCTTGCGTTCGATTTTACGACGTCCCATTTCTACTCCTCGATCTGGAAATCGGAGTAGACGTCAAACCTCTTGAATGCAGGGACGTTCTCTTCCGGGTGTTACCAAAACTACCCACTCGTAACTCATCACTCATGTGCAACTTGGGCGCAACGAATTTTCTATCTCTATATGTCGTCGATCAAAAGACGCAAACCAATGTATCGTTGGTACGAAACTTGGATATAGAACAGCGTAGTTATTTGATTTTGCCGTGGGAGGCTACAAGATGGCGGGTATTACACGAGGGGCAGGTTACTGCGTGAATAAGGAATGCTTCGACTTTGGGCGTCGGACATTCATTGTGGGCCCGGGCGATGGGTTTTCCTGCCCGTTCTGTGAGCAGGACGGAAAGGTCATGAAGGAGCGCGGTTTCTACTCTGGTAAGTCCGACATCTATAATGAAGTTCGGGTGGAATACGGATTCGATGTTGAGCGTAGTTGTTATAGAGAGATTGCGCGCGTCCGCGATGAGAGTGTTCTGGGACGTCACAATGTCTACACGCTCCAGAGTCCGCTGATTGATTCAGAGGAAAAAGCCCTGCGAGTGGCGGAAGTGATTCTGTCCAACCTCAATCGCTACCAAGGACCCCTTGCTGATTCCGATTCCGTGACACCTGGTCAAGCGCGTCAAACGGCGATCGTTACCGGCGAATCCCGGCGCAGCGATGGCGCACGGAGCGAATTCCAATTCAGCGAACGTAGAAGCTTCGGAGCCTAAGCCGCTTACTCGGCACTCATTCCTGCACAGAGCACATCGTTGGCGTGCATCGTGTCCATGTACTCTTTCATCTCCACGATTTTGCCATCGCGAAGTCTGAAGAGGAAAAGGTATTGGTTGTTATACACCTGCCCGCTGGCATGCTGGCCGTACGATTCAGCCTCGACGACGATTCGGTCGTCTTCGGCGATCATCTGATGAATCGTAAATTTCAACTTATCGGGAAAGACAGAAAGCACGCCTTTGGCGTTCTCGCGGATTTGCGCTTTGCCGACCGTGCCTGAGAGCGGGAAGTTCCCCGACGTCCAACAGGTTCCGTCCTCTGCATAGGCATCGACGATTCTGTCGACGTCCGCGACACTCAGCGCTTCAAAAAAGTCTTGAATCATCTTTTTGTTGGCTTCGATCGACATGCGACCCTCCTCTGTTACAGCAGTGCAGCGAGGGTTGAGCATATCGCACCGAGGCCTGCGGCGGCTAGTGCGAGTGGCATCTGGCTACGAACATGGTCCATCAGGTCGCAGCCGGTGAACATACTGGAAAGAATCGTGGTATCGGAAATGGGCGAGCATTGGTCGCCGAAAACCGCGCCCCCCAGTACCGCGCCGAAACACACCTTAATGAAGTATGGATCGGGATTGAGCGCATAGGCGAGGGGCATCGCGATCGGGAACACGACCGCGTAAGTGCCCCACGAGGTTCCGGTCGCAAACGCGATGATCATACAAAGCAAGGTGAGGAGCGCAGGGAGCCAGAGGGCTGGAAACTCATTGCCGACGGCCTGAACCAGAAAACTCGCGGTATGGAGTTCTTTGGAGACGGTTCCGATCGTAACCGCCAAGCCGAGTACGATTGCACCGATGGTCATCTTCTGGCAGCCATCCACGAACCCTCCCAAGACGTCTCCCAGGCGCATGCCCCGAAACAGAGCAACGAGCATCGCTGAGAGCACCGAGCCTAGAAAGGCCTCGTTGATGTAGTCGCCCCAGTCCATGATGTATGGCACGACAGAGATCGAAACGAGCACAACAAGCGGCACGATAAATTCAGCAAGAGACGCGGTGTATCCCACCGTTCCATGGTCTTCACTGGGCACGATGGCAATCGGGTTCGATTGGGGATCGTCGAGTTCACCCGTATCGCGTGCACGCTTACGTGCATCGCTCATGCGCTTACCGACCCAGGGCAGCCACCCCAGCGATAGTAATAGCGTCGAAATCACCGCGATGATGGCATAGAAGTTGAACGGAATCGATGAAAAGAAGAATGCGGTTCCCCCGGCTTCATCGGGAATCAATGGGATCGTACCCGCGACGAGGGACGCGACGAAGAACGGCCACGCGTTGAACGCGAGCAGCGTCGCGATCGGCGACGACGTCGAGTCGACCACGTAGGATAGCTCTTCGTGGCTGACCCGGTAACGATCCGCGATCGGCTTTACGGTGCTTCCCGTCAGCACCGTGCTCACGGTTCCGCCTTGAAAGAAAACCATGCCGAGGCTCCAGCCCGCAAAAAGTGCGGACCGAGGTCCGCGTACCCAGCTCTTTGCAACTTGCTCCGCGAATAGCCTCGCTGCGCCTGTTTTCTGCCAGATTCCGATCAGCCCGCCGAGACACCAGAGATAGATGAGAAGGATCTTCGCATAACCCTTTGAGCCGATCGCCGGAAATAGGAAGCGATCGATGATGTTGAGGTCTGCGACATTGCCGGTCTGGATGAAAAGTACGATGCCGCCGGTCACGATACCGAGAAAGAGCGAAACAATGACCTGGCGCGTCGCGAACGCGAGAACGATCGTGACGAGCGCTGGTAGTAGGGATAACCCGCTGGGTTCAATACTGTCTGGCATGTCTCACCGCTTGGGGGAACGGAAGTCTAGGCACCCGCAGGCGTGAAAGCCAGTCGAAGCTCGAAACCGCCGTCTTCGCAGTTTTTACCCGCCACACTCGCGCCCATACGCTCCGCGAGTCCTTTGATGAGTGCGAGACCGAGGCCCGTTCCTTTGGTGCGACGCGTGAGTTCGTTCTCACTACGAAAGAACGGCTCAAATACCTTGGACAGATGTTGTGGCGGAATCCCAGGGCCGTAGTCCCGCATACTGAGCACGACCTGATCATGATCCTTCCGGCAGCGCACCACGATTCTGCGGTTCTCTGCTGACTTCGCGTACTTGAGCGCGTTATCGATACCGTTGAAGATGACTTGCGACAATGCATCACGATCGAAGCGAACCGGGGGGAGATCGGCATCCGTTTCGACCTGCAACTCGAATCCCTCCGTGGCCGCATGGGGTTTCATGATTTCAACCACGTCTTGGACCACAGGTCCGATGGCGCCGGCGACCAGGCTGATATCGCGATCATTGCGTTCGAGTCGTGAAAACTCGAGAACATTGTTCACCAAACGTGTGAGACGTTCGGATTCGTCGTTAATCGTTCGATAGTATTCCTGGCGCTTCGCGTCGGATTCCACCATGTCATCGCGAAGCATTTCGCTGTACATGCGAATCGCGGTTAGCGGCGTTTTGAGTTCATGCGATACCGCAGCGACGAAATTGCTGCGTCGCTCGGAATACTCGACGAGGATCGCGACCATCCGATACAGCGCCAGCAAACCCAGCGGCGCGATGATGAGTAGAAGGACTGCCATCGCATAGACCGCGGTCTGGTTTGAGGTTCCCGGGAGCGGTTGGATTTCAGTTTGCACCCAGAGCGACTCGAAAGGCTCGCTGAAACGATGTTGAAATAGGTATGTCCCGAGCTCAGGAGCTCCTTCGAACGCCTGAGAAGAAAACCGCGCTTCGACCTGGCTCTGCAAGCCGCTGTCGTCGAGGACCTGCTGTTGCAACCAATTCGTAAGCAAAGTGGTACGGATTACGAAGCCTTGTCGGCGCCGCTCCGTTCCTTGGATGGACGTACGCATAAACAGCAGGTGATTGGGATCCTCAAGTTCGAGCAGATACGGACTGACGAAAGCCTCGTTGGCTTGGATCATCTTCTGCTTGAGCAGCCGGCTGGCGGATTCAAGCAGTTCTGTTCTGGGTTCTGGAACGGCTGCGAAAGCTTCGGCATCTTCGCCCTCGATCGAGGTGCCGAGACTGCGTGCGAAGATGCCGTCTTGCTCGCGATAGCCAGAGGGTGCCAGCTTCTGCGCCTCCTTCGCTTTACGCTGGCGTGCCGCGGTTTGATTCAGCGCGTTGATGGCGTCGTAGGGGGACAATGCCTGTTCGTCTTTGGTTTCCACTTGCGGGCGATTATCTTGGAGCCAACGCGTTGATCCCGGTGCTTGCGCTTTCTTATCCGCACGGTCGCCTTTGGGAGGCTTGGTTTTTCGGCTGATGAGTCCACTCACCAGCCGCTGTTCGTCGCTATCGATCGATCCGTCCGGGTTCACGCCAAAATAGGTTACAACGAAGGGCCGTTTGACTGGTTTGGTGCTCACGGTTCGTGCGTTTTCAGCTCGGAGAAAGTCCGCGAGTTGGCGTTCCATCTCATCGAAGATGCGCTCGGCCACGGCTCGATGACCGAGAGAGTCTTCCAGTGCGAGTCCCTCAAAGACACGCTTCACCAACACGGCGGTTGGCACGAGAACCAAGACGGCCAATAGGATGAAAACCCAGCGGATACGATTCATGAGTTCCGCCTAACCATTGAAGCGATATCCCACACCGCGGACCGTTTCCAACGCGGCACCATTCTTCGTGCCCAACTTCTTCCGCAGCTTCGCGATGTGCATGTCGACGGTTCGTGTTTCAATCTGCTCGGGTGAAGCGAACCCCCATACTTCCTGCAGAAGCATGCGACGGCTCACGATGCGCCCGGCTTCGCGCGCAAAAAGCGCGATCAGTTCGAGTTCGCGTTTCGATAGATCGAGTACTTCCTCACCACGGGTCGCCCGAAGATTGCCTGGGTCGATCTGCCACTCGCCAAATCGAAATACATCGTGGTTCTGCTGCGGCAATTTCCCAGCACGTCGAAGTAGCGCTTCGAGTCTTGCAACCAACTCAGAGATCGAAAACGGCTTGGTTACATAATCGTCGCAGCCGGCGCGAAACCCGTTAAGAATATCTTCCTCGGACCCACGCGCGGTCAACATCAATACCGGCTGCTGTGGCAACTTTTCCCGGATGCCTTCACAAACCTCGAAGCCATTCATCTCAGGTAGCATCACATCGAGGATGATCGCCGCATAGCGATTCTTAACTGCTTCGCGCAGGCCGGTCTCGCCGTCCTCTACGCCGTGGGGTTCATAGCCGTGGTATGCGATGACGTCACAGAGTCCGCGGCGGATCGCTTCCTCGTCTTCAACGACAAGGATCTCGATTTTTTCAGTCGTATCCATCGGTTCTAGTGTAGCGCTCCCACGCATTGAGTCTTGTAAATCGAATGTAAAACACGGCGAC
>JAJDAK010000007.1 GCA_029261895.1 Deltaproteobacteria bacterium
GGCTGCGATCACCCAACACAACTGCAATGCCATCGCGAAGAGGCTGAACACGCGACCTCGAAAACGACTTGGGTTTCGAACCCCAGAGGAGTGCTTTTATGGCGCATAGAAAAGGTTGCAGTTCAAAGTTGAAACTAAACGGCATGACCTACTTACCCCGTTCCAATGAGACGAAGTCCTGCGCTCCATGGAGAAACGCAACGATACGGACAAGATCTGGATGTAGTTCGTATAGAAGGCGGTAACGGAATACGAATATCTCGCGCAACTGTGGATCGTCATACTCAGGAACAACGCGTCCGCGCTCACTCAAAGTGGCCAGCGAATCCGCAGCAGCGAGGGCTTGTTCAAGGACGCGAAGAGCCCCTGGTAGTGAGTCCTGAGCGACGAACTCCACCGATTCGTCTAGTGCGGTTTGAGCGCGTGGGGCCCAGATTACCCGACGCCGAGCCGCCACTTACGTCGCAGTTCCTGCTCAACCTGCTCATGGGGAATTCCCCGGCCTTCGTCGAGTTCTCGAATGCCTTCGTTGATCTCTGAGATCACGTACAGATGGTAGAGCACGTCCTGAAGCGTGCATTCGTCTGGAAGACGATCGAGCAGTTCGCGGACGGTATCCTTAGCTTGCATATCCCAGACGATACCTCTTTGGAGAACCCAGAGTCCAGTTTACTTCGCTGCGCACCATGCGGCCTAACGTACGGGCCGCTCACCCGCGGCCGTCAGAAATGTTGTTGAAGATTGCATGGGGAAGAGTCTAGCAGCCAAGGATTAGGGAGTGGAGGCCGACGGGTGCAACGGCTTGTTAGGTGGCCGGTTTTCACCAGCAAGTGGAAGGGCCAAGGGCGCTGACCTATTAGCGGGGGTGTGCCCTTTTCGTCTTGGGAACTCGACAAGTTACCAAGTACCAGTTCTCTGAGGTTTGCGCGACTGCGTCAGCTCTTGAATAGAACCCCTCGTTTTGTTCTGGATCCTCGTACCCGTGAATCCCGATCATGTGAGTGGGTTCCACGATCCAGATGGAGTTCTCTAGGGCTTGTTGTGGTACTGCTTTGACCTCAATAACGGGTTCCTTTAGATCCTTCTTAACCGCACGCTCAAACACGGCGAATCGCGGATCGTTTCGGGGGCAGTCAGGATGGAATAGACGCGAAAGCTCCTCTGTTGATCCGCTTCTCATCGCTGAAACTAGCTGCTTTGCTAAAGCTTGCGGAGATCTTGCTCCATTGGTGTCTTTGGCCATGGCGACGAATGCGACAAGAAAGAGAACAGCGAAAGACCAGAATATCTGAACGGGGAAGCGTCGAAGACTTCGCATGTTTGTCGACATCGTCAGAAACATTGTCGTCCTTTAGACCAACTCGTGGTCAACCTTGTCTCTAGGGTTCTAGGTCCACCTAACTACCTAATAGCTCGCACGCCATGTGCGATATGCATACCATATCGCGCCAATGCTGAATGCGCATTCGTATTGTGATCACGCGTGGTTATGGGAGTTGGGGCGATATTTTGGGTCACTTTTCTGACTCCGTTCGGTGAAGCTGCGAGGTGCTCAGTACGCGATCAAACGGACTTTGCACGCCTGCAGCACCTAGGTTGAGGACATGAGTATAGATCATCGTGGTCTTGACGGAACGATGTCCGAGTAGTTCTTGGATGGAACGGAGGTCCGACCCTGCAGCAAGTAGATGCGTTGCAAAGCTGTGGCGCAGGCTGTGGCAACTGCCCGCTTTGGTGATGCCAGCGTCCCGAACGGCAGCATGAACGGCCCGCTGAAGCGTGGCTTCACTCGTATGCCAGCGACGATCTTCTTTCCCGCTCTCTCCTCGCTGCAATCGTGTGGATGGAAACACGAACTGCCAGGACCACTCTTTCGCCGCGTTAGGATACTTGCGCTCGAGTGCCTCTGGCATGCCGGTGCCGTTGTAACCGGATCTGAGATCATGTTCATATAGATTCTTGATGCTGAGGAGATAACGTTCAAGCATGGGAATAAGTCGGCGCGGAAGAACGGTTACCCGGTCCTTACTGCCCTTGGCTTTGCGCAGATGAATCACACTCGCATCAAAGTCTAGATCGCGTACGCGAAGCTGAACACACTCGGACACGCGCAACCCAGAGCCGTAGAGCAAACTTGCCGCAAGTCGGGGCGTTCCTTCAAGGCAGTGAAAGAATCGTACGATTTCATCTTCCGTAAACACAACGGGGAGATGTCGGCTACGCCTTGCACGAACAACCTTCGATAAATCGCCAACCGGCTTGTGCAAGATCGAAGTGAAGAAGAATGAGAGCGCATTCAAGGCTTGGTTCTGTGTCGAGGCCGACACCTTCCGATCCTTCGCAAGATAGGTCAAAAACCGAACCACATCGTCTTGTTCAAGTTCGCCCGGGCGCTTGACTTGGACAAAGCGGAGAAACCGCTCGACCCAACGAACATAGGACTGTTGCGTACGACGACTATAGTGTTTACGCAGCAACGCAACGCGAGTGGACTTCGTAAGCGCGCGGACCAAACCTTGGTATTCGGAACGAGAATTGTCGGTCACATCTTCTCCAAAGAGACGGGACCGTGTGTTGGGCGAGACCTGAACTCTAGTAAGACTACTCCGCGCGCGCCATGTAGTCCGCGACGCCGGGGACGAGGTGGCAGATGTGATTGTCGCGATAGGTTGCGACTTCGATGCCTTCGTCGACGCAAGCGGGTTGGCCGTCGAGGACGAAGAGACAGACCCAGGGCAAGCGGACCCGCTTGTCGGTTTCGCTGATGGGCTCGGTAGCAACAAAGATCCGCCGGTCAAAACGCCGATCGATATTGTTTGAGGATTCCTTGTAACCCGCAATCACGTCGTCGATGCCTTGCTGCCGAAAGTCGTACAGCGCACCGACGCTGCGTTCGTGGACCACGTCTTCGGTGAAGTGATCGCGCAAGCGTTCCCAATTTCCATCGACCGCACATTCTTCGACTGCATCGGCGTAGCGTTGAAAGTTTTCGGTACGTGTCATGATTAAGTCTCCTTTGTTTTTCAGAGACTAGTTCTGCCGTGCATAAACCATCTGGCTGGATTCGGACCTGATGTTAAACAAAAAACCCCGAAGCGAATGCTCCGGGGTTTTGAGCCGATCGAGTAGGACGACTTTTAGATGTCGTAGTAGAGCTCGAATTCATGCGGATGGGGTCGGATGGCGACCTGCTCGCATTCGGCCGTGCGCTTGTACTCGAGCCAGGTGTGGATGGCGTCTTCGGTGAAGACGTCGCCCTTGAGGAGGAACTCATGATCCTCTTCCATGCAGTCCAACGCCTCTTCAAGACTACCGGGCATGCTCGGTACGTTGGCGAGTTCTTCGGGGGCCATCGAGTAGATGTCCTTGTCGAGTGGCTCGCGCGGATCGATCTTGTTCTCAATCCCGTCAAGGCCGGCCATCAGCATCGCGGAGAACGCGAGGTACGGATTGCAGGTCGGATCGGGGAAGCGCAGCTCAATGCGCTTAGCCTTATCGCTGGCCGAGTACATCGGGATGCGAATCGCGGCCGAACGGTTGCGGCTTGAGTACGCCAAGTTGACCGGTGCTTCATAACCCGGAACCAGTCGCTTGTACGAGTTCGTCGTCGGGTTGGTGAGTGCAGCGAGTGAACGCGCGTGCTGTAGGATGCCGCCGATGTAGTAGAGGCACATCTGCGAAACGCCCGCGTACTCATTACCTGCGAAGAGCGGCTTGCCGTCCTTCCACAGCGACTGATGGGTGTGCATGCCCGAGCCATTGTCTTGGAAGACGGGCTTCGGCATGAAGGTCACGGTGCGGCCAGAGCGGCGCGCCACGTTCTTCACCACATACTTATAGAGCATCAGGCTATCGGCCATTTCGCGCATCGGTGAGAAGCGCATGTCGATTTCGGCCTGGCCCGCGGTCGCGACTTCGTGATGCTGGCATTCAATGATGATGCCGAGCTCTTCCATCTGTAACACCATCTCGCTGCGGAGGTTTTGCAACGAGTCGGTCGGCGGAACCGGGAAGTAACCTTCCTTATAGCGTGGCTTGTAACCGAGGTTTGGACCTTCGGCGCGACCGGAGTTCCAAGCGCCCTCCAACGAGTCCACATAGTAATAGCCGGAGTTTGCGTTGGTACCGAAACGTATATCGTCGAGGATGAAGAACTCCGCTTCAGGACCGAAGTACGCGGTGTCCGCGATACCGGTTAGGTTCAAGTAGTTGAGTGCTTTCGACGCGATGTGACGTGGGTCGCGGCTGTACGGCTCACGCGTAATCGGATCGACGATGTCGCAGATCAAACTCAGCGTCGGATGATCACAGAACGGATCCATGAACCCGGTGTTCGAATCCGGAATGATCAGCATGTCGCTGTTATCGATCGCCTTCCAGCCTCGAATACTCGAGCCGTCGAAACCCAGACCTTCTTCGAAGGTCGACTCATCAAACTCGTGCATCGGAAATGTGACGTGCTGCCACTGTCCCGGCCAGTCGATGAACTTACAATCGACCAGCTTTGCGCCTTCTTTTTCGGCGTAGGCTAGGACTTCCTTGGGGGTTCGCTTGTTATGCATTGCGATTAGCTCCTTTTAGATCGCTTCGTCGCCGCGTTCGCCGGTTCGGATTCGGATCGCGTCTACCACGGGCAGAACAAAAATCTTTCCATCTCCGATACGCCCGGTGTTGGCAGCGCTCTGTATGGCCTCGATCACCTTGCTCACGAGGTCGTCTGACACCACGACCTCCATTTTGATCTTCGGCAAGAAATCCACAACATATTCTGCGCCACGATACAGCTCCGTATGGCCCTTCTGACGGCCAAAGCCTTTGACTTCCGAAACGGTGATCCCCTGGATTCCGATCGAATTGAGGGATTCCTTAACTTCATCAAGCTTGAACGGCTTGATAATCGCCTCAACTTTCTGCATCGCTGGCACCTTTCTCATGTCGGACCAGGATCGTCCCGGGGGCAGACCTGGACCAAGCATTGCTGAAGCAAGCTTCATACCACAGACAGGCGAGTCGTTCCTAGAGCTGTCGTCACAAAAAATAAGCGCCCAGCCCCTAACGGGGCTGGGCGCTTGCCTAATCATTGGGCGCTAGTGCCCAGAGGCTATGCAACCCTAGGGGAGCACGTAAGTAACCTCGAAGATCCCGAGATCGTTCTCATCCTCTGTCGCCGCACCACTATCAGAGCTAGCGAAGACGTTGCAGTCGACGTTGTCGCAATCCACGACGTCATGTCGGAACTCGAGCCGCGCGAGCAGGCTCTCCGTCAGCTGATACGCAAAGGTCAGCGTCACCGTATCGACCGTCGCCTTCTCACTACCGATCGGAATCGCACCAATGCGGAAGTTGTTATCAACAAGCGCAGACGCGTCATCCTGGAAACGCTCGTAGCGTGCCGCAACCGACGCCTTGTCGCTGAGTTGGCGCTTACCGCCCAGCGCAACACCCCACCAATTGCCATCCTCATCACCCGTGAGGGTCGTGAGATTCGGGCGGGTGTCAGTGTGGCCCACGTCGACATTCAACCAGAGCATGGTCGCATCATCGACTTCATAGGTAGTCACGAGATCGTAGATTTGCGTGTGCACCTCGTTGTCACCCACGGGTGTGATACCACCGCTATTCCGCGTTCGCGTTTCTTCCAACGTGCCTTGGAACGTTGACAGCGACGCGAACACCGGACCGGAGCTGTAGCTGACCTGCCCGAGGACGCCCTTGTTGTCGCCAGCTTCGTTCGTGTTGTTGAAACCGTTCACGACACCGATCGAGTACCCAATCTCTTCGGTCAGTGCGCCGCTAGCCAGAACACCCGTGTGGTAGAGCGGGATGGCAAACGTGAACAAGACACCGTGGGTCACGTTTGGATTCTTGTAGGTATCCAAGAGCTCAAACCCGAGCAGCGTCTCAAACTTACCGAACTTCACCTCTACGTCGTTGTAGTTGTAAGCGATGTAAGCCTGCTGAATGAACATATCCGTATCAGAAGCGCCGGAAACTGAAGCCGCACCATCGCTGGCCGGAATCGCACCGCTCAGGATCGAAGCGTTCTGTCCGTAGAGGATGTCGAGCTGGAAACCCGCCGTCCCGGGACCGTCGGTCGGAATACCGAACTCAAGCTTCGCTGCGTCCAGGGAGAATTCGTTGTGGTTACAGTTGAACTGACACAACGTCTGGCTCGCGCCATTAAGATCCGGGTTGTTGAAGCTGTATATGTACGATGCTGACACGTGCCCGCCGACTTCCAACCGATTGAAGATCGAATCCATTTGCGCCGCACCCGTCACATCTGGTGTGGCGTACTTCAGCATCTCTTGCTGGGCTTTCACCGTAGCTTCGCTTGCTTGAAGTTTGTCCTCGAGCGCCTTCATTCGGTCTTCAATGACCGACCAGCGTTCACCGTCTTCTGCATTCGCAAATATCGGAGCCATCAAGCCCAGCGTCATCGCGAACACTGCTGTTATCACCCTACTCATATCCATCGCCTCCTTTGACCAGACCCGACAGACTGCCGGGTCATCACTAGACATCACTGGTCTTATAGAAACTGACTGCAACTCCCGCGCCAGCTTATGTGGCAGGCTCCTCAGCCAACCAAAGGCACCGAACCACCCATACCCAAGGGTTCGAAGCCGTTCATTCGCTATACGCGTTTCCACAGAATGTGGACTGGAGTCGACCCTCCGTGCTCTCACCGCCCGTTCAAGACAGACGACAGAAGAACGTACACGGAATCAGTGGCGGGGCAAGACCTATCTGTCATGAACCGTGTGGAAAACCCCCTATAAATAGGATCCGATCGGGCGAACCTCTTCACTCTCGAGGGCTTCTGGTTCGCGCCCGGGAAAGTGCACGACTGCCTGGACGTTGGACCATGGGACCAAGATGTGGGCAATGTAGTGCTGACGAACGCGGTCATCCGGCGCAATCAAATCGCCGTTCTCATCACGAATCGGCGTCTCTTCATAGTTGGGGTTCTCGATCCAGAGCCCGATGTGGTCGTGGCCAACGATGCGGCAATACTTGCTGTCGTCGTCGATCCCGATCGCCTTCAACCCCTCAGTACGGTTGAAGCGCAACATGACCTTTTTACCGACGGCATCGTTGATATTCATCCGCGAATCCTACCACGCAGGTCTCGGAGCCAACGCAGCGAACGCGGCGTCAGCACGGGATCGAGATCGACTTCGAGCCGATCGAGATCTTCGAACTCGTCCACATCGTAATGCGGCTCGAGGACTTCAGATCGTAGTCCGAGTAAGCGTGCACGTTCCAGCGTCGCCTCGAGAACATTCGATGTACTCATGGGAAGGTCAAAGACCTCATCGTGCGGCTTATCCAACCCGATCAGGTTGTACCCGCCATCGCAATCCGGACAAATGACGATGTCGCATTTTTCGAGCGCGGCAAACGCTTGTTCAATCCTGGAAAGCGGCAGCGTCGGACTGTCGGTACCGCGTAGCAACATCCGCGTATAACCCTCGGCGGCATGCGTCTGGAAAAGAAAGCGCATCCGCGCCGCCAGCCGGTCGCCCTGCTGCACGCGGAGCGCAAAATCCCCGGCAGCCTTGGACTCGAACCATGCACGCGCAGACTCGGGCGCAAACCAAAGCACGCGATCATGCCCACGGAGCGAGCGATGTTGATCAAGCGTATCAAGAAGCATAGCTTCGTAACCTGCGGCTGCGTCCTCTGCAGACAAGGCAGGCGAAAGGCGTGTTTTTACCTGGCCCGGAATAGGAGCTTTGGCAAAGAGTGAGAGTACGGCGTTCATGTTCCGCGCATTATACGGCGCTCTTCGTCAGCATTCTCGCGCTCGCATGCGTGGCAGCGGATCCGCCACGCCCCCAGAGCGTGGAAGAAGCGCTCTTTGAAATGGTTGCGGCGGTGGAATCGCAGCAGCCAGGAATCATTCTCGACCACATCCATCCGGAATTTGTTTCAGGCAACGGGCTCGACTACGCGGACATCGACGCGGTGTTGATGAAGTATCTCTTCCACAAGAAATCGATCTACGCCGAGTTACTGCATGCCGATGTTGATCCGCCGAATGAGGACGGAGAGCGTCATGTACGCGCGGAGGTCGCAATCACTTACGACGACCTGCAACTGCGTTACCGCTTTGATTTGGTCTTTCGGGAGATCATCAATCGCTGGCAGGCGATGCGAGGCAGCTATGAGCGGCTCGACGCAGCGCCGACGATCCCGACCACCTGAGCGTCATGGACACCCACCTTCACGATTGTACCGACGACCGCCTGCCCAAGTTTAATGTACGCGAGCGCGCGCTGCTTTGATGCGCTGGTGATCTGACCGATGTTCGAACCTTCGAACTCGACCGCAACATCCGCCGCTAGCTTCGACTTGGCTTCCAACTGTACGAGCTTCTTTTTCACGCCGCCGCGGGCGTAGATACGCGCAACAATCTCTTGGCCGATATAACAACCCTTGGTCTGCGAGACCGCATAGTCTAAGCCGGCTTCCTGGGGAAAGTTCCGCTCACCAACATCGATCCCAAGTCGAGGCCAACCGCTTACAACATGCAATTCCGCGATCTCTTCTTCTTCTAGATCGCGAATTCCAGCAGCTGCAAGAGCTTGGACTTCGTTTGCGAGCCCGATGACGTGTACCGGAACACCGGTCGGTTGCAATGCTCCCCAGTAGATACAATCGTTCTCGAATACAATCTCACCCGGGGCCGGTACAGGAAGACTCGTAGCTTCCAGCGATGCACGAATATCTGGGCCGTCGAAAACACATTCGCTCCAGATTGACGATCGGTCTTCGACGTCGACGTCATCGGCAATAATATGCTTCTCAAGAACTTCGGCGACCTGCGTACCTGTGCCACCAGAACTAACCAATACGAACGCGTCCTCTGTCCGTAGCACGTCAAGCAGGGCCAGCACGTGGCCTTTGCGATCGAGGAGCAGACCGGGAGCCGCGTGACCGATTTCGATCTTCGTGACGTCATTGGTCACCATGCCGTTGAGAAATCGTTCTGCATCGCTACCGCGAAGCACGATCACGCCGCTATTCGCGTTCGTCCAGCGAACGGATTCAGTGGAGATATCCGTCATCACGACAAAGATAGCGAGATTTAGAGCGTGCGCGCGAATCGGGCTTGGCGAGCCTTCCATTCCCCAAGGTGCTTCTCCACCACGAGACAGTCATGCTCGTTATCAACGTCGAGTGCCGCGCCACCAAGTTCCGTCTGCACGATCCTCATATCGGTCCGAAGCAATGCGCTGATCCCTCGCTCGACCCTTTTGATCGGGACCCATTTGCGAAACCAATCGGCCGCACGTCGATTGCCACGACGGTCGCATACCGAGGCCATGTGAATCAGCGCATAGAAGAAAACGACCCAGAGATTCAAAAATTCACGGATAACTACACGAAGAGCGAGCCGAATCGTATTGCCAAACTCTTTCTGATAGCGATTTTCGTAGAGGTCCTGGACGTAGCGACGATTGCCCATCTTTAGGGGTCGCGAATAGTGGAGATTGTTCTGCCGAAAACGACCTTCGCGCAGATTGAAGTTTGCCATTTCAATACCGTCTTGCGTTTCGGTCGGTGCGTAGGGATCCAACACGTGCTCAGGGGTTAGGCCCACGACGTAGTCGCCTCCGGTCGCAAGCGCCTTGCGTATGAAGTCCGAAATTTCCTCGGGAATCACCAGCGGAATGTCTGTAGGCACCACGAGTATCGCGTGCTCGGGATCTTCACGGCCGCTCGGCAAGGTGCGGAGGAACGTATGCCAGATATTTTCGTAGAGCGAGCTGCGCTGCGGAACGATGTGAATCGGGCAAGACGCAGCGATCGACAGCTGCAAACAGCCCTGCTCTGCGAGGACTTTTTCCAAGCGAATCGCATCACCCACGACATAGACCTCGGATACTTCGGGAGTGTGGAGGAGTGATTCGAGCACGTGCACGACCATCGGTTTGCCCGCAATTTCGACAAACGCCTTGCTTCGGCCACCGATCGATCGGCTATGACCCCGATCGCCCGCTAGCAGCACCGCTTGAACCATCTTCGTCGCCCTCGTCCCCACCCCGGTTCGAGACTCTTAGCTTATGCCGTATAGGTCGATGGCGGCAATCAAACGTGGCGATCGTATGCGTCTAACGCGCAATTCGCCCGCAATACTCGACCCAATTGCGTTCAAACGGGCGATTCGGGCACACTTGGGCGCCTAAACGTGAAAGGACCCTCCATGCCTACAATCATCGCAACAGTGACTGTGAACGACGGCAAAGTCGAAGAGGCCAAGGCCCTGTTTAAAGACCTCGCGGCCAATAGCCTGAACAACGAACCTGGCACGCTCGAGTACGTGGTTCATCAGCGCAAAGATAATGAGAAGGCGTTTGTGGTTTACGAAAAGTACCAGAGCATGGACAGCTTCAAGGAGCACAGCGCCAACCTCGCGAAAGAAGGCAAACGCTTTGCCGGCATACTCACAGGTCCGCCCGAGATCGTGTTTCTAGACGAAATCTAGCGGCCGGCGCTGCTCGGCTGTTACGGCGCTTGAATTAACTGGGCGTCGTCAAAGTACCAACGCAGTCCAGAGATATTGGTCGACACTCCGCGTAATCGGAGCCGTTCAACGCTTGATAGCGAAAAACTGCCCTTCTGTGTATCAGATGCTGAACTCAAATCGAGCTCGACGGTGGCCCATTGGTCAACCCGAAGACCATGGCTCGTTCCAAAACGCCATTCACGATAGTGCTGAAGCGCGTTATCAGAAGACAGCTGTACCCGAACACCGTCGCTCGAAGTTAAGTTCGTCGCGTGGTCGACCCACACACTGAAGCGTAATCGGAGACCACGCCAGTCAGCGCCATTGAGGTTCGGACTTTCGGCGGTCGCTATACCTTCGTTTGACGTCGAACGCATGCGCAGCGAACCCGTACCTTCGATCTTCGGATTCGATTTATCGATCAACGTTGCGCCATAACCGATCCAGTCAGTAGAAGCGTTGTCCATGTTCCATTGCAAGAGTTCCTGTGGCTCTCGCGGTTCTTCGTGTTCAACAATTTGAACATTGTCGAAGTAGTATTTGAAGCCACTTTCCTGTTGCGACGCGCCAATCAACTGCATCCCGCTCACAACGCTCGGATCAAAGTTGCCGCTGCTGTCAGTCCAGTCCGCATTTACTCGGGCGGAGAGTGTGGCCCATCCATCGACCACAACACCGTCATCCGAACCAAAGCGCCACTCGCGGCGATTCACGAAACCCGTGCCACTCGCGAGCCCCAATCGAATACCATCATTCGCCGTGATATTCCCGGGGCCGACGACGAAGACATCGAAGACGACGCTGTAGTTGCGAAGATCCATGCCACCGAGATCGGTGCGTTCGGCGGTTACATGGTCCTTACCGGAGAAGCTACGCAGACGGAGCGAACCGTCGCCCTCGCTAAAGATGGTCGTTTCATCGCGAATCGATCCGCCTTGGATCTGCCAATTCGGCGCATCACGATTCAAGTCGAAGAGCTGAATGGGTTCGCCTATGGGGTCCGTAGCTGGGCCGGTACCCCCTCCGCTATCTCCAACGCCGTTGGGATCAGGAATCTGATCGGGATCGACGTCGTCGGAGTGATCGTCATCTTGACCCGGCGTCGGGTCGCAAATATCCCCGACACCATCCACATCGAGATCGGTTTGGCGCGGGTTGTATTGATCCGGACAGTTGTCCAAGCAGTTGACCCATCGATCGGTATGACAAATCGTTTCGGCATCACCGACGCTGTACGGCACGCCGTCACCATCCGCGTCCCAATTCGCAATCAGGTCACCAAAGCGTGGCACCAGTACAAAGTGCGGTGCGGAGTACGGATTATCGATCAGCGGGTCGATTTGAAGCAGCCACAATACACCGTCGAGCATGTCGATCACGTATTCGAGCTCGGTTTCGCCGTTCTTTGTAGCGGTGGTGAGTTCTGCCGAAAGCATGCGCCAAAATCTATACGGCGAAACGTTCGCTTGAATTTCTTCGTCGAAGTAGATGCGCGTGGGTTGCGCGGCACTACGAATGCGCAGCCGAAAACGCGCACCATTGGGGCCAACGATCGATTCGAACCTGAAGCCACCGATCACAGGCGGCGCCATACCCAAGGGGATCCTACCTGTATAGGTCTCGCCGGCCTCAAGGATTGCCGAGAAGCCGGTTCTTTCCAGCGTCACGTATGGACTGCTTGGGGTAACTCTGCTGTCGATTAGAAACTGCATACCCGCAGCGGAAAGCGCTCCACAGTCATGGGTCGCATTGCCGGCCGAATCCGCCACACAGAAGCGCGCGTGCAAGGTCTGATCGCCGACAAAAGGCGTATCGAGCAAGATCGGAGTTCCGGCCTGAGTCTGATCGCCCATGCCGATCGCATTGCACTGCCCGGCTAGATCGCAGACCACGTATTCGATCACGGTCCCTTCGGGCACGGCAGATTCCACCGCCCATAGATGCTCCTGATCGAGCAATACATGCGCCCAGGCGATCGATGATTTCCCCAATGGGATGAACATCGCAAGCAGCGCAACAATCAAAAAGAGGACTGCGGCTAGAAACTGGTCTCTGCCCTGGGTTCCGGGGACGATTCTCGACGACGATCTCGGGTTATTTTTCTTCATTGAGTCGCAGAGAGGTACGGTGCGTGGGAAACCCACACCGTGATTCCCGTCACTAGACGGATATTTCCGCGGCATGTTTCCGGCGGCGGATTAAGCCCGTGGGGCCGCGCATTGATCCAACCCACGACAACGCCGCATAAGAACTAAGCAGTGGCTGCTTAATGTTTGGACAGACCCTCTCGCCAAATCGCCTTCATGCGCGTCTCGCTTGGCATGCAACTTGCGCTTATGAGCCTGAACGCCGCTTCGGCGTAGGAATTCCGGTCTGCCATGCCCCTTTTTCCTTCCGGAATTCATTTTGTTAACAGCGATAGGTCTAGGGGCCTTCGCCAGAAGGAGTGAATCCGATGAATTTCAGGGACTTGGCTAAGAAATCGGCGTGGATCGGCGCCGCGCTGCCACTGTTTTGGGCAGCCGATGCATTGGCTGGCGACGCCGCGCCCACGCTCAGCGCGGGCGACACCGCGTGGATGCTGACAAGCTCAGCGCTTGTTTTGCTGATGACACTACCCGGGCTGGCCCTCTTCTACGGCGGCTTGGTTCGTACCAAGAACATCCTGAGCGTGCTGATGCAGTGCCTGATCTCCGCTGGCGTGATGGGATTGATCTGGATCGCCGTCGGCTACAGCCTCGCCTTTAGCGGCGATGGTGCGTTCATCGGCAATCTCGACAAGATGTTCTTGAATGGCATCGGTCCGGACACGCTTTCGGGCACGATTCCGGAGTTTGTCTTCGTCATCTTCCAAGGGATGTTCGCCATCATTACGCCTGCGTTGATGCTGGGCGCGTTCGCGGAGCGCATGCGCTTTGGCCCCTACGTCGCGTTTATCTCGATTTGGTTGATCGTCGTCTACATCCCGCTCGCGCATATGGTTTGGGGTGGTGGATTCATCGCGGAGCTGGGTGCGATCGATTTCGCCGGCGGCTTGGTGGTCCACATGTCGAGCGGTTTCTCCGCTTTGGTGGCTGCACTCTACTTGGGTGCACGCCGCGGTTACGGTCGTTCGCCGATGCCGCCCCATAGCCTGCCACTCACCGTCATTGGTGCGGCATTGCTCTGGGTCGGTTGGTTCGGCTTCAATGCAGGCAGCGCGCTCGCGGCAGACGGAACTGCGGGGCTGGCATTTTTGACCACGCAGACCGCTACCTCCGCGGCGGTGGTCATGTGGGCGTTGATTGAGAAAATCCATCGCGGCAAACCAACCGTGCTCGGTGGTGCAACCGCCGCGGTCGCGGGACTCGTTGCCATTACACCCGCTTGTGCATCTGTTGATGTGCTTGGGTCCGTCTACGTCGGCATCGGTGCGGCCGTCATCTGCTACTTCTTCGTCACCATCGTGAAGAACAAGCTCGGTTATGACGACTCATTAGACGTATTTGGTGTACACGGAATCGGCGGTACTTGGGGCGCGCTCGCGGCGGTCCTCTTCATCGCGGAAGTTCCCGATGGCATGACCTGGGGTTCGCAGATTTTTGCGCAGATCAAGAGCATTGGCATTACAGCCGTTTACGCACCCTTGGCATCGATCATCATTCTCGTCGTACTTCGCATGGTGTTGGGCGATCTTCGCGTCAGTGATGAGGCCGAATACGAAGGCCTCGACCTTGCAGAGCACAGCGAGTCTGCATACTCGACCGAATCTTCGGGCATGTCGGCCTCGCATTCAGGAGGTGCAGCATGAAACTCATCGAAGCCATCATCAAGCCATTCAAACTCGACGAAGTAAAAGAGGCACTCAGCCAACTCGAGGTGCAGGGCATCACGGTGACCGAAGTGAAAGGCTTCGGTCGCCAGAAGGGCCACACCGAGTTGTATCGCGGCGCCGAATACGTGGTCGACTTTCTGCCCAAGCTGAAGTTGGAGATCGTCGTCGCAGACGACATGGTCGAGCGTGTTATCGAAACCATTCAGAACGCAGCGAAGACCGGCCGCATCGGTGACGGCAAAATCTTCGTGCTCAACGTGTCTGACGCGATCCGTATCCGCACCGGCGAGAAAGGCGACAGCGCACTTTAGTCTTCAGCAAAATCGCCTTAAACAAAAAGACCCCGGGGATTTTCCCGGGGCCTTTTTTATTGTTTAACTCAATGATCAATGTTGGAAGAGCCAGGCACGGAGCTGCGAACGCAGTGCGCGTAGCGCCTGGCGAGTGCGCAGGCGGGCTTCGCCCGCCGTTACCGCACTAAGACACGGCGGCTTCGCCTCGCTCGCCTGTGCGGATGCGGATTGCATCTTCAACCGGATAGACGAAGATCTTACCGTCACCGATACGACCGGTTTGCGCCGCCTTGATCAGAACTTCGATCGTCTGCTCCACGATGGCATCGCTCACGACGGTGGAGACCTGAATCTTCGGCAGGAAGTCGACCACGTATTCGGCGCCGCGATACAACTCGGTGTGACCCTTCTGGCGACCGAAGCCTTTCACTTCGGTCACCGTGATGCCTTGCACGCCAATCTGACTCAGCTCTTGCTTCACATCGTCCAGTTTGAACGGCTTGATAATGGCTACGATTCGTTTCATCGAATTCTCCTTAGCGGGACTCGGCCACAAGCGCCGGTGCCGGTTGTTGAACGGGTCGCGCAGAAGCAGGTCCCGCAGAAGCCGCGGAAATTCCTACACCGCTCGCGGTCGGGAAGTCGTAAGCGTGCATCCCATGCTCTGCAAAGTCCAAGCCTTCGAGTTCTTCCTCTTCGGTGACACGCAAGCCCATCACCGCACGAATGCCGAGAAAGAGTGCACAAGCCGATCCGAACGAGACCACGCCGTACGCCGCAACACCGATCGCTTGAATGCCTAGCTGCTCGAGACTGCCCATCGCACCGAAGATACCAACGGCAAGCGTTCCCCAAATTCCACAGACCAAGTGAACCGAGATCGCGCCGACGGGATCGTCGATCTTGATGCGATCAAAGAACATGACCGAGAACACCACGATGCCGCCCGCTACTGCGCCGATGACCATCGCTGAACCCATCGCCATTTGATCCGCACCTGCGGTAATGCCGACAAGGCCCGCAAGAATGCCGTTCAATGCCATGGTGAGATCAGGCTTTCCGAACACGATCTGCGACACAAAGCTCGCGACCAGTCCGCCCGAGGCTGCAGCCAGGCAGGTCGTGACCAGCGTCAACGATACGAGTGTCGGATCTGCATTGAGAACCGAACCGCCGTTGAAGCCGAACCATCCGAGCCAAAGCAGGAACACGCCGATGGCAGCCATCGGAATATTGCTACCTGGAATCGGGTGCATGCGATCGCCAACATACTTGCCGAGCCGTGGCCCAAGAATCATCGCACCCGCGAGTGCGCCCCAGCCACCGATGCTGTGAACCAAAGTCGAACCCGCGAAGTCGTAGAAGCCGAGCGCATCCAACCATCCACCGCCCCACTTCCAGCTACCGAGCACGGTGTAGACCAAGCCCACGAAGAGCACAGAGAACACCATGAACGAGCTGAGCTTGATGCGCTCCGCCACCGCGCCCGAGACAATGGTCGCTGCCGTGGCGGCGAACATCGCTTGGAAGAGGAAGTCGCTCCAATACGTGTAACCACCATCTGCATAAGCGGGAGTCATATCTGCAGCACCCGGGAACAGCCCGAAACCTGCAAAACCAAATACCCCGCTGATGAAGTTGAATTCACCCGGATACATCAGGTTAAAGCCGAAGAGCGCATAGGTGATGATGCCCGCGCAGATAATGAATGTGTTCTTAAATAGAATGTTGACTGTGTTCTTGGACCGAGTCAGACCAGACTCAAGTGTTGCAAAACCTAAATGCATGATGAACACCAGACCTGCGGCGATCATCAGCCAAAGGTTATTCACCGTAAACAATGCCGGTGAAATCACTTCGGTTTCCATGGTGGGACCTCCTTCGAGAATGTTTCGGGTCCCTGTAGAGCAACTACTATGCCAACCTTGGCGCGTTATCGGGCGGGTAAACCGCCCTTCGCGCACGGCAGGCGACTACGTGCCTGCCTTCGGTGCTCGGTATGCGAGCAACCGAGCCCGCACTCTGAGCAGCAAAGGCAGATACGAAGCCATCTGCCGTTCTGGCAGCGCGGCGCAGCCGCGCGTTAGCCAGACAAGACTGGCATGGAGAATGCAATCATTGGGCTGCGTAGCCCAATGTCCCTGGCGTCGGTGGCCACTCCAATCTTGGTGGGCAGACCGGAAAACGGGTAGCCACTGACGCCACTTCTAACTGTAACCCGACCCCGGGCGGTCGGGGCCTACGGCTTCGCAATGCTCCGCGTTGCTGAGCTCAGTCGGCCTTTGGGCTACAATGGACCCGCTCTAGCACCGGAGCCACATACGAAGTAATGTGGCGTGTGCGCAGGCGGGCGGAGCCCGCCGCTAACGCACTAATGGGGATGTAGCTCAGCTGGGAGAGCGCTGCGTTCGCAACGCAGAGGTCGGCGGTTCGATCCCGCTCATCTCCACCAAGCTCCACCACCCGGAAGATCGACACGGAGCTGCAGAGGGAAGCGCGCTGCGCCTGCCGTGTGCGCAGGCGGGCCGAGCCCGCCGCTAACGCACTAAGATCCGATCCCGCTCATCTCCAC
>JAJDAK010000061.1 GCA_029261895.1 Deltaproteobacteria bacterium
GACTGCATGCTCAAGGCAGGTCTCCAGTACCAGGAAATCGGTGAGCACAACCAAGTAGGCATTTGGGCGAGGAATGTGGCGCGTCTAGGAAAGCGATACTTCGATGTAAACGGCGACGGTCTTGATGATCATGTCACGAATCTAATTATATCAGGGTACTCACAGGGAATATGGAAGAACGTCTACATCAACGATGGCATAGATTTCAAGCAAGATGATCGTTGGACCAGTCCTTGGTATTTCGATCAACAACTCAGCGATGCAGTAACAAGGGACCTCGGACAGAGAATTGTGGATATCAACGGCGATGGCCGTCTTGATATCGTGCAAGCACATGAAGGCACCGCACTCGGGCCTTCGCGCCTCCTATACTTGAACAGCGGCAATCCCTTTGGATCACAGACGGATCTATGGCTACCGCAGAATTCGGGCTCACCCTGGGAGATTCCAACGGACGCTGACTTTATTGAGAGCGACGGTAAGGATCTCGGAAATCGGATGCTCGACATCAATGGCGATGGCATGGTGGACATCTTGATCAGTCGTCCAGGTTTTCATCGTGCCTATATAAACAAAGGCGCCGTACCCGATCTATTGGAATCGGTCGAAAGCCCTATTGGTGGGCAGACTAGTTACGAGTATGTGCCTTCCACTCGATTCAATAACATGGGCGGTGATGGGACCGGAGACCTTGCTCAGGTCTTGCACCTTGTTGCCGCTATCCACATCGATGACAACCGTGGAACTGTTCAGTCTACAGAGTATTTCTATGAAGGCGGTGCTTACGACTTTGTAACTCGCGAGCTTCGTGGTTTTTCGAAGGTATCTGCGCGGACATCCGATGGAACAACAACCGAGACCAGATACCATCAGTCTCTTAGTCTTCGAGGGCTTGTACAGTCTGTACGTGTTCTGGATCAGGCTGGGGGCCTATGGAGTGAGCAAATTACAGAATACGCGAATAATCTGCTTCCAAACGTTGACCATTCGATTTTTAGCCAGGGTTTTTTCGCGTGGGAGGGGACAACAGAAAACGGGGGGATTTGGAGGCGACCCGATGACTGCAACACATTGACCGATATCAATGTAGCATACGACTCAATTCGATTTTCTGTCGATGAAACAAGCACGTACGAGATTAAGGTCGAAGCATCAGGGATGCGTGAACCTATCATCGGCATCTATGACGCTGATCAGTTTGATCCGAATGATTCTACGTCTGGTTGCATTCGAGTAACGAAAAATACAAATACCGGCATCTATCCATCGACAACTAGATCATTGGAAGCGGGCCGTGCTTATGTTGCCGTTGTTACTGGAGCCCAGGAATATGATGTAGGTGGGTATTTGATTAGTATTGCTGGCTCTGATTGCGATGTTCAAAGAAAGACACTTGCACTTGTGCAGACGTTCCCGGTGGTTGTCGATGCGACTAGTCCGAGATGGGATCGTCCGGGTCACCCGGATTGTAATTCGTTTATCCAAGAAGACGTTGGGTTTGAGGTATTCGAATTTCAGGTTGGGAGATCTGGGGCATATCGACTGATAAAAGAAGGTCCTGCCGTTGGTCTAGGGTACGTCTATGATGGGTTTGATGCGAATATACCAATAGCGGGGTGTATTAGGGGCGGTGGGATCCCGCCTGCCGTTGTACTAGATGCCGGACATGTGTACAGCGGCGTATTTACACTACAGCATTCTTCAAGTTTCACATCGGCGGATTGGGGTCTCTACGATCTAGTGTTGGAGAGCGCCAGCTGTTCTAAAGAACAAGGCAGACGTCTTCCTAAGCGAATTATTTCGAGACAGTATGATTCACCGTCTCATCCGTTGTATGGCTCGGAACCACCGCTGGAGCACATTATTGAAACGACCTACGACGAATATGGAAACGCTCTCTCGACGACCGAGACCGCTACAGCTCCATCGGGCATACTGGCACCACCTGCTCGGCGTACAGTACGTGAGTTTGCATATAATATCGAAAAACACATTGTTGATCGGATTGTAAGAAGTCGCCGTGTGGATCCGCAGGATGACGGAATAGTGCTATCGGAGTCTCAGTTTTTCTATGATGGTGCAGTTGCGAATCTTCTCGGACAACAACCCGATAAAGGCCTCGCTACAAAGCTCGTTGAATTGGTTGATGGCGCAATGCCGGTCGAAACAATATTTGGTTACGATGAATTTGGTAACCAAGTCGCGGTCACTGATGCCATGTCAAATGTCACAACGACCACGTTCGATGATACTTATCACGCGTTTCCAGTCGTAGTTACCAATCCCGCACTTCAAAGCACGTTTTTGGGATATTTCGGTGCAAGCTGTAGCACTATACTTCCAACCGGAGCTGGCGCTGTGCACATGGAAATTGATCTCAACCTGGAAACCACTCTGCACTGCTACGACGGACTCGGGCGGCGTATTGAGACCATGCTTCCTGATGGCGGATCAACCGAAATCATATACGGTGACTATCTAGATCCTGTTACAACGCCGGAAGGTGCAACAGTAACGACAAAAGTCGCGCAAGGCGGAGGATTCACACGAGATAGCACTGCCTATATCGATGGCCTAGGCCGTAGTTATCGAGTTGTATCTGAGGGCCCGCACAATACAGAGGTAGAAATTCTAACGATCTATGACGAACTGGGGAGGGCCATAAGTTCTAGTCGTCCAACTCGAGCGGGTGATACTCCACTTTGGACCGAGGTCGAATTCGACCGTCTTGGTAGGGTTGTCTCAACGACGTTACCTGGCAATCGAGTCTCCACAGTGGACCATTTTCGAGGACGTAGGACCATTGTGGATGTGAACGGGAATCGTACGGATCACGTAACAGACACCTTTGGATCTGTACGGGCCGTCGAAGAGTATCTAGCTGGCCCCGCTGGTAGTCCGACTACAACTTCGTACGTATACGATCATGCCTCGCGTTTGGTTCGGGTCGATCCTCCGGCTCCATCGGCTGGTGAGCCACTGGTTGGCCCGTTGGTGGTTCAGTACGACGAACTAGGACGTAGAAAGTCTATCGACGATCCAGACACTGGACTTACGATGCTCGCATATGACGCGATAGGAAATCTTGTTCTTCAAACAGACGCACGAGGCAAAACGATTGAGTTCGAATATGATGCACTTAGTCGTGTAACGCGCAGTGGAACTGAAACAGACGCTGGGGGCGATCGAATCTGGGATGTTGTGTTTACCTATGACGAAGGGGGACTCGCGGCGCACGCGATCGGTAGGCTTACGTCTGCCGTTGACTCGAACGGTATCCATCGATTCAGCCATGATGTATTGGGTCGCATCATTCGCGAGGAACACGAGCTGGGTGGCGAAATTTTTGTTCTCGAACAAGGCTTTACTGTTGGCGGTTTGGTCAAGGAACGCAAGTTACCGCAGATTTCAAGCACCGGCGCTCCTCTGGCTAAGATCGAGTATTCCTATGATTCAAAAGGTTTTCCAACAAGTGTTCGCGATGTAATCAGCGGTGAGACGTTTCTTTCTTCGGTCGTGTTCGATGAACAGCAGCGTATGGTGGATGGGACAACAGGAGACGGTGTTCGTGCGGAACAGGTCTACGACCCGGTGCGTGACTATCTCACCAGAATTCGGCTGACAAAAGGAGCGGAAGTCCTTGAAGACATAGAGTTGTTGGCTGATGACGGGGGACGGGTAGACTCCATCGTAGATCATCGAGTCACAGGTAGAAATCGTGTTTTCACGTATGACAGCGTAAACAGACTGATAGAGGCTACGGGGCCATATGGGCCCGGGTTAGCTCAATCGACGCTGAACTATGGATACGATAAATATGGCAACCTGAAGAGTAAGGGGGGCACGACCCTCGTCTATGGAACGACCCAATCACGACCCAGTGGTTTACCGGGTGTCCAACGGCCGCATGCAGTTACTACGGTTGGTGCAGGGATCGATGCCGTGTCTCTCACTTATGATGAGCGCGGCAATGTTGTTTCTCATGGGTCGCGTCAGTACGAATGGGATGCACGGGGTCGGTTGAGCGCGGTTCGGAGTGAGGGTTCTACACTGGTGGAGTTCGGCTATGACTTTGCCAATCGTCGAATTAGAACCGTTGAAGGCAATAAGACTCGTTGGTTTGTGACGTCCGATTTTGAATGGGACGGCCGCAAAGCTACTGTGCACGTGTTTGTGATGGGTAAAAGAATCGCAACCAAGTCGATTTATCTGGGTGGCTCACAATTTTCCCAGCAGCTACCACCCATTGTACTACCGCGCATGGATCAACCGTTTCCGGCATTGGGTATTTTGCTAAGCCTGCCCCTTTGTCTGCTTTTATTGCTCCTCTTGCACATTACGATACGCCAGCGTGAGCTTCATCCCCGGCAAGTGACGGCGATTGTCATGCTCGCAGCTTTATGGCTCGGACTATCGCGACCTGCCCTAGCGGCTATCGTGGATTCGGATGGTGATGGGCTGAGCGATCAGGCAGAGATTCTAATGGGAACTAGTCCGAGTCTTGCTGATACCGACGGTGATGGGGTTGATGATGGAAACGATGTTGCGCCCACGGATGCATATCTTTTTTATCCAGTCGGCGGAGCATTGACAGGTGATTTACAACCGGATGGTTATCTCGATGCTGGAGATGCGATGCTAGCGACGCGGTTCTCAGATGGATCATCCACGCCGAGCCAAGCGCAGATTTATGCTGGCGATGTTTCCCCGATCGATGCACCTAGGGACGGTGAGTTCACGGTTGTTGATGCGCTGCTGCTATTGCGTGCCGCAGATGGAGTTACGTTCGATTCCGATGGCCTTCCAAACGATGTGGAAGCGGCCGCAGGCACGAGTCCGTTTTTGACAGACAGCGATGGAGATGGAATTCCCGATAATCTGGAGTTGAACCCGTCTGGGGACGGGCCGGCGACAGACCCCACGTCTCGCGACACCGATGGGGATGGCCTCATCGATATCGAGGAACTATCCGGACTTTCCGTGACTGATCCAACCAACCCCGATAGTGACGGGGATGGGATCTTAGACGCAGATGATCTTCAGGCTGCGGTTGGCACGGTCTACTACCACGGCGATCAATTGGGCAGCTCTACAGTAGTTGCTAACGGAGACGGAGACGTGATCTCACGCACGTACTACAAGCCCTTTGGAACGGCAGTGAGTGAAGCGGGTGTGGTACCCCAATTTGCTTTCACGGGTCAGCGCTTTGAAGCGAGCATTGGAATCTATGACTATGGAGCTCGATTTTATGATCCCGGATTGGGCCGATTTATCCAAGCCGACTCATTCGTGCCGGATCCACTCAATCCTCAAGACTTCAATCGCTACGCGTATGTTCGCAATAGCCCTATAAATCGTATTGATCCGAGCGGTAATTTCAGTTTTGATTTTGGCCTAGGGTTCGGTTCTTTCAGTTATAGCCCGGGTCAAGGTTTTGATTGGGATTGGGGTTTTAGTTTGGGAGCAAGCTTTTCAACTCAAAGTTATGACGATGGTCTTGGTTTTAGCGCGCTATTTGGCTGGGAAAACGATCTGAGCTTCTGGGGGGGTGGAAACACGATAGGAGCAGGATTCAATTTCGGTGGGGGAAACGGATACGTCGTCACTCCGATTGGTTCGTTAGGCTCAGCCGATGCGATCATTAGTCGCATCAACAAGGCAAACGGCGCACGAGCGGACCGGCTGGGCCGCCGATCGGAGCAATCAGTGCAAGCGTTCTATGATCCAGGTTTCGTAGCATCTCAGAGTAAAGACAACTCGGCCCCAATCGCGCTCTATCATCCGAAGATAGGTGATCCAAAAGTTGGGGGAGTATGGGTTGGTGAAGCCGTGCGCGGGCCCTACGCGGAAGCTCGTTCTATGCTATGGCATGAATATGCTCATGCGGGTGCCCGCCTATCGGGATTGGACGACTACTTGGATACCGTAGGTAACCAACTAGATACGACCCTGCAGTTTCAGGGCTTCAGCGGGAAATTCTATAAGACAGATGGTTGGGATGCTGCCACTGAACTTCCAGCTTATTACGATCAGCTCAATCAACAGTGGGGCCACATTCCGTCACCTTCACTGCAAGAATATCAACATAACTTGAAACAGTACGACACTCTTATACAAGATATCGATCCATCGATATCTGGCGTGCTAAAACAACGATTCGGAAATGCTTCGCTACCGATTCCTGGGAACTAGGAGATATCAGAATGCGACCTGCAAGCATCAGACTCTACGTGATAATAGCGGCAGCTCTCTTGACGGTTGACGTCGTCTACTGTGAAGAGGGGGTAGAGGAATCAGCAGCTCCTAGAGAATTTCTAAATGACCGGACCACAACCATCCAGAACTCAGCGATATCAATTGAATACAAGATAGATGTAAGAACGGATTTCGCACCTGATATTGTCATCGTCGTTCGCAACCGAATGGATCGTTACATTGGAGCGAGCTTAGATTGGACTGCCCGTGTTTGCGGAGAAGATATTGCTTCTATTAGCCCAGGAAAAGGAGGAGTATTCTTCAGTCAATTGTTCCGCAGGATGGGTCGAATACGGCTGGGTACACAACCTGGAGGATGGTCTGTGGCAATCATCCCGCTTGGCTTACCTGTCGCAGACGGGGACCCAACACATGGGAGAGAAGACTGCCATTCACATTTTGAGCTGAAAACGTCGGAAGGCGATCCAATAGAATGGAATGTACCATTACCTCCAGCAATTATTGACGAAGAGTTTCAGATGCCGCGTTAGATTGTCACCTTGCTAAAGCAGAGGTAGGGAAGGGGATGAAATTCTCAACACAAGTGATCTCAACCAACCAGGGTGTTGACACTGATTTCTAAAGGCTAGGAGATCGTCGATGCAATTTGTAAAGATCGTATTACGGTTAGTCGCGATAGTCGTGGTCATTCCGGTAGAGGTTGCTTGTTCTGCTGTATCTGGTGCCTACCCAATCACCTCGATTCAAAATTCTGTGGTCACAGTGGAATATCGCATGGCTGTGACTACAGACTTTGCACCGGAAATATTTGTTTTCGTGCGCAATCGGACGGACCGCTCGATTGGAGCAAGTTTAGATTGGACTGCCCGAATTTGCGGTGACGAGGCGGCGTCCATAGGACATAGGGGGCGTTTGTTCCTTGCACAACTATTTCGAGGCGGGGGGCAAATCCGGTTGGATACGAAGCCCGAGGGATGGATGGTTGCTATCGTTCCGCTTGGCTTACCTGTTGAGGATGGGGATCCAACGTATGAGAAGACAGGTTGCTATTCACATTTCAAGGTTAAGACCAGCGAAGGTGAGCCAATTGAATGGAAAGTACCTTTGCTCCCAGCAATCATTGACAAAGAGTTCCGAGGCCCCCACTGATATGATGCGGTAGGGTTCTGCCCTGAGCTCACGGACACATCTAAGAACGCTGGGTTCTACTCCGTACTCACAGACGGTTTCATAAAGTTTATGGACTTTCCGAGGACAGCTTACTAACGTTCTCTTCCACGAGCTCTGCCTCTCTCTCGCAGCCGTTCGATTGCGTAGGCTGCTGCTCGATTGAGCTTGGGATCCCGTTGTTGCAACCGTGCTCGGGTGCGTTCGGATCGATGGATCTCTTTGGCTTGTATGTTCCAACGCAATTTGAGGCTGTTCCGCTCGTCGGAGTTGAGTGATTCTTTGGATGCTCTTCGAAGTAACTCAGTAGTCGATTGGAATGCCTGGACGGGGTCTCCTCTGCCTGTACTGATGCCCTTGACGTCGTGGGTTGGAAGTCGTCGTATAGGGTCGCGTGCTTTGGATGGATGAGCCCGTTCTTCCGTTTCCTCCAGAAACCGCTCATCTTCCCAAAGTCGCTCACGGCGCCGCTCTTCATCCTCCCGGAAGATGTGCTGATCCGCTTGTCGGGCGAGTGTTTGCCATGAAGCGCTGCGGTTCCGTACCAAGCGCTGGTGAAGCTGGGTATCAGACATGATTTCCATCGCTGTTTTGTTCCGCTTGGAGCGAAGCGCGTCGAACCATGAGAACTCAGGATGGGAACGACTCGAAGCGCCGGGGTGTGTGCGTTTGATTTGGTTCCAGACGTTCCGGGCTTCATCGCGAAGCTTCACGTAGAGTCGGATCCGCGTCTCTGCCGTTTGCTCCTCAAGCGTGAGGGGTCGCGACAGCCGACCAGCATGTCGTTCCACCGTTTCGATCGAAAGGTTCGACTGCCGCAAGAAGTCTTGGTGGGACGCCGAGTTAAGAACGACTTCTTTTGCAAGCCGATTCCGAATGGACTGGAGGGTTTTGAAGGTTTCCCACTCGGGGTCGTGGCGGATGTCGCCGTCTGGGGGTAAACGATCCTGAATATTTCCAAAAAGGCGAGCTACTCTCGTCGATACTAGTTTGTAATCCTTGACCCGCTGCCAAGAATCACGGCGACTCGCCGGAATGGAATAATCGGAAACAAGATCCTTGCCGGGCGGGCGTCCGAGTCGACGGGCGAGGCCGTCTAGGTTTCGAAAAGACTTTCGGTCCGCGTAGAGCGTCGCGTTGGAACGGTGTCGCGTCATCGCTGGATATAGAGTGTCTTGCCGCATGTGCGGAGATGCGAATACGTAGGTCTGATCTACCGTGGTTCCCTGCGCTTTG
Source organism: Deltaproteobacteria bacterium (assembly GCA_029261895.1). Classification (GTDB taxonomy): domain Bacteria; phylum Myxococcota_A; class UBA9160; order SZUA-336; family SZUA-336; genus JAJDAK01. Next base: position 8,620 of record JAJDAK010000061.1, read on the forward strand.
TGGATGGTGACCGCATATCCAGGAGCGATCGAAGCGTAGGTCTCTAGATTGACGTGAGCCCGGTCCCCGTTGTCGAGTCGAATCTGAAGTCGAGATGGACCCGAAACAGACTCGATCGCACCCAGTGTCCCGTTTCGAATTCGTGTGCTGCTGGGTTTCTGGTCTTGTCCGAAGGTGGGAACCTGGCGCTGGTTGTCGTTCTTTTGAAATACGATTCGATCTCCGACCTGGAATTCGTCACCGTCCCAGACGAGACCTGATCCAAGTTCACCCCGTTCTTGTCGATGGGACCGAACGAGCTCGTTCAAGCGGCGGACGTCAGCACGTTCGTGGGCCAAGATGAGCGCCGACTGACCGGGGTTAGAGGACATGTCTCGGACATAGTCCTGGGCTAAATGCTGAAGTGTCTCATCGCGACTGTCACTCCAGACGATGCGCTCATGGCGATCATAAGCTCGAAGCGCATCCCCGGTTCGCCCGTCCGCAAACGCAGATGAGGCCGTCTTCTGCCAAGACTGATCCTGGCGGTGAACCTCGGTCAAAAGTGCAACATCATGGGCATCGGCCATGCGTCGAAACGGCGTGCCCGCTTCGATGGGTTGGATCTGCTTTGGATCTCCGATAAGGAGGATTTTAGAGCCCGTTTTCTTCGCTTCGCGGAGAATCCGAGCGAGTTGATTCGTGCCCACCATTCCAGCCTCGTCTACGATGAAAACGTCCCGAGGTGTGAGTTTAGATATGCCTTCGTGTGGCCTTGGCGATACCGTTTCCGCACGACTCCAAAGGTGCTCCCATGAATGCAAAGTGCGAGTCTGAATTCCGGTTTCTTCGGCAAGCTTCTCTGCCGCAATACCGGACAAAGCAGCCCCGCGAACGCGTGCGCCAGAGCGTCGGTAAGCATCAACGACTGTGCGGAGTGTGATGGTCTTTCCGGTACCCGCGCGCCCAACGAGAACGCCAAGATCTCCGGGTTGGGTCAACTGACGTACCGCACCTTTTTGCTCTTCGGTCAGAGGAAAGGAAGTGCCGGCGATTGCTGTACGGATCGCTGGCTGCTGAACTCTTTCCGGTGTCCACGTCTGCAATGCGTTGGCGGTGTGAAAGAGGTCCTTTTCGGTGTGGAGATACGTGCGCGTGGTGTATCGGGTGTTCCCTTCGATGTCGCTTCCTATGCTCACCAGTTCTGGTGAATGGAGGACGTGAGATCGGGCCACCTCGAAGCTCTCCGGATTCCCCTCAACGCGATCAAAAATGGATTTTGCGAGATCCACTTCACTGAACGTGGCTTGGCGTTCCGTGAGTTCGTGGAGGAGAGCCTCCGGAGATCGGATGGCGATGTCTACATTTCGTTCTCGTGTCTGTTGGTTCTCCTCCGCAATGCGAGAGAAAAGACCAGCGCGACTGAGTCGATGTGCGTGAGGACCCTCGTGCTGAAGAGGTTCGAAAACGATCCCTCGATCAGCGTGGCTTCGATGGTCCACACGAATGCTTTGCCCCGCACGTTCCAGGAACTCATTCTGTCGCTCGGACCAAAGCGATCGGGTTTCTTGGAGCGCAGCTTTCGATGCGATTTCCCGGTCTTTCAAGTAAGAGAAACGACCCTCTTCAAGCGGTCTTCGGGTCACGAGTGCGTGGAAATGCGGATTTCCAGAATCCCAGTGAATCGCGTAGTCCACAACCAGGCCACGCTCAACAAACCGATCCTTTAGAAACGACTCGACGAGCTCCTTGTTTTGCTCTGGATTGAGTTCAATCGGAAGCGCACCTCGAACACTCTGGGCCGTCTGAGCAGAGTCCATGTAGCGATCCTGGCCTTCTTGTGAACGAAAGCGCATCCGAGCCACATGGTCTTCGAACGTATCTACGCGATTCCAAAGTTCAGCACGCTGAAGCACCCACTCGGGCGCGCCGTCCTGTGCAAGAATTTCGTGATGCACTTCTTCGTTTTCACGAATGTAGTTGTGTGTGATGCCTTGTCGTTCATCGAAAAGCTTGTCGCGGGATTGATACGCCGCCGCAGCGACGGGGGAACGTCCTGTGGAGCGTGTTACGAACGAAGCATGGAAGTGATAGATCGCCATTGTTGATTGCTGAAGCCGCCGGCAGGGCCAAGAAGAACGCACGCTCGATAGAGCGTGCATAAGTGCGCATTCGCTTTGCTTCTGACTTGTCTTTGTTTGATTGCATTCGGTTTCCGAATAGAAGGCAATGCATTGGTCGTCGTATAGGTGATTGCAAGAAGACAATTCAGCATTTCATAGAGGAACGATCAGCAGATGAAATCGAAGCAGCGTCGAATGGATGAACTAGATATGAAGATTCAGGAGTTGGAGCAGCGGAGGCAATTGCTACGTACGCAGTGCTGTCAGGAACTGAGCCAATTAATTCAGCAAGCTGAAGCAGATGCCCTTCCGAAAGATGTGCTCATCGGTGCGGTGCTCTATGCAACAAACCAGTACGAACGACGGGCAGACATCGTTGACCAGTGGCGGCAAGAAGGGAGTTCGTTTCTTCGGCGCGTTGGAAAACAAAAGTCGCGGACTAAAAGTACAGTTAGCAAGCCTGACTCAGAGAATAAATCGACTGCAAGCGAAACGAGCTCGAACGAACCGGCGAGGCCGGAGGCGAGTCATGGGTGAGCGAGCGGCGCGAACACGGACACTCATTCAAATGGGAGGTCTGGTGCAGAAATCGGGTCTTGCCGAAGCGCTGGACGTGAAAGCGGGATGTGACTTACAGGCGGATGACGACCTGAAGGAGTCTGCCGCGATTTTGCTTGGAGTGTTCGATCACGCAGCAGAACTGCTTTCGAGTTCCGAATCTTTCACGTACCGAGCTCGATGGAAAAAGAGAGGAGACCGAGTCTTTGCCGGTGGTGAGGAATCGCGCGACTAATGAAATCACGCTGGTTGCAGCTAGGAATGATTCTGGTCTGCTGGAGCGCAGTACTCGGGGCATTCTGGTTTCTCGGATATCGTGTGAACTGGACCGAATCTTTGCCCAGAGGCATCTACCGCGTGGTGCCCGGGCCAATAGAACGAGGTTCGTTGGTGCTGATTTGTCTGCCCGAACAAGTCGCAAGGACGGGGTTGGAGCGACGGTACTTGGGCGAAGGAAATTGTCCAGGAGGAGCAGCTCCCGTGGGCAAGCGCGTTGTTGCGGTTGCGGGCGACAGAGTAGAGGTTCAGGTCGTTGGTGTTCGGGTAAACGAGAAGTTACTTGCAGGGTCGATGCCACGCACTACCGATTCGGCAGGTCGGAGAATGATGCCCTTTGGCGCTGGCGAATTAGAAATCATGTCGGGTCATGTGTGGCTGATGTCGGAACATTCGAAGAGCTGGGACAGCCGCTATTACGGGCCGGTTTCTATGTCGTCGGTAATACGAGTTGAACCGGTACGGGTAGGAGAAGCTAGTTTCTGACCTGGAATTCTTCGATGCGTCTATTGCCCCGATTGGAATTAGGGATTTGCACTCTGAGGCCAGCAGCACCACTCATGATCTAAGATTGGCACTCTCGATAGAGTCGGCGCGGGTTAGACTCTCATCCAACTGCTTACCCCAAGTGCGCCGCGAGGTTTTGTTCCAACGATTGTTTGTCGGCCATCCAGTGTGGGGATTGACGCGGTATAGAGGCTAGCTCCCGCACGGATGTAACGTGCGGTGTTAGTCTTGCGGTCGCTTACACCAAGGTGCGGTATGAGCGAGAGGCACATCGTGTGCATCAAGCGTTGCGTGACAAAAGGAGCCTTCACTCAGTAGAGGCCCGATTAGCGTCGGAGCGAATGTTTTGCGGGGAAGAGATCAGAATCCACCGACCACTTCCAGCGTTCTTTTAACGAATCCCCTCAGTTCGCCATCGTTGATGGATTCGCTGTCAGCTAACGGATTCTGTTTGTGGTGATACTTCTTCGAGTAGTCGTTGATGTCCTCAAGTTCCTCGAGGAGGGGTTGTACTGCTTCAAGAATGTCGCCGGCCCGCGCATCACGGATCTTGGTTATGAAGTCACCAAGCCATGCGTTGTCAGCGAACTGGCCAATGAATTTGATACGCAGGTAGCCCTCAAGCACGAGGCGGATCGTTCGGGCGATGTCGCGCAGATCTCCGTCACCTTCATTAAAAAACTCGCGTAGAGCCGTGTAGTCCTTCACATAGTCACCCCGGTTGGCGTCTTTGATGTTCCAGGGTGTAATCGTTGTATTGTCCGATCCGATTCGGCACAGCTGCAGCGTCTTGTCCTCGGCGCTCGGAACATTGTCATGGATGAGCTGCAGAAAGTGGGGTTCGTGTGAGAGCACGATGACCTGTTTAGCCTTCTTGGCAATCCGGCAAATACGCTGCTGCGTCCAGGTTCGCCTTGAAAGATCCTGGCTGGTGAATGGATCATCGAAGACGACGATCTTTCCGCTCAGCTCAGGATCAAGCTCAAGCTGCGCAAAGAAGAAGGCAAGCGCAAGCGTGGAGCGGTCGCCCGCGCTCAGCGTATTTCGAAACGATGGCTCCGATGCAGGGGTCCTCTCATCGCCGAGCGATACGGGGACATCGTTGATGACCACCTGATAGGTTGAGCGCGGGCTTCGGCCCTTGTACTCGCGGACGACGTGGGTGATTCGAAATCCAGCAGTCACCATGCCAAGCAGATCGTTGATGCGCTTCTGGAACTTCGCAAACAGATCGCTGCTGTGTTTGTCCAGCTCAGTTTTTACGGCCTCCTTCTTCTGTTCCAAGTCAGTTTTGGCGGACTTCGCATCTAGGTATGTCTGGCAGGCGCTGGCTGCCTCGGCCTCATGACGTTGCTTGGCTGCCTGTAGGACAGTCAGCTCTTGCTCGGCCTTGGACTTGTCGCCGGCGCTGGTTTGACCCTTCTTTGCGGCGATCGCTAGATTGGCGGCATCAACCTTGGCGTTGTATTCGGATACAAGTGCTATCTGGTCGTTCAGGCCCGCAATTGCTGGGTAGTAATCCGATCCTGGAACTATGGGTTCGAAGATCGACTGGGCCTTGCGTTTCACCACAGTGAGGGCTGCATCCCCGAGCGTACGCATGGCGTCAAACAGGGATTCATGGTCCAGCTCAGGAACATCGACGTCTGTGAACTCAGACCAGAAGCCGATCAGCCTTTGGTTCTCGTCTGCTGCGTGCTTGACTGGGAGCGTTGTGCCATTCTCACCATAGGATTGCACGCTCTTCGAGAGGGTGCTGACCTCTTGCCTCAGTTTCTCATAGGCGTCATCGAAGTAGCCGCGGTAGAGGGGAACTAGTTCATTGAGCGCGAGCGATTGCGAACAGAAGGGGCACTTGTCGCCCTTCAGGAATTCCGTGCCCTGGGCGAGCCATGCGCCATCAGCTCCGCTGGTGTGCTCAGCCAGGTGCTGACGAATCTTCTCTTCGGCTGTGTCGGAAACGTCATCAAGTTGTTTGCCGAGTACAGTGGTGAGATTGGCAGGTAGCGACGGAACAGCAATCCTCGAGAGCGTAGACTTTGTAGCGATCTCGCCGGCTCGCCGTAAGGCGGTCAGCTCGGCTTCCTTTGTGGCGACCTTGGAGTCGATGTCGGGATCAGCCTCAAGAATCGTGAACTCGTCCGCACCTATAGAGGCTGGCGAGAGCTGTGCAACTTTGGTCTTGGCTGCTCGGATGTCCGAGTCTTTGTCTCTGATCTGCGCATCGAAGTCGTCGACGGTGTGGGCAAGCGCAACCCCCTTTTCTCCTACAATGACCCGATAGAGGTTCTTCTTTTGCTCATGTTCGACTACTTCACCGGCATAGACGTTCTCGTGGATGAACGTGGAGTCGAAAATCCTGATGCCTGGGAACGTCGATGACCACTCATTGCCCTTGAAGGAAGCGTTGGATTCATCAAGGCGGATTTCGACCTCTGGTGATCCGGAAGTGCCAAGGGTCTCGCGGCCTTGGATGTGGTTACCATCACCGGTTCGCAGCGAACGGAGGATGTCGCAAAGGGTCGTCTTCCCTCTCCCATTCTCGGCATAGAGCAAGGTAATGCCCTGGAAGGAAACATCGCCGGCTGCCTTGCAGTCGTGGAACTTTCCGATGTTCGTGATCGTTAGGAACTTGTGAATCATGGAAGCCTTTTCACCTGCTGTCGTCTTGGCACTGCTGTCCCTTGCGTGGCCTTCCAGTGGATTTAGCGCTGCCCATCGCATGAGGACCAGCCCGGATCGTCCTACTGATTGGGTGAATCTTCAGGCTCATTGTAGCGGAGTGCCGTGATCAGCGAAGTGGAGGGAGTTCAGTGGCAGCGACCGCGGCAGGGATCGGGAACGGCCCAGTTACAAGAGTCGGTGAAATAGCCGCGGGCGGCAAGCCACTCGCAGCTGTTTCGGCGAGGTGATGCGCCTACATCGTGGCGATGGGCTTGGGCTCCCTTAGCTGGATCCGCGTTTGTGGATCCGTCGGAACGAAGTTGAAGATGAGATTCCACGATCCATCTCGGTTTTCGAAACGCGACACCGATCCTCGTCCAGTAGCCCTGCTCGGAATTCGGGCGGTTTACGATCCCGAAGATCTCTTTGCGATTGTGACTGTTTGTGTAGTTGTCGTGATGTTCCATGTTGAGTCTCTTTTGTTGGGGCCCTTAGGGCCGCCTCTTTTGCTGAAATGGGAGAGGCTCGCCCGCTCTGCCAACGGCCGCGTTGAGTGGAAAGATCTCGCCGGCAGGTCCCTGAAAGAATCGGACTAGCCTGGCCGCCCCTCAATCCTTGCCTGGATCGCGTGCCCATGGGTTCCCATACCCAAACGCGCTCCGTGTAGAATCTTTTGCGGGTGGCAGGTCTAGTGCAGAGACAGTCACTGGATGAGCCAAATCGAGGTGTGAGGGACTCTATGATAAACGGCGAGCTGAAATCCAGAATAGACAGCATCTGGAACACGATGTGGTCGGGCGGCGTCTCCAACCCGCTTTCGGTCATCGAGCAGCTCACCTACCTGCTCTTCATCAAGCGCCTCGACGAGCTGCATACGCTCAAGGAGGCGAAGGCCGCCCGCACCAAGAAGCCCATCGGGGAGCCGGTATTCACGGCCGACCAGGACAAGCTCCGTTGGTCGCGCTTCAAGGAATCCGCCCCCGAGCAGATGTTCGAGACGGTGCGCGACGGCGTATTCCCCTTCATGAAGACCCTTGGGCAGAAGGGCGAGGCCGACGGCGAGGGGGGCACGACCTACACCCATCACATGAAGGATGCCCTCTTCATGATGCCGACCGCACGGGTGCTGGCCAATGTGGTCGACCAGCTCGACAGCATTGACATGTCCGACCGTGACACCAAGGGCGACCTCTACGAGTACATGCTCGGCAAGATCGCCGCCGCCGGCCAGAACGGGCAGTTCCGCACCCCGCGCCACATCATCAAGCTGATGGTCGACATGACCGCACCCACGCCCAAGGACGTGATCTGTGATCCGGCCTGCGGTACGGCGGGCTTCCTCATCGCTGCCTCCGAGCATCTCGTCGAGCACCACAGCGACACCATCTACAAGGACACCAAGGCCCGCCGTCGTTTCAACGAGGACACGTTCCACGGCTACGACTTCGACAGCACGATGCTGCGCATCGGCAGCATGAACATGCTGCTGCACGGCGTCGAGAACCCGGACATCCGCTACAAGGACTCGCTCGCGCAGACCGACGACGACGAAGCGGAGAAGTACTCGCTCGTCCTCGCCAACCCGCCCTTTGCCGGCAGCCTCGACTACGAGTCGACCGCCAAGGACCTGCAACAGATCGTCAAGACCAAGAAGACCGAGCTACTCTTCCTCGCGCTCTTCCTGCGCCTGCTGCAACCGGGAGGACGCGCCGCGGTCATCGTGCCTGATGGCGTGCTCTTCAAGTCGAATGAGAAGGCATTCAAAGTCCTGCGGACGATCCTGGTTGAGGACCAAAGGCTGGAAGCCGTGATTTCTATGCCCCCAGGCGTATTTCAGCCGTACTCGAACGTTTCCACCGCCATCCTGCTTTTCACCAAGACCAACTCCGGCGGCACGGACGACGTCTGGTTCTACGACATGCGCGCGGACGGCTTCTCCCTCGACGATAAGCGCACCCCGCAGCCCGATAATAGCGATCTGCCCGACATCCTCGCCCGCTGGCAGGAGCGCGGCGCTGAAGGGCAGCGCGCGCGAACGGATCAGAGCTTCCTCGTGCCCAAGTCCGAGATCGCCGACAACGACTACGGCCTATCGATCAACCGTTACAAGGAAGTCGAGTACGAGGTGGCGGAGTACGACCCGCCGAAGGTGATCCTGGAGCGGCTGGCGCGGCTGGAGGAAGAGATAGCGACGGGACGGAAGGAATTGGAGGGGTTGCTGAGGTGACTTGGCCAACTGCCAAGCTTGACGAACTCTGTGCGAAGATCGGCTCTGGGGCGACACCGCGCGGGGGCAACAAGAGCTATAAACGGAGCGGTGTCGCGTTGGTGCGCAGCATGAATGTGCATATGGGTACATTCAAACCGGATGACCTAGCCTTCATTGGTGACGGTCAGGCAGCCAAGTTGAACAATGTCGTCTTGGAAGCGGACGATGTTCTTCTCAACATCACCGGGGCTTCGGTGGCAAGGAGTTGCACGCTGGACAATTCCATCTTGCCTGCCCGTGTGAACCAACATGTCTGCATCCTGCGTCCTGAGCCCACCAAGCTGAACTACCAATACCTGATGCGTTTCTTAACCTCCGCGCAGACCCAGCAGAAACTCCTCCGCATAGCTGGTGCCGGAGCCACGAGGGAAGCCATCACCAAGACCGAGCTTCAGAAGTTCCAAATTCCCCTCCCGCCGCTCGCCGAGCAGAAGCGGATTGCGGGGATTCTGGATGCGGCGGACGCCTTGCGGGCCAAGCGCCGCGAGTCCCTCGCCCAGCTCGACACCCTCCTCCAATCCACCTTCCTCGACATGTTCGGCGACCCCGTCACCAATCCGATGGAGTGGGACAAGGGATATCTGTCTGACATTGTCGAGCGCCTCGATGGTGGGAAGAACGTTGCACAGTCCGAAACAGAAACTGATTTCCGTGTCCTGAAAGTAAGCGCTGTCACTTCCGGAGAATACCGCCCCGAAGAGAGCAAGTACCTGCCCCGCGATTTCGAGGTTCCAAAGTCGTATCTTGTTCGGCAGGGCGATTTACTGATCAGTCGAGCGAACACGGTCGAGTTGATTGGGGCGACTGCTTACGTTTGGGAGACGCCGGATAATATCGCGCTGCCTGATAAGATCTGGAAGTTTATCTGGAAGAAGGACGCGGAGATCGAGCCGCTGTTCATTTACCACCTGTCCCAAGATGCCGAGTTCCGCCGCGTCTTGGGCAGCCGAGCGTCGGGGACCAGCGGGTCGATGAAGAATATCGCAAAACCAAAGTTATTGGGTTTGTCGATCCCCTTGCCGCCCGTAGACCTTCAACGCCAGTTCGCCGCCATTGTCGAATCCGTCGAACAACAGAAGGCCAGCCAGCGCGCCCACTTGGCCGAGCTCGACGCGCTCTTCGCCTCCTTGCAATCCCGCGCTTTCCGAGGAGACCTCTGACCGGCCATGGAAATCTCCGCAAACTTCGCGTTCCTTAAGCAGGAGTTCCCTCACGCAGCGGAGAGCGCGAGCCATGCGGAGCGGAACGTCTACCGCGACCCACGGGTCTCATGCTTCTACGCGCGGCACGCGCTCGAGCGCCTGATTACGCGAATCTACCGAGTCGAAAAGACTTTGGACCCGCAGAGTTTCACGACTCTAGGCGGTCGCATTCACGACCCGGCTTTTCGTGCCGTGGTACCCGAGGTTGTGTGGCTCAAGGCGGAGTACGTTCGGGAAGCGGGCAACGTGGCCGCCCACGGCAAGAATTCCCCTGATGCTGAGAAGGCGTTGGACATAGTGCGGGAGCTTTCGCACGTCCTCTACTGGGCAGGGCGCACGTACCTGCGCAAAGGCGCGGAGAGCTTGCGGGGTAAGACCTTCGATGAGTCCCTCATTCCGGAGGTAAAGCGCGATGCCGCGCCGAATAGCATCGAAGCGCTTGAAGCCCTCGAGGCTAATCGGGATGCTGCAGCAGACGCTCATAAGGAATTGGAAAGCGAGCTGGAAGCGGTGCGTGAACAGCTCGCGGCCATCAAGGCCGAGAACGACGTGGTCCCGGAGACGCACGACTGGAACGAGGACAAGACTCGCAAGCTTATCATTGACCTCGCTCTGCACCGGGCCGGCTGGCCACTGGATCAGTCACAGGACCGCGAATACGAAGTCACGGGCATGCCCAACAAGCAGGGCATCGGCTACGCCGACTACGTCCTGTGGGGCGACGACGGCAAGCCGCTGGCCGTGGTGGAGGCGAAGAAGACCACCGTCGATCCCGAGGTGGGGCAGCAACAAGCGAAGCTCTACGCCGACTGCCTAGCGGCCATGCACGGGCAGCGCCCGGTCATCTTCTACACCAACGGATACAAGACCTACCTGTGGGACGACCTCGCCTACCCGCCGCGTGCAGTCGCCGGGTTCTACAAGAAGGACGAGTTGGCCTCGCTGATCCATCGTCGCACCCAGCGAGAGCCAATCGATGTCGCCCAGGTAAACGACAATATTGTCGAGCGCTACTACCAGAAGCGGGCCATCGGCAGCATCGGCGAGCAGTTTGCACAGGCGCGGCGCAAGGCGCTGCTGGTGATGGCCACCGGCTCAGGCAAAACCCGCACGGCGATCGCGCTGGTGGACCTTCTGCAGCGCGCGGGCTGGGTGAAACGGGCGTTGTTCCTGGCCGACCGGGTGTCGCTGGTCAACCAGGCGGTGGGTGCATTCAAGGCGCACCTGCCGCAGTCCAGCCCGGTGAATCTGGTAACCGAGAAAGACAAGGCGGGCCGGGTCTACGTCTGCACCTATCCGACGATGATGGGGCTGATCGACGAGACGAAAGGCAACGAGGCACGCTTCAGCGTCGGGCACTTCGATCTGGTGATCATCGATGAGGCGCATCGGTCGGTCTACCAGAAGTACGGCACGATCTTCCGCTACTTCGACTCGCTGCTGGTGGGCCTGACCGCAACGCCCCGGGAACAGGTGGACAGGAATACCTATGGGCTCTTCGATCTGGAGCCGGGCATGCCGACCGACGCCTACGAACTGGAGACCGCCGTTGCAGACGGCTTTCTCGTGCCGCCGCGCGTGCAGCAAGTAGATCTGAAATTTCCACGCGAAGGTATCGACTACGATTCGCTTTCCGACGAGGAGAAAGAGCAGTGGGAGAGTATCGACTGGGGCGACGAGGTGGACGAAAAGGGTCTTCCTGACCGGATCAACGCCACCGCGATCAACAACTGGCTGTTCAACAAGGATACCGTCGACAAGGTGCTCCAGCACCTGATGGAACACGGCCACAAGGTCGAAGGCGGCGATCGGCTGGCCAAGACGATTCTCTTCGCTCGCAATCACGAGCATGCGAAGTTCATCGAGGAGCGGTTCAACCACCACTACCCGCAACACAAGGGACACTTCGCCCGCATCATCGATCACTACGCCACGTATCCGCAGAGCTTGCTCGACGACTTCTCGCAGAAGGACAATGCGCCGCACATCGCGATCTCTGTGGACATGCTCGACACCGGCATCGATATCCATGAAATAGCAAACCTTGTCTTTTTCAAGCCGGTCTACTCGAAGATCAAGTTCTGGCAAATGATCGGGCGCGGCACGCGCTTGTGTCCTGAGTTATTCGGTCCGGGCGATGATAAGCAGGACTTCCGTGTCTTCGACTTCTGCTTCAACTTTGATTTTTTTCACGAGCATTCCGAGGGTATTGAGCGCAGCGGTGGCGCACCACTTGGAACACGCTTGTTTCGTGCTCGGGTGCAGCTGCTGAAGTACATTCAAACAACCGCGGGCCTCGACCCTGGCCTGGCGCTTGCGAGTACGTTAGCCGAGCAGCTTCATACTGAAGTGTCGGAGATGAACCGTGAAAATTTCATTGTACGGGAGCATTTGGAAGCGGTGAATCGGTATCGGGGTCGACCGGCGTGGGAACAGCTCAGCGAAGCCGACTCGGTCCGACTGCAGAATGATGTGGCCGGACTACCAAGTGAAATTGAGATGGATGATATCGAGTCGAGGCTTTTCGACCTGACCTTGCTCCGTATGCAGTTGGGTCTGGTGGAGGGTGCCCTCAGTATTTTTGAGAAGCATCGGCAGCGCGTTGTCGAGATCGCTCAACTGTTGGAAGCAAAGCCTACGATTCCAGCGGTAAGGGTGCAGCTCGAATACTTGGCCGCGATTCAAGAGAATGGATTCTGGGAGGGGATCTCTCTAAATGAACTGGAGGAACTACGCCTCCGCCTTCGCGGAATTGTTCCGTTTCTTGATCGGAAAACGCGCAAGATCGTATACACAGACTTCCAGGATGAGCTGATGAGTGTTCGCGATGAAGAGTTTGTCGTCATGCCTAAGATGACGAGCATCCAGTACGAACAGAAAGTTAAGAATTTTCTGATCACCCATCGGGACCAGCTTGTGATTCACCGACTTCGAACGAATCAACCACTTACGTCTACGGATTTGAATAGTTTGGAGTCAACCTTGAAGGAGATCGGCGAGGAAGATGGGGAGACGCTCTTGTCGGGAATGCTAGCTCGCAGCGGTTCACCTTCTCTTCGTCATTTTGTGCTTAGTCTGGTCGGTTTGGATCGAACAGCTGTACAAGCTGTATTTTCTCAGTTTCTGAACGACCGAAGCCTTACTGCGAGCCAAATACGTTTCGTCGAAATGGTAATCGAACAATTGACCCGCTGCGGTGTCATGGATGCGTCTGCACTCTACGAGGCTCCATTTACCAATCTTTATGCTGAGGGCCCCGAAGGACTCTTTGCCGGAAAGAGCAATGTTATTTCTGGGATCTTCGCGACGTTGGACTCCCTTCAAAGAAACGTGCAGAACGGAACGCGATAAACGTCTGTGCCCAGTCAGTCCACGACATCAATCACTCCCTCCATCCTCTACGCGTTATTGAAATGTCCGCATCGTGTTGCGCGGGACTGGTTCGCGGATAGCAATGAGCGCGATCCGGTAAGTGGGTTTGCGCGCTTGCTTTGGGCGCAGGGGTCGGAGTTTGAATATGAGCTAGTCGCGGGGCTTGAAGACCCGTTTACGGATCTGTCGTCGCTTGCGGGTGACAAAAAGGAGCTGGCTACGCACGAGGCGATTCGTCGTGGCGACGCGTTGATTTATCAAGGACGACTTTCGCACGAAGACTTACTGGGTGAACCCGATCTTTTACTGAGTTGATCCAGGAGATCGCTCAAGGGGGATTCGGCTTTGCGAAGGCGCGTTGTGTGTTGCAGGCGGAGGCAAATTGGCCGCCAATCCAGCACGTCCTGTGGGACACAAACAATCGTGTCCGAGTTAACCGCGAACAGCTCTACGACCTAATATGGTCCATGGAAGTAGTTCAAGTAGCGAAACAATTCGGTCTTTCAGACAACGGGCTTCGAAAGATCTGCAAACGGCTGAGCGTCCCGACACCGCCACGGGGCTACTGGGCGAAGGGTAGCGGAGAGGTCGACGGACGCGCTTGCCGCCGTTGAAGGAGGGGTGGCCAACTGAGGCTTGGGTGCGGAAACCGAGCACAGCGAGAGGCATGACAGAGTGCGAAACCTAAGACGAGTTATGCCTGGCGGGCCATCTCCTGGTACCTGCAGAGTGCGTTCACGAGCTTCATCTGTCGAGGTGCCTTGCAGTCGGCGTTGAGAAGAGCCGAACTCACTACGAGGATACAGGTACAGCGCGCACGTGATGTTGCGACGTTGAGCCGGTTCAAGCTGAACAGAAATTCAAGGCCACGGGGCGCCTCCTCGGTAGAGCTTGTCGTCATTGAGTAGATCACTACGGGTGCTTCCTGGCCCTGGAAACGATCTACGGTGCCGATGTGTTCTGCCGCGTCAGGGATTGCGGCCTTCAGGGCAGCGACCTGGGCGTTGTACGGGGAAACGATACGGAGGTCGTCGTGAGTGAGAGGGTGCTGTTTTCCGCGGAAGTCAATCCGCCCAATTTCTGGCTTGATGAGGTGTTCGACGAGTAAGGTGATGTGCTGGACTTCCTCTGCGGAGGAGCTGGTGTTCCCCTCGTGCTCGACAAGCTCCAGCCAGAGGCCTGCGCCAATGAATCGTGTGGGACCGACCAAGGCTTGGCGTTCGCAGTGCTCATGGTGATTCAGGCGACCCTCGTAAAACAGCTCGCTCGTGAAAGTGCGAATCTCCGGGTGGAGGCGCCATGTTGTGTCAAGGAACAGGCCGCGGTCCGGGGGTACGGTGTCGTGGTCGCCGAGAAGGTGCTCGAGGACCGACGTGTCACACCCTTCGGGATGACTCCCTTGGATCGGTTGTTCAAGCTGCTGAGGGTCGCCCAGGAGTAGCACGTTGCGCGCAGCGGTAGAGGCAGCAATCGCATTCGCCAGCGAGAGCTGCCCGGCTTCATCGATGACAAGGGTGTCGATGCACCCTTCGCTCCCTGGGCGAGACCACTCCCACACCGTTCCCGCTGCAATGTGGCATTCGCCGTTGGCTAGGGCACTAGCAAGCTCGCCTGCCTTTGTGGTTTCGCGAATAGCTGGATTTGGCTCGGCGCTCTTCTGGGCGGGCTTTTGCAGGATAGAGAGCGCCTGACCGCTCGCCGCCGCGGCCTCGGCGATGGCATCCAGAAGTTTTCGAATGACTTTGTGGGTAGGTCCCGTGATCCCGACCTTCTGGCCTCGCGCTACAAGAGCGCACACGACCCGGGCGCCCGTATGTGTCTTGCCCGTGCCGGGCGGCCCCTGAACGGGAAGTACACCGTGGTCGAGACTTACAGCCAACCTGGTGGCGGATTCGAGCGTCTCTTCACTCTCGGATGCAAGTGCGCCAGCGATAGCTGGGGAGAGTCGGGGTGGTGCAGCTAGTAGAAGGTCGCGAGCTGCGCGGTATTTGCCGGGCGCATTGAGGCCATGCTCAATCACGAACTCGGCGACACGCTGAATCGCACCGGGCAGATGATGGGGCTTTACGACGTCCTGTAGGAAGACCGCTTCCGGGTGAATCTCCAGCGTCTTGCTTGTCTTTTTGACGTCGATAGTTCGGCGGCCAAGATCGACTTCGCGGATTGTCCCAAGTGTCTGGTGCTTTGCGTAGTCAACGCTCTGGCCGGGTCGTAGGTCGTGGTCCTGCTCAGAGAACGAATAGCGGTCCACGGGAATGCGTTTGTCTGGAATGCGCGCGACGAATTGCATCCCGGAGATAGCGTGTCGCTCTTCGAGGAGGTCTGCGGGCGAGCAATCCACGAGTCGGTAGTACTCCCACCATCCTGCCTTGCCCTCACGGCGGTGCCATTCGAGTAGGTGAGCTAATGTCCAGGACGCCTGCTGCTCGGCAGTTTGCGCCTCGCGCTCGTCGGGTACACCGTCGAGCAAGGCGTCCATCAACGCCTGAGTCTCGGCGGAGCGCTCTAGCTGATCTCCGGACGGATCTCCTTCGCCCAGCGTGGGTCGGGGTAGATCCGTACCCGCGGCGATCTGTTCTGCCCGCTTGGTCTCGAGCCAGTTGCGCAGTCGTAATGTTGAAATGCAATCATCCCGGTTATAGAGCTCGACCGCGGCCTGTGCGCCCTCCGGTGCGTCTTCCGGTACGCCTAGTTCGAGGGCGCGTTCGAACCGGTGCTTGTGCAGACTGGCATCCCGGAGGTCGAGGTCTCGTTCGTAGCCGTGGACGGCCTCGAGTTGCTTGAGGCCGTAGGTCTCTATGCCTATACGTAACGATTCACGAACGACGGTATGGAGATCTACGAACCGTTGTCCACGGAGCAGCCGGTCCAGCTCCTCGGCTTTGGTCGCGTGCCGGCCCATGAGGCGCTTCAGCGCAGCCGGCTCGTATGCACCAAAATGATAGACCGCGAAGCCCGGATGCTTCTCCCATTGGGCGAGAAGTGTGTCGATCAGCTCTTCGAACGCTGCCTTCTCGGCTAGGGTGTCGAGTCCCCAACGCGCCGTATAAGCTGGTTGGCCGTCCTCTCCGATTGTCACGTAGCCGAACAGATACTCGCGCCCGCCGTCCTCGATGAACGGGTCGCCTTCGAGGTCGAGGAAAACGTCTCCGGGGGAAGGTTCCGGAAGGCGCGCGAGCCCGAGCTGCTGAGTGGAATTGGGATCCGGGAGGAACTCGACGACTGGGCTTTTGCCGATCGACTCGTGCTGAACCCGGGCCTGGTGATGGACACGTTCGTAACTCTCGCTGGAACCTCGCTGCGGAGAGGGGTGCAAGGGGAGAGTGGCGCCCGCTAGATCCGTGAGCGTGCTAATGCCCACCCGATCGAGTTCACGCCGCTGTAGGCGGCTGATTCCTGCAACGAAAGAGAGATGGTCGGCGTCGCGGCGGCGTCTATCGCAGCGGCTCCACCAGCGGCAGATCTCGCACTCGTTTACTGGCTCGGGGATCATCGAGTCAGTGGGCAGCGCTCCATCGACAGCCTGCTTAAGTTCTCGTTCGATGCGGCGTGCGAACGCGAGATAGTCTGTTGTCCGAAACTGTTCCGGACTATCGAGGCTGCGGGGCGAGACGACCCAAAACTCATCGGGCAAGAGACCCTGAATCTCGCCCACAATTCGAGTGTAGAGGCAGAGCTGAAGCACGGTTCCGGCCCGCGTCTCGACTGCGAGTTTGGTGTCGACAACAACATAGGACCATTGTCCAAGTTTCGGCGAAGGTATGTTGACGCGAAGTAGAACGTCGGCAATTCCGAGAAACCTCCCCGCAACGAGCGGGGCCTGTGTGATGACCTCGGTGCCGGCTGCCATCGCCTGTCGAGTCGCCTCCATTCCATCTTGGTCAAGAGGCTGATCCTTTAGATCAACGCGATGGAGGGGCCGCTCGCGCTGGAGGTGTTCGATGTAGGCTTGCTCGTGCGCGAGTCCGCGTACCCGCATGACAGCCAACATAGGATCCGGTGGCGGTGCTTCGAGCAGGCCCGCTGCCGCACGACGATCGAGCTGCGTGCGGTGTTGGCAGCCAAGGTAGGCCGACAGGTCAGAGGCAGAGAGCAGAAAGTTGTCACCTTCGACGCGCATGAGGGGCCTATTCGCGTGGCCAAGGGTTCGACGACTTGTTGGTCATCTGAATCTTGTACAGGCAAAGGGGGGTCACACGCAATCGCCGATTGCGAGACAATTTCGACTCGCAAATCGATGATGCGTGTGGATTCAGGTCAGTCGAGTATGGTTCGATCGACATTGGCGCTGAAGAATCCTTGATCTTTTAGGTTCTGAAACCAAGTTTTTGCAAAGGATTGAAGATCCTGATGTAGTTTGACCCGAGCGCACCGTTTTTGTCCGGACTCATCGTAGTCGAAGACGAACTGTTCGATGGCAACGTAGTCGTTTCGGAAGTAGTTCGGAGAAGCGATCGTGCCTCTGCGCATGTCATAGAACTCAAAGACGATTTCTGGATCGCGCATCGCGTCGCCATTTTGCGTGCCGTAGTGAGCAACGGACACTTGACGGTTCCCGTCCGGGCTAGGCCCAATGTCTTCTACGACGAGTGGCATGAAGGATGGCACGGTAAGTCGAACCGCGGTACTTCCGGCGAGAAGCTTGTCGATTTGGTTCGCGAGTTGGATCAGTGGTTTTTGCATGGCGTGGCCTCCTTGGGGTTGTGTTGTTGGCTCGATGCGCACCCTCGGTGGGAGCGCGAGTCAAGGCCGCGAAGCGCCAATCGGGAAGCCTTGACTCGAAAAGCGAACGGCGGGGGATAAGTAAGAGCAACACAGCCTCAAGGAGACCGGGGCAGCTAAATGAACCGCCGCGGACCAGAAACGATCTGTGCGCGGTTAGTCGCGTCGGTCGGTGAAGAGGGATCCATCGGTCTCGCGCAGCGATGTGAAAGGTCCGTGCTGTGTCCAGATGACGTGATCGAAAAGTGAAATTCCGAGAAGTTGACCCGCTTCGGCAAGGCGCTTTGTCACTTTGCGGTCTTCTGTGCTGGGTGTTGCTTCTCCGCTCGGGTGATTGTGCGCGATGATGAGACCGCAGGCACCCAGGGCAACGGCGGGTTGGAAGACCT
>JAJDAK010000062.1 GCA_029261895.1 Deltaproteobacteria bacterium
CCCACCGCGTGGCGTGCTGGCCCTCTTGATCCAACACCATCCGAACCGCCCGCTCCCGTACTTCCTGTGAATATCGATTTCTCTTTGCCATGACTCCATCCTCTCAAGAAATGGAGTCTCCGGGAAACTCGGGGCGGTTCACATGCCTTTGCAAATTCTTTTGGTGTGCGATCCTCCAATGCGCTGTGAGGACGAAACTCGTTGTAGTCCCGCCGCCACTGTTCGATCTTCCCTCGAGCGTCATCGATTGACAAGAACCAATTGACGTTCAGGCATTCATCTCGAAAGCTTCCGTTGAATGACTCGATGTAGGCGTTGTCGGTCGGTTTTCCAGGCCGAGAGAAATCCAACGTGACACCGGATTGATACGCCCAAAGATCCAACGCCTTGGAAATGAACTCGGGACCATTATCGACCCGAATGCGATCGGGCGTTCCCTTCACGGCGACTACCTGATCCAGAAGCACTGCAACATCTTCCCCTTGAATCCGTTGATCCGCACAAATCGCCAAGCATTCCCGACTAAAGTTATCCACCAACGTCAACGACCGGAATCTTCGGCCATCAAAGAGCGCATCCGAAACGAAATCCATCGACCAACTCTCATTGATCTGGGTCGCCTCGGGTCGTTCGATTCGACGCGCAGCGGTAACGTGACGACGGGGGCGTTTCCGACGGAGATTGAGGCCCTCTTCACGATAGATTCGGTAGACACGCTTCCGGTTCACATGAAAGCCCTCAAGCAAAAGCAGTATATGGATCCGACGATATCCATAACGTACCCGTGTTGCGGCGATGTCACGAATGCGCTGCCGTAGCAGCACGCAGTCTTTGCGGACCGATCGATACCGACAACTTGCACGAGCCAACGGCAAGACGCGGCAAGCACGACGTTCGCTGGCTCGAAAGCTCTGCTTCAAATACGTCACCAAGATACGCTTCTGCGAGGGCCTTAGAGTTTTTTTTCGATGACGTCCTGGAGCATCGCTTTGTCGAGGGAAAGATCTGCGACCATGTGTTTCAACCGCCGGTTCTCTTCCTCGAGCTGCTTCATCTTCTTCAACTCCGAGGGCGCAAGGCCACCGTACTGCTTCTTCCAGCGATAAAAGGTCTGCTCCGTGATTCCAAGCTTCCGGATGATGTCCTTCACCTTCGTGCCTGTTTCCGCTTGCCTCAAGGCAAATGCGATCTGCTGCTCCGTGAATTTCGATTTCTTCATGGCAATTCAACCCTTCCCAGGTCTCATTTTGCCAGTTTGCTCACATTCAATTTGGATCAGGTTTCGGGGAGAAGGTCAAAGTTGAAGCGTGAACGGAGGCAGGTCAGGTCTCGCTACAAGCGCACGGAAACCGGCCAAGTCACTTCCTTCTACTTCGGCGAGTGGCTCGAGTCCCGCGGCGGAGAACTCACCCGCCTAGTTCATGGCTCTTCCGCTTCAGCTAAAGATCGAAACGGCGCGGGCGACGACGACCGTGGTACACGGCCAGGATGTCGATGAAATCCTCGCGGATCGTGTAATAGACGCCGTAGGGAAAACGATGAAGGCGTGTGCGGCGCACCCGGTCGTGCACAACCACGTGCGCCTCGGGATGCCGCTCGATCCGCGCGAAGCAGGCCTCCACGGCGCGAAGGAAAGCCTCGCCAACGCCTTCTGCTCGCGCTTCGTACCACGTGTAGGCCTCATCGATATCGAACTCGGCGCGACGCCGAACGCGAACCGGAAGCGTCACCGAGGACGATGCCGGATGCGCTCGCGCACTTCCTCCCAGGGTGAGCCACTCGTAGGATCGGCGTCCGCTTCGGCTAGCCGGCGCTCGAGATCCTCGCGCTGCTCGTTAGTTAGTGCGAGCGCTGCGTCGTCATCGGCGATGCTGTCCCAGAGTTCCTCGACCAGCTCCAGCCGCTCGGCTGCGGAGAGTTTAAAGAGCTCCTCTCGGAGGGCATTCGTCATGACCACGAGTCTGCCTCAGACCCCTTCGTGCGGCAAGCCCTGCATCCAGGACCCGCATCACTGTGTACGACGTCTTGGAATACATGGCCGGGGGCATGGGTGAAAGTGAGATCCTGGCGGACTTCCCCGATCTAAAGGCCGAAGACATCCGCGCGAACACGGGCAAGTGATCGTGTCAAAGGACGACGACTTTCGGCAGCGAAGCTTCCTCGCAGGGGCACCACCGAAGGTTATTTGGCTCCAGGTACAATGCAGGAACGGTGGAAATCGAAGCGCTTCTCTGCCGACAAGCTGTACGTCTCCGCACATTCGAGGACGAATAAGAGTCATCTCTGCTGATCGTTCGCTGCGCGGTCTAACGTTTCGTGGACTTTCCCTGGTTTCGTAGAAAATTTCGCCATTTTTGGCCAAAATCGGCCAACAGAAATGGCGAAACGCCGCATAAAAAGCGGAAAGAAATCTGCGAAAAACTAGTCTCTAGGAATAAATTCCGTGAGGCCGTTCTGCTGGATGCGGTAGCGCAGGGTGGAGCGCGGAATGCCTAGGCGGCGCGACGCGCGCGAAATATTACCGCCGACCTCCTGGAGTACTTGGCGCAGTGTGTGCGGGTCTTCGGAGTCAATTGCGGCCGTCTGATGCGGCGTATCGATGTCTTCTTGGAGGATGCCGTCGAGATCGCTGGCTTCGAGCTGGTCGACCCGTAGTTGCACAAGGCAACGCTCAAGTACGTTGTGAAGCTCGCGAACATTTCCTGGCCAATCGTAGGCTTCGAGGCGTTCGTAGTATCCGGGTGAGATCTCGGGGGCGCGAACACCGATCTGTTCCGCGATCTGCTCGAGACCCGCGCGTGCAATCACCGCGACATCGCAGCGGCGCTGCCGCAACGCGGAGACTTTGATGTTCACGACGTTGAGCCGGTAGTAGAGGTCCTGGCGAAACGTCTTATCGCGCACCGACTGCGTCATGTCTCGGTTGGTGGCTGCGACCACGCGGGCCGTCATGCGCAATGTCTTCGATCCGCCGACCCGTTCGTACGTATGGTCCTGCAGTACGCGCAGCAACTTGGCCTGAAGCGTGGGGTCGAGTTCAGCGATTTCATCGAGGAAGATGGTGCCGCGCTCCGCGGTCTCAAAGCGGCCGATACGACGCTCTGAAGCGCCTGTGAAGGCCCCGCGTTCATGTCCGAAGAGCTCGCTCTCGATCACACTCGGTGCTAGCGCCGCGCAGTCGACGTGAATGAACGGCCCATCGGCGCGAGCGGATTGTTCGTGAAGCGCGCGTGCGACCAGACCTTTTCCGGTGCCGGTTTCGCCAACGATGAGTACCCGTGACAAAGTGCTTGCCGCGGCAGTGACTTGCTCACGAATCTGCTGCATGGCTGCCGATTCGCCGAGAATTGGGCTTCGCGACTTGTTCGTGGCGCTGTTCCCAAGCTGCCTTGGCCCCTCACTCGATGCGTGTTGAAGCGCCTGTGCGACGATGTCGCTCGGGTTTCCCGGCAGATCGATCACACCACGAATCCCGAGTTGGCAGAGGCGCATCACTGTGGACGCACGCAACTCATGCGCAAGAACGACGATGGGTTTGTCGCCAAGCAACTTCGTAAGCTGACGCACCTGCTGGAACGCGGTTTCTTCATCACCGCGCGTTTGAACGACGACGAGCGCAATCTCATGCATGCCGCTTTGCGCGATCTCGCCGTGCGAGACCGAGACCATCAGGCCCATGGTGCGCGCCGAGACCTCGAAGGCTTCTTCGATATGCGGTGCGATTCCAACCAGTAGAACTGAACGACTCATCATGACCATTCCATCAACGTAGGTCTGTGTATGTCACCGCAGGAGCGGCGCAATGTCAACCAGTGTTCAGCGGAATATGGATTGGTACGGGATTTGCTCTGTATAGCGAGCTATGATTCTCGGAATTACAACTCAGTTGGATTTGAAGGGTTCACGCCGCTCCATGACGTCTCAGTTGGAACAGAAATCTTTCATCGAAGCCCGAGATCTTTCGATGATCTACAAACTTGGTACCCGCGAAGTGCAGGCGCTAGTGGATCTCAATCTGGCGATTCCGAAGGGTCAGTTCGTCTGTGTGCGAGGCCGGTCAGGAAGTGGCAAAAGTACGTTCCTTCACTGCCTTGCGGGGCTGCGCCAACCCACGAGTGGGAGCGTGCGGGTCGATGACGTCAACGTGCAGGAACTGTCCGCACGCGAAGCCGCACTCTACAGGCGACGCGTCGTGGGGATCATTTTTCAGTTCTTCAACCTCCTGCCAATGCTTACGGTCGCACAAAACGTCATGTTCCCATTGGCACTCGATGGTGTATCCAGCCGTGAGATCGATGAGAAGATCAGCGCGCTCTTAGAAGAGTTGGGGATTTTAGATCGCCGCGACCACTATCCCGATCAGCTCTCCGGTGGCGAGATGCAACGGGTCGCGATCGCGCGTGCTCTCGTTACCGATGCCGAAGTCATTTTGGCAGATGAACCCACTGGGAATCTTGATTCGGAAACAGGTGATCAAATATGGAAGCTGCTGCGAGACCTGACCGGAAAACACTGCGTAACGACAGTGATGGTGACGCACGATGTGGACGCAACCTCTTACGCTGATCGGGTCGTCGTGCTGGAGAACGGTCGCCTCATTGAAGACACCAAACCGAGTTAATTCGAGATGAGTTCAATCGATCGGCTCACTCAACGCTCGACGCGGTGGCGTTTCTTGGCGTTCTTATCGTTCCGATTCAATAACTGGAATCGTAGCCCCGTATCGTTGGTAACGATTTTGGCTGTCGCGGGTTGTGCTGCTATGGCCACAGGTCTGGAGATCGCGTCAAGAAGTGTACGGACAGAATTCGAACGATCTGCCGAGGCTATTGTTGGTGACGCGGATCTAGAAGTCACTTCGTCGAATCTGTCTGTTCCCGAAGGGCTCATCGATCAAATCGCCGCGGTACCGGGCGTCTTGGTTGCATCGCCGATCATATTGGAAACCTTTCGGCATACAGGCGGACCGCTAGACGGACGTGCGATTCAAGTGTTCGGTTTTGATTTTCTAGCGCCCGAAAAGTTACGGGACTACCAGGTAACCAAGAGTGGGGTCAAAATCCGCGATCCGCTTTTGCTTCTGGGAAATCAGAATTCCATCATTGGGACCCAGAAGCTCGCCGATGGCCTTGGAATAAAGGAAGGTGATTCGTTCAATGTACGCCTTCGCGGCGTTGAGCATAGTGTTGTATTGGAAGGACTCCTTGCTGAAAGCAATCTAGCCAATGCTTACGGCGGCCAGATCGTTCTTATGGACGTGTGGACGCTCCAAATGATGGTTAAGGAAGTCGGTTGGTTGAGTAAGGTTGAGATCGCGCTCGATGGCACAGTAGCTCTTGAGTCAGTGAAGCGTGAAGTTGAAGCGCTTGTTGGTGATCGCGCAGTTGTTCAAAAAGCTGCGTCTCGAGCGAGTCGATTCGATGCAATATTCCAGCTTCTTGATTTTGCCGCTTGGGCCATCATGATCTTCACATTGATTGTCGCGTCGCTCCTAGGGTTTGCGGCTTTGTCACTGATGGTCGACAGCAGAGTCGAACAGTTCGCGATCATGCAGTGTATCGGTCTCGGCGCAAGGGAAGTCTGGGTCTTGATTGCGCTCGACGCGTTCATTCTCTCAGGGATCGGAGTCGTACTGGGTGTCATTTTGGGCACATGGATGGGACCTGTAATCGTAGCCTCGTTTTCAACACTCTCGTCACAGCTACAGAATTTTGAGATAGCCGAAAGTGCTATTTCTGATAGAACGATTTGGACGGGTATTTCGGTCTGGGCATTGATATCAACGGCCTCGTTCTTACTTCCTGCGAGAAGGACCGCGCGTAAACATCCGCTGGATGCTTTAGATCGAGTTCCGATACTTCGACAGTCGAGGTTTCGTCTCAGGGTTTTTGCAGGTTTATCTGTACTTGGTGCTCTTTTCGTCGCGGCAAATTGGTTTGTGAACGGTGTGTCGGCAATCGGCATCATTGGGCTGCTGGTCGTTGGGCTGGGATCAACGTTTCTTCTAGTCGCAGCCTGGATGCCGGGAATCGTTCGCTGGTTTCGGGGGGTATCGGTTTTTCCCATCAGGCTTCGTTACATCGCTGGATCTTGGATTCTCGACAACTCTCGCTCTGCGGCTCTTTCAATTGCATCGGTAGCGGCAACCATGGCCGTTCTAACTACGATCCTTGTTGGGGTTTATAGCGTCGTTATAAGCATGGATGAATGGATGGCCCATTTGACCCAAGGCGCAATTACGGTTCGTACTGGCACACCGGTTGGTTCGCTCTACGGGGATCCAATGACTCACGAGACCGTGGAACGTATCCGAAGTGTGCCTGGTGTTGATGATTCGGTGGTGTTCTATTCCGAAGAGGTTCTCTACAAAGGAGAATCTATCCTTGCTATTGGAATTGATGTTGCGACGTTTCGAAAGCGGATAGGATTTTTTGAGGATGAGGGACCAGAAGAGTCGTACGTCGAGCGCCTTGCTGTTGGCGACATCGCTGCCTCGAAGGCATTTCGATCTCATTTCGATGTAGATATAGGGGATACCATCTACCTGAACACCAAGCGCGGACGATCCGAATTTCTAATTTCCGGTTACGTTCGCGATTACGATGGCCCGAGTGGTGCTCTACAAATGGACCTGTCGACCTATGATCATCACTTCAGCCGTCCGGGGGCGGATTTTCTATACGTTTGGAGTTCGCTGCCTGAGGCGGATCTCATAAAACATATCTCTAGCGCTGATTACGATCAGCCACTTTTCTTTAGGCAGAATATGGAGCTTCGCAAGGCCGTATCTAGAATCCTTGATCGATTCGAAAATCTACTCCATAGCCTTGTCGCTATTTGTGCGATGTTTAGTGCGATTGCGCTGTGTACCTTTTTACTCTCCGGAGTCCTGTCAAAAAAGAGCGTCGTAGCACTCATGCGCATAGATGGCGCCGTGTCTGGCGACATCGTGCTCGGTGTATTGACCGACAGTCTCGTTGTCACATCGGTTGGTGGATCTGTCGGATTTGTGATTGGCTTGGCTTCGGGGATGGCATCGGTTCAGTACATGAGGCAGCAGTTCGGCTGGGAGATCGGATTCAGTCTACCCGTCTTTCAAATTGGCGCGGCGATGCTGATTCTGCTGTTGATTTGTTTTTTAGCTGCCCTACTGCCGACCCGAATCGCGACACGGGTATTACCTACTTCAGTACTGGCTGGTTAACAGTTTGACGAGAGAGATACGATGAAAACGAGAACCGTAAAAGACAACCAAGCGGGTCAGGAAATCGTTCTTGACCGCGTAAGCAAGATCTATGGTTCGGGCGATGCGCAAGTTGCTGCGATTGACAACATCAGCCTCGCGATTCCCGGAAAACAATTCGTCTGCTGTCTTGGTAAAAGCGGGAGCGGAAAGAGTACGTTGCTCCATCTATTGGGTGGACTGATTCGGCCCACTGCTGGAACGGTTAAAGTGGGTGACGTTTCGGTAGATCGTCTATCTCTGGATGAGGCTGCGATCTGGCGACGCCACAATGTTGGTGTTGTGCATCAGTTCTTCAATCTGATTCCATCGTTGACGATTGTTCAAAATATTGCTGCGCCGTTGCTGTTTGACGGTTATCGAGTGAGTCAGGTCGAATCAAAAGTCGACGAGTTGCTCGAGCAGCTCGACATTGCTCATCGTAAGAACCACGGTATTGACGAGCTATCAGGGGGCGAACTGCAACGCGTCGCGATTGCGCGGTCGCTTATTTCAGAGCCGGGGCTAATTCTGGCGGATGAGCCCACGGGGAGCTTGGATTCGGAGACCGGCAACGAGATCGTCGCTCTTCTACGGAAGCTCATGAGCGAAAGGGCTCTAACGATTATCGTGATGACTCACGATAGAGAAGTCACGAGTTATGCAGATCGAGTGATCACTCTTAAAGACGGCCGAGTCGAGATGGACACGTTTACATCGTTGAAATCGGATCATGATTAGCCGCATCACTGGAAATTCATCGCGCCTGCCGTTCGGGATCCTGTTTTCTTTGAGATCTCATGTGGCGAGTCGACCTTTACAGTCGGCGTTTTGCATTCTTGCCATCGCAATCAGCGTAACAATGGCGACATCTCTTGAAATGAGTGTTCGAGGCGTTCAGCGCGAGCTAGGACGAACAGCTGATGCTATTTCGGGTGCGGCGAAACTACAGATCACCAATGGTGATCTTCTGGTGCCTGAGACCTTACTTGAGAAAATTAAATCTGTTCCGGGTATTCGATCAGCGGCTCCATTGATTGAAGAAACGTTTCGGGTTCGCGGTGGTCCCTTAGACGGTAAATCTCTACATGTACTTGGCATCGACCTGCTAGCAGAAGATCTCGTTCGGGAATACGAAGTAACTGTTGGTGAATTGAAGATTCGCGACGCCCCGGGTTTGATGGCAGAACTGGAGTCGGTCATCGCTTCTCGAGCGCTACTCAAGGAACTCGGGCTGAAAGAGTTCGACCGAATACCGGTTCAAACTGAGGCGGGCCCGTTGGACCTCATGGTTCGTGGTGTGGTCGAGCCCGGAGGTATCGGTGACGCGTATGGTGGTCAGATCATCGGTATGGATATCTATTCGCTGCAGGTACTCATGGATCGAGTGGGTTGGTTCGATCGCATTGATGTCGTGCCATCGGTGGACGCAGATATCAGCGAGCTATCCGCGACTTTGTCGTCGATGCTTGACGGTGTTGCTTCGGTACATCGGGCGCAGTCCCGTAATCAGTATGTCGAGCAGGCCTTCGGAACGATCAGGCTCGCTATTTGGATAATTGCATTGATCGGAATCGTAGTTGCTTCGCTACTAACCTACGGGGCTATATCCATTTCGGTGGACGAGCGAGCAGAGGAGCTTGCGTTACTTCAGTCTGCTGGCTTGGAGCCCACTCGGGTGCGGCGACTCGTGAGGATTGACGCATTTGTCCTGGCCATTATAGGTACTGTCATCGGCTGTATCGCAGCGACTTTTCTGGCGCCGCCATTCTTCGCCGCGCTTTCGGAGATATCTCAAAGTGTGAGCGGTGCGCGAGTGGCAAACATGCAGTTGATGCCTCAAACGTTTGCAGTTGCAGCTGTCGTTGGGATGGTTATATCGCTTCTGGCTAGCTACGGACCGTCAAGGAGGGCTACGGCGCTACTGCCGCTTGAGCTGGTTGGTAGCGGATCGAGTCAGTTTTATCCGGCAGAGTCGAAAAGTCGGACCAACATCTATCTACTGAGTGCAACTGTTTTGCTTTGGGTCTTTGGATTGATATTTGGGAGTAGCTTATCTGCGTTGATCCACGTTGGCTTGTTGATGGGTGGTGGCCTGATATTGGCCATGCTGATTTTGAGCCGGTATTTGCCTTCGATCATCCGCTTCATGGCTCCACGGTTTGCGACACTATTTTCGGGGGTGGGAGCGTTCGTGGGTTCGGGACTTCTATTCAGACCAACGAACTCAGCTCTAACGGTGGGCGCGGTTGCAGGTATTACTGCTGGGCTTACATCGATATTTGTTCTTGTTTCGAGTATCGATACCAGTGTGACCCAGTGGATCGCATCTCGTTATAACGATGGTGTTTTAATTACGACCGAAGACCCATTTGGAACGGTGTTTTCTGGAAAACTAGGCCACTCTGATATCACCATTGTTCGATCTTCGATCGGTGACGTGCCAATCCTTGAGACATATGGCACTACAGTTCTGTTTCAGGGCCAAGAAGTATTGCTTACAGCGAGAACGATGAGTGTTCTAGCTGACCATGGTTCACTCGCTGTATTGGATCGCACATGGAAGGGCGCCGTTAGGGAGTTAATGGACGGTAAAGTACTTGTGTCTGAGTCTTTCTCTCGTTATTTCGATCTTGCTGTAGGTGATTCTCTCGAACTCGATAGTCCAAAGGGTAAGCGTAAGTTTGAAATCGCTGGTCTGGTACGGGACTACTTTGGCCTGCATGGATCAATCCATATCGATATCGCTCATTTTGACCGTTATTGGATTCGGCGCGGCGCGGCGCTTGTGATTTTTCCGGATCAGCATTCGACTCAATTACAGGAACAGATACAGGCAGGGGTAGGTAGCCAGACATCCTTGTTTTTTACGCATACAGATACGTACGCGCAATGGTCTAGTCGAAAATTTGGCGAGTTTCTCGGCCTGCTATACATGGTTTGTGGACTGGCTGCTCTTTTGGGCGGCCTTGCGATTTTTGTACTGATGGTTGGTGTGGTCGCGCGACGCAGAAGAGAGCTGGCTCTTTTTCGGCTCGCTGGAGCGGTGGGTAACCAGGTTTCGGGAATCGTCTTTTTGGATGGATTCCTACTCGCGGTGATTGGTGTGGTGCTTGGTCTTGGACTCGGAATCTTGGGATCGCAAGCCATGTGTAACATGCTCACCGAGTCCATGGGGTGGACCGTTGAACGTACGATCTTGCCCGGCCCCGTCTCCATATTGGTGCTGATCGTTCTTGGGGTTGGGGCCGTGTCTTCTGCCTATCCTGCCTTACTGGCGCGCAGAATCGGCCCGGTTGATGCGTTTGGAGCAGGTTAGTCTAGTTAGTTAGTTTCCGCAGCCCGCAACCGTGCCCGCGATGCCGAACACTAAGATGCACCAGCGCACCATGTTCCAGAGGATGTCTTGTACTTCAAAGCGCTTCATTGGAGTCTCGAGATAGCAGGTCGACGTAGTATGGTCTGCCAACCCTGCTCACTAGCTAAGCACAAAGTATACCGCCCCTCCCACCTTGCGGTGAGAGGGGCTTTGAGATTGGCCCGACCGGCGCTTAGGGGGCGGGTAGGGTCACGGTTGCTGGGACGCAGAGCTCGGACTCTTTGACTGTGTCGACGCGATCGTCGCCGAATTGGTTCGAGGTGAATACCGCGTCTCGCTTGGTGTGCGGGTCCTGGTTGAGTGGGCCCGGAGGTCCACCGGTCGACTCCTCGCCGCAGCTTCCCGAGACCTGCGTGATGAACAGCTTGGCGGACTTCGCTTTGTAGCAAAGCAGCGCGGCTTCGGTGTTCTTACGCGTTGCCGGTGTGATGGGCTTGGGCGTGCCTGCATTGGGGCCGCCGATGATCAGCGGGCTGCCCGCCTTGTCGGT
>JAJDAK010000063.1 GCA_029261895.1 Deltaproteobacteria bacterium
CCCACCGCGTGGCGTGCTGGCCCTCTTGATCCAACACCATCCGAACCGCCCGCTCCCGTACTTCCTGTGAATATCGATTTCTCTTTGCCATGACTCCATCCTCTCAAGAAATGGAGTCTCCGGGAAACTCGGGGCGGTTCAATGGGTGGCGAGTGTCGCGCCACCTCTTGGTACACGCTACGACTTAACAGATATGCGGAACCCTAGGGAGTCGATGCCCCTCGACCCAGGATCTGCCGATTCTTCGGCGGCTCGAAGCGGCCGCTTCCGCTTTGGGAGCGTTCGCTTCGAACCCGGCCGCTTTGAGCTCGAACGGGACGGGGTGAGAGTGCAAGCAGAGCCCAAAGTTCTGCGTTCTCTTGCCTATTTGATCGCGCGCCGGGACGAGGTGGTCTCGAAGCAAGAGCTGATGGATGCGCTCTGGCCCGGTGAGTTCGTGTCGGAGTCCGCAGTGCATCGCAACATCGCGCTGATTCGCCGTGCGGTTGGAGACGATGGAAAACTCCAGAAGGTTGTCCGAACCCTGCCGCGAGCTGGCTATCGCTTTGTTGCTCGTGTCGAGTGGGAGGCCGACCCCATGGCGCTGAAGCCGTTTCGTATTCCGCTGATGGGTCGTAAGTCCGAGCTTTCGGAGCTGCGGAGCGCCTTCTCGGTGGCGCAGCAGGGCCATAGTTCGATTCTGCTGATCTGCGGTGAGGCGGGGATCGGCAAGACCCGGTTGATACAGGAGTTTGCGCACGAGCTACGGGATCAACGCGCGATGCTATTGGAATCGCGCTGTGATGAGGCTGAGAGCGCCCCGCCATTCTGGATCTGGACGCAGCTCCTCCGCGCGCAATCGCTTCGACAGATACTGAGTCCGGAAGATCTTCTCCCTGAGTCGAGCCTAGAAAACGCGAAGACCACCCGCGGGTCCGCCGCACTAGAGGACCGATCGCTGAGATTTGATGCGGTGGTTCAGGCGCTTTCCCGCGTGAGTCAGGATCGCCCGCTGCTCCTCCTCGTGGACGACCTCCAATGGGCGGATCCGTCCTCGCTTGCGCTGTTTGAGTATTTCGCGCGATACACTCGGGACGCGCGCATTCTCACGCTCTGCGTAGTCCGGACGCCGGATGGGGTCGATCGAGAACCCTTCGATGCCGCGCTTGGCAATATTCTGAACCATTCCAACGCGCACCGAATCGAGCTGTTGGGCCTGACGGAGTCGGAGATCGGAGAGTGGATGCGTTGGGTGACGGAAACCGATCCCGACGAGGATCAAGTGTCGGCGTTGCACGCGCGTACATGCGGGAACGCTCTGTATTTGTCCGAACTGCTCGATTCGCCCGAGAGCGTTATCGATAAGAACCTCCCTCGGGGTCTTCGAGCAACCCTTCATCGACGGCTTTCCAGTTTGGGGCAGGCCGACCGAGAGCTTCTCACCCGTGCCGCAGTTCTCGGGCAGAGTTTCAGCCTGGAGCGACTTTGCGGTGTCTTCTCACTCGACACACAAAGTACGCTCCGTTGGGCCGATCGGCTGATCCATCACCGCGTTTTGGAGCCCGGTGGAGAGCTTGGCATGTTTCAGTTTTCTCACGCACTCGTTCGCGAGAACCTCTATGCGGATCTGACACCGTCGTCGCGCTTCGCCCTGCATCGCTGCATCGCAGAGAGCCTCGCGAAATCTGAGAGGCTGGGCTCGGAAGATTCCTTGGAGGAGATCGCCTATCACTTTGGCCAGGTTGCCTTTCTCGGCGAAGTAAACCCCGCGATTCAGTACAGCTTGCGCGCCGCCTACCGCGCCAACGATCGAATGGCGTACGAAGCGGCGTGCCAACACTGCACGCGCGCGCTCGAGCTCGAGAGCCGCTCAACAACGTATGATCCGAAGCGACATTTCGAGATTCTGAATCTGAAGGGCCAGTCCGAAGTGCTGGCCCTTGAACGCGCTAGAGCACGGGATACGTTTACAACGGCGATCGAGCTCGCCCGTAAGCTCGACGATGCAAACTGTCTGGCCGCCGCAGTACTTGGGTTCAGTTGCAGCGGATACGGGGACGTTAGCGTACCCGATGAGCCTGCCCACGCCTTAATTGAAGAAGCACTTGCCCGACTTCCGAAGAACGAAGTGCATTGGACCGTGCGGCTGAAAGTGCGCCTATCGGCGCTGCCTCCGTACAGCGATTCGATGCAGGAACGTGAACGCTTGAGCCACGAAGCGCTAGAGCGTGCACGCAAGCACGCGCGCGCCGAGAACGTCTCGATCCGAATGGCACTTGTCGGCCGGCTGTTCGCGCTCGTGGGTCCGGGGCAAGCGAAGGCGCGCCTCGAGCTGGCGGACGAGCTTCGGAGCATTGAATCGGCCGAAGACACAAGGAATCCGGATTTGTTCGTAAGCGATGCTACCTTCGTTTCATACTCGGCCGAATATGGCGCCGCGCTCGAGTTGGGCGATGCCGCCAGGGCGGAGATCGCTCTGACGCATACAACCCGACGAGGCGAGCAGCTTGGCGGCGGATATCGCTGGTGGTGCCTGATTTTTCATGCGGCACGTGCGATCGCACAGGGCCGCATCGAGGAAGCTGAGCGCCGTATCGAGGCTGCGTCCAGCGTCGGAATCAAGGACCAGCTAATGGTTCCCCATATCGTGATCCACGGTCTGAGAAGTTGGAGCGCTTTGCAGCACGGGACCCTGCATCGCGAGGCGCTTCAAGTCATGTCCGAGAATCTTTGGGCGACCGGCGCACATATGCGCGTACTCGGCGCGTACGCGTGGTTTCGTAGCGGCGAGAAGGATCGCGCGCTGTGCATGCTTTCTGCTCTCGATGCTGAGGGTATGTCGTCTCTCCCTCGCAATGAATTCTGGAGCTTCAGCACCGCGCTGCTCGCAGAGATGGCCGACATCCGGGCGGATCCCAAACACGCGAACGCGCTCTACCAGTTGCTAGTTCCCTTTCAAGACACCGTCTTGACGTTGGGTGCGGTGCATCTGGCCTGGGGTTCCGCACACGGCGCACTCGGCATGCTCGCGTATGCGGCGGGACGCAAAGACGCGGGAAAGTACCATCTGTCAGCCGCTCTCACGCGCGATAGCGATCTCGGTCTAGAGCCTGCGCTGCTGCGCACCGAACGCTTTATACGGCTCCGAAGTTCCAATTAGTTGATGGGCGTGCATGGAACGCTCGAGATTTCGATGGGGGTCGCTGCATCACAGATCCCGTCACAGAAGTTCTGGATTGATCCCCCTGGCCGTAGGAACTCCTCCATCTGGAGCAATGACGCTTCACTCGGGAAGACCCCGACGGTGATATGGGGATCACAGATGGGATTGGACGGTAGATTCTCGAGCGGTGGGATCAAACTCTGGTGACTCGGATTGAAGAGATCGAACGAGCCCGAGTCAACGGTGACGAGCGCTGAGTCGAGAGGTCCCGCAAGGTCGGGAACGCCGGGAAGTTCGCGCACCACGGACCCCTCTAAGTTAGGCAGCCCTAGGGTCCGAGCCAGCGCGAACTGACAATCGTCGGGCACGTGTTTGTCGAGCCACGCGGTTCGCATCAGTACGCTGGGCGCCGGGCCGGCTCCGGGGAGACGATCGCGGGTCACATACGGGGCGAGTGAACCGGCGAGCGAAACGATCCCAAGTTCATCGATCAGATTGATGCCCAGCAGCGTCTGGATCGGATCGCGGATGCCAATGCTAATCAGGAGCGGATCAAAAAGCGCGAAGGGGAGCGAGCGCTGAAAGCCGCACGGAAATGTGGTTGCGGGCATGTCGAACATCGCGCGCTCAAAGTCGGGGCTCAGCGCCGTGACCACGGTGCCGAATCCGCCGCCCAAACTAAAGCCGAAGTAGAGCAACTCGTGGTCGGGGCCCGGAAAGATCGGATTTCCCGTCGGGGTACGAAACATGGGATCCCGGTTGAAGAGCCCGCGTTTCATCATGCGCGCAAGAATCAGTGCATTAAGGATGGATTGGCTTGCCCGATCGGAGACGCCAGGAAGGTTGTTAAGCTGATTGCTCCCCACGCCAATGACATCCGTGGCCAACCAGCCAAGATCGGCACCCGTGAAGCTTCGCCAGTCGGTCGCGCCCCCGATCAGGTTCCAACGTCGGCCCGGCTGCGAGAAAAAGGGCCCTACTGCGGGTTGGATGCTCTCCACGATGATGCGCCCCGAGTCAAAGAGGCCGTGCCCAACCAGAAAGGGGACGGCAGGTGGGCTGTTGGGTTCTAAAGCCAAACAGGGTAGTGCGATCGAATACCGAGCGTGGGTCAATCCGTTCTGTAGCGGCAAGCCTGCCGAATCGGTGTTAAGAAACTGCACCCCGTCGTTAGAAATTGGCGTGTCCAGGAACAGGGGAGTTTCGAACTCGCCGTGAAGTTCCCGCCAAATCACCTGGCCAGGTGCGTTGCAGTCGTGATCAAGAACCTCCTCAACCTGGAAGTTGACTCGGCTGGGGTCGCCCTCCACATCCTCGAGATAGTTGAATCCAACATCTCGCATCGTGAGCAGGCGCTGTGTCAATTGTGACTTGCTGCGAACGACGAAGTCGAAGGCGAGGATCAATTCGGATCGATCGATTCCGAGCGCGCTGAGGCGGTCGAAGATCGCTTCCTCCATCCGCGATCTTCTGAGCTCAACCGCAGGAATCGTCGTCGGCTCGCGATCCCGCAATACCCGGAAGTATTCCTCGGGGGCCACCGGCTGTGCGTTTGGATCGCGCAGACCACGCACCGCGACGATGTAGCGGCGACCGGGCGTCAACTGGATCTCGGGATGAAGGATCAAGGCCTGGCGATTCGGGTTCCCAGCGGCGCGAGCATCGAGAGATGCGAAATGCAGCACCGGCTCACCGGTTACCGTGTCGAGGAGGAGCGTCGGGCTATCTGGCGCGAGAGAACGAGAGCCTGAGCTCCGAGTATCGATCCACGGAGGTCCCGGTGGCTGTCCGCAACACCCCGGTGGCAGCAGACGAGACGCGTTCGAACGTTCGAGGGAGACTTCGCTTGAGAAGTGCATCAGGATCGCCGTGGCGGGAGAATATCCGTCCAGCATGTTGAGTGGGGCGGGGTCGAGTGCGGGACCGATCACCGTGGGCAGGCCGTGAGGCGGCACGGCGAGTCGCAGTCCGGTCATGCTGTCGGCCGCAACCTGGAAGAACGAAGACGGGTATGGGAGGAGACACTCCGCTGCGTTGAGGGGATCGCATCCGGGCTCCGTACAACTGGAGTTTAGTTGGCCATCGTCGAACTCGTCGCATGCGATATCAAGGGCATCCGCCGACGCGAGACCGCGGCACGCTGCACAGCGCCCGTTCCGCTGCAGACAAGCCTGCAAAGAATCGGGATCCTCGGAAAAGCAACCAGGGATCAAGACTTGTAGTGAGGACGTTTTGCACGCCCTGTCGATGATCCGTCTCAAACTGTTCCCGCAGTTCTGCGTTATGCGGGCTGTGTCTTTGAAGCAGCGGGCCAGGTTCGATGCGGAATCAAATCCCGGCAACGTTCCCGCGGTCCCGCTGCGATCGTTAAGACCCGCACTTGCACAGTGGGCGAACTCGCTTTCGATCGTTTTCCGACAGCGCTGCGCGGCACGCGTTGTAGCGATCTGACAGCGCGCTGCTCGCCGATCTCCTCGTCCGGCCAGCATCGCAAGCGCGGGTTCGGGACCGAAGATCGCGTCGATGAGCCTGGAGCTCTCGGTGGCTGCCGCGCCGAGCGCGGTATGGGGGTCCTTCGGTTCGAAATCGAGCACGGCCTTGCAGGCTTTGGCGGCCTTGGCTCGCTTCGTCTCGAGTACGCTATCGTGCCCTTCGAGCACGCATGCAGCGAACGCATCGAGGCTCGCGCCTGCATGGAGATGCCGCATGCAAGCTCGGACGCGTCGATCGATCGCCGTCGACGTGCCTACAAAACCCCGGTGTGTTGCATTGATGCAGCGGCTTTGGGCAGTATCCTGGACCGAAGCGACGCTTCCAAACGGCGCAAGGAGGTAGGCGCTGAGCGCGAGGGGGACAGTGATCCAATGGAGGGTAGACATCATGAGTCTCCTTTCTCAAGCACGATGCTAGAAAGGCGAACGCGAGGTGTCCTTATTCAGAGCTTATGTTTGCGTGATGTCTCGGTAGATCGAAGAGGATTTCGCTGTGCGTCGATCAATCGAAAAATCGTAGCGATGGGGATGGATCACAGCGTCGTCTCACTTTTAGATCAAGCACTCCTCGGCACAGATACATCGCGGGTAGAACCAAAAAGGCCGTGAGAAACCCGCTACCACTAGGTGCTGGAAACGATTCGAAACTGTCTGCAATGCGATCGAAGTAATGGCCGCTGTCGTTGACTTCGATCATCGCGGCGATATCGTCCCACGTGTAATCGCTCCCGCGATTTATCTGCGCCGTCGGACGCCGCTCACGTGCGCACCCAGAAACATCGTGGATGGACGTTCGCGAAGACACCACTAAACGTGTTTTGATGCACTAGCCCAAAAGACCAAACCAATAAAAAATCGGTCTCCTAATTTTTGCGTCCCCGGCAGGAGTCGAACATGCGATGTGTTCTACCCCATTTCCGCAGGTGCTCGAGGGATCATCCTTAGAGCTGCCTTCTGAGGAAATTTGGTAGCGGGGACCCGCTTTAACCCTAGCTCGCTGGGAACTCGGTGGGTGAGTTCGGTTTTGCAGTTATCTGCGTAACCTCACGCAGACACGAGGCTAAACGATGTACGTCCGGAAGTCGTTGGAAATAGACAACGGGGAGGGAAAGAAATGAGCTTGCTGTGCGAGCTCGAACCCTAGCGGCGGCGGTTTGACGGGAGCCACGTGGCCTGCGTCCTGACCGCATGATCCATGAATTCGCGGACCACGTTCGCGAATCTCTCCGGATTCTGGAGCAGGGGCCGGCGCCCGGAATCTTGACCCATGGGGTACGCGTTCCCAGAGCAGGTCTTCCTGCGCTATAGGCCGAGCTCGCGCGCGATCATGTCGCGCTGAAGTTCACTCGAGCCCTCCCCGAGCTCGAAGACTTTGCAGTCGCGGTAGAAACGTTGGATTGGTGACTCGGACATGAATCCTGCGGCACCGTGGTAGTGAAGCGCGCGCTCCACGATCTTTGTACAAGCTTCCGTCGCAAAGAGCTTTGCCATATTGGCCTCGCGCCCGTGTGTGAGACCGCGGTCTGCGACGATCGCTGCACGGTGGCACAACAGACGGGCGGCCTCGATTTGCACGGCCATGTCTGCGATGCCGAAGCGCACCGCTTGAAACGATCCGATTGGCTGGCCGAACTGCACGCGCTCCTCGGCGTGGGCGAGTGTGGCCTCGAACGCGGCGCGGGCAACACCGGTGGCGAAGGCTGCCGATGCGATCCGGCCAAGTGTGAGTGTTCGCAATGCATCGAGGAATCCACGATCCTGCCTGCCGATCAAGTTCTCCCGCGGCACCCGACAGTCCTCGAAGACGAGCTCGGCCATCTCCGACGCGCGCACGCCGAGTTTGGATAGAACGCTGGCCACGCGGAAGCCGGGCCGATCGTGCTCGACGAGGAAGAGTGAGAGTCCTTTGAGTCGCTGCTCAGGGGCGGTGGATGCCACCACAATGATGAAGTCCGCAATCGGACCGTTGGTGATGAAGAGTTTTGAGCCATTGATGACGTACGAGTCACCGTCGACCACGGCGCGCGTAGCCACAGAGCCCGCGTCGGAGCCGGCGCCCGCTTCGGCGAACGCCCAGGCACCGATTCGCTCGCCACGCAGCGCAGGCGGTAGCCATTCCTTCTTAAGGCTTTCGGAGCCGAAGGCTTCGAGCGCGGCGCACGCGAGAGCCACGTGGACGTAGACCCCGAGTGCGATGCCCGCGGAACCAAAGGCTAACTCCTCGCATAGGATTGCATAGTCCAGATTGCTACCACCCGATCCGCCGATTTCCTCAGGAAAACGCAGTCCGAGATAGCCGAGCTCGCCGAGTTTGGAGAATAGCTCGACGGGATAACGCTCTTCGGTGTCATACTTCGCCGCGATGGGAGTGATCTCCTTCGCGACGAACTCCCGTAGCGTTCGTTGCAGTTCGCGTTGTTCGTCACTTAAGTAAAAATCGGGTTCGGCCATGTCAGCGTCCTTGGAATACGGGCGCACGTTTCTCATCAAAGAATGCGCGCACCCCTTCCTGATGATCCTCGGTCTGGATACAGTTCACCTGGGCGAAAACCTCGTAGTCGAACTCCGCATCGCGATCGAGATCGAGTGAGCGACGGATCGCACGCTTCGTAAACACTAACGCAATCGGTGGACCGGATCGCAGACGCTGGGCCAGTTCGTTGACCTCGTCATCGAGTTTGTCGGCTGGAGCCACACGATGAACCAGTCCTAATGCAAGTGCCTCATCGGCACGCACAAGCTTGCCGGTCATCATCATTTCGGTCGCTACGCCGAGCGGAATCAATCGCGGCAGGTAATAACCAGCTGACATGTCGCAGCCTGCAAGCCCTATGCGAACAAAGGGTGCGCCAAGCCTGATACCTTCGGCCGCAACGCGAAAATCACAGGCGATGGCCAATCCAAAACCACCACCCACGGTGTCGCCTTGCAGCCGTGCAATCACTGGAATGTCGAGATCCGCGATGCGGCGTACGGGATCTAAGTAATGATCGACGATTGGCTCCCATTCGGCTGGCTTACGCTGGATCATTTCCGCGCGGTCGGCACCCGCGCAGAAGGCCTGCCCTTCGGCTGCTAGAACGAGAACGCGGTCATCACCGCGGCGTACCGCATCAAGGGCGTCGATAAGTGCATCGAGCATCGTAAGACTGAGTGCGTTCATACGCTCCGGTTGCGTCAGTGTGATGGTCGCGATTCCATCTTTGCTTTCGAGTCGCAGTGGTGTTGTCATGTTTTCTTCTCTCTCTTTCCTGGGTGCGGCCGAAAAGCGTAGTCCACGGCTACTTCGGCCACTGTCTTGCCGTCGTCTCCCGCCAGTTGCGCGCGAACCGTGAGTTCCGAGCGGCCCTCACGTACCAGCTCATCGAGCACGCGTTGAATCTCACGGGGTTCAACCCGCGCGATGCCGTGTACGGTCCCGCGCGCAGGTCGCCGGTAGTGGATCTCCGCTCGTCGCGCGAAGGGGAACGCCTGCTCTAGCGTCTCGAGTCCTGCCGCCACGCCAGCCAGAGTTTCTCCGAAGGTATAGAGCAAACCGGCGTGGACCGTCCCTGCTAGATTCCGATTTGTATCGCTGTCGGGGAGCGTCATCTGCACTTCACCGTCCACGACGCGATCTAGCGTGAGCCCTAGCTCGCTCGTGTAGGGGATCTTTGCCAGCGTGGCACTCATTGCGCTCTCGTCCACTTCTTAATTCCCGAGGCCGAAGGCGCGACTCGTATTCTCGCGCACGATCTTTCGATAGGCCGTGTCGGAAACGCCGAGTTCACGAAGTTCATTAAGTGTTCGGTCGAAGGTGAGCAGCGGGTAGTCGGTCGCCCAGAGCACTTTATCTTGACCGTAACCGCTCGCGAACTTCACGAACGACTCAGGCCAGTGCTTGGGTGTTCGTGCGCTGGTTTCGACGTACACATTTGGGTGTTTCCAGGCCAGGATCATCATCTCTTCATGCCAGGGCTGACCGATGTGGCAGCCGATGATCACGAGTTCGGGAAAGGCGAGGGCGACCTCGTCTAGATAGATGGGTCGACCGGCTTCCGAAGGCAGCAGCGGACCTGTGTGTCCGACTTGGATTGCGACGGGAAGTCCCAGTTCAACGCACTTCGCGTAGACGGGCCAGTACATCTTTTCGTTCGGTGCGGCGCCAACCATGCCGTCACCGTATGCGTACGG
This sequence comes from Deltaproteobacteria bacterium, assembly GCA_029261895.1. GTDB lineage: Bacteria > Myxococcota_A > UBA9160 > SZUA-336 > SZUA-336 > JAJDAK01. Next base: position 9,808 of record JAJDAK010000063.1, read on the forward strand.
TTCGAGGCGGACGCCGCATAGTCCCAGTTCTTTGGAGAGCCGCTCGATTTCTCTGACAACATCCATGGGCTTACCGCGCGGATCCACCGTTCCCACACCGGTAAAACGGTCCGGGTGTTTCGCGCAGATCTCGGCGACCTCTTCATTTCGGATGATGTGGTAGTTGCCGTAACCGAAAGCGGAGAGCATCAAACGCTCGACGCCAGCAGCATCCATATTGTCGATGATCTCTTCTGTGGTCATGCCGCGCTCGAAGAGCGGGAGAGATCCATAACGTTTAAAGATACTGATGAATTCCGGCGGCCAACGGTCAATTGTGCCGGGCAGCACGAGGGTGGCCCAGGCGTCGATGGCGCCCACGGTCTGTGTCATATCGGACTCCTTCTTGTTCAGGGCGCCAGAGATCGGGCCCGGAGACTCCGAGGCTAACAGATTGACAGATGGTCATCAAATGTTAAGATGATCGGAATGAGTACAAAATCAGAACGCGTTTCGACGGAGCAGGAAAAGAGCACCCGCGGCCTTGTTCTCGAGGCGGCGCGGCGGCGTTTCGTAAGTTTTGGACCGCGCAAGACCACCATGGACGAAGTGGCGCGCGAGGCCGGCTGCTCGCGGACGACCCTCTACACACACTTCAGAAATATGGAGGACCTCTACGGGAGCCTTCTCAATCAGGATGCTGAAGCGTTTATCGAAGAGGCGTCCTCGGTTCTCAATGAGACCGGGAACGCGCGTAAGAAGATTCGTCGCATCGTTGAGATCACGCGTCATACTTACGCGCGTAACCACGTGATGCGACTTGCGTTGGTTCGTGATGCTGAGATGAGTCTCGAGCCCGTCGCCCACGCGTTCACGCGCGACCAGGAACGACGCATCATCGAGCTACTAAGCCAAGTGATTAAAGAAGGTGTGGTTGAAGGTACGTTGCGACCGCTCGATCCCGAGCGCGTAGCTTATCTCATGTTTCACCTCGGCGGTTTCCTGGTTGAACGCGAGACTTCCGGCACTGCCGATTACAATTTCGACGAAATCATGTCCGTGATGGACGGCGTCTTCGCACGCGGGATCGCCGTACCGCGTCCGGAAGACAGCTAACGGGGAGAGCAGATCGGCATGGCATTCCCGGTGTGGAGTGAAGAACACGAAGCCTTCCGCGAGACGGTGCGGCGCTTTACCCAAACAGAGATCCGACCCTACGCCGAAAAGTGGCAGAGTGAAGAGAACTTTCCCGACGAGCTCTTTCGCAAGGCCGGCGAGCTCGGATTGCTTGGTATTCGTTTCGACCCAAAGTGGGGAGGTAGCGGCCTTGACTACTGGTACACCGTGATCCTCGTCGAGGAACTCGTGCGCGGCCGAGACCTTGGCAGCGTCGTGGGTTTGCTTGTGCAGTGCGAGATGGCCACGTCAGTGATACACGCTCACGGTAGTGACGAGTTGCGGCGAGAATGGTTGGTCCCAGCGATACAGGGTGAGCGCATCGCGGCCTTGGGTGTGACGGAGCCCGGCGGTGGATCAGACGTGGCTTCACTGCAAACCGTCGCAAAAGCAGATGGTGATGACTACATCATTTCAGGTTCGAAGATTTTTATTTCGAACGGAGCGCGCGCCGACTTCGTCACGCTGGCGGTCAGAACCGGCGGTGCCGGGTCTTCGGGTGTGAGCCTGGTCGTCTGTCCGACCGACACGCCTGGATTTTCAGTGGGCCGGCGACTCAAAAAGGTCGATCTACACTCGAGTGATACGGCCGAGCTTTTTTTCGAAGACGTGCGCATTCCGCGCCGTTTTTTGATTGGCGAAGAGGGCCGCGGTTTCCATTACATTGCGCAGGCGTTCCAGGGAGAGCGGCTGGTATTAGCGACGATGATGAATGCGGTCTGCCGCGACGTGCTCGACGAGACTCTCGCCTATCTCGCCGAGCGTAAAGCGTTCGGCCGGCCGATCGCCTCGATGCAGGTGTGGCGGCATCGCATGGCTGACTGGTTGACCCGGCTCGAAGCGTCCGCTGCACTCACTTATCGTGCAGCGGATCAACTCGCTTCATGTGATTCCGACGCCGAGACCGCGGTCAGCATGGCAAAACTCTTTGGCGCGGAGCTTATTCGTGGTCTCGTGCTCGACTGTGCCCATGCCTTTGGCGGTTACGGCTTCATGGAAGAGAACTACGTGGCGCGCGCCAGCCGCGGCGTACAGAATTGGGGCATCGGCGCTGGGACCAACGAGATCATGCGCGAGATCATCGCCAAACATCGCATACCCGTGAGTTCCGCATGAGTCGCCGGGCGGTCATTGCGGGGGTCGGACACACGGCCTTCGGAAAGCTGCCCGAGCGCACCTCTTGGGATCTCGAAGTCGAGGCCGCGCGGGCGGCCGTCGCAGATGCGTGTATGTCCCCTTCAGAGATTGATGGGCTTCTCACCGATCCTGGACCGGTGCAAGGCGTGCTCGACGGTATTACGCCGCACTTTCTGCGTCTGGGCGCTCAACTCGGATTGAATCCTAACTACACAGGCTCTGAGATTCTCGGCGGTGCCGGCAGTGTCGCGATCGTGGAGCGTGCGGCGTTGGCCGTCGAAGCGGGATTATGCGACGCCTGTCTCTGCGTTTACGGGGATAGCGCGCTATCCGCCGGGAGTGCGTACACCTATGGCCGCGGCGATGAGTCAGCGTTCGGTTTCTTCGGTGCGGTGGGTCTTCACGCGCTCGCCGCACAGCGACACATCCACACCTACGGAACTCGACCCGAACACTTCGGCGAAGTCGTAGTCGCGGCGCGCGCGCACGGAGTGCGAACACCGCATGCGCAAAAGCGCCGTGCTATATCGATGGACGATTACCTTGTATCCGATCCCGTTGTTGAGCCGCTGCGTCGACTCGACTGTTGTTTGGTTTCAGACGGTGCCGCTGCGGTCCTGGTTACGACTGAAGAGCGTGCCGCCGACTTGCCGTGCCCCGCGATCTCGCTCCTCGGTCATGCACAGGCGCACAGTCTTTCTACCTACGCATCGCCCGATCACTTCGAGTCGCTGCCGGCCGCGCACTGCGGCCCGAAGGCCCTCGCCCAGGCTGGAATCACTGCTTCCGATATCGACGTAGCGATGCTCTACGACTGCTTCACGATCGTGGTCTTGCTTCAGCTCGAGGACTACGGCTTTTGCAAGAAGGGTGAGTCCGGGTCCTTCGTTGAGGGCGGGCGCATCGGTCCTGGCGGTACTTTGCCTGTTAATCCAAGCGGCGGACTTCTCGCCGAGGGTTATGGCGGCGGTATGTTGCATGTCATTGAAGCCGTGCGTCAGCTTCGCGGCGACGCTGGAGCCCGACAGGTCCCCGACGCAGAACTTGCGCTCGTCTCCGGGCACGGGCTCGGTATGAATACGCACGCAACACTTGTGCTGGGAAGAAACGTATGAGCGACGCAGCCCCGACACCACCACAGCCGCAACCCGACGCATACACCCAACCGTTCTGGGACGCGTGTCAGCGACAAAGTCTGGAAGCTGCACGCTGCGAAGACTGCGGTCACTGTTTTCTGCCGCCCGGACCGTGTTGTCCGCAGTGTTGGTCCGCAGAACTATCGGTTTGTCCACTCTCCGGCCGTGGTCGTGTCTACTCCTTCGGAATCTATCGCCGCAGCTATCATCCCGGATTGCCGGCACCCTATGTCGTCGCGCTCGTCGAACTCGAAGAGGGGCCGCGATTGGTTTCAAACGTCGTTGGTTGTATGCCGGAGGACGTACGCATCGACATGCCGCTGCGTGTGCGTTTCGAAGCGTCGGGCGAGTTTGTATTGCCCCGTTTCGAGCCGGCCGAGGAAGAAGGAGCAAGACGGTGACCATTCGCTTCGAACACGAGGGAGCGGTTGCGATTCTGACAATCGATCGACCCGAGGTGCGCAACGCGCTTGATTTCAAGACCAGCGATGAGCTGATCGAGGCTTGGCGGAATTTCAGCGACGACGACGGATTACGTGTCGCTGTGTTAATTGGCGCAGGGGACAAGGCCTTCTGTGCGGGTGCTGATCTCCGTGGCGTGGCGGAGTTTTATCGCAGCCTTACGTCGGCAGAACGCCTGCGTCGCGCCGATCGCGAGCCCGGTTTGGGTGGCATCACGCGCAACCTCGCAGTCGACAAACCGATTGTGGCAGCCATCAACGGCCATTGCCTGGCCGGTGGCCTGGAGATCGCGCTCGCTTGTGATCTACGCGTTGCAGCCGACCACGCGACCTTTGGCCTACCCGAGGTTACGCGCGGCATCATCCCCGGTGCCGGGGGTACACAGCGCCTGCCGCGTCTGATCGGACCGGAACGAGCGCTCGATCTGATCCTGACCGGACGTCGAATCGACGCAGAGGAGGCGTTGCGCATCGGACTTGTTAGCGTCGTTGTACCGTTCAAAGAACTTCGTGCTACGGCACTGGCCCTCGCATCGCGCATCGCCGAAAACGCACCGCTTGCTGTTCGTGCGGCCAAAGCTGCGGTCTGGCGTGGGCTTGACTTGCCGCTTGAGGAGGGCCTGCGACTCGAGCAGTTATTGGCGGAACCCGTGCGCCAAAGCGACGATGCCCGCGAGGGTCCGGCTGCCTTCTTTGAAAAACGCAAAGCCGAGTTCAAGGGGAGATAACACGCATGACCCACCCCAAGAAGCGACACGTTGGTGAGTATGTTGCCTCCGGCGATTGGAGTGAGTACTGGACCACGCATATCAGTCGAGCCGAGAGCGGCCGGATCTGGGTGCGTGGGTATCCGGTGGAAGAACTGATTGAGAACTTGTCGTACGTGGAGTCGGCGTTTCTGATTCTACGCGGCGAACTTCCCGATGAGCGAGAGACCGCACTCTTCGATCTTGTGCTGCGTAGTGGTATGGACCAGCAGTTCATCAGTGCCGCGGCGTGTGCTGCGCGTTATACCGCATCCGCCTTTCCTGACTCGCCAGTGCCCGCTCTGGCCAGCGGAATGCTTGCGAGTGGATCGGTAACCGGATCTCCACAGGAGCCGGCGGAGATGTTGATCGAGGCTGTGTCGTGGAAACTCGATGAGCCCGATGCTGCAGCACGCGCGGTCGAGCTATGGCTGGAGCGACACGGTGTGGTACCGGGCCTAGGTCACCCGATACATAAGGGTGCGGAGCCACGTGCAGTCACCGTTCGTCGACTTGCCATCGAGCGAGATGGTTGGAATGCGCACGGCAGGATGTTGGATGCGATCGAAACGGAGCTGGCCGAGAGTAAGGGACGACGTATCCCGATTAATCTGGCCGGAGCGCTCGGTGCGCTCCTTGCCGACCTTCAGTTTGATCCGCTCGCGATTGGTGGGCTCGGTGCGCTCGGTTACGGCATGGCGATCCTCGCGCATGTGGTCGAAGAAATTCACGAAGGTGTGCCGCTGCGAATCATTCCGCCTGAACTGGGCGCGCACTATGCGGGTCCAGCGGAGCGCCACATCCCCGCCGAGCGGCGCAAGGGAAAGCCGTGATTCATCCTTATTCGCATTACCCCACACGTGCTGCCCGATGCTGGCCCGATCGTGTCGCATTGATCGACGGTGAGCGTCGGCGGAACTATCGTGAGCTCGACGCGCGAGCAACGCAGCTCGCTCGCGCGCTGGTCGGTTTGGGACTCGAGCCCGGCGAGCGTGTGGCGGTGGTGCAGGAAAATCGTATCGAGTACGTGGAAACGGTGATCGCGATTGCACGAGCGGGTGGGGCGCTCGTTCCGCTACTCGGCGCACTCACCGAAGGCGAGCACGTTTTTATGACGCGCGATTCCGAGGCACGTTTTGTGATTGCCTTAGGGGCTGAGACCGTGCCGCGCGCAATGGCTGCAGCTGGCAGCACTGCGACACCGCTCGCGCTGGCGAATGTCGAAGCTGTGCAGAATCTTGCTACACGGGCGGACGCCGAATCTACGCAACCACTTATTATTGATGGCGCACCTTCCTCACTTGCGCAGATTCTCTACACCTCCGGCACAACGGGCGATCCGAAGGGTGTCACCCATAGTTACGCCAGCGTCGCGGCTGCCATGGGAGCTTGGGCCAGCGCGTTTCGTGTCGGGCCCGAGGATCAGTTGTTGGGTCAACTTGCGCTTAGTCACTTTGGTGGACGCGCGATGGATACCAGTTGGGTTGCGGGTGCAACGCTTGTAATCCTACCCGGGCCGGATCCAAAGACGATGCTCGGTGCTATTGCTGAGCATCGCATCACAATGCTGTTGGTGATTCCGACGCTTCTTCGTATGTTGCTCGATCATCCGGATGCCGCCAACGTCGATCTTTCTAGCTTGCGCGTGGTTCTCTACGCGGCCGCACCTGCCGCACCCGGCTTGGTTCGGCGCTCGCTTGAACGGCTCGGGCCTGTGCTCTACACCGGCTTTGGCCAGACAGAAGCCTATGGTCTCAACACCTGGATGGGACCCGAAGAACACGTCGTTGCGCTCGAGTCCAGAACGGAACGTCTGCATTCTGTTGGACGTGAGTGCGCGGCCTTCGCCCAGGTGCGGATTCTCGCGGCCGATGACAAGCTTGCTCCCACCGACGCTGTGGGGGAAATCTGCGTATCTGCTCCTTGGGTGACACCGGGCTTCTGGAAACGACCCGACCTTGACTGCACGCGATTGCACAGCGGCTGGTTGCGCACTGGCGATCTCGGCCGCATGGACGCGGAGGGCTATGTATTCTTGGCCGACCGCAAGGAAGACAAAATCATTACCGGTGGCTTCAACGTGTATCCCGCCGAGGTCGAGGGCGAACTTTGTGAGCATCCGGCGGTAGCTGAGTGTGCAGTCTTCGCCGTGCCCGATCCGAAGTGGGGAGAAGCGATCCGTGCGACCGTCGTACTTCGATCCGACGCCAGTGTGACGCCCGACGAGCTCATCGCATTCTGCAAAGAACGGCTAGCCCGCTTCAAGGTGCCCAAGGCGATCGAAGTGCTCGAAGAGCTTCCAAAGACTGCCGTTGGAAAGATTCTGCGACGTGTGTTGCGCGACCCTTGGTGGAAAGACCGCGAGCGCGATGTACACGGTGCTGAGTAAAGGAGTGAAATGAACGCCGTCCGACTGTACGAAGGTCCCGAGGTTCGAGTCGAAGAGATTCCCGAGCCCACACTCGGTCCGGGCGAGGTGCGTGTCGCGGTGCAGGCCGCGGGTGTCTGTGGCACTGACTTGCACGCCGCACACGGTCGGCTGCCCGTGCCGAGTCTGCCCGTCACCATGGGTCATGAGGGCGCGGGTATTGTCGCTGAGGTTGGGGAGGGTATCTCGGGTGTGGCGGTCGGAGGTCGTGTGCTCCTGTTGCCGACCGAGACCTGCGGGTCATGTGCGGCGTGTCGTGAGGGACACCTCGGCTTGTGCCCGCAAGCGCGAATCCTGGGTATGGCTCGCGACGGTACATTCGCCGAAGAGATCGTTGTACCTGCCACATGTATCCGCGCGCTTCCCGCGAGCATTTCCTTCGAACACGGTGCCATCCTGGCGGATGCGGTGGCTACTGCATATCACGCGGTGGCTACACGTGCAGGGGTTACGCCGGGCGAGCGCTT
>JAJDAK010000064.1 GCA_029261895.1 Deltaproteobacteria bacterium
AGCGCGGCGCTCGCGCTCGCTTCCAGTTCAGTAAGCGGTAATTCGGGGGGCCATGCGCGTCACGGCGATTATCCCAGCGCGTTACGGCTCCACACGTTTCCCCGGAAAACCCCTTTTCGAACTCGCCGGTCGTCCGATGATTCTGCATGTCGCAGACCGCGTGCACGCTGCCGTGACCGCGGGTGTGCTCGACGCATTTCTGGTTGCGACCGATGACGAGCGCATCCTTCGGGTCGTTGAGGCGGCGGGCTATTCGGCACGCATGACCTCATCGGATCACCCCACGGGTACCGATCGGCTGGCTGAGGTCGCAAAGGACCTCAGTGATGAGATCGTCTGCAACGTGCAGGGCGACGAGCCCATGATTGAATCCGAGACGCTTGCGGCGCTCATAGAGCCGCTGCGTAGCAATCCACGCGTGATGATGGGAACGTTGAAGACCGAGCTCGATCGACCCGAGGATCGCCTCGACCCGAATCGCGGTAAGGTCGTGGTTGACGTGAATGATTTCGCGCTGACTTTCACACGGCTGCCGATCATCGAAGATGTGCCTGCCGAGCAGGCGTATTTCAATCGCGATCGGGTCGAAGCGGAGCATCGCGCACGCGGGCTCACGGTCTACAGCGATATCGGGGTCTACGCCTATCGTCGCGAATTTCTACTGCGCTATGCGGGTCTGGAGCAAACGCCCTTCGAAAAGGAGGAGCGCTTAGAGCAGCTGCGCGCGCTCGAACACGGCGTCGCAATCGCGGTTCCGACGGTTTTGCATCGCGCGCTCGAAGTGGATACGCCCGAGGATGTAGCGCGTGTAGAAGCCGCGCTAGCGAGTGGACGCAGATGAGACTTTACGATTCGACGCGCTTGAAGTATGAGTGGTGGGGACCGACGGGGGGAGGAGTCGAATGAAGCGCCCGACTAAGTATATTTTCGTGACGGGCGGCGTCCTCTCATCGCTCGGCAAAGGCCTCTCATCCGCTGCAATGGGCGCGCTGATGGAAGCACGCGGACTTCAGGTGAGCTTTCTGAAGCTCGATCCCTATCTAAATGTGGATCCGGGCACGATGAACCCGTTTCAGCACGGTGAGGTCTATGTCACCGATGATGGGGCCGAAACCGATCTCGACCTGGGTCATTACGAGCGCTTCGTCAGTGCGAAGTTAGGGCGTCAGAACAATCTGACGGCGGGTCGCGTATACGAACGTGTGATCGAGAAAGAACGTAACGGCCAGTACTTGGGTGCGACAGTGCAGGTGATCCCGCACGTCACGGATGAGATCAAGGAACATATTATCTCGGTGGGTCAGACGGCCGACATTCTCATCGTTGAGATCGGTGGAACGGTTGGCGATATCGAGTCATTGCCGTTCCTTGAGGCGATTCGTCAGCTGCGTTCCGACTGTGGCCGTGAAAATGTGCTCTACGTCCATATCGCGCTCGTGCCGTACATTGCGACCGCGGGAGAGTTGAAGACGAAACCGGTGCAGCATTCTGTGAAGGAACTGCGGTCCATCGGTATCGCACCCGATATCGTGCTCTGTCGCACGGATCGATTCCTGCCACGCTCCGTGAAAGCCAAGATCGCGCTTTTTTGCAATGTGGAAGAGGAAGCCGTCATCGCGGCGAAGGATGTGGAAACCATCTACGAACTCCCGCTGGTGCTGCATAACGAAGGTCTCGATGACGGGTTGGTTCAGCGCCTCAATATTTGGACCGGCGAGCCATCACTTGAGCGCTGGGAGCGCGTCGTCAATCTGATTAAGAACCCCGTACGGCGAGTCCAGATCGCCATGGTCGGAAAATACGTCGACCTGACGGAATCGTACAAGAGTTTGAACGAAGCTCTGACACACGGTGGCCTGGCACACGAGGCAGCGGTCGACATTACCTATGTCGACTCCGACAAGCTCGAAGGTAGTTCGCTCGATGTCTTAGCCGCGGTCGATGGTATCCTGGTTCCGCACGGTTTTGGGCCGCGCGGCGCCGAAGGAAAAATCTCGGCGATTCGCTACGCACGCGAAAACAACATTCCGTATTTCGGGATTTGTTACGGAATGCAATGTGCGGTGATTGAAGCCGCACGCGATCTTGCGGGTCTATCGGGTGCAAATTCGAAAGAGATCGATCCCGCGACGCCGCATCCGGTCATCGACTTCATGCCCGATCAGCGTGATCGCGCGGAGACGGGTGGCACCATGCGTTTGGGTTCGTACAAGTGTCGGATCGAATCCGGCACGTTAGCGGCACGCGCGTATGGCGCGACCGAAGTCACCGAAAGACATCGGCATCGTTATGAGGTGAATCCCGAGTATCGCGACCGGCTCGAGGCTGCAGGATTGAAAGTTTCGGGTTCCTCGCCCGACGGTAAACTCGTCGAGATCGTCGAAATCGCGGATCATCCGTGGTTTCTCGGCTGTCAGGCGCACCCTGAATTCAAATCGACACCCTTTGAGCCGCATCCGCTGTTTCGAAGTTTTGTCGGCGCGGCAATACAACGCAGCCGGGAGAGCGGTCGCTCTTAGGCCGTGATGCTACCCGAGCGTATCGAAGACTGGACCGAGCGCACGATCGTTTGTTTCGGCGCTCACCCCGACGATGACCTGCACGCTGCAGGTACCTTCGCGCGTTTGATTCAAGCGGGGAATCAGGTTCACTTGGTGATGTACACCGACGATGACAAAGGTTCGAAAGATCGCAGCATGACGGCCGAGCGTTTAACCGCGATCCGTCGCCAGGAGCAGGAGACTGCCGCGGCGCAGTTGGGTATTCCGGTCGAAAACCTACATTGGGTCGGCCACGGTGATGGCGAACTCGAGTACGTGGATCCGCGGCAGCTCTGCCGCCAAGGTGCGGAGATTCTGCGACGGCTTCGACCCGACGCGGTGTTTTCGTTTGATCCGGGTGCGCAGTGGGAACAGTTTCATAAGAGTGACCATCGTGCTTCGGCGTTCAGTACCATCGACGCGATGCGCGCGTCCCAATGGCATCTGTATTTTCCGGATCTGCTAGAACAGGGCCTCGAGCCGCATGAAGTTCCCGTCGCGTACTTCTATGAATCGCACGAGCCGAACGTTTTCATCGATATCGAAACCACGATCGAACAGAAGATCAGCGCGTTTTGTTCCCACGTGTCTCAGTTCGGACGCCGTTTGCAGGCCTACGAGCCGGAGATGCATGAGGAGGATCGGGCGGGTTTTGAGGCGTTGATTCGCGCCTACACTGCGCATATCGGCCAGCCCCATGGAATGAAGCACGCGGAGGCCTTCCGACGCGTAGTGAACGACGAGTAGTTTGACGTTGTGGGCGAGGGCCGGCTCGCGCTAGTCTGAAGTCTTCGTGGGCGATTAACTCAGTGGTAGAGTGCCACCTTCACACGGTGGAAGTCGCAGGTTCGAACCCCGCATCGCCCACCAGTCTTAGCGGGTTATCGGCGAGCACAGCTCGCCTTCCCGCGCGGCACGTGACTGCGTACGTGCCTTCGGTGGTATTCGAGTTCCGGCCCAGCGCTTAGCGATAAACGGATGAGAAACCGCGCGCGTTGGCGCGGTTTCCACTATTCCGATCGCGGCCCGCGCGGCAGCTGACTCGCTTCGCTCGTGTATGCTTTTTGGAGCTTCTAGCGGTATGTTGCTTGCGTGTTTTGCTAGATAGGGGCGAAGAAAGCTTGGGTTCACGAGAGAGGAATCATTGGGTTGTTCGTACGAATCCAAGGCCGGCCGCGCGGCTACGTTTGTTTTGTTTTCCTTACGCGGGCGGCGCGGCAAGCGTTTTTGGCAATTGGCATCGATCCATTCCTGAAGACATCGAGGTCTTGCCGGTAGAGTATCCAGGACGAGGATCCAGATTTCGGGACCCTGTGGTTAAGCGTATGGACGCATTTATTCCCGTGATGGCCGAAGGTCTTCGACCCTTATTCGATCGGCCGTTTGCGTTCTTCGGCCATAGCTTGGGCGGGCAATTGGCGTTTCAGCTTGCACGCGAGCTGCGCCGGCGCGGCGATCCACTGCCCTCACAGCTTATCGTTTCCGCCGCACGCGCACCGCACGTTTCCAATTTACGGCGAGCATTCTACGACCGCAGTCGTGAGGAGTTGCTCGATCAACTTAAACGTCTCAGCGGAACGCCGGCAGAAGTCCTCGCGAGCGACGAATTGATGGACCTGATGCTTCCCGCCATTCGAGCAGATTTCGAGATGAGTGAAACCATTGAATGGGCGCACGAGGACGCTTTTGACATTCCTCTGACCGCGTTCGCCGGTGACCGAGACCAATTGGTCGAGCGTCACGAAATTGAGCCGTGGAGGACGCAGACGACCAATCGTTTCACGATGAACGTTTTTCATGGCGGCCACTTCTTCATTAACGATTGTCGAGATCAGGTGATTCAGCAAATCGTACAAGCGCTAACGTAGATTTCGACTTGCCTGGGTTTCGATTAGGGCCCGCCTTGACGCTCGAGACGTTTTTCGATTAACGCCACAGCGTCACGAACACCATCCTCTTTCGCGATCGCATCTTTAATTTCTTCGCGCCGTCGTACGAGCGAGGGATCGTTGATCGCGTGATCCAGTGCCTTTACTAGTTTATCGGCCGTAAGTCGCTTCGGACGAAGCGGGGTCGGCGAAGCGCCTTGCCGGCGTACCGACTCTGCCCACAATCGCTGATCGAAGTGGAAAGGCACGGCGACAGTAGGTATACCGGAGCGCAAACCCAGAAAAGTCGTTTCCGCTCCTGCGTAATGCACGAACGCTGAAATGCGCGGTAGGATCCAGTCGAAGGAGATGAAGTCCGTCATGAAGATGTCACCCTGAAGCTGTCCGAGTTCTACGCGATCGTCATTCGTGATCACAATCGACCGTCTTTCCGATTTGCGCACAGCGTCGGTAATTTCCCGCAGGATTCTGTTCGTCTGCTTTTTCGCGTGGTCACCAAGGCAGATCAGAACCGGTGGATCACCGGCTCCAATAAAGCGCATGAGATCAGCGGAAGGATCGAAATACGCTTCGGTATCGAGCCACCAGTAGCCGGTTACGTAGCAATGCTCGGGCCAGTCTGACGGGCGCGGAATGAGGGCAGCGCTATGACCGAACAACATCAGCGGTTTGTACTTCTCGACCAACGCTTGCGGCCCGGCCATCGGAAGTGGATCCAGGCCTAGTTTACGCGTGCGCCAGCTGTTTGTGCCGCGGCGATAGGTCTGGTACATCGCTTGTTCAAGCGCGACGTAGCTCAAGTGATTGAAGCTACGTCCGAAGCGAAGCCAATTTGGCATGAGAAAGTGTGGAAACTCGCTCGTGCGATACGCTGGCTGGACGTTGCCGATGATCGCGGGGATCTGTCGTTGCTCCGCGATATGAAAGGCGGTTTGAGCCGGCGGCGAAAGCACCAAGGCCTCGGCTCCATCGCAAGCTCGCACGATGTCGCTGCGCAATCGCCGGTGATATTTCTCAGTCAATTGTAGCGCCGCAGCGATTCTCTTGATCGGGTTGCGCCCGGCTGCCTTCACTTCTAGCGAACAGAGAAGGTCCGCTAGCCCGGTTGACTGCGGAGAAAAGATCGGGCGAAAGTCCATCCCGCGTTCGCGCACCTTCGCCTCGTAGCCGGAATGCGTCGCTACGGTGACTTTATGTCCCGCCCGTTGAAGACCTTCGCCAAGGGCAATGAAGGGATGAACATCGTCTCGCGAACCCACGTTCATGACCGTAATATGTTCGGGTCGTTTCATTGCTTCGCGAACTCCAGCCGTGGAACGACCTAATACCGTGCCCCAATGACGCGCCGCTTGGGCAATGATTCGCGTTTTTCTTCCCATAGTCCGTCAGCGGCAAGTTTCAGGATCCGGCGGATCGTCAGTGGGATTTCATCGATGGCCACGCTGCGCTCCGGAATAGGGCCTTCCGCCTGTCGCGCAGAGCAAATCGCTTCAAGGAGCACTCGATCCTGGCGCAACAATAGGGGTTCCCGTTTTCGCCAAGACAGTTTGGGCCCGAAGGGGAAAGGGTTGCGGTGTGTGTACTCAAGACGGCAACTGTTTTCGCTGGTCGGAACGAAATGCATCCAAGATGCAAATTCAAACGAGCCCACTCGGCCCATCGTGACCACGCGATCCGGTAACTCCCAAGCACCGAAGAGGGGAATGTCTTCCGGAATACTGTCGTCGCCGGAGTTCGTTGGCGGGGCCGTCGTTGTAATACCATTTTCCGTTACACGCAACTCCACTTGCTTTTCTGGAAACCCCATAAACTTGCGCGAATACCAAAACGGATGCGTCCATGGATGGACGAAGGCGGGGTGAGCAATGTCCAACACGTTTTCAAGCAGGTCTTGAAACGAGCATGCGTGGTCGATTGAGCCTTGCACCCAGCGGTAGCGCTCGAACTTTGGGATACCTGGCGGCGGAGTTCCGGGTTGCTCGCCGTCGCGTGCCATGTAAATCCAAATATTGCCGTCGAGCTCAACGCACGGATAGGACGGAACCTGAATTCCCGACGGCATTCGCTGGTCTCGGGTGAGCGAAAGGATCTCCGTGCATTCTCCGGAACCTGCGAAACGCCAACCATGATAGGGACATTCGATCTTTCCCGCGATGCAACGACCCTGAGACAGTCGTGCACCCCGGTGGCGACAGCGATCGACCAACGCGTGTGGAACGTTTTGTTCGTCACGAAACAGAACGAGCTGCTCATCGAGTATGCGAAATGCTTTCGGCTTGGCGCGCAATCGTGAGGATGCGCAACCAATGTACCAGTATCCGCGAAGTCCGATCATGTGCTTTCTTCGCAGGCCTCGCTTAGCAGCTCCACGATACCGCGATCGGCATCGTTGCAGGCGAGGTCCAGCAGGCGTTGGTAGCGAGTGAGGAACGTTGTAGCCGTATTCTTATGAATGGCGCGCTCGTTGTAGCCGATGGACGCCACGAGCCCGTCGCCCAATGAGGGCTCGAGAAGCCCGATGCAAAGATCGACCGGGAAATCAGAATCCGCGACCTTAATATCGTTTTGCAGCACGGGTTTTGTGCCGGTTAGCTCCAATTGAGCGGGCACCGGATTGAATATGAAGACAACACGGCGACTCTTTGCGGTACCGCCAGCGATTTCAGGCATGGCCTCGATGATCTTAAGTGTGGGCAGCCCATGACGGTAGCCGCCGTTGAGTCCGTCTCGTACCTGATCTACTACACGGCGGAAGCTGGGATTGCCTCCGAGTGATGCACGCACCGACATCGGTTCAAAGAACGCACCGATCATGAGTTCGAGTTCAGCGCGTTCTCGCCTACCTGAAACCGTATTCACGACTTCTTCGTCGCGTCCATTGTAGTGCCCGAGCAAGACCTGGAATGCGGCGAGCGCTGTCACGAAGACCGTGGCCCGTTCCTCGAGCGCCAACGCACGCAGCGACGCTTCAGTCTGCGGGTTCATTGTCTCGTAAATCGTGGCGACTTGATGTTCTTTGCAAAGGGGTACGTCGACCGGGAACTCCATCATCGGGAGGTCTTTGAGGTAGGTCTTCCAATAGTCGAGATTCTTCTCTAGGACTGGGTCGGGCTCAGCGGTGCCCAAGCTTTCGAAGCGGCGCCGTTCCCAGACCGCAAAGTCGCCGTATTGAATTGCCAAGGGTTTCAGCGGCGAGGGCTCGCCGCGCGTGAAAGCGTGATAGAGCGTCGAGAGTTCGCGGTGGAGCACACCGATCGATACCATGTCGAAAACGAGATGATGAACCAGCATCATCAGGGCCTGGCGTTCGTCGGGCAGCTTGTAGAGCTTTGCCCGAAGTAGTGGATCGGACGCGCCTTCAAACTCGCGATCCGTGTCTGCTTGAGCTACCGCTTGGATCTCCTCGTGGCTCGCGTTTCGTAAGTCAACGACTTCAAGGCCCCGTGATACATGGGGATGAATCACCTGCATCAGCTGATTGCCCTCGGGTCGCAGCTCGGTACGCAGTGTTTCGTGGCGGAGAATAATCTCATTGATCGCTTTTTCGAGCATCTTTACGTCGATCGATCCTTCGAATATATGCGCGACAGGAATCGAGAAGACGCCACTCACCTTGCTCTGGAACCAGAGCAGTTGCTGTGAGAAGGAAGCCGGAATCGATTCGCTGCGATCAACAGATTTGAGCGGGATCATGACCGCGTCTTCAACAGGAACGGATTCGTCGAGCAATGCGGCGAGGCGTGCCACGGTCAGCGTTTCGAGTAACGCACTCACGTTTAGGTGAACACCCAATGTTGCGTTGATACGTGTCGTGACTTGGGCCGCGAGCAGTGAGTTGCCACCGAGCTCAAAGAAATTGTCATCGATGCCGAGTGGCGCGATGCGAAGGAAGGATTCCCAGACTTCTATGATGGCCTTTTCGCGCTTATTGCGTGGCGCCACATATTCATCGACCAGGTCGGGTCGCGGGTAACGAACGACTGCTGCGGTTCCCAGTTCAATGCGGAACTCGCGGAGCAGCTCCTTAAAGAGGGATGGTGTCCCTCCGCTTTGCGCAAACCACTCGACATAGGTCTCTTTATGGTAAGGGAAGACCGCAATCTGCCATTCGCGTCCCTGTAGGAAACGATCAAAGAGATCGAGTCCCTCCTTTACCGGAATACATTCAGGCCAACCCAGTAACGCTTTCTCAGGCTGCCAACGCGCGGCTAGACCGATTTCAGCCCACGCCCCCCAGTTCATGCTGACTGCGGGTAGACCCTGCTGCTGGCGCCACGCGGCGAACGCGTCCATGTAGCAATTCGCTGCAGCGTAGTTGGACTGACCAGGGTTTCCGACGATGGATGAGACCGAAGAGAAGAGGGCAAAGAAATCGATTTCCCGGTCAGCGGTCAAACGATGAAGATTCCAAGTCCCCGGGATCTTGGGTGACATGACTTTGATGAAGCTGTCTGTATCCTGGTCCATGAAGCCACGGTCGTCGATAACGCCCGCAGAATGAACCACACCGCGCAACGGCGGGAGATTGGCATCTATCTCATCAAAAACCTTGCTCACGGCATCGAAGTCCGAAATATCTGCCTGCGCGACAGTGATGTGTATACCCTGTTCACGCAGCGCGGCGAGTTCAGCTTCGGTGTTTTCATCCGGGGCACTACGTCCCATGAGGACCAAATTCTTGGCACCTCGTTCGACTAAGCGCTTGCCACACGCCAAGCCCAGGCCGCCGAGTCCACCCGTGATCAGGTAACTCGCGTCTTCATGGATTTCGGGCAGCGGCTGGGTCGACTGATCTTTATAACTAACGAGACGCGGTACGAAGAATCGCCCCGCCCGTTCGGCGTATTGCGTCTCCGAATGCGAAGCGCCGAGCAGTTTTCGTAGAACTTCAGCGTCTTGAATCGTGTCACTGCCATCGAGATCTATGAGTGTGGTGTCGAGGTTCGCATGTTCTGCTGCAATGCAGCGCCCCAGGCCCCATAACGGTGCCTGTGACGGAGCTGTTAGGGGATCGTCGGTCGTGGTTGTTTGAGCGCCGCGAGTGACCAACCAAAGCGGCGAGGGATTTTGCGGGCTGCGGTCCAAAATCGCCCGTGCGACGCGCACAGTATCAAGGGTTGATCCCATAACGCGATCCGGTTCGCCCACACCGGCTTCCGTGTTCAAGCCCCAAAGCGCAACCAGTCCGTGCGGTGACAGTTCGGCCGTCAGCGCGGCGTCGAGTTTCTTCCAACGTTCGTCATCATCTTCAGAGATCAGTACGGATGACTCACCGACAGCGTCGAGACGCTGAGCAAGATCTCGACCCAGGCCATTTCTATCTTCCAGAATGACCCACGGTGCTTCCAGGGTTGGCCGCGTCTCACCGGGTTCTAACTCATCGACCTCGATCCATTCAACGTTGTAAAGCCAATCCGAAGGGTCATCCTCTGTATGGGCCTTCACGGTCTTTTGAATTTTCCGCAGTAAGAGATTTTTGAACTCAGCAACGACTGCGCCGTCTGCATTGAGCAAGCGAAGGTCCATCTCGAGCGTGCCAGACTCTTTGCCATGGCGACCGACCGCGTGTGTCCAGACCTCGTCCGGAATCTCTCCGAGAACGCGCAGGCTTCCAGTGCTTGCCGGCCAATACGGCCCGTCCTCTGTGTTCTCAGGGTAGGCTGCGTTCAAAATATGGAGGCACGAATCCAAGAACGCAGGGTGGATCGTATAGCCGTCTTTCCCGGCCTTTAAATGTTCAGGCAGTACCACCTGACCCAGGGCTTCGCCTCGACGGTACCAAAGATGCTGCAGGCCTCGGAATGCTGGACCAAAGTGGAAGTTAACCGCATCCATGGATGCGTAGATGCTTTCTCCCGTGAACTCTCCTGCGGAACAGCGTTCCCGAATCTCCGCGAGGTTGTCGCTTGATTGAGTCGTTGTCGAGCGTTCGATCTCGCCCCGAGCGTGTAAGGTCCAGCGGGTTTCGCTGTTTGCGCCCGTGTCGGAGCTGTAAATTCGAAATGCAAAGCGATTGTTGCCGTCGGGAACAATCGATGTTGTGAGATCTCGCGACTCTTCATCAAGCGGGCAAGCCCGTTCAAAGTGGACGTCGCGAAGCACGCACTCACCCGCCCAACCGATTCTCTTGGCGCATGCGAGACCCATTTCCAAGTAAGCGGTTGCGGGTAAGATCGCCATATCGTAAACGCGATGATCGAGCAGATATTCAGGTAGCTCTTCCTTGAGCGAAAGAGTGTAAGAAGAGGAAGGTGGTTGTGCCTCGATGTACCCGAGTAGCGGATGGACCGGCCGGGACCGTGCAAACGCCTGCTTCAGCACATCGTTCCCTGGAGCCACATATTCCTGCCGTTCGAATGGATAAGCCGGCAGGGATACACGGCGACGGTCCTCGCGTGCATAGAAAGCATCCCAATCAATGTCCACGCCCGCGGTCCAGATTTCGCCGATCTTTGCGAGAAAGAAACGCAGATCGTTTTGTCGTTCCTTAGGGTGACGCAATGAGGTTGAGATACGCGCTGGGTCCTGTTGTAGACCAGCCAACGTCGCTAACGCCCGTCCGGGGCCTGCTTCAAGTAGCATGGCCTCGTTGCCCTCTGCAGCGGTTTGGATGCCTTCCGCAAACCGAACCGCCGTCCGGATATGCCGAACCCAATAGTCGGGATCGGTGGCTTCGTCGGCCGAAAGCTCCTTACCGGTCACATTCGAAATCAATCGCATGGTCGGCGGGTTGAGTGTGACGTTGTCGAACTCGCGTCGGAATGGCTCCATCGCGGGCTCCATCATGGATGAATGAAAGGCATGGGAGATATGTAGCGGCCGGAAGCCTTGGTCGCGCCCGGTGAGAACCTCCTTGAAGCGTTCCATATGCTCGGTCGGGCCCGCGACGACGCAGTGCATCGGCCCGTTGATTGCTGCGATCGAAAGCTCGCGTGGCAATATCGCTTCGAGATCGGTGGGGAGTATTTCGAGCGACATCATAGATCCCGACTCGCAGTCCTGAGACAGGCGACCCCGCCGGGCAATCAAGCGCAGCGCATCTTCCAAACTGAACACGCCGGCCAGACAAGCGGCGACATACTCGCCTAGGCTATGGCCAATCATCGCAATGGGTTGTATGCCGATCGACATCCAAAGCCGCGCCATCGCGTACTCGATGGTGAAGACAGCTGGCTGGGTGATCCAAGTTTGCGCGAGCAAGTCATTGGACTCTTCGACCTTGTCGTCGTGGGGATAGATGACTTCGCGAAGATCAAGCCCGAGATGCGGTTGGAGGATTTCGGAGCAGCGGTCCACATCTAGGCGAAAGCTCGGTTCTTCGTCGTAGAGATCCTTGGCCATGTTGACGTACTGCGAACCTTGACCCGAGAACATGAAGATCACGGGACGATCTTGGGTCGAGTTACTGCGATCCGTCATACTGAGTGGGTTGGGCGATTGCAGCGTGTGGATCGCCTCATCGGTGTCGCTGCAAACCAACGCGCGACGATGGTCGCGCCGCGCACGTCCAACTTTGAGCGTGTAGGCGGCATCTGCGAACGAAAGCTGCTGATCGGCTTCGAGATGCCGTGCGAGCTCACTTGTCGCGGTCTCGAGAGAGGTACGACTCCGTGTTGAGAGTAGAAGCAATTGCGCACTTCGTGATGGCCCTGAAGGGGGCATGACAGGTGCTTGCTCCACTACAACATGGGCATTGGTGCCGCCCACGCCGTAGGCGCTCACCCCGGCGCGATGAGGCGTATCCGTATCGGGCCACTTACGTAGCTCCGCGTTCACAAAGAATGGGCCCTGGTCAAAGGGAACGTTTGGGTTCGGAGTTTTGAAGTTAAGGCTGGCTGGAATCAGTCCGTTCTGCAAACTCAATGTTGTTTTAATAAGACCCGCGACCCCAGCTGCAGCGTCCATATGACCAATATTTGTCTTTACTGAACCGATGCCGCATGTGTTCGGCCCCCGATGTCGACCCGCGAACGCACGATTAAGGGCGCCGACTTCAATGGGATCGCCCACTGGGGTGGCCGTGCCGTGTGTTTCGATATAATCAATACTTGAAGGCTCTATGTCAGCGATGGAAAGAGCATCAGAAATGACTGCCGCCTGCCCACTTTCACTCGGGGCGGTATAACCCGCCTTGTCGGCGCCGTCGTTGTTAATCGCAGTTCCCTTGATGACGGCTCGAATATTGTCGCCATCGCGAAGTGCGTCGCTCAAGAGCTTCAGTACGACGACGCCCGTACCGCTACCGAAGGCCATACCGGAGCCTTCGATATCGAAGGAACGCACACGTCCATCTCTGGATTGCACGTTCCCGTCGACGTAGTCGTAACCCGCATGTTGAGGCGTGCGAATCGCAATCCCACCACCGACCGCCATGTCACATTCACCGGCGATGAGAGATTGGCATGCGGAGTGAATCGCAACTAGAGATGTAGAGCAGGCGCTCTGCATATCTACCGATGGACCACGGAGATTCAAATGATATGAGGCGCGCGTGCAAAGATAGTCTGCCGCGTTCGAGGTTAGGGCTTCAATCACGTCCAGCCGTCCTGCGAAGGCATCCGGTAGCATTTCGGTGAGATAGTTGTTGAATCCGGTTCCGGCGTACAGGCCGATGAGGCCAGAGTAGGCTCCAGGGTCGTAGCCCGCGTCTTGAAGCGCGTGGAGCACCACTTCCATGAACACACGCTGCTGAGGATCGATGAGTTGTGCTTCGCGTGGCGTCATATTGAAGAAGCTGGCGTCGAAGTACATCGCGTCGGGCATCAAGCGCGCGAGCCGCACATAGCCCGGGTCCGCCATATGTTCCGCAGTGATTCCGGTTCGTGCTAACTCCTCATCCGTCAGGTAGTCGAGGTGTTCGACACCTTCCATGAGGTTCTTCCAAAACCGGTCGAGATTGGGTGCGCCTGGAAAACGACCTGCCATGCCGACAATGGCAATGTCTGAATCGCGTACGTGTCCTGCATCTGCTGTCATGTCTCGCTCCTTTGTCTTCGTCGATTCCTACGAAGTCTTCCCAATTCCCGCAGTGATTCTTTTCGCGTTGTCGGTCGATGTTCCGCGTTGGACTCGGCAGCGTCTTCCGCAAGCAGGTGGTCGCTAAGTGACCGGATCGTTGGATATCTGAACATGGCGGCCATCGGGAACGTGCGCGCGAGCTTGTCGGAAATCTTCGCCTGTACCGTGGCAGCCATCAGAGAGGTTGCACCGAGATCAAATACGTTTGTATCGATGCCCAGGGTCTTGGTGCCAAGCAGTCGCTCCCACTGCACCGATAGCCAGCACTCAAAGTCACTGCGCGGCTGTTTGTAGGCCACGCCGATCGCCCGGCTTTCATCGGTCATGGTTCTCAGGGCGTTTCTATCGACCTTACTGTTGTGGGACAGCGGCAAGGCTTCCAATTGCACAATGAGTGACGGCACCATATAGCCCGGTAGCTGTTCCTTGGCTCTACTATGTAGGTCCGGCGTATCTTCGTAAGCGGGATCAGCGACCCAATAAGCGACGAGGCGATTCTCACCGCTCGAGTCCCGCTTCGCGACAACTGCGACGTCTTTTACCGCAGGGTGCTCCATCAAGCAGTTTTCGATCTCCCCGCACTCGATGCGATAGCCACGTACCTTAACTTGGTGATCGAGCCGTCCGAGGTACTCAAGACTTCGATCGGCGCGATAGCGAACTTGGTCACCTGTTCGATACAGGCGCTCGATGCCGACTGCCGTGTTGCATGCTACGAAACGCTCACGGGTCAACTTGTTCAGATTGTGATAACCACGCGCCAAACCCATGCCCCCGATACAGAGTTCGCCGGGAACACCAATGGGTACGGGAAGTAGATCTTCATCCAGAACGTAGAGTGATGTATTGGCCAACGGCCGGCCGATGGAAATCTCATCGGTTTGCTGCGTCACTTCGACGGCTGAAGCCCAAACCGTAGATTCCGTAGGTCCGTAGAAATTGAATAGGCGTCCTGCGCGCGCCACAATCTCATGTGCGAGTTCAAGCGCGAGCGCGTCACCACCGCAGATCGCGCGCAGTGATCCTGAGCCATGCCAATTTGCGGCCAATAGCAAGCGCCAAGTCGCTGGAGTAGCGGGCAACACCGTCGCACGCACGCGATTAAGCAAAGCGGAGAGCTGCAATCCATCGCTGCTCTCTTCATCGCTCGCGAGTACGAGTTTTGCGCCAACCATCAGTGGGCCAAAGAGATCGGGCACGCTTAGATCGAACGAGACCGGAGCCACGGAAACCCATACATCATCTCGGTAGATCCCCGGAGATTCGATCATCCCAAGCATGAGGTTCAGCAACGAGCGGTGTTCGATCTCAACTCCTTTGGGTGTGCCGGTGGAGCCCGAGGTATAGATGATGTACGCCAGGTCCCCCGGATCCAAATAGCCCGTCATGCTCTGCGTTCCGTGGTCGCTATCAAACGGAGTATCGAGGCATACCAACTCGAGGTCATCGCTATCCAAGACCGACGAGCACGATGTTTGGGTAACGCAGACCGCGGTCCCACTATCACGAATCATGTAGGTCAAGCGTTGGGTCGGTAGCCTTGGATCGAGCGGGACATATGCCGCTCCTGCCTTAAGAATCCCATAGATCCCAATCAGTAGTTCGACCGATCGTTCCAGGCAGAGACCCACGCGATCCCCTCGCTTGACACCTCGCGTCTGAAGTTCACACGTAAGCAGCGAAGATAGTTCGTCGAGTTCGCGGTACGTCAAAGACGCGCCGCCACAGCGCACCGCGGTAACGTCCGGGCTAAGCAACGCTTGCTCCATGAATCGCGTAACTACCGTTGCATCCGGAACGCGTCGCTTCGTTTCGTTGACCCCCACGAGTATCTGCTTGCGATCAACGGGATTTAGCGAAGAATACGCGTGAAGCTGAGCATTTGGATTCGCCGTGACTTGATCTATGAGGTGCAAGAGGCTGTGGCTCCAGCGTTCCATCGTTGCCAGGTCGAAAAGGTCGGTGTTGTACTCGAAAGCGGCCTCAAGCCCGTCGGCCTTCGCCCTCGCGATGAAGGACAGGTCGAATTTGGCGGTTCCCATCTCTATATCTACGGGGGTCGCTTGGGTTTGGGGCAGATTGAGGCGCTCAGGTTCGACCCCCTGGAGCGTGAAGGCGACTTGAGCCAGGGGATTTCGAGCGAGGTCACGGTACGCTGTTGTTTCAGCAACGACCTGTTCGAAAGGAACGTCCTGGTTTTCGTAGGCTTCAATGCATGTTTGTCGGACCTGTTTAGCGAAGTCTTGAAAACTTGATGTCATGCTGAGCTTGTTGCGAAGTACGAGTGTATTGAGGAAGAGACCAATGAGATTTTCGACCTCGCTCCGGCTGCGGTTGAGTAGCGGTGTTGCGACCGCAACATCGTTCTGACCGGAATGATGTTTCAAGAACAGGCTGAAAACCGACAGCAGCGTCATGAAAAGCGTTGAGCTGTTGTTATGAGATAGCGCTACCAAACGTTCCACCAATTCTTGGGGAATAGAAAAGTGGAACATGCTGCCACGGAAACTTTGAAGCGACGGACGCGGTCGATCGCTGGCGAGATCCAACGGCGGAACCTGGTTGAGTCGCCGGCGCCAATAGGCTAGTTGACGTTCTTGCTCCTCGCTGGGGAGTGAGTTTCGCTGCCAGGCTGCAAAATCCGCATACTGAATGGGCAGATCGGGTACGTCGGCCGTTTTGCCGTCGAGGCGTGCGGTGTATGAGCGGCTTAGCTCGCTCATCAGATTGTCCATGGATACGGCATCGCTAATCAAGTGATGACAAGTGAGCCCAACCCAATGCTCTGTGTTAGAAACCTGCGCAACCGTAGCTCGCAGCAAGGGCCCTTCCGCTAGGTTGAAAGGCTTGCGGCATTCAAACTCGATACTCTTTCGCGCGGCGTCTGTACGTTCTGTCTCGGGTAGATGCTCGAAGTCGACGATAGAGCAATCTACCTGCAGCGAATCCGCAATCACCTGAAGTAGTCGACCCTCTTTGAGTGCCACCGAACTGCGAAGAGCTTCATGGTGATCCACGACATCCTGAAGCGCGCCATGGAATGCAGCGCAATCGAGCGGCCCCATCACATGAAAGGCTGTTGGCACGTTGTAGGTGGGTAGTCCCTCCATCAGCGTCTCGAGAAACCATATTCGTTCCTGAGCGTGCGAAAGCGGCAACTCTCCGCCTCGGTCGATAATAGCGATCGGTGCTGAGCCCGCGGAGCTGTCAATATGTTCAATCCACTTCGCGAGTTTGGAAATCGTTGGAGCATCGAACAACGATCGCACTGGAAGATCGATCTGGAGTGTAGATCGAACGAGCGCCGTGACGCGTGTTGCGAGAAGCGAGTGACCCCCCAGCGCGAAGAAGTCCTCATGAATGCCGATATTTTCCAGTTGGAGAACCTCGCTCCAAATCTTTGCCAGCTTCTCTTCAAGGACGGTGAGAGAGGCTGGATGATGCAAAGTCGGTGAAGGGGCGGGGACGAACTCCGGAAATATTTGCTGATGATCTGTCGGCATGAGCGAAGAGTGCATGTGAAGCGGCGTATCTGGATTCGCTGTGACCTGATCGATCAGCTGCAAGAGGCTCTGGCTCCAACGTTCCATTGTCGCGAGGTCGAAAAGGTCGGTGTTGTATTCAAATACGGCCTCAAGTCCGTCGGCTTCTGTCTTCGCGATGAACGACAGGTCGAATTTGGCGGTTCCCATCTCTACATCTACGAGGGTCGCTTCGGCGTTGGGTAGGGTGAAGAGCTGAGGCTCGATTTCCTGAAGGGTGAAGCAGACCTGCGCCAAAGGATTTCGCGCGGGGTCGCGATGGGTCGCGACTTTGGCAACAACCTGCTCGAAAGGAACGTCCTGATTCTCGTAAGCTTCAATGCATGTTCTTCGGACCTGCTTGACGAGATCGGAAAAACTTGAAGCCATACTGAGCTCGTTGCGAAGTACGAGTGTATTGAGGAAGAGACCAATGAGATTTTCGACCTCGGCCCGGCTGCGATTGAGCAGGGGGGTCGCAACTGCAATATCGTTCTGGCCAGAGTGACGTCTCAAGAACAGGTTGAAGACAGATAACAGCGTCATGAAAAGTGTTGAGCCGTTATTCCGAGATAGCGCTACCAAACGTTCCACCAATTCCTGGGGAATCGAAAAATGGAACGTGCCACCACGGAAACTCTGTCGTGACGGACGGGGTCGATCGCTGGCGAGATCCAACGGCGAAACCTGGTCGAGTCGATGACGCCAATAGGATAGTTGACGTTCTTGGTCGTTACTCGATAGTGAATGCCGCTGCCAGGCGGCGAAATCTACATACTGAATCGGTAGATCGTTCATCGCTGCATCGATGCCATCTAAGCGCGCGGCATAGAACGCACTTAACTCGCGGATCAGTATATCCATGGATACCGCATCACTGGCTAAGTGATGACAAGAGATCCCGATCCAATGCTCTGCCGCGGAAATACGCGCAACAGTTGCTCGCAGTAAAGGCCCTTCGGCTAAGTTGAAAGACTTGCGACATTCAAACTCGATTTTCCGTCGCGCGGCGTCTGTACGTTCTGATTCAGGTAGGTTCTCGAAGTCGACAACGGAGCAACTTGCTTCCAGTGAATCCGCGATCGCCTGAACTAGGCGACCCTCATCGAGATGCACGGAGCAGCGTAGAACTTCATGTCGATCAACAACATCCTGTAGAGCGCCATCAAATGCACCACAATCGAAAGACCCCGCTACATGAAATGCTGCCGGTACATTGTAAGTGGGCAGCCCCTCCAACAGCGTCTCGAGGAACCACACGCGTTCCTGGGCGTAGGAGAGTGGCAATTCTCCGCCTCGGTCGATGATTGCGATCGTTTTGGAAACTACGCTCGCCTCGGTGCGTTCGATCCACTTCGCAAGTTCGGAGATCGTTGGCGCGTCGAACAAGGATCGTACTGGAAGATCGACCTGGAGTGTAGATCTAACGAGTGCCGTGACGCGTGTTGCGAGGAGTGAGTGGCCACCCAGCGCGAAAAAGTCGTCATCGCTGCCGATGCCCTCGAGTCCAAGGACTCCTTCCCAGATGCTCGCGAGTTTCTTTTCGAGGGTGCTCATGGGAGAGGAGTTGTGCGAACGCCGTCGTTCGGTCGGGGCGGGCAAGGCCTTACGATCGACCTTCCTATTGGGCGTGAGTGGGAGCGCTTCGAGAGAGATGAACTGCGACGGAATCATGTATGCGGGCAGGGCCTCTGCCAGATATCCACGCAACTCGTCGGGTGCATCCAGTGTACCCACTACGTAGGCGACGAGCGCATCGGTCCCGGTCGAATCCTTTCTGCCGACAACAACAGCGTCGCGGATCTGATCGTGACGAAGCAGAAGCGATTCAATTTCCCCTAGCTCGATACGGTGACCTCTAATTTTTACCTGATGGTCGGTACGTCCCAGAAACTCGACTCCGCCGTCGTTCCGAAGTCGGGCAAGGTCGCCGGTTCGGTAGAGGCGCTCCTTGCTATTCGGCTTAAACGGATGGGGAACGAACCGCTGTTGTGTAAGCTCGGGTTGTCCGCGATAGCCTCGCGCAAGCCCGGCACCGCCAATGTAGATTTCGCCGGTCGCGCCAACAGGTACCGGCTGTTGTTTGGGGCTCAAAATCAGAAGCTGCGTCTCCGCGATGGGAGCGCCTAGCGAGATGTATGTGGATCCGGTTTCAACTCGTTTGACGGTAGACCAAATGGTCGTTTCAGTCGGGCCGTAGAGGTTCCAAACCTCCCCGCAGTTCTGTGTCAACCACTCCGCGAGGTCCAGCGGGAGTGCTTCACCTCCACAGAGGACCCGCAGGCTCGGATGACCCGTCCAGCCAGAATCGACCAGCATTCGCCAAACGGAAGGGGTGGCTTGCATCACACTCACTCCGTGCTGGAGTAGCGCGCGTGCGAGTAGCTGCGGATCGCGAACGGTTTCGGAGTCAGCGATCACCACCCGCGCTCCAGTGATCAACGGAAGGAATAGTTCCAAGCCCGATATATCAAACGAGAGCGAGGTAATGGCGAGTAGCGCGTCGTTATCTCGAAGCCCGGGTTCTGCTTGCATGGAACGGAGAAAATTCAGTAGGGCGCGATGTTCTATTTCGACACCTTTCGGACGACCCGTAGAACCAGAGGTATAGAGCACGTAGGCTAGATTCTCTCCGCCAATCGATCGATGCGGGGCGGTGGTGGGAAAGTCCGCGGCGGCGAGCATGATGGCGTCAAGATCTAGGACTTCGCCAGCGGAACTCGAGGCGAATACTGCGCGGTTCTGTTTCTGAGTGATCAGAATCTCGGCGCCACAGTCTTTGACCATGAATGCGAGCCGATCGCTGGGGAAACTCGGATCCAACGGCACATAGGCGCCGCCTGACTTAAGCACCGCAAGCAAAGCGACGAGCATGTCGACGGAGCGCTCTACACCGATTCCTACGGTTGTCTCCGTATCGATGCCCAACCGATCTAGATAATGTGCGACCGCGTTCGCGCGTCCGTCCAGCTCAGCGTAGGTTAAGCTCTGCGTCGCGTCCTCTACGGCGATCGCATCCGGGGCGGTTATGACCTGTTTTTCGAACGCATCGATCCATGTGGGTTCAGCGAGCGGCAGAGGGCGACCGTAAAGACTGGCAACGTGGCTGTTACGTTCTGCTGACGTGAAGAGTTCGAGATCACTGAGCGCGCAGTCTGGCGCCGCGACGATGCTCTCAAGGAGCGTTTGGAAGTGCCGTGCCATGCGTTCAGCAGTCGCGTCCTCAAAGAGGTCTGTGCTGTACTCGAGCTTCCCCTGTAGCTCCCCGTTGTTTTCAAAGAATAGAAGGTTGAGATCGAAGATACAGCCACCTCCATCAACGAGGAGGCGGTCTGCAGCCAGTCCAAACCGATCGAAGTCCTGGCTGTCAAATGCGCGATTCATACCAACACCGACTCGGACTACGGGATCGCGCCCACCGTCATGGGCGCGCTGCAAATCCGCAACCAGGCGATCGATGGGTACGTCCTGATGCGCGTAGGCGTCGAGACAAGTTTCACGCACGCGCTCAAGCAAATCTCGGAAGCTCGGGTCGTTTGCAAGGTCTGTGCGAAGCACCAACGTATTAACAAAGAAGCCGACTGATTCACGAACCTCGGAATTCCGGCGCGTGGAAACAGGCGCGCCGATCGTGATATCGCACTGTCCCGAATATCGGTGCAGTAGGGTCTTGAGTGCAGCAACAACGCTCATGAATAGCGATACGCCTTGCTGCTTAGCAATCTCAGCTAAGCCCTCGCGTACATGGTTTGGAACTTCGAAGAAGACGGCTGCTCCGCCCAAGCTTTCGCCGGAAGCAGAAGGATAATCTGAAGGAAGCTCCAATGTTTCCATGCCGCTGAGCTTTTCTAGCCAGTACTCGCGCTGTGGCGCGATTAGATTATCCAGTCGCCCTTCATGCCAGCGGGCGAAGTCGGCATACTGGATTGGAAGAGCCTCGAGGTCATCCCCCGCATAGAGCTGGAAGAGCTCTCGAACGAGGACGTGCATCGATTCAGCATCGGAGACGATATGGTGCATGGTCAATAGAAGCAGGTGATCGTCTTCGGCGAAACGCACGGCACGTACGCGTAACAACGGGGCTTGCCCGAGATCAAAGGGCGTACTGGATTCCTGTGCTGCGATGACGCGAGCGGTTTCATCTCGCTGATCGATATTTAGATTTTGAAGATCTTGGAAACCCAGTTCAAGTGTTGAAACCGATTCCACGATTTGCGCGTGCGTCGTGAGCTCCGATGCGAAACGCGTACGTGTCGTTTCGTGTCGCGAACCCAATTCGCGGACGGCAGCTTTGAGTTTGTCGAGATCGAGAGCGCCGTGCAGGCGAAATGCAATGGGTACGTTGTACGCGGCGGTATTGGAATGTAGCTGATCCAAGAACCAGAGACCCGCTTGTGCCGGAGCCAGCGGGAACCGATGTACTTCTTCCGCGTCTCTCTGTAGGGGTGGGATCGGATCTGGCTCGATCATCCGGAATTCGTGTGATGAAACTTGAGCGCTGAGTGCGAGCGCGAGCGAACGCGGTGTGGGATGCTCCCAGGTGAGCCGGTTGCTTATACGTCGATTGAGCCAGTCACCCAGTTCGACCGCGAGACCGATTGCTCGCGCGGAATCGAGTCCATAGGAATCGAATTGCTCGTCGGGATCGATTTCGTCAACGTCAAGACCACAGATACCCGCGAGTCGCTCGACCAGTAATGACTCAATGGCTGAGGTGTCCAGACCGCTGCTGTCTTGTTCAGTCGTTTGGTCGGCTGTGCTTGGTTCAGACCATTCAGCAACAATTGCCAGTTCGCTGCTGAGAAACTGGTTCCGACACAAGCGCCGTTGAATCTTGCCACTCGATGTCTTGGGAATACTGCGTGCTTTGACCAGGACGACGGCGTGGGGTGCAACGTCGTGCTCAGCGATAATCTGCCGACGGATGAGTTGTAAAACCTCTTTGGGTTCTAATCCCTCAACGACGTTAACTTCCTGGACTACAACGAGCTTCTCTTCGTTATCGTGCTCGATCGAAAATGTGGCACTGCAGCCTGGCCGAACTGCAGCGTGGACTGAGTCACAGCTGAATTCGATGTCTTGTGGATAGTGATTGCGCCCTCGGATGATGATTAGATCCTTGAGGCGACCTGTGATGTAGAGTTCGTCGTCGTGGAAGAATCCAAGATCGCCAGTGCGTAAAAACGTTTGGTGATTATCGGACGAAAGTCGGGCACCAAAAGTCTCTTGGCTCTCCTCGGGTCGATGCCAGTAGCCGGAAGAGACACTCGGTCCAGAAAGCCAAATCTCACCAATTCGGTCCGGCGCTACGGGTTCGTGAGATTCAGGGTCTACGACCTCCGCCCGCAGGTCGTCCCGCGGCTGACCTTGCCCAACAAGTACGCGAGCTACCGCATTCGCATCGGCGATCTTGATCTCATTGTTCTCAAGCGCATCTGCGTCCAAGCGAGCAACACCGAGCGGGGCATCTAACTCGCCACCGGTCACCATGAGCGTCGCTTCGGCGAGTCCGTAGGCCGGTCGAAAGGCGTTTTGCCGAAAGCCACAATCTGCAAAGACGGAGGCAAAACGTTCAAGTGTTTGATGACGAACAGGCTCTGAACCCACCATCGCGACCTGCCAACTGCTCAAGTCCAATTTAGCGCGATCGTCCGCTCCAATTCGTCGTACGCAATAGTCGAACGCGAAGTTGGGGCCGCCGCTAAGGGTTCCACGATAGTGTGAAATAGCGCGCAGCCAGCGTAGAGGTTCCTGTATGAAAGCCTCGGGTGGCATAAAGACCGAATGCCCGCCGCAATAGACCGTCTGAATCACATTCCAGATCAAACCCAGATCATGAAAGAGGGGGACCCAGCTAACCATGACGGATCCCGGTATGCGTCCCCATGCATTTCGAAGCATCTCGGAGTTTGCAGTTAAATTGCCGTGGCTCACCACAACGCCCTTGGGTTCGCCCGTTGAGCCTGACGTGTACTGCAGGTAGGCAGGCGAGTCAGGCCGCGCTACGAAATCAAACGCATCAGCAAAGCCTTCGAGGAGGCTATCAGTGGGTAACCAAGTACAGCCTTTGAACTTAGGTGCGTTTGCTTCGATCTCATGGCTGCGAGCTGCAAGCTCCGCGTTCGTCAGGACTAGCCGTGCACCTGAGTCAACCAAGATGCTCTGCAACCGCGGCAAAGTACGCGCCGCTCGGGCCAGATTGGGAGCGGGCGTGGGTACCGCAATGGCACCGGCATAGAGACAGCCGTAGAGCGCCACGATGAACTCGATCCCCGACGGAAGGATTACTAAAACGGGTTTGCCCTGTGCCTCATGCTTGCGCAGCTCAGCCGCAACCTGCCTGGCACGACGGTCAAGTTCCGAGTAGGAGAGATTTATTTCGCCAGTGTTGTTTTCACCGTTAGGTAGAAACGTAAACGCGATCTTATCTGCGTTCAACCGAGAGAACCTACGGAGCCTATCTACGATAGGTTCAGGATTCAGCTCTTGACCTTCCTGCTGGGGCAATTCAAAAACCTCGTCAGGCATGTACCGTGGCAGTCAATGCGATGCGCAACATCACGTTAACTGAGTTGTTGCAACCTGATTCACCACTATTATAAGAGATTCCGCTACGAGGTGGATTCCGATCGCAACCACGAACTATCATTTGAAATCATCCGCGCGTATTCCCCGATTATTGTGTCAATATTTGAGTAGGTTCGATCCCAAGCGCAATTTTACACCGACTCATTTAGCACTAGATACACGGGCAATATGAGGAGAGTGGTAAACCCAGCATATAGGTGTCGAGCGCGGATGCACGATGCGCAACTGTCGCGCAGCGTCGTTGGGGGTTGCGCGTGTGGTGTGCAAAGTATCCGCGCTAAACACGCAGCTATGCAGCATGCTGCGTGCTTCTACGGCTGTTTGATTTTCTAGATCAGCGTGAAGCTGTTCAGGTGAAGTTGAATACTGTGTCCGCAGGATTCTTTCGTTACAGCGTGTTGGGCGAGTTGCGGGTCGTTGGACGTGGCGATGGTTCGGCGGCCATCGGGAAGATCGCAGAGTGCGATCGTTGTTGCCGGTGCGTTGTTCATATACAACACGGTGTAGGTCGCGATCGTGGCCGGCCCCCTTGCTTCGTCTGCGAGTTCCAAGCGTGGAGTGTCGGCACAGGTGGCTTCCGTCACGTCGTCGAAATGGAATTTGCTGGTTCGCGGTTCGGTGGACCATAGGCTTACGCCCTGTTTGGTCAGAATGCCGCTCACCGCGGTCGCCATACCCAAGCTTCCCGGATCCGCGCGTAGGACTTCGACCATTCGCGGGAGGGCTTGAAGTACGTAGTGGTTGAACGGTCCGCCTGCGAACGTCATTCCACCCGTTAGTGTCAGTGCGCGTGCCGCGGTCAGGCCGAGCTCCTGGAGTTGGACGCGAACGGCTGCAGGAAAGCAGCTATAGAGTTCGAGATGCTGGACCTCA
This sequence comes from Deltaproteobacteria bacterium, assembly GCA_029261895.1. Taxonomy (GTDB): domain Bacteria; phylum Myxococcota_A; class UBA9160; order SZUA-336; family SZUA-336; genus JAJDAK01. The sequence continues at coordinate 24,430 of JAJDAK010000064.1, forward strand.
GAGATTTCAGCAGAGATACGTCCTAACGCGGTCGTGGCCGCGTGTGCGAAACCCGGGCATCGCTCGATTTGACGCCGGCGTGAAAGCGCACATACATCGTTGGAGTCTGCGATCGCCAGTGGAATGACCCAACGCTCGCGAGGAATACCAAAACGCTGGGCTGTTGCGACCGAACACAGAATTAGTGCGGCGGCTTGGTTTACGTTCCATTGCGAAGCGAGCATTTTTGTATAGGGAAATGCAAGTTCGCCGCTACGCAGAATCATTTCCGCATCGACAGGTTCTTGGGTCCACGCCTGAGGGTTTGTTTGTGCGACGCGGCTATAGGCAGCCCATAGTCCGGCGAGTTCTTCCCGGTGGCGCCTTACGTCTTGGCCGGAGTTCGCACGGAGTGAGTTTTCGATCATTGCGTATTGCGTAACCGGTCCCGCCAAGCCCCTTTGAATCTCGAGCAGGTCGATCACCAGCGCGTCTGGTTTAATGAGCGAATCAGGTTTGCACGGAGCTTGCTCCGTGTTTTTCACGTTAATACCGAGACGTTTCGCTTGTTGCTCGCGATATTTCGCCTCTGCGCCAACGACGAGTGCAATCTCCGACTTACCGTTCGCAATGTCTCGAGCCGCGCGTCCGAGCAGCGTGGTCTGCAGAACGCCAACGTCTGCGATTTCTGTGCGCGCGCGAGTCGCGCCGAGTTGATCTGCGAGCAACCGACCCGGATCGGAATACGACCAGAGCCCACGTGGGATCCGGATCGAATCCGCGTTCGTGATCAGTTCGTGAGACCCCGCATCTTTCGCGGCGGCGTCCAACGCGCTGAGCATTAACGCCAACGCTTCCCTGGCACGCGCCGGATCGGCTTCGTACTCTTGAACGGCTGCGGCGCCCACCAGAACGGGCGTACTTGGGTCGATCGTCATCGGGCCCCCTCGAGGTTGCGCTAGTTGGGTTCGCCACGAAGGCGTCGATATCGATCGAGTGTACACGGCAGATAGCAGCGTTGACACCACGGTGATTCCGGCCGACCATCGCCAACCGATCGTGGCCCAGTAGCTCAGCTGGATAGAGTACTAGCCTCCGGAGCTAGGAGTCGCAGGTTCGAACCCTGCCTGGGTCACCATCACCGTCGGATCCTGGTCGTACGGCTTGTGGAGGCGCTACGGGCTGCTTTAGGGAGTCTCGTCGAGCCGATCGATCAAATAGGCTCGGAGATTTTCGGGCGAAACAATCGCTTCCAATGAACCGACTTTGAGCGCGCGCTCTACTGTGTGTACGCGGTCAAATTCCGTCGCGACTTCGGCCTGCTTTTCTAGTCGTACGGCATGCTCGATAGAATCGAGTTCCTCACGCGAACTGAAAGCGCCATTAATCTTGGCCGTGCGCAGGTTTCGAATCCTCTGATCCGCGGCCATGCGTGCACGGACTTCGCGGTGAAAAACAACCGCCGCCGCAGGCCCGCCTCCGATCACCGATGCAAACGAGCCGGTGAGTGCGGTTGCACGAAGCTCGGAGTTGAGCTCGCGCGAAAACACGACGTAAGCGCCGCCGTGATAGCGGGACACTACAGTGAAGAGTAGGGGACCCTTGAAATTGACCACCGCGCGCGCGATTTCGGCACCGTACTCGAGCTGCAGCGCTCGCATGGATTCGGGCGACCCGTCAAAGCCCGAGAGATTCGCAAGAATCACGGCAGGTCGATTACCGCTCGCAGCGTTGATCGCGCGTGCCAGTTTTTTGGAAGACAATGGGAACAGAGTGCCGCCTGACCAGGTCGACGGTCCGTCAGTGGATGCATAGCCCTCGCGTGGTAGAGGTTGACTCTCAATACCGATCAGTGAGATCGCATGTCCGCCGAGCCGTGTGTCCCAGACGATGGTGGTACCTGCGTCCTGCCAGCGGAGCCAACGTTCCAGGTAGCCTGCGTCTTGGTCCACAGTTGCGCGCATCACATCGCGCATCGCGAATGCGCATTTACGTTCCGGGTTTTTAGATGCACTGAATATATCGCCGACACGTTCAAAGCCATGGTCTGCATTAGGTTCGCACGCATACTCGGTGATGTTGCGGTCTCGAGGGTCGGCTGTTGCAGTCCGTGATGGTCGAGAGGTACCAGAAGCGACGTAGGTGAAGCGATAGTGTTCATAGAGCGTCTGATACGCATCGAATAAACTCCGCGCGTAGTACTGGGCTTCGCCGTTGGGGCCCATGACTCGCTCAAAACCGCCGATCGCAACCTCGTCCTCCGCCGAGACCGATCCGGAAGCTTCCAGCGCCGCGCGTCCAGTGAGAACCATCGCACCCGCCGGCGTCATGATCAATGCGCCACGGGACCGAGAGTGCATGGTTGCGAGTGCATTAAAGTAGCTTTGCGCGCCGACGTTCACTCCTGAAACCAAGATATGAATTGTTCCGCCAGCCTCTGTAAATTCGATGATTCGACGGACTACGCGTGCCGTCGCGTCTAAGTTTTCTGTGCCGCTATCCATAGCGATCCGAGCACCGCTGGAAATGGGCACCCATTCAACCGGCACCTCATTGCGCTCCGCCAGATCGATTGCAGCCTGTATGCGATCGCATTCTCTTGCACTGAGCGCGCCCATGCCTTGGGTCGGATCGGAAAGGATCAGCATGCGACGAATTCCGCTGGGGAACTCCGGTGTTGGCGTGTTGATTAGTCCGACCACAACGCCTGCCGTGTTTTGCCCGTAGTTTCGATCCGCGACACTCATTAGCCGTGGCTCGGTGCTTTCAGGGTCCAGATCGTATTCCTGAAACTGGCCTGTAGGGAGGCGTACCGCGTCGGAATCCGAGCTCAACCCGTTGGCTCGTGCACCGCCCGTGAGCATACGAATGATCTCGTAGGGATAGATGAGTCCGTGACGCCGCGCCCGAACCAATTTGCGTTCGTAATCTTGCGCAGGTTCCAAAGGCGCATGATGGACGGAGCGCGCGTAGACCTCGGAGTGTGCGCCCGTAGGATCTGCAATGACCAATTCGATGGGACCGTCGGCCCCGTCTTGAATCGGTTGCTCGACCCGAACTACAACTTTTTCCAGCCCCAAATGACGAACCGCCGGTGCCAATCGATGGATCACCGGCTTGGTTGTTTCCGCGTCCACAGAAACCGGGGATGCAACCGCAAGAAAGATTCGGTTCCACTGCAATTGGCGACGGGGGTCTCGCTCGCCGATGACGTGGCGTAGGGTACGCGCAGCTTCAAAGAACGCGTGCTCGAACTCGGGAATCAGTAAGGTGTCGGGATCTGTCCCGCCGACGATATCCGCCAGAACAAAAATTCTTTCATCACTCGGTACCTCTTTGCTGCGTAGGTGGAAGCAGAAAAGGTCTTCGGGGGCGTCCAATCTTTCGAGGTCAAAGGCCTGTAACCGCTCGAGTCCTACGCGTGCTGCGGTTTCGGGATGTATTCCATGCAACTCCTTCTGGAGTACGACTTGTCCGTCACAGCACAAGAAGCTGAGATGTTGCGGCGCCAACTGCGCGCGCTGAAGCGTGATGCAAAGGCGTTTAAACGGGAATTCGCTATGAAGCTGATGTAGTACAGCGCTGGCGAGTTCGTCTTCTTTGATATCATGCTCGCAGTCAACGAAGAGTTCCAATGCGGTCGGTTGGATGGATTGGGCCAAGCGTCCGATCTGATTCAAGCAAGAGCTTAGTTCATCGAGTCTGGTTCGGGTCGCCCAGACCGTGCGACCATCGTCGAACTCAAAGCATTCGATGGTGGGATGAGTGTTTGCTAACAGGCTGGGACCATTGGATACGTGCGGTACATAGAGTCGGGCAACGATAGCTTCGATGGAATCCGGTCGATCGGCTCTACCCATGGCATTCTTCTCTAGCACGGGTCGATTGAAAATCGTGTATGCGGTCTCGATCGCGAGATCTGCAACAGAATCGGACACGAGGCCTCGGAGTCCAGCGATCGCGATCAACGACGCGTGGAAAGCCTGGTCGGCTTCAAGGTTGAGCCCGCTCGCCGCAAGCGCACCGAGAAGCTTGGTGATTCCTAGCACCAGACGCAGCCGCCGGTCACGGGATTGCTGTGACGCGAGCAGGCGCAACAAACCGCGCTCTAGGCCGGCACTGGGTTCTAGTCGGGTGACGCCGTAGTGCGCAAGCGCGTGTTCAAGGAGAATCCGAAAGTTTGGTGAAACTCCTTCGCCAGCCGCACCGATCCGCCGCATGTACTTACGTAGATGCGCGTGGTTGGAGAAGCCCAATTCACCCTCGATCGAGGCTTGTGGGCGTTTGACGAAAAGGCGTTCGATATCGACGAATGTTTGGAGTTCATGTCGGAGTTCAGAAAGTTCCAAGCGAAATGTTTCAGGCAAGTCGTCTGGAACCTCTGCGTTCAGGATCGCGAGCAGCAGGTCGCACCGTTGGGGATTAAGATCGTATCCCATCAACACACGACGAATTTCATTTCGTGCACCATCGATTGCGTTTAATCGATGTTCCCTTGTGTCTCCCGCCGCAGAACTGAGGTCGGGGACCAGGTCTGCGGCTTCGTCAGTGGAGCGAAAAAAAGTCTCCAGTGGATCAGGCTCCGCCGGAAATTCGATGCGTAGTTTTGAAGCTGGTTCACTGACCTCGAGAGAGTCGGTAGCATCTGGTTCGATGATTACGAGGAGATCAGTATCGCTCACCTGTTGACCCATCTGCACGCGAACTTCTTTGACTTGACCGGCTATGGGTGACTGAACCGCAATTTCCATCTTCATGGCTTCCAAAAGACCCAATGATTGGCCAGGGACTACGTGGTCGCCCTTAGCGATATGTATTGCGGTCACGCGTGCAGGTGCTTGCGCACGGACGTAGCCCGCAAGGTCACTACCAAAACGATAGGGATGGCTTTCGACTTCTATGCGAATGCCTTGTTCAGATACGTCGTGAAGCACTCGCAGTGCACGCCCTTCACGTTCCAGTGATGCGACATTCAAATCCCGTGCAAGGAGGGTCGCGTGTACGACTTTTCCATCGAGGTATACACGGTATTTCCAGGCGCCAACTGCGAATACATCAAGCCGATATTCCTCAAGACTGTGCGTGAGCTGAATCTGTTGTCCTGTTGACGCAGGGATCCAGTTCGGGGAGAGATTGCCTGGGTCGGTAAGAAACTTTCGGCGTGCCGCGTCTCGATTTCGCTGATACGAGAGAATCGCCGCCGCGATCAGGGCATCGCTAAGGTAGCGATCGGACCCGTCTCGAAGCGCGGGATTCTGGTCCAGCCACTCCGTGTCAAACCGACCTGCACGAAAGGTCGGATGATCAAGTAAATGGATCAAAAACCCCTTGTTACTTGTGCCGCCCTGAACCACGAGTTCGAAGTCTTTCAGTCCAGCGAGCAAGCGTGCGTGCGCTTCCTCGCGTGTTTGTCCGCTGGCAATGACTTTGGCGATCAGCGAATCGAATGCTGCGGGTATCTCGGCACCACCGACGATGTCGGTGTCAATGCGTATCCCGGGACCGTGGCACGGTGCGAAGTGAACGATCCGGCCGGGTGAAGGTTGAAATCCCGTGGCCGGGTCCTCTGCGCAGACTCGAGCTTCCAGCGCGAATTTTCCAGGCGCGTTAGGTTGAATCGAAAGCACTTCGCCTTGTGCAATACGAATCTGTTGATGGATCAGGTCGATGCCCGTAACGGCTTCGGTGATTCCGTGTTCAACTTGGAGTCGTGGATTGACTTCGAGGAAGTAGATGTGGTTTTCAGAGACCAGGAATTCAACGGTTCCAACGCCGCGGTACTCTGCCTGGGTTGCGAGTCGAACAGCGAGATCTTCGATCTCCTGTAGCAGTTCAGTGGGTAGATTAGGAGGCGGAGTTTCTTCCAATACCTTCTGATGTCGTCGTTGAACCGAGCAGTCCCGGCAACCGAGTGCGATCACGTGGCCATACATATCCGCCACGATTTGCACTTCGATATGTCGACCGTGTGGAAGTTTCTTCTCGATAAAGAGCGTATCGTCGCCGAACGCTGACTTGGCTTCAGCGGCGGCGGAGCGAAACGCATCGGGGAGTTCTGCGGGCGTCTCCACAATGCGGATGCCGCGACCGCCACCGCCCGCGCTTGCTTTGACGACCAACGGAAAGCCCACGCGTTTTGCGCAATCTCGAGCCGCATCCAGGGTATCAACGCGACTACCGCTCCAGGGAATGACTGGAACGCCAGCGGCTACAGCGAGTTGCTTCGCACAGATTTTGTCACCGAGGCTGCGCATTACATCAGCGGGAGGCCCTAAAAAACAAATGCCAGTCTGGTCCAGGCGGGAGACAAACTCTGGATCTTCGGATAGAAATCCCCAACCAGGCCATACGGAATCTGCACCGACGTCTTGGATGGCGCGAATCAAACCGTCGTAGTCGAGGTAGGCTTGAACGGGTCCGTCTGGGGAGGGGAGTCGTACGGCCCGATCCGCATGACGCACAAAGCTCGCGTCGCGGTCGACGTCGGTATAGAACGCAACGCACTCGAGCTCCACGTTTTCCAGTTCGCGAAACGTTTTGACCGCACGGATACAGCGCATCGCGGGCTCGCTACGATTGACAATCGCCAGACGTCTTAAGTTACGACGATGTGTCATGCACAGGCAAAAGCCACGAAGCGGCCGTGATGGGAAAGAGAAACGGGAAGACCGCGCTGTAGATCGCCAATGTGTAGCCACGGCATCCGGCGCTTTCGCTCGATCGTGATATTCGAAGCAGCGATGCCCCAGCGCTTGGCCAGCTGTTCGCGGACGAGACGGCGTACCTCGATACTCTGGGCATCGCTGTCGAGTGCGAAGTCAAAACAACGCAGAGCATGGAAGGGTTCGGTTTCAGACCGCGTCTGGGCAATCGCGTGAACGTAGTCCGGTCCGTTAAAAAAATGGACGGTGAGGTCGTGTTGCTGATGGATTAGGTTTGCCTTATGGCCGCGGATGGGTCCGCAGACGAAACAGCGCGGAGAAAATGGCAGTCGTGAGTCCATACGGCGTAATGCTTTGAATGCGGCTTCCTTGGCTGCCCAAAACATCCACCGGGCACGCATGGGGTCGGTCGACTGTTCAATCATGTCCCGCTCCGAATCTGCGAATACCCGCGAGTCGAATCTCGGATGCGTCTGTTTCGCGCTGGATAGGTCGACCAGGTCATTACCGATCATCGAAGTATTCTCGCTCCATGTGTGCAAGCCGCCCCACGATTTGCTGGGAGATATCCCGTGCCGCGCGCAGGCCACTACTTTCTGTTTTAGGGTCGAAGAGTTCTATTATGACTGAGAAGCGTTCATTTCGGTGCGGCAGGTTGGAATAGGTTCCCTGTCCATCGCCGCGTAAATAGACACAAAGCACGCGACAGCGGGGAATTGAATCGATCAAGCCGCCGACGCCGTAGGCAGCGTTCGTTACGTCTATGCGACCGCTGCGGCTGCGTCCCCCTTCGGGGAATACCATGCCGACCTCACCGTTTTCGACGCAGAAACCAAATCGACTCATCGTGGCCTGAACTTCCTTTCGAGGCCCGCCACGTTGAATGGGTATGCACTTGAATAGGTAGGATAGGACGCGAAGCGCGATGCCGTGAGAGAAGTTTGTGCGCTCTGGAACGTTCCATGGCAACGCATGGAAGTTCCTGAGGTACCATCCCGGAGACCCTAGAGCCCAAGCGATGATGGCGGAATCCACCATCGTCAAATGATTCGGGCAGATCATCAACGGAGCGTCATTGGAGTCGAGGATCCGCCGATATTCGCGTCGCAGGTGGACTTGATCCCGAATCTGATATCCGAAGCCAAAACGCATGAGCATGATTACCGAAGGAACCGTCAGCGGTGCGAATATTAGGCTGATCCAACGCTGGAGTTGTATGCGTAGATATGTGCCTGCAGAAACGTTCACGCGCCGAGCTTCGACTCGATCAGTTGTACCGCATTCTCGACGGTTTCCACGAGATCGATGTCTTCATCCTCGATCTGGATGTCGAACACATCTTCAAACTCGAGGATGATGTCTACGAGTCGTGCGGAGTTTATTTTTAGGTCATCGAGCAAGTGCGTCTTGAGGGAAATCTTATCGCGCGCGTCTTCGTTTCGAATAAACGGCGCAAGGATGGAAATGATTTTGTCAAAGATATCTTGTCGATTCATGAATGGCCTCCTTAGGGTGAAGTGAATCTAGGCGTTCTGCCAATTACCGATCATCAAACACGCATTCACATCGCCGAATCCGAACCCAGCTTTCGCTGCGATCCGTAGTTCGGGTGCGTCGCGCGTCGTACGGGGTATTGAATGCGAATACCTTTCGATCTCAGGATGAACATCCTCGCAGTTGATCGAAGGATGAATGAAACCTTCGTAGAGCATTTGGACGGTAGCAATCGATTCAATCGCACCCGCCGCCCCGAGACTGTGACCGATCATCGATTTGGTGGAGGTGATCGGAGGCAGGTGATCGGGCGTCTGCTCCAACGCTGTCGCCCAAGCCGCGACTTCCTTTGGATCTGCTCCCGTGGCGGTGAGGTGACCGTTGATGAGACCTACTTCCGATCCGCTGATTCCCGCATCTTGCAATGCTGCACGGATACAACGCACAACACCGTTGGGATTAGGTGCGCTCATACTGCCGCCACCACGGTGTCCACCACAGTTGAGCGCGGTTCCTAGGATCTCCGCGTAGATTCGTGCACCGCGTTGAACCGCGCTCTCGTAGGACTCGAGCAAGAGTACTCCGGCGCCCGCGCTGGGGACGAATCCACCCGCGGAAGCACTCATGGGTCGGGAAGCTTCTTCTGGGCGATCGTTGAATCCTCGACAGAGCACACGCATGGAATCAAAACCAGCATAGATGTAATGGCTTGCAGCTTCGGCGCCGCCGCAGAGCATGCGTTCCGCGAGTCCCTGGCGAATTCGATTCGTGCCTTCGGCGATAGCTTCGGTACCTGTGCTACACGCGCTCGAATTGGTGGTGACTTGGTTCCCGAGTGCAAGCAACCCGGAGATCCGTGCGGAGATACCACTTGCCATGACCTGTTCGACGACGGTACTTCCGAGACGACGAATCTTGCCCGCATTCGTGAGGGGTACGATGCGTTCGGCGATCGTGTCCATGCCACCAATGCCTGTTCCCAAAATGGCACCTGTATCCCAGTCGACGCGGTCGCTTTCGGCCTCAGGTCGTTTGAATCCCGCATCTTCCCAGGCATCCACCGCTGCGATACTTGCCAGACGATGACTTGAATTCATGGCGAGCAACTGCTCGCGACTGAAATAACGTGATGCGATCTCATCGACACCTTGAGGAATGCCTGCGACCTGGCAACCGAAGCCGAGTTCAGCCATGATAGGATTGAGTCGAATTCCTGACTTGCCTTCGCGGAGTGACTGCGTAAACGCGTGTAGATCGGATCCGTTGGCCGCGACGACGCCCATACCCGTGATGACGACCCGCCGTCTCATAGGGGAACTCCGGTTCCAGAAAGCGTACCTGCACAGACCAGCGAACCACCGGGGAGGCGCATTTCGGCTGAGACGCGGAGCGTCCGCCGTCGATAAAAGACCTTCTTCGCCGAGGTCGTGACCTCAGTGCCGGGTAGCACGATTCCTGCGAACTCTACGTCCGCATGGGAGAAGAGGGTTGTAATCTTGGCGTCGGGATCCTCACGGTGCAATAGATAGAGTCCGAGCGCGACCACTGCCGCTTGCGCCATGGTTTCAATGAGAATGACGCCGGGTGTAATCGGCCGACTTGGGAAATGTCCGCGATAGAAATCGGCATCTTCACGATAGCGATAAGTAGCGACGACATGATCTTCGTCGAGTTCTAGGATGCGATCGATAAAGCGAAACGGTTCTTGCTGTGGGATCGCGGCCAGTATTTCTTCTTTTGTCATGACTCTCGCACGAGCCTCCCGCCGCGAGAATGTTTTGAAGGCCGTGGATAGTCGGGATAATCGATATTTCGAAACGTTCCGACCTTGGCACGTTGAACGCTGTAAATCGGTTCGTCATCGACAAAGAGGGTCGCGTCGCCAAGAACCACTGACGCTCCGACGTTCGTCAGCTCGGTATAGCGCCGCACATCGACTTCGTAACGTATGAGTCGATCGTGCGGACGAACCTGTCCAAAGAATTCAACCTCGCCACAGCCCAACGCACGTCCTGCCCCAAGACCACCGCTCCAAGCACAGAAGAAACCAAGCAGTTGCCAGATTCCATCGACGCCCAAGCAACCCGGCTGGACAGGATCGCTCGCAAAGTGACATTGAAAGAACCAATCATCGAGCCTGACGTCGTACTCGGCGACGATTCGACCGCGTGTTTTCTGTCGATCGATCTCTAAGATGCGGTGAATCATCAGCATCGGAGGTAAGGGGAGGCGCGCTTTGAATTCGGCAGGAGCGTCAGAGATGAGCGTCCCATTTGCGAAGGCAAGCAGTTCCAATTGCGTGAAACTTTTGCGGTCTCGAAATTCGACGTAGTTCATCGCGAATCCTCGGAACGGAGTAGGTAACTTGCCCAAGTCAAGCCTGCGCCTACGCCTGCGACGGCAATATCATCGATGGTGTCCCATTTTTCCCAACGCATCGAGATGACCGATGCGGAGCTGGCGCAGCCGGTGTTACCGAAAAACTCGACATTGCTGTGATGCTGTGACGTTGAAACTCCGGCAGCATGGCAAACGGATTCGAGCATACGTAGGTTGGCCTGGTGTCCGACGAAGTGGAAAGATCGGCCGGCGGTCTCATGCTGCTCGCGCAATGAACGCACCGCTTGACTCATACGCCTGATTCCGAATGCCTGAACGGTTCGGCCTTCTTGATAGAAGTGGCCGATACGCGGCACGACCACTTTATCTGCGGCGCTGGGCTTAGATTGGAGCGACGGATTGAGCACACGAAATCGACCGGGGCGCCGGGTAGAGATCACCGCGGCCGCGGCACCATCGCCCCAGAGTACAGACGACGAGCGATCCGCGTAGTCGACGGTCTTGGTGAGGGTATCGACTGCGACCAATAGGAGATACTCGGGAAGTGCATCGCTGCGCATCATCGACAGGAGATATAGCTGGGCGTAGAAACTGGTGCAGGCTGACCGTACGTCAAAACTCGGTACGTCGAGCCCTAGGGCTTGCGCGATATTGCAGGCTTCAGCGGGAGAGGCGGTATCTGTCGCAGAGCTACCAGCGATGACCATGCCGATGGCTTCTTTCGGAACGGCTGCCCGTCGGAGCGCGTGCTCCGCGGCCCGTGCGCCAAGTTCTGCGTTCGATAGCGTCGCAGCTTCAATCGCTGCGCGTGGGTTTTGGTTTCGCGTTTCCCGAATGTAGTCGAGAGGCAAAACAGTTCGGCGTGAGCGTATCCCAACGCGTTCGAGGATCCACTCATTCGAAGTTCCAATATCGAGCGATTCGAGGAAGGCGTTGGTTATTTCGTTTTCAGGATGGCAATGGCCGAGGCCGTGAATGAAGGTATTCAACGGGTCGCTCCGGAAATATGTTCGCCGCCGTCGACCCGGATGATTTCGCCGTTGATCCATGCGGCGTCATCCTGAGCGAGCAAGTGGATTACGTTTGCAACATCGCGCGTCGTCGTGAGTCGACCGAATGGATTACGCGTCCTGGCTTGCGCTTTGAGGTGGTCGCTCCCCGGGATGGCTTTCAGTGCAGGTGTCTCCGTAATACCTGCTTGAATAATGTTGGTTCGGATACCGTATGGCGCAAATTCAAGCGCCATTGAGCGCGCAAGTGCTTCGAGCGCGACTTTGGCAGCCGATACTGCGGCATAGCCTTTCCAGGCGACCTTGTTTCCCTCGCTCGTAAGTCCGAAGACCCGTGCGTCGTCTGCAAAGAGATTCCTCGCGTGGAGACTTTGCACCCAACCCAACAAACTTGTTCCCATACTGTGGATGGTGCGACCGAAGTCTTCCTCGTCGAGAAACGAACGGGTTGGGTATTCGGGGGCTGTGGCCAAAGCATGTAGCCCGTCATGTCCTGCATTGAAAGATTCGTTGGCGAGGTCTTCCAGTCGGGAGGGCTCAACTCCGAGCCGTTGGGCCAGTTCATTTCGACTCGTATTGAGACGGGGTTTCTCTGCGACCAGCAGCTTCAAGTTTCCAAATGCGATTGAGTGCAGGAACAGCCTCACCCGACCCTGCGATCCGAGCTCAGACGTCAATTGATCCAGCACTTCTTCACGCTTCTCGGGGTTGAGTGCGTCGAGGTTAAGACAGAGAACTCGATGGCCGTGGCTGCGAACCTTTTCAAACTCCGGTTCGATCTGTGCCATTGCGCCACGACGATCGCGGTGAATCAGGCAAAGATTCATGCCGTTTTCAGCCAGTTTATGCGCGGTCGCCAGGCCAAAGCCGCTCGAGCCGCCAAGGATCAACGCCCATTGATTCGGACCAAAGCGATCTACCACTGCTCCCCCCCTGCCTACTGAGACCGTTCGTAGACGTAATTAATGACTCTCAGTCACATCGGTGGCTGAGAATATGACTCAGAGTCATGGAGAGTCAAGTCCTGCTGTAGGTAATTGAAAAATATGAACTTTCTGGTACTCGAGGCGAGCAGATTTTTAATCAACCAGGAATCTGGGGGGTAAATGGGCTCCGAAGAATCTCATTTGAGCGGAATGTACTTGAGCGTGGAGGAGCGTGGCCTAAGTCGTTATACAGTGACCGCTTAGGGCTTGGGTATGTCACTTTGATAGCGCAGGTTCGAACCCTGCCTGGGTCACCACCTTGAAAGGTACGCCGTGTCGGAAGGATCAAAGCCAGCCAAAATAAACGTCAATATCGAGGACGAAATCGCGCAGGGCATGTACATCAACTTAGCGATGGTGCGTCATGCCGAAGCCGAATTCATCATCGACTTGATGTACCTGCAACCGCAGCAACCCTCCGCGCGCGTGCGCGCGCGTGTTATTTCGAGTCCGAAGCACACCAAGCGTCTGATGTTGGCGCTGCAAGAAAATGTAAAACGCTTTGAAGAAAGATTTGGCGAGATCGAAGTTTCTGGTCCGAATCCGGCAGACGAACTCCTGCACTGATGCAACCAGCGCCTCCGCCACCACCGCTCCCCGGTCCGCTCGAACTTTCGAGTGAAAGCAGCGGGCCAAGTTGGCTCGTCGGTTGTGCAATCGGCTGCGGCACCATTCTGCTGGTTGGGCTGTTGTTGCTGGCGGGCTTCGCCTATTGGTTATTTACTACAGGTGATCAGCAACCGACACTGCGCATTGTCCAAGCCAATTCGCTGGGACATGCACACGTTGCAGACCTTGCTGAAGACAAAGAGTTTCGCGAGATGGTCGAGCTCTTGGCAGTCGAGTTTAAAAAGACGCAGGGGCAGTCGGGCGTCGGATTTTCTCAAGGCGGGTCGAGCGATCGTTACTTGGTTCCTCGCGACGCGACATTCGCGTTGGATCGCAATGCGGAAGGTCAACTCGAGTTGATCCACGCGATCAACCTGAAAATGTTTACCCGCGTAATTTCGTTCTATTTGAAAGTAGTCGCGCAAGGAGAACAGGCGGAGCGACCCGAGGTTACGGAAGAAAACGGTGATCAGATCTACTTCGGTGGCCTACTCGGTGAGCTGGCCATTGGACTGCACGAAGGCACAATCGTGCTCGCGAGTAGCGTCGATGCCGCGCGACGCGGTCTGATCCGATTGACCGATCCCACGCAAGCGATCGTGATCGACCCCCCTGCTGATCCTTGGGATGCCAGTGGTGCGCTCACGATCCAACCACAGGTCAGCGAGTGGTTGAAGGGTATTGGGTTGCAGGAGGCTGCACTTCGAGGCGCCGAAAGAATGGACGCCAATCTCGATATAGCCTCGACCGATCAGCTGACCGTGGAGCTCAGGATTCAGTATTTGGGTCCCACAGAAGCGGTCGCGGCCCGTTCCCCGCTCGAAGCAGCAGTCGCCCGGCTAGGAACGCGCCTCCAAGAATACGGATTTGCCCTCGACCATCAGGTTTCGATCGCCGGAAGTGAAGCAATAATACCCTTTAAAATTCAAGGGTTTAGGGCGAAAATTGCGAGCTGGGCGCAGCGTCTTGCGGACCTCGCTGCACAGCGATAATTATTTTCGTCACCTCACGCGGTAATTGACGACTCCTCTATCAACGAATCCTGGTGCGCTTGGACCAGGTTTGGTCGAGATTCACCAGCTTTTGCAGTGACTTAGTGCTGGGACTATTTGGCCTTTTGGGCTGAATATTCATTGCCGGATCGAACTGTGGCGTTTTAGTATGGTGAGTCGGGGTCGATTGGCCCCATGAAGGAGGGATGGATGCGCTCTCGGAAGCTCACAAGTTGGGTAGTTGTTGCCGCTGTTGCGATGATGATGTCGTTGTCCACGACGGCCGATGCGACCGCGATTTTAGGCGTTCAGGTCGGTGATTCATTCACGGTTGATAACGGTTCGGGACTCACCCTTTCGATGCAGTTTTTAGGTTTAGGCACGGGCACGCCTGCCGGCGGGCAGCAGGTGGGTGCAACCGCATTGCCAGGTGCGAGCGACCTGACTTTTCAGTTCGCACTCGAAGTGCTGACCGGTACGCTGACAAATCTGAGTGTAGGTGCTGTGCACTGCGCGCCGGGTCCGTTTAACGGAAACGCGCCGGGTGATTGTGGAACGTCGTTCCCTGCAGACTTCGGCCGTAGCTCGACGGGCGCTGGCACGGTTCCAGGTGCAGGTTCCGATGTGCAGGGTATTTCGGGTACCAGCTCGACACGTGTTTTTGAGTTCGGTTCTTTAATTGCCGGAGCTAACTCTGACGCTTTCTTTTTGTCGTTCGCGCCGGGAGACCTTGGCTTCAACGGCAACACCTTCATCAATTTCGCCACAACCCCAAGCGGCAGTGCGGACCAGACGAGTATTCAGCTGGTCCCCGAGCCGTCGACCTGGGCTTTGCTCGGTCTTGGGTTGGGTGGCCTCGGTTTATCGGCGCGGCGAAGGAAGCGGCGCCCGTAAATAGCCCTACGGGTCGAAAGACAGGGCGTTAGAGCTGAATGCTGGGGACGAACCAGAATCGGCCGATAGAAGCTATCGGCGAATAGAGTCGATTAGGGATAAGCCCATCGTCCCGGGCGCAGTCTCTAAGTTACGGAGGAACGCTGGCTATGAAACCGAATCTTTTATCTTTGGCGGCTGTAGTGCTCGCCCTTTCTTTTGCGCCGACCGCATCGTTTGCGGTAATTGGCGACGTGGCATCGAGCGAGTGCAGCGTGGATATCGAGCTGGATCTCGGTATTCTCAATGCGCTGGTTAACTGCGAAGTATTTTCCGGACCTTCACCAAACAACCCGATGCCGGTCGCTGGAAACTTCACCTACGTTTACACGGTGACCAATGATGCGAATTCAGATTTTAATCTTGAAGCATTCGCAGCGGACTTTGTCGACGGCGCAGTGACGAACGCGAGTCAGGTTGGCGCATTCGTGACGTCCGACGTCACACCATCGGCGATCGATATCATCGATACGCCGACCGAAAAGGAAGTGCGTTGGCGTTTTGAAAGTCCGTCGGTCGCACCTGGTCAAATGGTGGAGCTTTTCATCATTAGTGAATTCGCACCGGGTACGACGCAAATTACCGCGACCGGAGAGTTTGCTGTGCAGGGTTCGGGTGACGGTTGTCTTGGACCCGTCAATGATCCGCCCGCACCGTCAGAGATTCAGCTCCAGGGGCAGGCCGATACCTTTCTTCGTGCCGGTGTGCGCAACACCAACGAGGGGAAGAACGAGATCCTTCGACTGCGGTCGGATGGAAACAACCGGGTGTTGGTGAACTTCGACCTAAGTGAAGTTCCGCCCAGCGCCAGCTTGTCCCGTGCGACGTTGGTACTGCATATCAACGGCGAAAAGAGCCCGAGCAGCTGGGGCAAGGATTTTGACCGCACGGTAGAAGCTCATCTGCTGAACGAGCCTTTTGCGGAAGGAAACGGCAAGAATGCCGAACTTCCAGGATCCCAGAAGACGCGCGGTAGCGGTGCCGCTGCAACCTGGAACTGCGGCATCGATACGGTGATCCAGGACCAGAACAGCGACTGCGCTACGAAATGGGCCGGTGGGAACTTCGCGCCCGCGACCGCGCCGCCCGTGGTTCATTTCAACGATCGCGCCGGGGATGTCGAATGGGATGTCACCGATGACATCGAAGCCGTGTTAGGCGGCGAGCCCTTCTACGGATTCCTGATCAAGAAGACGAATGAAGGCAAGGGCGGCAATGTTCGATATTTCAGTCGCGAGGGCGCGGCTGGAGACACCAGCAAGGAGCCACGGTTGATCCTCGAGTTCAACTAAGCTCGAAACAGAGCTCATTTAAGGCCCCTTTCTGCGGAAAGGGGCCTTTTCTTTGTGCTATCGTGGAATATGACGGACCGTCAGATAGGAGTTCCGCGATGCGTACCGATGACATGATTCTCGTGAGTGTGGACGATCACGTCGTTGAGCCGCCCGACCTGTTTAAGCATCATCTCGCACCCGAGGAACTCGATCAGGCGCCAAAGGTCATTCGTCGCGATGATGGGAGTGACGTTTGGGTCTACGACGGCAAGCAAATCCCTAACATTGCGTTGAATGCTGTAGCGGGCCGGCCGCCGGATGAGTACGGGGTGGAGCCGACTTCCTTTGACGATATTCGCAAGGGTTGTTACGACGTGCACGCGCGCATCGACGACATGAATGTAAACGGTGTTCTCGGTGCAATGTGCTTTCCTTCGTTTCCTCAGTTCTGCGGTCAGCTCTTTGCCACCTCGAGTGACCGCGAAACCGGTCTGCGTATGCTTCGTGCCTATAACGATTGGCATGTCGACGAATGGTGTGGCAGCTACCCGGGTCGTTTTATCCCGCTCACGTTGCCGCCGCTCTGGGATCCGCTGTTGATGGCTGAAGAGGTGCGGCGTGTGGCGAAGAAGGGTTGCCATGCGATCAGTTTTTCGGAAAATCCATCTAAGCTGGGCTATCCGAGTTTTCACAGCGATCACTGGGATCCATTTTTCGCCGCGTGTTCGGACGAAGGCACGATTCTTTGCCTGCACATCGGTTCATCTTCCCATCTCATCATGACCGCACCCGATGCCCCGATTGACGCCATGATTACACTGCAACCGATCAATATCATTCAAGCTGCGACCGACCTGCTCTGGTCACCGGTATTGCGCAAGTTTCCGACACTCAAGTTCGCAATGTCCGAAGGGGGAATCGGTTGGATCCCATACTTCTTGGAGCGAGTTGACTACGTCTACGACCATCACAGGCAATGGACTGGACAAGATTTCGGTACCCAACGACCGAGCGAGGTATTTCAAGATCGAATCATCACGTGCTTCATTGACGACAGAACTGGAATCGAACTTCGTGACCGTGTTGGAATCGACAACATCACTTGGGAATGTGACTACCCCCATTCTGATTCCACATGGCCGCATGCACCTGAGACACTCGCGAGTTCACTCAACGGTGTCTCGGATGTACATATCAATCAGATCACGCATGAAAATGCCATGCGCCACTTCCGGTTGGATTCGTTTAGACATCGACCGCGTGAGAAATGTACGGTCGGTGCCTTGCGCGCGGAAGCGAAGCACGTAGATGTCACGCCCCATAGTCGCGGTAAAAAGTCGGGCGACCCTATGTTGCCGTTCAGGACCAACTAGCGCTGAGAGGCCAGTTGTCGTGATAGGATTTGAATATGGATCTTTCGTACACAGCGGATGAAGAAGCGTTTCGCTCGCGCGTTCGTAGCTTTCTGGATGAGAACTGTCCTGCGAAAGGCTTTGGCGAGATGTCGCTCGAGGAGGGTCGAGCGTGGCAGCAACGGCTCTTTCGTGCGGGTCTCTTGGGGGCAGCGTGGCCCAAAGAGCATGGGGGTGCGGGTCTCACCGAAATGGAACAAGCGATTCTCAATGAGGAATTCGCGCGCGCAAACGCACCGGGGGTGCCTGGGCAAATGGGAATTTGGTGGGTCGGCCCAGCGATTCTGAAGCACGGCACAGCAGAACAGAAAGAGACTTGGGTTAGCCAGATTCTTTCTGGCGAGCATATTTGGGCAACGGGGTACTCCGAGCCTGCTGCGGGCAGTGACATGTTCAACACGCAGACCCGCGCAGAACCCGATGGTGATCATTACGTCGTGAATGGCCAAAAGGTCTGGACCACTTTGGCACATCTTTCGAATTGGTTCTTCTGTCTGGTACGCGTTCCGCAGGAGAACCCCAAATCAAAATATGACGGCTTGACGGTCTTGCTCATCGAAATGAATTCGCCCGGTCTCGAAGTGAAACCAATTCGACAAATTACCGGTGGCTCAGAATTCAATGAAGTGTTCATGACGGATGTTCGCGTGCCGATCTCGCATCGCCTGGGTGCAGAGGGCGAGGGATGGAAGATTATTTCGGGTGCGTTGGTGAACGAGCGCAGCGGTATCGCATCAGGAATGCGTTTCGAACAATCACTTCATAAATTGGTTGGTATCGCGAAGCGCCGGCAGAAGGTCCAAGATCCGATTTGGCGCCAGCGGATTGCCGATCTTGCGATTTCTACTGCGATCAGCAAGTACTCCGGGTATCGAAGCACATCAGATGGTATTGCCGGTAGGCTCAATCCTCATCTTTCGGCCGCGATGAAACTGCATGGCACAACGCTGTCTCAAAATTTTTCCTCCACCATTTCTGCGCTTCTAGGTGCGTACGGACAGCTTTATCAAAGCCATGCCGAGGTACCAGAAGCGCGTCAGGTTTCGGAGCGTCTTCTGGGGGAGCGCGCGATGACGATTGCCGGGGGTACCAGTGAGATTCAAAAGAATATTGTCGCGGAGCGAATTCTCGGTCTACCCCGGCGCTAATATCTTTTTCTCTTCGAGGTAGCGGCCGATCATGTCGAGTAGTTGATCGCGGTCTACTGGTTTCGTGAGATAGTCATCACAGCCCGCTGACAGGCATCGTTCTCGGTCGCCCGCCAGCGCATGCGCGGTAAAGGCGATGATGGGACCCTCGAATCCGTGTTCGCGCAGCCAACGAGTTGCTTCGTAGCCATCCATCACGGGCATATCTATGTCCATAAGAATTAGGTCGAACGCAGCATCGATATCCTCTGCTGCGCAAACCGCATCCGTTGCGGCTTGGCCGTTCTCAGCGATTTCAACTTGAAAGCCCGCTTTCTTGAGCAGCATTCTTACCAGACGTTGATTGTCGATCCCGTCTTCGGCCACGAGAACTTTTCCTGAAAAGCGTCGCGTCACGGCGACGGTGGATTTAGTTTGGCCATCGATCAACCGCGCGGGTGGCGTTGCTGCAATGTTCGCTACATCGTCCAATGGCCCAGTGGGTAAGTACACCGTAAACGTGCTTCCGTTACTCGGAATACTGTGTACCCGAACCTCTCCGTTAAGTACGTCCAGAAGGCGTCTTGTGATCGCAAGCCCGAGCCCGGTTCCGCCGAATTGTCGTGTAGAAGATGTATCGACTTGGACGAAGGGCTCAAAGATTCGAAGCAGTGCTTCTTCCGTCATCCCGACGCCTGTATCTACGACTTCGAATTGTAATTGAGGATTGGCGGTGTCGGCATCGATCGTCCGAATCCGTACTTGAACGCTCCCGCGTTCCGTGAACTTGATCGCATTGCCGATGACGTGCATGAGAA
This sequence comes from Deltaproteobacteria bacterium, assembly GCA_029261895.1. Lineage (GTDB taxonomy): Bacteria > Myxococcota_A > UBA9160 > SZUA-336 > SZUA-336 > JAJDAK01. The sequence continues at coordinate 44,066 of JAJDAK010000064.1, forward strand.
TTTGCCGTAAGCGAATCGGGTCGGTTTCAATCGTCTCAGGAATGAGGCCGATATACTCGACGTGAAAATCCAGCTGCTTGTTGACGGCTTTGCTCTGGAGTAGAAGTGTGACATCGTTCACGATGTCTACCGCGCGAACCTTGGTGAGTCCCAGTGATATTTGACCTGATTCGATCTGGGAAAGATCCAGAATGTCGTTGATAATCTGCAGAAGTTGGGCTCCGTTGCGATGGATCGCTTCGCGATAAGAGGCGCGGGCTTCAGGCGGCTCGTCGAGTTCTTCAATGAGGTTGACGTAGCCGAGGATTGCGTTCATTGGTGTGCGGATCTCATGGCTCATGTTGGCAAGAAATTCACCCTTCGCACGGCTTGCGGCTTCTGCCAGATATTTCTCCCGGCGCAGCCCCTCGATCAAGCGTTGGTTTGACAGTGCCAGAGACAGTTGGGCGCCCACAGTGACGATGGTTCGAAGTTGGATATCGTCTAGGCGGGTTCTTTCTTTGCGCTCGACCACCAATACGCCGACGGGTACGTCTGCTGCATAGAGCGGATTGTAGAGCGCGAAGCCACCGCGTTTCTCTCTTCCAGGAATATTACCTTGAAACTCGCAAATGGCGCGCTCTTTCAGCGTGGCGCGCGCGGTCTTCATATCGACGGTCCGCGTTTTCTCGGCGCGCGACCATTGAACGGGTTCGCGGGTGATGCGTCCATCTTCGTCCGCGATGGCCAAAGCGACCGAAGTCGCATCGACGACGTCTCCGAGAAGCGCCAAGCTGAGCTGAATTCCGTTCTGATCGGTTGGACCGACTGCGGTTTCTCCAACGCGAAACAATGTAGATAGGGAATGTTCGCGTTCGGTGAGTCCGTCGCGAAAGCGCGCGCGCACGGTTTCGGAACTCAGCACGTATTGCGCAGCGACTGCGACGAACGGTGCGACGGGATCGATCAAAATACCGAATACGATCGGAAACCCGATCGCGGAACTCGCGATCGTTACTAAAATACCCAGGAGCCCCAGCGCACGGTTCGCCTCAAAAACACCTGCAAACAACGCAACCAGCCCCGATAGTGCGAAGATGAGCGCGATTTGCAGCGGTATGGACTCGTCTTGAAAACTGCTCTCGCCAGCGTGTTCTGCGAGCAGCGTTCGAGCGATCAATGCATGGATGTGCACGCCGGGCATGTTTTTTGAAATAGGTGTGGGCCACAAATCATGGTGTTCAGGCGTGGTAGAACCAACAAGGACGATGCGATCTTTTACAAGTGCATGGTCGAAGCTGTCGTCAATAACCTTATAGTACGGAATCGTCGGGATCGGCGGATTCCATCGACGATAGTCGATGGAAAGCTCGTGGTGCTTGTGTTCCTCCTGCAGTACCAAGTTGACCGACGCGTACGCGAGCAATGGCACGCGAACGGCCCACATTTCTACGGTCCGTGGCGCGTGACGCACGACTCCGTCGTCATCTTGGAATACGTTTCCATTACCCAGTGCGGCTGCTGCTTCCATGAAATTCGGAGGTGGCATTACGGAGAACTCGACGGGTTCGTCGACGCCGTCAATCTGGCTGAACTGCCGGAATCCACCCAGGACAACATTGTTTGTTTCCTCGAGGGCTCGGACGAAGGTCTCATCGTCGGCCGCGTCCATTTCGGTTGCAAAGGCCACATCGAAACCAATGACCCTAGCGCCCGCACGATTTAGATTTCGTACGAGCTTCGCGTGTTGGCTGCGAGGAAAGGGCCATTCATGACCGATCTCGCGTGCACTTTGAGTATCAATCGCAACAACCGCGACATCTGGGTAGTTGTCGGGGTACGCGGGAGGGTACGTGGATGCGATTTTTGTCACCGCGTCGCGTACTACACGTTGCATCGGTGAAAACACGCCCAGTACTAGACCGGCACTGATCGTCATCGCAACCAAGGTTGCGAGTGTAAGCGTGCGGATCCAGCGGGAGTCGGGCATGCCATACGCATCGGAATTCAAGCCTTTGGAGCTGTAGCTGCTTGCAAAGATCGCGTGGCGGCGTTGGCGTAGAAGAGGGCTCTAGGGTGTCATCAGCACTGCACCGCAGGATGTGCCCAGAGGCGGGCCGTATCCGTTCAGCGCGCGTTGGAGTAATGCGGCATCTTCGATGCCGCATTCGCCAGCGGGATCGAGTGGGTTGGTGATGGTTGGGTCTTGTGGACCATTGATATTGCAGAGCGCAGGCGTGGCCAAGCCCGCAGAAAGACCGATGAGGGCTGCTTTGAGTTCGATCAGATCGTCGGTCCAAACGCGACCGTCGTCGTTGACGTCCCCGCATTGACATAGGTCGCCGATGCCGTCTGGATCCAAAGCAAAACCGAAGCCACCGCGATCGAGTTGGTCAGGATTGACCACATGCCGACAGTTGTCTTCAAAGTTGAACACGCCATCATCATCGGTGTCGCAGTTGAAGACCGTCGGGTCGAACGCGAGGCTCAACGTCGAAATCGGTGTGAACGTCGACCCACTGAGGATCGGTGCGGTGTCTACATCGCCATAGCGAAGTTGGATGGATCCGAATACCGCGTCGGTTTCAAGTGTGCTGTCGGTGATCGAAAGCTGGCGCGATGCTGCGATATCGATATCACCCAGAAAGACCTTCGTGTCGATGATTGAACCCGGTCGAATATCGACGGTGCAACCGACAATGTCCACGTCGCCGCCGAAACCATCATTGTCCGAGGCGCCCGACGCGAAGATATTGGCATCGATCACCACAGGCCCGAGCGCGTCGAGTGAGACCGCTCCGCCAGAACCTGCCTCTCCCTTGCCATCGGCTTGGATCGGACCCAAGAGATCGATGGTGCCGAACGAAGATAGGTCGATGGTGGACTCACCGTTCGAACCGCCCTCTGCGAGCATCGCTCCCGTCGAACTCAATAGAATTGATTCGTCCGCGCGAATTTCGATCGTTCCACCACAACCGGTCAGCGTCGTAGCTTGGATTTCGAGGTCACCAAAGATTTCGACGCTATGGCAGCCCAGTAGTATCGACCCACCACAGCTCTCGGCACCCCGGCCTTGAACGCGCAGATGATCGTTGATTCTAACCGAGCTACCTTCGAAACCAACGATCGATATGGTTCCCGCAGTGCCGTTCAGGTTGGTGCCATCGGCACCTCGGAGCAGTCCGTTGACCGTGATATTTCCGACCGCGGTAACGGTGAACTCTCCACCATCCCCGTCCCCGCCGCCGCGAAAATCGACGGTGTCGATGACAACGTTCCGACCCGCATTGATTTCAAACGATCCACCACCGCCCTCACCGCCGCTCACGTCCAGGTCATTCAACGTTACATCTCGACCCGCAGTAATACCGAGGCCAACAGAGGAGTCGCTGCCTCGACCAAAACTTCCGCCTTGGCCCAAAACAGGACCGAACAAGTCGACGTCGAGCGCGGCCACGAAGTCCATCGTGCCAGCATCGGCGGCAATGACCGAGTTGGATACGGAGATCTTACTGATGCTCAGGATCGAACCCGTGAATGCATCGAGTGCGAGCTCGCCGCCGGGGTTGCCCGTGAGGGAAACGGGGGCAGGACTCAGACTCGAGTTGTTAAAGAAGATACTCTCGTCTGCGTCGACAGAAATATTGCCGCCAGAGTTGACCGAATCACCGTTCGCTCGTAGCCGACCCGAACCCGAAAGTGTGAAGTTCCGAGCGTGAATACTCATGGTATTGGAGCCGACGTCGAGTGTACCGTGCAAAATGACGTCGCGATCGCCGAAATCCAAGTTTGCAAAGTCATCGATCACGTACGTTCCACTTGGAATGGTGCACGGATCTTGGTTGGCCGGGCAGAGCAGGTTGGGATCGTTGATTCCGTAGGCGGTGTTTCCAATCCCGACGAGGCCGAACACGCATGCGCTGAGCCAGACCCGGAACAGGCGCCGGGATTGAGACTTCATCTAGGGGACCGCGTTCCGGCAGCTCTGAGGAATGAAAGGGATGAGGCCGTTTGCATTGCGCTCGAGAACCGCCCAATCGTCGACCTTGCAGTCGGGTGCGATATTAAACACATCCCAAGTATCCCCATCGACGGGTCCGGTGACGTTGCACTTCCGCGGCCCGGCGATTGAGGACACCTGTGCGAGGGCCAGTTTAACCCCATCTGCGTCTGTTTGATTGACGAAACCGTCGCCGTTCACGTCGCCGCATTGGCAGACGGTACCGATACCGTCGCCGTTTGAGTCGGCCTGGCCGGCATTCGCGAAGAAAGGACAGTTGTCATCAAAGTTCAAGATGCCATCGTTGTCGTCGTCGCAGCTAGGAATATTTGGATTCAGAATCAGATTGGGCGCGGGCGTGATCGTGCTGCCGGTGAGATCGGGTGCGGTGTTTCGATAGAAGATGTTGACCATGCCACTTGTCGGATCTGCAGTAATGGATCCCGCGATGGAACCATCTTCGCGGATCGTGAGATCAAATAGTCCGATCGCGTTGGGCTCGGTCATCAAAATCGAGGAGGCCGCGGCCATGTCGACAAGACAGGCGGACATCGTAATATTGCCTGGTCTGCCGCCGTTCGATCCACGTACGTCGATCGAACCGCCCACACTGAGAGTATTTTCTGCATCGAGAGAGATATCGGCCCCGATGCCCAGAATTCCGGTGGCGTCACCGTCAATGGTTCCGTTCATCGCAATCGATCCGTCGGCAGTAAAATCAATACTTCCTCCGCCTCCGGTACCGGGTTCGATTAAAATGCGTCCGTTGGTCGTGAGGTTAATGTCCCGCGTAGCAAAGATGTCTACGCTTCCCGCGGTACCATCGGGGGTGGTGCGTCCCATTTGGATATCATTTTGAATGTTCACCGTGTCACCGCTGATATCGACCGTACCCGCTGCCGCGCCCGCGCCACGTCCTTGCAATTGCAACTCATCGAAGATGAAGACGGTACTGTTTTCTTCGGTGATCACTTCGAGAGACCCGGCAAGGCCGCCATCGGCCTGACCGTCCATGGTGCGGAGTATGCCGGTGAAGATCACATCGGCTTCGGCGGTTACCGTCAAGTCGCCACCGTCGCCCAAGCCCGTAGCAGACAGGTCGATCAGTCCAAGTGTGACGCTGCCGCTACCGCTACACGTAACGTCGAGAAAACCGCCGCCGTCTTCGCCGCCTGAAAAATCCACGTCGTTTACAAAAATCGGCCCCGCGGTCGCATCGAGACCGTCCGGAAGCGACGATTCACTTCCAGCGCCCGCGCTGCCGCCGTGACCGTCGACTTTGCCATTGAGTTGAATCTCGCCTGCGGCCACAACGGTGAGTGTTCCGCCCGACTCGTCCGAAGAGATCGAGCTCACGTCAATCTTGCCTTCGACGAAGACTGAACCGGATCCGGATTCGAGCGATATTGAGCCGCCCGGTGCACCGGACGCTTGTAAGGGTGGTGGAACGTTGTCGTTATTCGTCACGTTGATATCGTCGTCGGTAAAGATATCGATGGTGCCACCCTCGAGTGTGGATGATCCTTGCGCATCGATCCGACCCCCAAGTCCGAACGTCATCGATTTCGCGAAAATATTGATCGTGCCTGCGTCGACGACGATCATCATGGCGTTCACGGAATCCACGGTGCGGAGCGTGCCTTCGAGTATGACGTCACGCGCTCCGAAATCTAGAATTGCACTATCGGCGATCAGAAATGTGCCGCTGGGAATGATGCAGGGGTCCCCGGTGCACAGATCGTTTGGATCTGAAATAATTTGCGCTTCGACCTGTACTGCCGCCAGCAAAAACAGGGACGCCGCGAAGATAACCAAACTGCGCATGGATCTATTCGACTCGCTTCCTTGATTGTTGTATTTTACCCTCACTGTAACTGTACCTTGAGACTTTGAGACCTGACAACATAAATGTGGGAAATCAGCGTGTTCGGTGGCAATATCGGTGCGCTAAATGGGAATTCGATCGAAGCTGTAGGTGTAACCCCGCAGTAGGAGGGTCAGGGATGGATTGTCGGAACCACGTCTTAGTCGGTATGTCTGCACTTGCGTTGCTATGTAACGCTTGTAGCGGTGGGGACCCGCCAGGTTCCGATGCCGAAACAGCCGAGCCCGCGACCGTACCTGCATCGCCCACGCCTGGACCGTCCACCAAAACGGTGCCGCAGCCCGTGCTCGATGTTGTCCAAATTCCAGCAAATGTAGAGGATCCTGAAGAAGCGCTTCGCCAGCTTGAGGTCGCGATGGCGAGCGAGGATAGAGAGATTAGGGAAGCCGCAATTCTGGCGATTTGGGAGATTGAGTCCGATCGATCGAACGATGTTCTTGCCTCGGCCGCAAAGGCGGAGAAAGATACGGAGCTGCGCAGCTATTTGATGGAAGAGTTGCTGGATCGTGAAGCCCCGCAAGCATTCGATACGGCTCTTTTGTATTTGCAGGATTCGACGCCCGATTTGCGGGAAGAAGCTGCGGAAGCGCTGGAGTCTTTAGAAAATTCAGCGGCAGCGCCATCGCTCTTGGCCGCGCTCAAATCCGAACAGGACGAAGATGTCCGCGACGCATTGATATCGGCGCTCGAGGAATTGGATCCAAGTTTCGAGGCGCCCGAGGAGTAGTCTCAGTTATCGAGATTATCGATCGCGGTTTCGGCGGCTTCCTGGACGGAGCGGTCCGTATCGCGTTTCCAAATTTCGACCAGCGCTTCTCTATCTTCCGCATCACCCAACGCTTCAACTGCGGTGATCCGAATCTCAGCATCTTTGTCTTTAGCCGCGGCTTTGAGTGCATTGGTGACCACAGGATCGGTGCCGTCGCTGGTGGCGAGCGCACTCAGCGCTTCGAGTGCGACAATTCTGACCTGCTTGCTGCTATCGCGAAGGGCAGTCGCGAGAACTTTGCGCGAAGTGGGATCGTCTTCTGCCCACTCCGCGAACCCCTCTTCGATCGCATGCAGGCGGACGCCGGCGTCTTTATCGTTGAGCGCCGCCTCACGCAGTGGACCCTTCGGTGTGTTTTCCTCGTACCAAAGTAGGTTTTCTACGGCCGCCTCGCGTACCCGCGGATCCCTATCTTGTCCGAGCACCTGAACCAAAATGTCCTTGGCTAATTCCTCGTCCAGGCCGACGAGTTGTTCGACCGCGTCGATTCGTTGGCTTGCCTTTTTGCTCCGCAGCGCGCGTTTCGTGACGTTTTCGAAGCTATCCTCGTCGACATCCTCTTTGGGTAGAGCTTGAAGTGCAGATGGGATCCGTTTTGCGCCACTGCCTGCGAGCTTGCTTACTCCGTCCAAAATCCAAACCTCTGTCAATATTGTATGTAAGGCGTCGGCGTTCGGACCGGGCCCGTATACCGCGACCACATTTCGGTCGCCGAGTAAGCGGTTGAGCGCTTTTTCCATCGGCAAGGGTCCGACATCCAGATGAATCGAGTCTCTCGGCGGCTCCGCGGCGATGAATTGGACACCCGTCAGTTCGCTGATTCCCGCGAGCAGCTGATCGATCGGTGCTCCCGCCGAATTGATTGAAAGCCGATTGTTTTCATGTAGTTCAAGCTGATATTGCGGTCCGCGTTTGGACTTCGTGGCCGCTTCCTCTGCACGCGACTCCGGCGCAGGGAGGAGTGCTATGCAAATGATGACCGACATCAGCAGTTTCAAAGGCTCGTTTTCTCCAATCCGAATGACTCTTTTTCGGATTCTAGGACACTTAAACCATAGCCCTTCATAGGGTGGCGGTACCGGTGAAAAGAGAGCGGATTCCAGGCATGAGAATACTTGTATCCATGGGGTTTAGGACCCGGATGGATCTTGACATCTCCCCACAGTCCGCGTTTCATAACTCACTCGTTCTGTTTGGGACGGCTAGGGCTGTAGTGTGCTTCAAAAGAGGCGTAAGGAGGGACTGGGATGAACTGTAAGCGGAATGGACTCGCCGCGTTCATGGTGCTGGCGATCGCAACGTTTTGGGTGGGCGCCGCAGAGGTGCACGCAGTAGGCGGTGACGACGTAAATACCGCGAAGAAAGTGTCTAAGGACACCGAGAAATGTGGAAAGGCCATCGCAGATAAGGGCAACCAGTACATCCAGAAACGCGCCAAGGCGATCAACAGTTGTTTGGATACGGTTCTGAAATGCGATGAGCAAGCCGACGCGGTCAAGGCGGCGGCGTGTCGTGCCAAGGCAGTTGATCCAGGCAAGGGAAAGTGCTCGGTTGGTAAGTTGGACGGCGGCGCCACCACGATTGGTGCCGGCGCGAGTAACGGCGTTAATAAGACCAACAAGCCCACGCTTGATAAGGAACTCGCGAAGTATCGCGATGCGATTCAAAAAGCATGCTTCACCCCGGGCAAGCTAGCCGACGTTACAAGCATTCTGACCGGTATGGGTTTCAATCCCTTAGAAAACCCCACCGATGCCGACTCTCTAATGGATCAGATCAATAATGATGATGACGGCGTAAGTTGTTTGGCAAATCAACTGGTGCTCGAGACGACACCGCTCGCGAACGAAATCGTCGCGTTGCTTGATCCCAACAATAATTCCAACGTCGCGTTCGCGCTACGAGAAGAGGGCGGCAGTATTTCGAGCTGCCCGCGACCATTGTTTACGGGAGCGAATCTCGAATGTCGTTTTGATCGACAGGGGATTTGTTTTGGCGGTACCACACCCGGCATTCCGTGTGCTCCGCTCGGTAGTCTCGCTTGCCCGGATGATCCGCTGGTTCCGTCGAATCGCGGTGCATGCCTAGCGAAGAGCCGGATCTTGGTCTTCGCGCCCGAATCCAGTCCGGGTGCAGGGATCACGACGCTGCCGATTTCGGTGATCGGCTCGATCGGTGTGAACTGCGATCCCGAAGATCCCAACACCAATGGCTCGTCGTGTACCTGTGATTTCTTAGCGTCGGGCAGCATCTTCATCCCTGGAATCGGGGTCGCTTGTCTTGAGGCGTTCTCCGGTTGCCCCGCGGGTGAGCTGACCTGTGACGCCGGTGCGCGCGTGGATACCAAGGCGATTATGGATCATGACATTGGTTTCTGCTCGGGTACCTGCACGGGTGGTACACAGGACGGTAAGCTCTGTGCGGCTTCGGTGCAGCTTGGCTCCGACTTTGATCAGTGCAATCCATTCATTGGTGACCCGACTAGCTGTACGACGCCGTCGAATTGTACAACTGGCGGTGGTACCTGTGGTGGGGGGCAAGCGGATTGTGCAACCCAATGCGATGCATATTGCGATGCGTTGGGTCCCGACTATGAGTTCTTTGAGCAGGGCTGCGAAAACTTCTGCTTCCTGGGCGATACCCCGGATGTGTCATGCAACGTTGAGGGAGATTGCCCCAACGGAAGTTGCAGTGGAAAAGACGCTCAGTCGCCGAAGCAGCCTTTTTGCCAATGTAAGTGCCTCCAAGTGGGCGGTGCCGAATCCGCCGTTGCGGATGAGGGTTCACTGACTTGCAGCATCGGTATCCAGATCACGGTATTTGACACGGCAGACCCAAATGCGAAGTGTGAGGATCAGACCGACAATAAACTTTTGGAACTCCCCGACACTTGCATACCGATCACCACGGGGGCATCCGAAGCCTCGATCACGAATTTCGAACGCCACCAAGGAAGTGGGGTTAGTTTCGGTCCGTTCGGTACGCAGGGTGCGAGCGTGACATGTCATGACCTAAACGAGGAGTCGATTCGACGGCTCCAGCTCGGTGGTACATTGACGTTCGGTGATTCGAATATCGGTGATCTCGTGATCCCGCTCACGCTTGACTGCGCGGACGATCCAAGCGTCGCCGACTAGTCAAAGCGGAAGCCTTAAACAGAAACGGCCACCGGCGCGTAGCGCGGGTGGCCGTTTTCTTTCTGCAGCGACCTAGTAGACCAGGCCGAAAGAATCGAAGAACGCTTCGGCTGCCGCTGGGTCTTCTTGGCCGGCCGGTGTGGTGACTTTCAACTCGTAGATGCGGTCATCGATGAAATAGATTCGTACGTAGACGACTTGATCGTCGTCGGTTTCTACCACGAATTTTTGCCCTGGTTGTTCATCGCCGAGTTCGATGACTTCATGCGTATCGCGAATCTTACCCTTCAGATCGGCTTTGACCTGTGCGCGTCGCGCATCGAGCAACTGCCATCGCTCACCCAACATGAAGATGGTGGGCGGATACTCGTGGTAAGTGAGTTGATGCGTGATCGAACCGCCCTCAGGGGCAAGTGTAAACCTGCGCATCTTTACTTCGCCGAAACCCGAGGCCTCGGTTTCCGTTTCGTCCTGCGGCGCCGCGGGGAAGACGATTTGAAAATCCTCGTCTTCGGGCGAAACGCGCACGCTCTGGTCACCCGCGCTACAAGAACCCAGGAACAGAATTCCGAGAGTCCAGACTATTGCTTTCATTGAGTGGTTCCTCCCGTGCTGCGAAACCGGGGAGGATGCTAGGCCTCGAGAGCTGGGTTGTCGACCGCCCGGTTATGCGTCGAGTTCGACCGGAAGATGTGTGACCAGACGGAAGAACGGACTCGAGTGGTATTCGAGCCGCTCGTGCTGGAGGACGCAAAATCCGCGGGTGCGCCGCAGCAGGGTGCGGAGTGCGATCAGAGCCTCAAGGCGTACAAGTCGTGCACCCAGGCAGTAATGGGGTCCGATTCCGAAGGCGATGTGTCGATTGTCAGTTCGGGTGCAGTCGAATTGCTCTGCATTCGGGAATACGTTTTCGTCGCGATTCGCGGAACCGAGCCAGAGCAGAACGGTCTTTCCTTCTTTGACGAGCGTATCGGCGAGCACATGGTCCCGTCGTGCGAGGCGCAGGGTTAGTTGCGCGGGCGAGGTGTAACGCAGTACTTCTTCGATCGCTTGGGGAATGGCCTCAGGATGTTGGCGAAGGAAACCCTGTTGATCCGGATGTCGGGAGAGTTCGATGACCGCGTTCCCGATCAGCCCGCCCGTGGTCTCGGTGGAGGCCATCACGATTAGCATGAGCATCTGTAGGAGTTCTTTTTCGTTGAGCTGGTCTCCCGCTGCGTTGGGGTTCGCCAATTCAGAGAGTAGGTCGTTCCGAGGCTGCCCACGTCGTTCATCCAACAACGCAGTAAAGTACTGATTCATTTCCTGAAGAACGCGTAGCTCTTTTTCGTATGCGTCGTTATTGGGATTGTCGCGTGCGAGACGAGCGCCAAGTCGATCACTGAGTATGTCGGCCCACGTTCGAAGTCGCGTCCAGTCCTCGTCCGGAACACCGAGGATGGATCCGATCACGATCACGGGGAGTGGGTGGGCGACGGTATCCGCGAAGTCGACTCGGCCCTTCGGTATCGCGTCGTCGAGCAAGCGTTGAACGATGCTTTCGACGCGACCGCCCAGGGTTCGGACAACCCGCGGCATGAACTGATCACGTATGAAGCCGCGCAGGCGCTGATGTTCGGGCGGGTCCTGGGACAACATATTGGGCGGGAGGTCGGGATGTGAGGAAATTTCAGGCACTCGGACGCCGTCAGATGCCCAGCCCGACCAATCCTTGAGCACCGAGATGATATCTTCGTAGCGGAAGATCGAGCGATACCCGGTGTTTTCATGGTAGATGAAGGGGTGATGTCGACGCGCTTGCGCGTAAAACGGATACGGATTCCGCCGAATCTCTGGATCGAATGGGCCGACCAAAGACGTCCCCCCCTGAGTCGTAGCGCGGACAGTATTCCATAGATTTCCGACCGCACAATCTTCTTCGGGGTGGAAGTCCCTCGCTCAGATACAATTCGCGGAAGCTTGAAAGGAAATGCTCATGTCGGATCGAAACAAGCATGTGATTGTTACCGGTGGGACGGGCGCGCTCGGGCGCGCGGTGGTGCAGCGGTTTCTGGCGGCAGGCGATCAGGTATGGGTGCCTTGGATCGAGAAGCGCGAGCGTGACGAAGTATTGGAGCTGTGCGCCGCAGAGATTGAATCCAAAAAGCTCATTTTGACCGAGGCTGATATTACGGATGACGCGGCAGCGCTTGCGTTGGTGGCATCCGTCGGCGACGTCGACGTGTTGATCCATGGGGTCGGTGGCTTCGGCGGCGGTTCACCGCTGCATGAAACCGGGCCAGAGCTTTGGAAACACATGTTTCGAATCAACCTGGAGACGGTTCTCTGTATGAGCCGCGCGGTAATTCCCGGAATGATCCAACGGCGTGCCGGTGCGATTGTCGGCGTGAGTTCGGTCGCGGTTGAGAATGCTCCCGCAGGACTTTCGGCTTACGCCTGTTCAAAAGCCGCGGTGGCGACGTTGCTTCGCACGCTACAGCATGAAGTTGCGAACGCCGGAGTGCGCGTCAATGCCGTAGTTCCGACGACAATCGACACGCCGGCAAACCGTGCCGCGATGCCGGATGCTGATTTCAGCAGCTGGACATCGTCGGACGCAATCGCATCAACCATCTACTGGTTGAGCAGCGATGCAGCACGAGCGGTCCGAGGCGCGTTCGTACCCGTCTAAAGTGTTGCCAACAGTGTTTTGCAGGTCTCCCAAGTTCGTTCAACCGCCTCATGCATGCGTTCCGTTGGTCGATCCAATTCGGTTTGCAACCAGCGTGCTTCCAGCGGATCAAATGCGGCGCGTACGCGCGGTAAATGATTCGCGAAATCGGATTCGACGACCGTTTGGAGACGCTTGAGATGCCACCAGAGCGATCGTTCGCGATCTTCGAATTCACCCAGCGCTGCCGGTAGCTCACCGTCTATAAACAAGGGTAGATAGACGCTGCTGCACGGCGTAGTAAGCGCGAAGAACGAAACCCTGCGGTCGAGCGGAGCCACCATCGAAGCCGTCGTGTGTTGCTGGATTTCATTATGCGCGCAGATCGTGAAATAGCGCGGGTCTTCGCGATCATCCGTGCATGGATGATCGTTTTGGGATCCGTGATCACGTAGGATCGCCATGAATGTTTCGGAATCGAACGGCCCCTCAGTTTTTTCGAGCATCTCGCGTGCGCGCGTCTGACGTGAGTCGGAAAAAGCGCGCGTTACCAATTTTGTTGAGCGATAGGCTGCCGCGAAGTCAAAACGGGTACCGTCGGCTTTCCACCAGCCACGCTGGATGGCAAACACTTCGGCATCATCACTGAGTAAATCCCAGTCGGTCCCGATGCACGGGTGATTAGAGATCGCATCGAATGCGCCGACCCGTTTGGCCGCCCAGCGTCGGGACGAGGTTTGTAGGATCCAACTTTCTGCCGGGTCGGCGATCAAAAACCCGTTGGAATAGCCGAGGCGCAAATGCACCCAACCGGGTCCGCCTTGTCCGTATGTCTCGATCAAGCCCGTGATAACTTCCACCGCTTCACGCGCACTCCGCGCGCGTTCAAGTCCGAGTCGCACGAGATCCATCCCCAAAAGTCCGCGGTCAGGCAATTCGAGCTCCTCATGGGTGAAAACGGTTTCATTGCCAATCGCGACCCCGTGCTCGTTTACGCCTTGCTCAAATCCCCAGGTCCAGTACGGGCCGCTGCCCAAAACGCGCGCGGTCTGCGGCACCTGGGGGATCTCGAGATAGGTGGTTTGGAGGGAGCTTTGCCGGGGGTGGGCCAGCCCTGGAACGAGCTGGATCGGCTGGGGCTCGTCCTTCTCGCGGTCGCTGTTCTTGCCGAGGATTGTCGCGCCGCGCGCGGTATTGGGTCCTAGAGCCACGAGGCAGTCGCACATGCATCAAATCTTGCCAAGAAATGAAAGTTTATGAAAATGGATGCACTGTCCGATCAGTCTTAGACAGCAACGGCCGGTTCTGCCGTCCGAAAGGAAAACCTGCATGCGCATCTGTGTACTCATCTTGGCTCTCGGGCTGCTGATTCCCGTGGAAGCTGAGGCCGCGGAGTACAATTCACGCCAAGCGGGCCATCCGCTGCGCGTGGCGGCGTATTTGCTGCATCCCGTGGGTGTGGTGCTGGATTGGGTGATCTTTCGCCCGGCGTGGCACCTGGCCCAGTACGAGCCTGTTGCAACGTTGGTGGGAATGGATACTGGCGGGACTACCGAAGCGGATGAGGATGAGATTCCTAACCCGTTCATTGAGCCTTAGCCCGAGACCCCATAAATTCTTGATTCCTCAATAAACTTGCGGCTTTAGCAGCTGGAACGGTATGTTTCTTGCTAATGCTTTATAGGAATCAATATGGTGCCGCCGCCTTTGTGGCTGTGATCCTCTGGATCGGTTGTGCGGAGCCCGCCGAGGTTGGATCGCCTCCGCCGCGGATTACTGCACCCCCCGCGGAGCTGGAGGGCGTGGAGTTCCAAGGCTACCGCCGCGGCGATAGCGACATCGAAGTCCTGGCGAAGCGCGCCACGGTGAACAACGAGGACCGTGTCGTCGACCTCGAAGCGGTTCGGATCCAATTCCGAGATCCGTATAACGGCTCGGTCGAAGTCAGAGCGAAGACCGCCAAGCTAGAAATGGACACGGACGATTTCGTATTGAGCGGAGGGGTGACGGGAACCACCGCGGACGGTGCGAAGTTCGAAACCGCGGAAATTCATTTTGACCAAGCGCGAAATCGAATGCATTCCACACATCCAGTGCGCTTCTACCGCGGTCAGACCATTTTACGTGGTCAGCGCATGGAGTTTGATGTTCCTACGCATACCTTGCGGCTCACGGGTGGCGTTTCCGTGCGGGCGGAGGGTGGATGAGTCGAAGGCGCAGTGCGCAATGGATAATGTTTCTCTGTCTGCTACCGGCAATGGGTTCTGCGGAAGGGGACCCGAAGGCTGCGGCAACGCGGTTTGGCTTTGAGTTCGAGGAAGGCGTTCCAATGAAGATCGACGCCGACGAACTCGAAGCGAGGCGGGATGAGAAGACCGGTCGCGAACGCGTGGAGTTTACCGGCAACGTGCGCGTAGAGCAGGGCGATCTTCGGATTCAATGCAATTGGCTCGAAGCCATTTATCCCAAGGGTGGCGGTGGCAAGCCGTCGCGGATTACTGCGCGTGGAGCTGTGCGCATCAAACAATTGAACAACGAAGCGCAATGTACGGAAGCGATTTTGAACAATGACCGTTGCACTGCGCGTTGCATCAGCGATGACGGACCTGCGGTACTCAAGAGGGGGGAAGAGGTTGTGAAGGGCGAGCAGATCCTGATGGATATGTGTAAAGGCGTGCTCAAGGTGAAGGGTGCGAAGGTTCAGTTTGGCGCGGAAAAGGCGAAGCCGTGAGCCAGACGCTACATGCACGCAACCTAGTCAAACGCTACGGCGCCAAAGAAGCGGTTCGGGATATTCGGCTGGCTGTCGCACCTGGCGAGATCGTGGGATTGCTGGGGCCAAACGGCGCAGGAAAGACCACAACGTTCAATATGGTCGTGGGCCGAATTCGTCCAAGTGAAGGTCAGGTGTATCTGGGTGATGAAGAAATCACCAATCTGCCGATGTATCAGAGAGCGCGGCGTGGCATCACGTATTTGCCACAGGAGCCGTCGATTTTCAGGAAGCTTTCAGTAGAGGACAATATTCTCGCAATTCTGGAGACGTTACCGATGTCGCGTAGACAGCGTCGGGAGCGATTGGACCAGTTGCTGGCGGAATTGGATCTTCAAGCGAAGGCGAAACAGAAAGGCGCAACGTTATCGGGCGGTGAACGGCGCCGGGTAGAAATTACTCGGGCGCTGGTATTAGATCCGCGCTTCATGTTGCTCGATGAACCGTTTTCAGGGATTGATCCAATCGCGGTGATTGAAATTCAAAAAATAATCGCGCAGTTGCGGGAACGGGGCATTGGGATCGTAATTACGGATCACAACGTGCGTGAAACACTTACGATTTGTGATCGCGCATATATTATCAAGGACGGCCGCATTATCCGCGAAGGCTCGCCAAGCGAAATCACCGAAGATCCGACGGTACGTGAAATCTATTTAGGGCAGAACTTCTCGTTGTAGTTGAAACAATGGCACTTGAACTAAAACAACAGATAAAGCTTTCGCAGTCACTCGTGATGACGCCACAGCTGCAGCAAGCGATTAAGCTGCTGCAACTTTCAAGGCTCGAGCTCACGAACACGGTTCAGCAAGAGCTGGTGGAGAACCCGGTTCTCGAAGAGGTCCAAGAGGACGAAGTGACGCCGTCCCCCACTGAAACGGGCGCCGAAGAGACTCAGGCGCCGGAACCGGAAATCAATCCGGACGACCTGCAGGCGCCCGAACCGACAGCAGAAGAATTGGTCAGTGATCTGGACTGGGACAACTACATGGAATCGAGTCCTCAGACCAGCATGGCGAACAACGACGACCAGCGCATGACCGCTGAGGATAATCTGACGCTATCGACATCGCTCGCAGATCATTTGCTCTGGCAGCTCAGTCTCAGCGATCTAAACGATGAATCGAAACAGATCGGTGTCACGATCATTGGTAACGTCGATGATAATGGCTATCTCGTTGAGGAACTCGACACGATCGCAGCGCATCATGAGGTGGAGCTGAAAGAGATAGAAGCCGTATTGTATCGCGTTCAAAAATTCGATCCGGTCGGTGTCGCTGCACGAAACCTGGTCGAATGCCTGTTGGTGCAGATCGAACTGTTGGGCGTGAAAGATCCGTTGGTTCAATCCGTGATTGAGAAACATCTCGATCTGCTGCAACGCAAAGACTATAAGGGCGTCGCGAAACTCGAAGGAAAGACGGTCGAGGAAGTCGCTGTAGCGGCTGGCGTCATTGGAAGTTTAGAGCCGCGGCCTGGCCGTCTATTTAATGAGGAGGATCCGGTCTACATCACACCGGATATCTACGTTCACAAAGTAGCCGACGAATATCACGTGGTTCTGAATGAAGATGGCATGCCAAAGTTGCGCGTGAGTCCGGCCTATCGAAGTGTCCTCATCAAGGGTAGCGACGAGCCCAAGGAAACACGTACCTATGTGCGAGAAAAATTGCGCTCTGCGGTTTGGCTAATCAAGTCGATTCATCAACGTCAGCGTACGATCGTCAAAGTGATGCAGTCGATCATTCGATTTCAGCGCGACTTCTTCGACAACGGCACTGAGCATTTGCGACCACTCAATCTCCGCGATGTCGCGGAAGATATTGAGATGCATGAGTCCACCGTGAGTCGCGTCACGACCAATAAGTATGCCCAGACGCCGCATGGTATTTTTGAACTCAAATTCTTTTTCAACTCGAGCATTCGGACCCGCGATGGCGAATCGATCGCGTCTGAGTCCGTAAAAGAAAAGATTCGAGAGATCATTCGTAATGAGAATGATCGATCACCGCTCTCTGACCAGCGGATCGCTGAGGTATTACGCGATTCGGATATTCGTATAGCCAGACGTACGGTTACGAAGTACCGCGAGGGTATGCGGATCCTCTCTTCGACACGACGCCGAAAAGTCGGTTAGACTGCCCCGCAATACGTAGGGACGGACCCGATGAAGCTCACAGACATCCTGATTCAAGACGCGTGCATAATCGATCTCGAAGCGCGCACAAAAAAGGAAGCGCTTCGTGAGCTCGCCGAGCGACTCACGGCGAACATCGATGAGCTCGACACCATGGAGCTTCTCGACCTGCTGCTAGAGCGCGAAAAGCTCGGTACCACGGCGATGGGCGATGGCATCGCAATTCCGCACGCGCGGATTGAATCGATTGATCGTTTGGTGGCGAGTTTCGGCCGTAGCCGTCACGGCGTCGACTTCGACGCGATCGATGGCAAACTCACCCAGCTATTTTTTCTCCTGGTCGCACCGGGTAAAGAGGGAAGCGCGCATCTGCTGACCCTGGCCAAGCTTTCTCGCTATTTGGCACTTCCTGAATTTCGCACCAAATTGATCGATGTTGAATCCGAGGAGGAACTCTTCCGCATCTTTGAAGAAGAGGAATCTCGGCACTGAGCCGGCGCCATGGCGGACGCCAAGGCAAATCGGGTGCACGGTACGCTGGTCGAGGTTGCAAGCGTTGGCGTGCTTGTATTCGGGCGCAGCGGGATCGGAAAGAGTGAGTGTGCACTTGAGCTCGTGATGCGGGGCCATCGCCTCGTTGCCGACGACGTGGTGCTTATCGATGTCGACGCTGATGATCGGCTGATTGGTACGAGTCCAGAATTGGTTCGGCACTACATGGAGCTGCGCGGAATCGGCATCGTTCACGTTCCGAGTGTGTTTGGGCCAAATTCTGTGGTGGATGCGGCTACGATCGACTTGGTGGTTCAGCTCTGGGAATGGGGTTCGGGTGATGTGGATCGAACGGGATTGGATCGTCGCACAACCCAGTTGGTGGGATTCGAAATCGACGCATTGTATCTACCCGTCGCTCCGGGCCGAAATGTCGCGAGTCTGGTTGAAGTCGCCGCACGCAATCATCTCCTGCGCAAAAGAGGACGCAGTGGTGCAGCCGACTTAGAAACGCGTGTCGCTGCAACGTTGCGCGACGGTTCGTCATGATGAAAAAAAGGAGGGTGAAGCCTTGATCGGAGTCGTCATCGTAACGCACTACCACCTGGCGGAGGAATTCCTGCGAGCGCTGCAGTTGATCGTGGGTGAGCTAGATCACTTTCGCGCGATCGGGCTGGATCCGTCGTTCACGCCCGAAGACATGCGGGCACGCATCGACAAGGCGGTTCACGAAGTGGATACAGGTGCGGGCGTACTGCTCGTCGTTGATATGTTTGGCGGTACGCCATCGAATATCTGTCTGAGTTTTCTCGATGCAGGTCGCGTTGAGGTCGTCACCGGGCTCAATCTGCCGATGATTGTCAAGATCGCCCGACTGAGAGACCCCATGCCCGTTCATGAAGTGGCCGAGATCGCACGCGACTACGGTCAGAAAAATATTTCCGTCGCTAGCGATATCCTTTCCAACAACAGCGATGGAGGGAGCGGATCGTGAGCCAGATCGAGGCCGAATGCGTGATTTGCAACCGACTGGGGCTGCACCTCCGCGCTGCCGCGGAATTCGTAAAGCTGGCCGAGCGATTCGAGAGTGAAATCAGCTTGATTCGAGGCGGAGCATCTGCCAATGGCAAGAGCATCATCTCGCTGGTGACGTTGGCGGCGGCGCAGGGTACCGCGGTTCGCGTGGTTGCGGACGGAGAAGATGCCGAGCAGGCTGTCGCGGCTTTGCAGGGGCTTATCGAGAATCGTTTCGGGGAGGATGCGTGAGTTCCACGTCTCCAGAACGCTGGGGTGTCGCGGCTTCGCCGGGAATCGCGATCGGCCCCGCCTACGTGCTGCGGCGCGAGCGGTTGGTGATTCCGGAATACCGCATCGAAGCCAGCCAAGCGGACGCTGAAGTTACGCGACTCGAAAAAGCGTTCACCGACACCACATCGCGTTTGCAGGAGATTCGCGATGGCATGGAGAGCACGGGTCTCGTCGGCGATATTTTCGATTCGCAGTTCCTATTTTTGAAGGACCCGACGCTGCTCGAACACGCCAAGCGCAATATTCGTGAGCTGTCGCTGAACGCTGAGTGGGCATTGCAACGTGAGCTGTCCCGTTTGCGTGCTGTATTTGAATCCATCGCTGATCCGTACATTCGTGAGCGCAGCAGCGATGTGGGATTCGTGGTGCGTCGCGTGCTTGAAGCCCTGATGGGCCGTGAGCCGGAAGGCTTGGGTAATGCGCCTGCCGGAGTTGTTGTTGTCGCAGAAGATATTTCGCCGGCGGAGCTCGCGCAGGTGACACGGGAGAGCATCGCGGGTTTCGTGACCGAAAGTGGTTCACGCACGGGTCATGTGACCATCATGGCACGAAGTCTCGAGATTCCAGCTGTGGTGGGAGCGGGTACGGGGTTTGTGCGCAATATCACCGATGGCGATCCGATGATCGTCGACGGTCGTACCGGTCGCTTATTGGTAAACCCTGGCAAAGAGACCGTCGAGGACTATCGGCATCGACGCGAGGACTACCAGACGCTGACACGCCAGCTGATGCGCTACGTCGATCTGCCGGCAGAAACGCGAGATGGCGTGAGCGTGCGCATGTGCGCAAACGTCGATTTGCTCGAAGAAGTCGAAGACGCCCGACGTTACGGCGCGGAGGGGATCGGCCTTTATCGAACCGAATTCATGTTCATGAACCGTCGCGATCTACCCAACGAAGACGAGCAGTACCTTGCCTATAAATCGATTCTTGAAGCGGTCGCACCGCAGTCCGCAGTGATTCGTACGCTCGACTTGGGTGGAGAAAAGATCCCGTCGGGGCTTGATTTGGCGGAGGAGCCAAATCCTGCGCTCGGCCTCCGCGGGGTTCGCATGTCGTATTCAAGACCTGAAGTGTTTCGAACCCAGCTTCGCGCGCTGCTTCGCGCCAGTGCGCATGGCCGGTTGAAGATTCTCCTTCCCATGGTTTCGAATCGGTCGGAGGTCGATTTCGCGCGCTCGGTGCTCGATCGTGTGAAGACGGAGCTCGAAGCGGAGGGCATCAAGATCGATCATCAGGTTCAATTCGGCGTGATGATTGAAACGCCGGCCGCGGCAATGATCGCGGATTTGATCGCACCCCAAGCCGATTTCCTATCAATTGGTACCAATGATTTGCTTCAGTACACGCTGGCGGTCGATCGCACCAACGAACAGGTCGCCTATCTATATGAACCGCTCCATCCGGCGCATCTGCGGCTGGTTCAGCAGATTTGCCAGGCCGGCCGCCGTGCTGGAATCGTGGTGGGGATGTGCGGCGAGATGGCGGGCGATCCGCTGCATTGCTGGATTTTACTGGCACTCGGGATCGGAGAGCTCAGCATGGCGCCTTTCGCGATCCCTTTACTGAAGAAGATCCTGCGGGATTCGACCATCGCAGAAGCTCGGGCACTGCTTGCGGAGGTGATCCAGCTCTCATCGGCCCTCGAGATTCGTGAGCGGGTCGAACGCACCATGCGCCAGCGTTTTCCGGTCGAATTCGAGCGCATCGTCGCCACCGGTTAGGGCCTTCCGGAAGGAAGCTCGTTTTCCGGGGGCGTCTTCTGAGCTGTATTGCTAGGATTCGTCGCCACGACGTCGGCCATAGGGGCCGAGGGGAAGGGGTGCGGATATGGCGCGAAGGCTTTTCACGTCCGAATCGGTGTCTATGGGGCATCCGGACAAGTTGGCAGATCAGATTTCAGACTCGATTTTGGACGCGTTCCTCACCCAGGATCCCGAAAGTCGTGTCGCCTGTGAAACCTTGATTAAAACCGGTTTCGTAGTGGTTGCGGGCGAAGTCACGACCAATGGTTTCGTTGATATTCCCAAGCACGTGCGCGAGGCGATTCTCGATGTGGGGTATGACGATGCCGCGATGGGGATCGATGGCGCGAGCTGCGGCGTGCTGGTCGCGATCGAAGAGCAATCTCCCGATATCTCACAGGGCGTGACCGAGGGCGAAGGCCTGTACAAGGAACAGGGCGCCGGCGATCAAGGCATGATGTTTGGCTTCGCCTGTGACGAGACCCCGGAACTGATGCCCCTCCCGATTATGCTGGCGCATCAGCTGATGAAAAAGCACGCCGAGATTCGTTTCTCCGGTGAGCTCGACTTTTTACGACCCGATGCCAAATCCCAGGTGACGGTGGAGTATGCGGGTGATCGTCCCGCGCGGATAGATGCGGTCGTACTTTCGACCCAGCACGCACCCACAGTGAGTCACGATGACCTCAAGGCCGCGGTGCTGGAAAAGATTATTTACCCGGTGATTCCCAAAGAGTTGATCGACAACGAAACACGACTTTTCGTAAACCCGACGGGTCGCTTTGTTGTCGGGGGGCCAGCGGGCGATGCAGGTTTGACGGGTCGCAAGATCATCGTGGATACCTATGGTGGCATGGGTCGTCATGGTGGGGGTGCTTTCTCCGGCAAGGATCCATCGAAGGTGGATCGGTCCGCGGCCTATGCGTCGCGCTGGGTCGCGAAGAACTTGGTGGCGGCCGGTGCCGCGACGCGCCTTGAACTTCAGGTTTCCTACGCGATCGGTGTTGCTGAACCGGTTTCAATTTTGGTGGATACTTTTGGTACCGGCCGTGTGAGCGATGAAGACATCGTGCGCGCAGTCCGCAAGCGTTTCGACCTAACACCCAAAGGCATTATCGACTCGCTCGATTTGCGTCGGCCCATCTATCGCCAGACCGCGTGTCATGGTCACTTTGGTCGCAGCGAATCGGACTTCTCGTGGGAAGACATCAGTAAAGCGGATGAGTTACGCCGCGATCTCAGCCTCTGATTCAGGAGCAAATAAATGGATTCAACAGAACGCTACCGTGTAGCGAATATCAACGAGAACGACTTCGGTCGTAAAGAAATACTGCTTGCCGAGAAAGAGATGCCGGGATTGATGTCCCTGCGCGAGCGCTTTGGCGGCAACAAACCACTCCAGGATGTTCGGATCATGGGCAGTTTGCATATGACGGTGCAGACTGCGGTGCTGATCGAGACGCTGGTTGAGTTGGGCGCCGATGTTCGCTGGGTGAGCTGCAATATTTTTTCGACGCAGGATCATGCCGCGGCCGCGGTTGCGGTTGGGCCCAAGGGCACGATCAAGCAGCCGGACGGTGTCGTGATCTTCGCGTGGAAAGGCGAATCACTCGAAGACTATTGGTGGTGCACGCAGGAAGCGCTGCGTTGGCCCGATGGCGGTGGACCCGACTTGATCGTCGATGATGGTGGGGACGCTACCATGCTCATTCACAAGGGCGTCGAGTTTGAGAAGACGGGCAGTGTTCCCGATTTCGATCCGGAAAAGGACTCAGAAGAGTGGGGCGTCTTCCTCGAGCTCCTGCGCCGCGAACTCAAGGAAAATCCAAAGCGTTGGCACGAAACCGCCGAACGCTGTCGTGGCGTGAGCGAGGAAACAACGACGGGTGTGCATCGCCTGTATCAAATGGAGCAGGCGGAAACGCTGCTCTTCGCGGCGATCAACGTCAATGACTCGGTAACCAAGAGCAAGTTCGATAATGTTTACGGCTGCCGACACTCACTTCCCGATGGGCTCTGCCGCGCGACGGACGTGATGTTGGGTGGCAAGGTCGCCGTTATTGTTGGTTATGGCGAAGTTGGCAAAGGGTGTTCCCAAGCGCTCCGGGGCCAGGGCACCCGCGTTATTATCGCGGAGATCGATCCGATTTGTGCGCTACAAGCGGCGATGGATGGTTTCCAGGTGGATGTCTTGGAAGACGTGGTGGGTACCGCAGATCTCTTCATCACCACGACAGGCAATAAAGACATCATTTGTGTCGAGCATATGCTGAAGATGAAAGACGGCGCGATCATCGGCAACATCGGCCACTTTGATAACGAGATCGATATGGCCGGACTGAAGAAAATTCCGGGTGTGCGGAATATCAACATCAAGCCGCAATACGATCAGTGGGTCTTCCCAGATGGCCGCAGCATTATGATTCTGGCGGAAGGTCGACTCCTGAACCTGGGTTGTGCCACTGGACATCCGAGTTTCGTCATGTCGGCGTCGTTTACCAATCAGGTGCTTGCTCAGCTGGAGCTTTGGCAGAACTCGGAACAATACGAGCGCAAGGTTTACATGCTGCCGAAAACACTGGATGAGGAAGTTGCACGACTGCATCTCGATCATCTGGGTGTGAAGTTGACCAAGCTCACGCCGGATCAAGCGGAGTACATCGGTGTTCCCGTCGAAGGCCCGTACAAGCCGAGTCACTATCGCTATTAGCGGCGAGGAGAGCGCCTTGCTTCGTTGGTTCTGCTGCCTCGCGATGCTCCTGTCTGGGAGCATTTCGCAGTCCGTCTACGCGGACGGCGTACGTGTACGCGTCGGCCGCGAGCTTCTGGAAGCGACCGTGGCAGGCTCGGGGCTGCGGGTTGGGACCCAAGCCATGAGCGCGGGTTCGGTAAAAGTTAGCTCAGTCTCTGGTTCGGTTCGGGTGGATGGTGCTGAATACCAACGCCCGGTGGCGGTCACGGCGAACGGCTCCGTCCGCCTGAACGGTCGCAGGTATCCAGGCGAATTCGTCATTGTTGCCAGGGAAGGCAATCGGATCGACGTGATCAATCATGTTCCACTTGAAGACTATGTGGCGCGCTCCGTCAGCGCCGAAGTTTATTCAGGTTGGCCCGAAGAAGTGTTGAAGGCCCAAGCGGTACTCGCCCGAACGTACGCGTTGCATGAGCGACACCGCTTGAGCAACAAGTCGTTTGAGCTCGAGGCATCTACGGTTTCGCAGGCCTATAGCACGGCCAAAGTTCCGGCGAGCGTACGCGATGCGACACGAAAGACCCGCGGCGAGGTTTTGCTTCACGCTGGCGAACCGATTCTGGCGGTTTATCATTCCAATGCGGGAGGGCAGACCGCGGCATCCGAAGAAGTTTGGTCATCCGCACTGCCTTACCTGCGACCGGTCCTGTCGCCGGACGATGCCGCACCCGACTATTTCTGGTCGTACGAAATTCAGGATCATGATTTGGCTGAGGCGCTGTACGATGCGGGTTTGGAGCGACGCGCAGATGCGGATGAAGTGAAGATTCTGCAGCGATCGGACAGCGGTCGAGTGAGCCGCATCCGTTTACTCGGAATCGAGTTGAGTGGGCGGCAGCTGCGGCAGGTACTCGGTGGACGCGCGATTCGCAGCGCGCTTTTCGATGTGCGATATGAGGATGGCGTCGTACGCTTTCTCGGCAGTGGATCGGGTCACGGGGTTGGCTTGAGCCAGTGGGGGGCGCGTGAACTGGCGCGCAAAGGTCGCAATTACAAGGCGATCCTTTCGCACTACTATCCCCAAACCAAACTGAGACAGGTGCGTGAGTTGCCGCCCGTCTCCTACGGTGGGAGCACAGCGCGATGAAAACACATGCGGAAATTCAAGTCGCTCAGGCGATACCCAGTCCCGAAGGGGGGGGGCCTCCGGGTGCGGGTCTCAATATGTTCTTCCTGCTGGGAGCCATGGTGCTCTTCATGTATGCATTGATCATTCGCCCGGAACAGCGCCGCCGTAAAGAACATAAGACGATGCTTTCGGAGATGCAGCGTGGCGATATGATCGTGACCACGGGTGGGCTTCACGGAAAGGTGACAGGTATTTCTGACGAGATCCTGACTGTGGAGATTGCCGATCGCGTCAAGGTCAAGGTCAGCGCATCGGCCGTGACCGCGCGCGTTCCCGTGAAAGGGGGAGAGTCAAGTTGAGTCTACGTGGGCGGATCATTTGGGTTTTTGTCCCGGTCATTCTTTTCGGTTATATCGCGGCCTCGAGCTTCTTTACAGATGAAGAGCGGGAGGCGAGTCCATGGATTTCGAACCAAGGCATTAATCTCGGTCTCGATCTCCAGGGCGGCATTCACTGGTTGCTTGGCATCGACCAAGCCGCGGCGATCCAGCAGGAGCTCGATCGTTATCGCGATGTGATCGAAGAGGAGGCGGAGGCGCAGGGTCTCGAAATCACCAACACCGAAATATTGGACGACGGAGACGTCCTTCTCTATGGCGATGTCTCGTTGCTCAAGGGTTTGATCGAAGAAGAGCTCGAGACCGTGGAAGTCGAGGAGCGCGGGGATCACGTCGCTTTCCGGCTCACGGAAGCGCAGGTGGTTGCTGTCACCGAACGTGGCGTCCGCCAGGCGATCGAGGTGCTTCAGCGGCGCATCGATGAGCACGGCGTTCGCGAGCCGGTGATCGCATCCCAGGGCAAGGGCCGTATTTTGGTGCAGCTACCGGGCGAGATTGATCCCAAACGCGCGCGAAAATTCATCGAGGGCACCACCTTCTTGGAGTTCAAACACGTGGAGGCCTCCGCACCGAGCGAGGAAATTTTGACCGCAAGCTTGCCAGATGGTGTGCCAGAAGATCAGCAAATTGTCTTCGCAACCGACGACGATGGCGTTCAGACCGAAGCGCTGCTGGTTTCCAAAACCCCACTTCTCACGGGCGATTTACTGGAAGACGCGCGACTGGGCTTTGACAATCGCAATCAACCCATCGTGCTGTTTTATTGGAATACCGCGGGTGCAAAGGTTTTTCGTGACTACACGACGGATCACATCGGCCAACGCATGGCGGCGATTATCGACAACAACGTGATTACCGCGCCGACGATTCAAAGCACGATCGGTCGTCAGGGGCAGATCTCCGGTTCGTTTTCCCAGCAGGAAGCGGCCGACCTGGCGATCTCACTGCGCTCGGGCGCGTTGCCGATTCCATTGATCATTGAGGAAGAACGCGCCGTGGGCCCGGCTCTGGGCGCGGATTCAATTCGGCAGGGATTGCGTTCGATTCTGATTGGCGGGGTCTTGGTCATCCTTTTCATGTTGTTCTACTACCGCACTGCCGGTTTGCTCGCCGACGTGACGTTGGTGGTCAACATTATTTTGATTCTGGGAATGATGGGTTTCGCGGAAGCGACGCTGACGCTGCCTGGGATCGCGGGTCTGGTGCTCACGATTGGTATGGCGGTGGATGCCAACGTGATCATCTTTGAGCGCATACGCGAAGAACTACGTGCGGGGAAGAGTATGAAGAACGCGATCCAGATTGGCTTCAAGCGCTCGTCTCTAACGATTCTTGACGCAAACGTCACGACGATGATCGTGGCGCTGATTCTCATTAGTTATGGCCGCGGTCCGGTGCAGGGCTTCGGTGTAACGCTCTCCATCGGTATTGTTTCGAGCGTGTTCACGGCATTGATCGTGACACGACTTCTCGTCGATATCTGGACTCGCGGGAATCCGGAAAGGCTTAAGGTCTAAAGCGATGCAACTCATCCGATCTGATACCAATATCAATTTCGTGGGGCAGTCCCGCGTGTTTTCCATCGTTTCCTTAATCATGATCATCACGGCCGTCGGGCTGATGTTCTTCAAAGGTTTGAACCTCGGCATCGATTTC
Organism: Deltaproteobacteria bacterium; assembly: GCA_029261895.1. Lineage (GTDB taxonomy): Bacteria > Myxococcota_A > UBA9160 > SZUA-336 > SZUA-336 > JAJDAK01. The sequence continues at coordinate 70,816 of JAJDAK010000064.1, forward strand.
GCTGGCGGCACCGTGTTGCAGGTTCAACTTCCCGAAGATGCGACTTCGATCGACGAGGGACCGATCCGTGCCGCGCTAGCGGACCTTGGATACGGAGACGCCGTCGTGGTGCGGTTTGGCGAGATCTCGGAGCGTATGTTCCGGCTCAATGTCGCTGCATCTCAGGATGAAAATCGCGATCTATCCATTCAGATCGTCGAGGGGCTCAGCGAAAAGCTGGGCCATCCTGTCGTCGCGCAGGGTGTTGAATCCATCGGGGCGCGTGTGAGTGCCGAGCAGAGCGAGCAGGGCTTCTACGCGCTGCTCATCTCCTGGGGTTTGATTCTGCTGTATGTCTGGTTTCGATTCGATCTACGCTACGCACCCGGCGCCGTGCTGGCCTTGGTACACGATGTGCTGTTCACCATCGGAGTCTTCGTACTCTTCGGCTTGGAGTTCAATCAGCAAGTCCTGGCGGCACTCTTGGTCGTGATCGGGTATTCGCTGAACGACACCATCGTGATCTATGACCGCATCCGTGAAAACATGGAGCTGCGTGGCACAACCCATTTGGAAGACGTCGTGAATCAGAGCATCAATCAAACGCTCTCTCGAACCCTGCTCACATCACTCACGACGATCGGCGTCGTACTCGCACTGCTGATCTTTGGTGGCCCGGTGATCCATGACTTCGCATTGGCGCTGCTGATCGGTGTCACGGTCGGCACGTATTCGACGGTTTACGTCGCGAGCGCGCTGTTGATCTTTCTCGAGCGCAGGTTGGCGAAGTCTTAGAGGAGCGCGGAGCACCAGGTGCTCCGCGCCTCAGTTCCTCTGAGCCTCTCAGTCTCTTAGGATGCGGCGGCGGTCGGTGCCTTTTCAGGCCGCTTCGGAGGCATCCCCAGAGCGCCGGTGGCTGGGGTCTGCATCTTGATCGTGCCATTGATCTGCGCGCCTTCCTGGACCAGTAGTTTCGGTGTCATCAAGTCACCGTCGACCCGGCCAGATTCGCGGAGTTCAATACGCTCGGTCGAAACCACGTTGCCAGCGACGACTCCGACAACCGTTACCTGCTTCGCAGAAATCTCACCTTGTACATCGCCGTTCGGTCCTACCGTCAGGTGATGATTCTTTAATTCGATTCGGCCTTCGACCTTGCCCTCAATCACGGTGTCTTCGTCACCGATGACATCGCCCTTGATCGTGATCGACTTTCCAATATTCGCCATCTGACTCTCTTCCCCCTCGTCGCGGCGGAACGCCGGTTGGGATTCTGAGCTAGATCCAATCACGGGTGACTCTCCCCCCAAGGATCCACTCTCACCATCCGGATTCTTCCACAAACTCATGCATGCCTTTCCTGGGACCGGGCCCGCGTCTCTTAATCATGCGGTTTTCGACGCCCTACGTAACGTGAGGGATATCACAGCCGGCAGGGGACGTGAACCCTTTTTGCGCATGCGCGTTAAAAATGCGCACTAACGCGATATCTCGTCGGTAATCGAGATATCACGACTGGCCAGAAGTGTGCCCTGCGACTTTTCGATCGCGGTGATCGCGGTGCGGTAACTCTGCAGGGCTCTGATTTCCTGTTGCTCCGCTTCGGCGAGGTCTTCCTCGAATTCCAAGACCTGGAACGGCGTTGAATCGCCCAGCCGCAGCCTTTCCTGTTCGGCACGGAGGGTTTCGAGTTGTGCGGCCTTGCGGCGCTTTGCAGCTTCAACCGCGTCGACGGCATCGTGCAGACCCCGGACTGCCCGTCTGACGCCTAGCACGACATTCTGTTCGGTGCGGCGCAATTCCGCGCGTACACGACGCAGCTCGATACGCCGCTGGGCCACCCGGGCCTTCGCGGTTCGATTGCCGAACGGAACCTCGAAATTGGCCTTAACCGACCAGCTGTGAGTGCCGTCCGAGCGAAAGAACGCGTTATCGGCGTCGTCACTGTTGCTGAGATTCGGGATGGTGCCCGCGAACGCTGGCTTTGGTTGGCCCGCAAGGCCGCTCGGGGTGAATGATCCCACCACGTCGAATGTCGGCAGTCGCTGATTCAATGCGTGGTCGAGCTGGGCTTCAGCATCCTTGACCCGATTCTGTGATGCGAGAATTTCTGGCCGGCGTTCCATCGCGGTACGGAGCGAGTCGCTGAGATTCGCCAGATAGTCGGTGTAACTCGGGGGTTCCGGTTTTAGGACCGTTCGTGCAAACGCCGCGATGTCGGGTGCGAGGATGAGATTGAGCAAGTCGTCTTGTGCATTGTCCGAGCGGTTCCGCGCCGATACGAAATCGAAGTCGCGCTCCGCGACACCGGCTTCGGCTTGGGTGACCGCCACGCGGGAAACCACGCCTACGTCGTATTGCACTTTTGTCTGCTCGAGCAGATCGGTGGCAGTTCTAAGGCTCTTTTCTGCGACGTTCTGCTCTGCGCGCGCGGCGGAAAGCTCCCAGTAGGCGGTGTCGACGTTTTCAATGATGTCACTCATCACGCGCCGAAACTCTTCATCCGAGAAATCCTTGCTGAGCCGGCTTCGTTTCACCGCCAGTCGCGTGTCGTTATTGTGAAGATCTCGAAGCAGTGGCAATCGAATTTCGTTTGCCCAGCTGGCGCGCCATTCGCGTTCCAACAGAATGATCGGCGAGTTGGATTCTAGACGCCGCATATTGTACGTCGATGAATACTCGACCCCCCAGGGTAGGACACCACGAAAGCCGCCGCCGTAGTTCCGCTCATCGTCTTCAGCGTTGGGGTTCGCGATTGAGTTTGCGGTGGAACTCTCACTATGTTCGAAATCGTATTTGGCGAAGATCGTCGGGTCGTAACCACCGAGGGCTTCGCGCACGCCCTGACGGGCGATTTGTGGATCTGTTCGCGCGATCGCGATATCGAGATTGTTTTGAAGTGCCATGCGCTCCGCCGCGCGAAGGTTCAAGATGGTTTCTTCAGTGATGACGACCCTATTGGGTTCGCTGAGAAGCAGCCGATCTCCCGCAGTGGCGGTGCTCGCGAGAGCGACCCCTATCAAAATCAGTATTCGTTTCATGAGTTATCTCCTGCACTGATGCCGTGAAAGAAAAAATGCACGACATCGTCAATCTCTTGGCGTTGTTGACTTCGAGACTCTCGAAGGCCATCGCTAAGCGAGCCGCGTACCAATGCCAGCAAATGGCGTGCGGACCGCCGCGCATTTATCCGGCGAAACGCAGTCCCACGTGTGCCTTGCGCAATGGTTTTAGAGACACTGTTTAGGTAGCGATCCAGATCTCGCTGAACCGGAGCCAAATGGATCAACGTTGGATCGGCGCGCAGGATCTCGATCAGCGCGTGATTCTTTGTCGCATGCTCCATCGCGGTGGCAACGATTGCGCGGACACGTGACTCAAACACCGTGGTTTCCTGCGTCGCTTGGGTGGTGCTCGTCTCAAGTTCCACCAACGCATGTTCAAAAACACGTTGCAGTAAGCTTTCCTTGTTCTTGAAGTAGAGGTAGAGCGTTCCCTTGGATAGGCCCGCGACCTGGGCGATTCGTTCCATGGAAACGTCTTTCCATCCCTGTTCCGCAATCACTTCGTTCGCGGCGTCGAGGATCCCTGACGTACGGAAATCACGGACAACTTCGTCCTTGGTTTTGCTCGGTTGCACCGTAGACATGGCAGCTTCCATCAAATGACTGATGGGTTAGTCTACTGAATCATGGGTCAGTAATGGAAGCCCCGTCCGTGGACGCACGGTCGTGGTACGATCAAGTCGCCGTGAAGGCAGGGGGGGCGATGCAGACTCAGGATCTCGACTGGGCGACGCGACTCGGGGAGTTGGCAGTCTATCCAGGTTATGGCGTCGTGCGCTTGGAAGCGATCGACGTCCAAGAAGTCGGCGGGGCGCGTCAGGAATTTCTAGTCCTACGACGCATGGAAGACGGTGCGCGGATCCTTATTCCTCGCTCCAAGTCCGAGTTGGCGGGGTTACGCGGCATTGTCGAGCCCAAAGAAGCCAATCGTGCGTGGGAGGTCCTGCAGCCCTCGGCGGGACCCGGTAGCCGCTCTAGTCTTCCATGGAGTCGGCAATTCAAAGTCTATCAGGAGACATTGCGCACCGGTGTGTTCCTCGAAATTGCAGGCGTATTGCGAGACTTGCTGCAGCTGCAGAGATCCAAAGAGCTGAGCTTCGCCGAACATAAAGTCTTGGACGATGCTCGCTCGCAAATCGTGCAGGAGCTCGCCGCATCTCAAGGCACCGAGGCGGAGAGCGTCGAAGCCAAGATCCGCGCGTCGTTCCGAGACTAGCGACTCACGCTATAGTTCCCGTATGGAACGAGTCGCAATCGTACTGGCGGCGGGTCGCGGTGAGCGTCTGGGATCCTCGGAACCCAAGGCCTTCGTCGAAGTGGCAGGCCACCCCGTATTGGAGCACAGCGCGCGAGCGCTGGCGGCTGCGCCCTCGGTTGATGCGGTTTTACCCGTTTTACCTGCTGGAATGTTGGACGGGGCCGAGTCGCTTCGGGCCGCCTGGGATCTCGATACGGTGCTCCTGGATCCCATCAACGGGGGTAAGACACGCCAGCAATCCGTTTACAACGCAGTTCGTTGGTTGCTGGAATATCAGCCGGCGGTGTGCTGGGTCTGGGTGCACGATGCGGCGCGTTGTTTCGTGAGCGCCGAAGACGCGGAGCGTGTACTGGCGGCGGCCGCGAAGACGGGCGCCGCGCTCCCGGTGATTCCGATACACGAGACCGTGAAACGCGTGGTATCGGGTCACGTATCCCAAACGGAGGATCGGCGCGAATTGTTTCTGGCCCAGACCCCGCAGGTATTTCGTCTCGAGATCCTGCGCGAAGCGCTGGATAAAGCCGCACGTGATCATGTGCAGGGCACCGACTGTGCAAGTTTGGTGGAACGCCTGGGCGTTGAGGTCAATGTGGTGGACGGCCGCCGCGAGAACTGGAAGCTCACCGAGGCCGGCGACCTGGACCGCGCCGAGCGTCAGTTTGCGGAGTCTCGCCAATGAATCTACGCATTGGACAAGGCTTCGACACCCACCGTCTCGTGCGGGGGCGAAAGTTGATGTTGGGCGGGGTGGAGATCGAATCCGAATTCGGGCTCGACGGTCATTCCGACGCAGACGTCCTGGCGCACGCGGTGGCGAGCGCGGTACTTGGTGCATGCGGTGCGGGTGATTTGGGTACGCATTTCCCGAGTCGCGATGAGCGTTGGCGGGGCGCGTCGGGTGAAGACTTGATCGTCGAAGTTCTGCGCGTGATGAAATCGAAGGCCTATGCGATCGTCAACTTGGACACGACGCTGATCGCGCAGCGGCCTCGCCTCGGCAGCCATCGTGAGGCGATCCAACGAAGTCTGACGAAGATTCTCGGTCTTGCAGAAGGACAGGTGAATCTGAAGATCACCAGTACGGATGAGTTGGGCGCGATCGGGCGGGGCGAAGGTATTGCGGCGATGGCGGTGGTTTTGTTGGAGGGATCCTCTTGAGCGAGCTCATGCTGTACAACACATTGACGCGTCGCAAAGAACGCTTTGAGCCTCTGGGCCCCGGTGCGGTGGGGATGTACAGCTGCGGACCGACGGTCTACAGCCATCAACATCTGGGAAATATGCGCGCCTACGTATTCGCAGATTTGGTGAAGCGCGTCTTGGGGTATTTCGGTCACGACGTAAATCACATTGTGAACATTACCGATGTCGGCCACCTGACCGACGACGCCGACGCCGGTGAAGACAAAATGGAAGAGGCCGCGCGCCGTGAAGGCATGACGGCTTGGGAGGTCGCGGCAAAGTGGACCGCCGTTTTCGAAGAAGACCTGAAACGCCTTCACGTGCTCGAACCCTCGCGTTGGTGCAAGGCGACTGATCACATTCCAGAGCAAATCGAAATGATTGCGACGCTCGAAGCCAAGGGCTTTACGTATACGAACCGCGATGGGGTCTACTTCGACACCTCGAAAGAGCCGCACTACGGCGAACTCGCGCGCTTGGATCTGGAATCTCAAGAGACGCAGGAACGCATCGAAGGGGTGGGGGATAAGCGCAATCCGTCCGATTTCGCGTTATGGAAGCTTTCCAAAGCCGACGGCAACAAGCGTCAGATGGAATGGGAAAGCCCCTGGGGCAATGGGTTCCCAGGTTGGCATATCGAGTGCTCGGCGATGAGCTCCAAATACCTCGGTGAAACGTTTGATATCCACACCGGAGGTGTTGACCATATTCCGGTTCATCACACCAATGAAATCGCGCAGTCGGAGAACGCATTTGGCGTACGTCCGTGGGTACGCTACTGGCTGCACGGCGCGTGGCTAATGTTCGACAATGAAAAGATGTCTAAGTCGAAGGGCACGACGGTAACTTTGGATGACATCGTCGAACATGGCATCGACAGTTTGGCGTACCGCTACTTTCTATTGACCGCGCACTACCGTCAGCAGATGAGTCTTTCGGATGCGGCATTGGATGGCGCACAGGCTTCGTATCAGCGACTCGTTCGACACGCGATCGAGCTGCGCGATTCGGACGAGAGCCAAGGCGCTGCAGCGATGGAAGGTTTCAAGTCGCGTTTTGATAGGGCACTCGCCGACGATCTCAACACGCCGCAAGCGCTAGCCGTGGTCTGGGAAGCGGTTCGCTCGAACGATCTTGGCGCGGTTGAAAAATGGCAGCTTCTTTCGGGCTTCGACGTGGTTCTCGGCCTGGGCTTGGCGGATGCGAATCTGCTGGTTCCGACGATCGATGCCGAGATTGAAGCGAAGATTCAGGAACGTGAAGCCGCCCGCGCGGCGAAAGATTACGCCCGATCCGACGAGATTCGTGATGAGCTCATCGCCGACGGGATTGTGCTGGAGGACACGCCGGAAGGCGTGCGCTGGCGTCGTGGCTGATTTCGAGGTCGTCAGCGACTATCGGCCGGCGGGCGATCAACCCGCGGCCATCGAAGCCCTGGTCGCCGGGGTTGAACGCGGCGAGGCACATCAGACTCTGCTCGGAATTACCGGAAGTGGAAAAACCGCGACCGTGTCGTGGGTTATTGAAAAGCTGCAGCGGCCAGCGCTGATCATTGCACCCAATAAGACCCTGGCCGGACAGCTCTACGGCGAGTTCAAAAAGCTGTTTCCCAAGAACGCGGTTGAGTACTTTGTTTCGTACTATGATTACTATCAACCAGAAGCCTATCTACCGACGACCGATACGTTCATCGAAAAAGATTCTTCGATAAACGACGATATCGATAAGCTTCGTCACTCCGCTACGCGATCCATTCTTTCGCGCCGGGACGTGATCGTGGTTGCGAGTGTTTCATGCATTTACGGGCTCGGTTCGCCGGAAACCTACGGTCAGATGCACGTGTTTGTAGAGCGCGGCGTAGAGCTGAATCGTGATGAGTTTCTGAAAAAACTTGTTGAGATGCTCTACAAGCGAAACGACTACGATTTCCATCGCGGTACATTTCGCGTGCGTGGAGATGTCGTCGAGATTTTTCCCGCCTATGAAGACGATCGCGCGATACGCGTGGAGTTCTTCGGTGACGAGGTGGAATCGATTACCGAAATGGACCCGTTGCGCGGCCACGTGATCGCGCGTCCCCGCCAGGCGATTATTTTTCCAAATAGCCACTACGTATCGACGCAAGAACGCATCCGGAACGCGATCGAAGGGATCCGCGAAGAACTCCGGGACCGCATTCAGGTGCTCAAAGGCGGCGACAAATTGCTTGAGGCGCAACGGATTGAGCAGCGCACGATGTATGACATCGAAATGATGGCTGAGATGGGTTTCTGTACCGGGGTTGAGAATTATTCGCGCTGGCTCGATGGCCGGAGCGAAGGAGACCCGCCGTACACGCTTCTCGACTACTTCGAAAAGGATTTCTTGGTTTTCGTAGATGAGAGCCACGTCACCGTGCCTCAAATCGGCGGCATGTACCGCGGCGATCGACGGCGCAAGGAAACGCTGGTCGACTTCGGCTTTCGCTTACCCTCCGCACTTGATAATCGCCCGCTGCAGTTCGAAGAGTGGACAAAACGCTGTCGGCAGCTGGTCTATGTTTCTGCAACTCCGGGTGATTACGAGTTAGAAAAAAGCCAGGGCGTTATCGTCGAACAGATCATTCGCCCGACGGGGTTGATGGACCCCGAGATCGAGGTTCGGCCTGCGACGAACCAAGTAGAAGATCTGTTGGGCGAGATCAGAGAGCGCGTCGCGATGGGCGATCGTGTCCTGGTCACAACGCTGACCAAGCGCATGTCAGAGGAGCTGACGAAGTACTACGAAGAACTCGGTCTTCGCGTTCGCTATTTGCATTCGGAGATTAAGACGATCGAACGCTCGGAGATCCTACGTGACTTGAGGCAAGGTGTTTTTGATGTCTTGGTGGGGATCAACCTGCTTCGCGAAGGCTTGGATCTGCCGGAAGTCTCTCTGGTCGGGATCTTGGATGCGGATAAAGAGGGCTTCCTACGCTCGGCGCGCTCGTTGATTCAGACCATGGGTCGTGCGGCACGAAACGAGCGAGGCAAGGTCATTCTGTACGCGGATCGCGAGACGAACTCGATGCGCGAAGCGATCAATGAAACCCAGCGCAGGCGAAAAGTACAGGAACAGCACAACGCGAAGCACGGTATTACGCCGAAAACCATCCAGTCAACAATCTCCAGTTTGCGCGACAGTCTGTACGAGGCGGATTACCACGATGTGCCGATGGTCGCCGACGCTGACCTGGCCCTGGAACAAATTCCCAAGGAGATCAACAAGCTCAAGCAGGAGATGAAGAAGGCTGCAGCGGATCTCGATTTCGAACGTGCAGCTTCGCTTCGAGATCGAATACGCGAACTGTCAGACAGCATGGTGTTCGGGGCGTGGGATACGCCGTCGGAGGAGCGTTCGAGCGAACGCGGGTCGCGAGGCGGCCGCAAGAAGCGGTGAGCGACGAACTTCAGCAAAAAGTTCGTAATCTGCCCACGCAGCCGGGCGTGTATCTCTTCATGGACGGCGAAGGCACGGTGCTCTACGTCGGTAAAGCGAAGAGCCTACGAGCGCGGGTCCGCACCTACTTCGTTCAAGGTGGCGATGGTCGTTTTAGTATGCACCGATTGGTTCCACGCATTCGCGATGTCGAAATCGTCGTAACGGGCAACGTGAAAGAGGCGCTGCTGCTTGAAAACCAGCTCATCAAGAAACATCGTCCCCGCTACAACGTTCGGCTGCGAGATGATAAGAACTATCTGTCCTTGAGAATCGATCCCAAGGAGCCGTTCCCCCGATTTACGCAGACTCGAGGTTTCGCGCAGGACGGCGCAGCCCATTTTGGCCCGTACACCTCAAGCCTGTCACTTCGCGAAACGCTGAGCACGCTGCAGGGGATTTTCCCGCTCCGAACCTGCTCGGATGCCGTGATGCGAAGCTACGGCCGTCGCGGTCGACCGTGCATCGAACACGCGATGGGACGTTGTTCGGCACCGTGTTGCGATCGCGTTGACGAAGCCACCTATGCATCGTTGGTTCAGGGCGCGATGCTTTTTCTCAAGGGAAAATCTTCCAATCTGTTGAGCGAGATGCGTGGAGCGATGCAAGAAGCATCCGCGGAAGAGCGATACGAGGATGCCTCCCGCTTGCGTGACCGAATTCGTGCGATCGAGCGCACGATGGAACAGCAATCGATGATTTCAACGGGTTTCGAGGACCGCGACGTCATCGCGCTCGCGCGTGAAGCTGGCGAGGTCGAGTTCCAGGTGATGCACGTGCGCCAAGGAAAACTGATCGGGGGCGATGGCCACGCGTTTCGAAACGTGCAGATGGCTGATTCCGATTTGATGAGTTCGTTTCTGGCGCAGTTCTACGATGCGGAGCGGGAATTGCCGCCGGAGGTGCTGGTTTCGGTCGAAGTCGAGAACGCGGATGCGTTCGAAGAGCTTTGGCGTGAGCGCGTCGGTAAGCGGGTAACGCTTGCGACCCCTCAACGCGGCGAGCGTCGTCGACTTGCAGACTTGGCGCTGCGGAATGCGCGGCTTACGTTGATGGAGCGCAGTCGCAGCGAACGGTCCGTCATGGAGGCGCTCGAGGAGCTTCAAGCTAAGTTGCGGCTCCCTGAACTTCCCGCGCATATCGAATGTTATGACGTGAGTCATCTCAGCGGGCAGCAACATGTTGCGTCACGCGTGGTGTTCGTGGACGGCGTTCCGAATAAGCAGAAGTACCGACGTTACAAACTGCGCGCTGTAACACCGGGGGACGACTACGGTGCGCTTCGTGAGGTGCTCACGCGGCGGCTTTCGAAGTTGGATCGTGACGAGGCACCCGATTTGATTTTGATCGATGGGGGGAAGGGGCAACTTAATACAGTTCGGGTGGTGGCCAAGGACCTGGGTGTTGAAGAGATTCCGCTGGCGTCGATCGCGAAGAATCGTGATCCCGAAAGCGCGTCGGGACGTGTGCAAAGACACGGAGGTGCTAAACCGGAACGTATCTTCCTACCCAATGTCAAAGACCCGATCATGCTCGTGGCGGATTCGGCCGCGCTGCTCTTGGTGCAGCGTCTTCGTGATGAGTCGCATCGATTCGCGATCGAGTATCATCGTAAATTGCGGCAGAAGAGTGGCTTGCGATCGTCGCTGGAGGACGTGCCTGGAATCGGCCCCGCGAAACGGAAGGCGCTGTTGAAACACTTCGGTGGTTTGGCGGGAATTCGGAACGCCGCTGAATCCGAACTGCTCGCCGTGCCGAAGCTGAATCAGCAAGATGCCGAAAACCTGCGGCTCTTTTTCCGGTCAAGCGATACGCCCAGTGAGATCCCGCAGGGGGTCAAGCCCGTCGTTCAAACGTCCGATTCTTCTACGGATGGTGAAGATCAGTCGTAAAACCCTTTTTGCCCGAAACTCCGCTGTGATTCTGGTGATTTGTGCGGGGATTTGCGTCTGGCCTGCGTCGCTACGAGCGGAACTCTATCAATGGACCGACCCCCAGGGGCGAGTTCATTTCACCGATGACTTGAGCCAGGTTCCCGCTAGCCAGCGCGCGAAGGCCGCGAGATCGGATGCGGAAGATACCGCGACGCGCCGCCATCGCTGGAACGCGGTCGAGGTGCCGAGTTCTGTGCACCGTGCAGCAGAGCCGCGAGATACCGCGGCCAAGCCGGGGCAGCGACATGTTCTTCGTGTGGAGCGTGGCGGCGAGAGCATGGTGGTGATCGCGCGATTAAACGGCGAGGTGAATGTTCCGTTTGTTGCGGATACGGGCGCGATGGGTTGTACCGTTCCGCTTGCGGCGGTTGAGGCCGCGGGGATTCGGATTGATGAGGCGACGCCTCGGAAGTACGTGACAGGAATTTCGGGCCAGCCGATGTCGGTTCCCGTCGTGACCTTCGACGAAGTACGCGTTGGAACCGCGATGGTACGTAACGTCGAGATGGCCGTGCTGGATACGATGCAGGAAGGGCTCCTCGGCATGACGTTCTTCAATCACTTTAAGGTAGAGACGGACCCGATGAGCGGGACGCTGACTTTGGAGGAGATTGATGTTAACGCGATTGACGGTATCTACGGCGGACACAGTCGCTCTTATTGGCAGCGTCGGTTCCGCGCACTTGAAGGCCAACTTACACGCGTGCGGCAGCTCCGCAAGGAAACGCCGAGCTCCCGGATATCGGAACACGAACGCCTCGATCGGGCTGAAGCCAGCCTGGTTCAGCAGAATGATGACCTGCACATGCGAGCGTCAGCGGCCGGGGTGCCGCGCGAGTGGCGTGAGTAATCCATTTCCGGTCCCCGGTAACGTACTTCCTCCTTTGCCGTCGCGGCGGGCGATCATCTGATCCGTCAGCGATATGCGTTTGGCGGCATAACGCCTCGGTAGCGATGGGGAATTCTGAGAAGCCGCGTATCCCAGGACGATTGGCACCTTGCTTGCTTATATATGAGGCATGGACGAAACAATCCAACAACTGATCCAGCTGCTCGAATCACGCTACGGTGTCGATCCGAAATTTTCCGCAACCCTCATGCCGTTGCTCTATGCCGCAATGCGGGCAGATCCGGATGCGCGCGAAATCAAGTTGATACTGGAAGGTATCGTGGCGGCGTTCGGCGCTCGCAAGGACGCGGAAGCAGGCTCAATCGATGAGGTCCACGGTATCCTCTCGCAGTTCTCCCAAGAGATGCGAAAGTTGGATGAAGCGTTGAAGGTATTGACCGTCTACCTTGATCGCGTGCGCAAGACGGTTCGCGCCCCTTCGGAGCCACGAACGATCCACTAGATCTCACCCCCGCGGTCCCGCGGAAACTTCAACTGAATCGTATTCCCTTGGCGCGCCCCGCGTTGGCGCTCGCGTTCGGCGTTTGGCTCGAAGATCGCTACATGTTCGTACCGAGTACACTCCTCTGGCTCGGACTCTTGTGGATCGCCTCCGCCGCGCTACCGCGGGTACGTCATCGGACGATGATTCTGGAACTTCTTTGCGCCACGACGATCGGAGCGCTGCTGCTATCGCTGCGGCTTTTTGCACCGGCCCCGGTCGTTACCGATGCAGCGGTGGAAGCGACCTTGCTCGACGTTTCATCCGCTCTCGATGACTGCCGACTTGAAGTTTGGATCCATGGGGCGCAAGCGGGGAGGGCGCGGGTCCGCGCACCGCAGGACGCCTGCGGGTATTCCCCGGGCGAGCGCGTATTGGCGGCGTTTCAGTTGGAGGCCCCGCGTCGTCAACGTAATCCCGGAGGCTATGATGCGCGCCGCAGTTTGGCCCGGCACGGTGTTCATCGTGTTGGGAGTGTGGTCGCGGGTCGCATCGCACGCATCGAGACCCCGGTTCCGACGCTGCGCACGCGTTGGGCACGCGTGCGGGGTCGCGTTGGAGACGCAGCAGATCCTGGATTGTTCCCATCTGGGCCGATTCTTCGCGCGCTGGTTACTGGTGATCGCAGCCGCTTGAGCCCAAAACAATCGAATCTTTTTGTTGCGTCGGGAACGGCGCATCTTCTTGCGGTCTCCGGTTTGCACGTGAGTTGGGTTCTCCTGCTCGCCCGCTGGATGTTGTTGTTTCCACTTCGCGCGTTGCCTTTCTTGGTAGTGCAGCGACGCGCCTCCGCGATCTCTTGGGCCTTTGGTTGGGGCGTAGCGACGGGATACGCCGGGCTTGCGGGTTTGAGTCTCCCCACACTTCGGGCGTGGTTGATGGGAGGCATCTTCGTATTGGCGATTCTGCGGGGTCGGCCCGGAATGACTTGGAACGCATTGGCGCTCGCGGTGATGGTCATCCTCTGCGCCGAGCCCGCGGAACTCTTCGGAGGTTCGTTTTGGCTGAGCGTATCCGCCGTTGCGGGGATCGCGTTTTGGCGTCCTCCACCCGTCGCTTGGCGCGCCACATTCGCTTGTACCATCGCGGCGGGATTGGCCACCGCACCGACGCTCGCGCATCTGGGCTGGCCTGTACCTCGCGCGGGTTGGCTCGCCAATCTCGTGATGGTTCCACTCTTTGGTACGTTGGTTGTGCCGGCTGCGTTCGGTACCACCTTACTGACTTGGCTCTGGCCCGACGCTGCACTGCCGGTTCAAAGCTGGCTCGATCAAGCCCTGTCCTGGATGATGGCGATGCTACACGGGCTGGCGTCGCGTGACGTCAGTCTGGGATTGGGCTACCCGCGTCTTGTCCTGTTCGCAGCCGCAATGGTTGGTTTCTATCTTCGCGCGTCGTATCTTCGCGCGGGACACCGCGCCGTCATGCAACGTTCTGCGTTGTTAGCACTGCCGCTGGTGCTCAGTGTAATGTCACCGCTTCCATGGGTCGAAGATCCGACGTTCACCTTCTTCGATGTTGGTCACGGTGACGCGGTGCTCGTTCGACACCATGAATCAGCTTGGTTGATCGATGCCGGTCCCAGTTACGGTCGTTTTGATGCCGGGCGGGCCGTGGTACTTCCAGGCTTGCGGGCCGTGGGTGTCACGCGGTTGGATCGCCTTGTTGTGACACATGCCGATATGGACCATCGGGGCGGCGCGGTAGCGGTGCTGAACCAAATTCCTGTCGAAGAACTTTGGTTGAGTGGCGCGGAGCAGCAAACGCCATCGCAACAGGAACTCGCGCGGCTCGCGAACGCACGGGGGGCTCGCGTGCGTTGGATGACCGCGGGTCTCAGCGATACGCTGGGCGATGTGTCGGTATCGATGCTTTGGCCGGTGGCGAACTTCTCATCACAGACGTCGAATCGCCGTTCGATCGTGCTGCGCTTCGAGCATCCGCACGGCTGCGTGCTGCTGCCAGGGGATATTCCCGCTGAAACCGAAGCACGATTAGCGGCTTCAAGCCCGTCATGCGAAGTGCTCAAGCTGGCGCATCACGGTAGCGCGACGTCGACTGTAATGAGTTGGCTACGAGCGCTACAGCCAGAGATCGCCATCGCGAGCGCCTCCAATACACCGACACGCCGCCTTCCCGCGGCGGTTGTCCGAGCGCGTCTCGATGAGGAACAAGTGAAACTCTATGAAACGGCAGATTCGGGCCGTTTGGAGCTGCGTCTGGAAGCGGGTGGGATTCGGGTGGATACATTTATCGATGATCCATCGCTACACTCCTCCGATGACGAAAAAACCGGAACAGATCGACCGTGAGACCTGGCAGCGGGAGCGTGCCGTGGTTTGGGCGAAGCGCAACCGCGTGTTGAACTTCATGATGGTGGTCGTCGTTGCAGCGATCGTACTTAGGAGTTGTTCCTAGCCCGGTCCGCGAGAATGAGCGCGGAAGCTTCTCGCAGGTTTTCCGCGATGGGAATTCCTGAGGGAAGCTCGGCACGCCGCTTGGCTCCTTGTCCTGTCAAAACGTAGACCGCCGAGCACCCGATATGCGATGCGAGCTGCATGTCCGCCGGTCGGTCGCCGATTACCCAACTTGCAGCGAGATCGATGTCAAAATCTTCGCACGCACGCTCGATCAGAGCGGCTTCTGGTTTTCGGCAGAGGCAACCATCCTCGGGCGTGTGGGGGCAATGGTAGCTCCGCGCGATGTTGACTCCCGCCTTCGCAAATTCTGTTTCAAGATGGTGCTGAAAACTGTGATAGTCCGCGGCACTGAAGATCTCGCGGCCAATGCCAGATTGATTGGTCACAATCACAAGGCCGAATCCAGCGTCCTGAAGTGCGCGCAGCCCTTCAACCGTGCCGGATATCGGTACGAAGTTTTCGATTTGGTGGACGAAGCCCGGATCTTCGATCAGGGTTCCGTCTCGGTCTGCAAAGATAAACGGCTGCGCGGCCACGATGAACTCCTTCCGTCAGTCTAGCGAGACTCGCCGCAGTTTCCCTCGGGAAAGTGATCTCGCCCGGGTGAGGTGATGTGGCGTTGGATCAGTGCGCGCAAATCCTCGCCGAGGGTCGCGAGCTCGGAGGCAAAGCAGTCGAGCTCGGCCAGGTAGGTTTCGTGCGCGATGATGAAGGCGTTGGAGAGCGGTCGCGAAAGAAAGCCGGCATAGCGATCGGTTTGCCACGCTTGTTCAGGATAGACCTGTTCCTGATAGCGGGAAAAAATTTCGCGTTTTCGGGTCTGCCAATCGGCGGCTTCGGTGGCATAGAGCTCTTCGAGGTCGCGGCGCAACGCGGCCAGCAACGTGGCGAAACGGTGCTGATCGCTGAATTCGTGCTCGATGATCTGCATGCGCGCAGGTTCGTCAGTGAAATATTCGCGGGTCGCGCTATGTGCGATGAAGGTTGCGAGACCCTCGTTATACGCGACATCGTTTGCGACGTAGATGGTTTCGTGCACGAGTTCATGCACAATCGTGTCGAAAACCTGATGCGTCTTCCAGCGCAACATCGACGTGGGAATGGGGTCATCGAAAAAGCCCAGCGTGCTGTAGAGTGCCGCGGGTCTCAGATATACATCGTAGCCGTCACGCCGAAGCTCGTCGGCGAAGCGCTCGGCACGAGCGGGATCGAAGTAGCCGCGGTACGAGACCCGGCCGACAATGGGAAACCACCAACTGCGCGCTTCGAGGCGATCGGGTTCGGCTGCGACAATTACGCGTACGGCCCGATTGGGATCACGCTCAATGATCTGGCCATAGCTACCCGATGCCGCAAGGCCTAGGGATTTGGCGAAGTCTTTGGCCGCGGCCACGACCTCGAGGTTGTCGCGTTCCGCCGGACTGAGTCGCGCAACCCGATCAGCTGTGAGATCCTCCCGATCCCAAAGTTGATGGAATTGACCGACCCCAAGATGCGCGAGATATCCGACCGAACTACAGCCGGTCATCTGCAGCAAAACGATGAGCCACGCGAGGGAATACAGCGATGAGTGTTTGCGTCCGTGTTCAGACTTCCGCAGTCGAGAAGGAACGGGTCGTTGCAGAGCTCTACGCGCTCGGGACCCAGGGCATTGAAGAGCTTGAGGCGGACGCTGGTGCATTATTGCTCGCTTATTTTCCGGAAGGTCAGATTCCAAACTTTGAAGACCTGCATAACCCGAGTCGCGGTGTTGAAGTGTCGCGCCCCGAGTTGGTTCCGCCCTGTGATTGGGAAGAACGTTGGCGCGAAGGGTTGGCGCCGCGACAGATCGAGGGGCTTTGGATTCGTCCGTCGTGGTGCGCGTCGGAAGGTGAGCCCGAATTGGTGATTGATCCCGAGCAGGCGTTTGGAACCGGTGAGCACGCGTCGACGCGGTTGTCGTTGACCTTGCTTTTGAAAGCGCTGCAGCCGGGTGATCGTCTGCTTGATCTCGGAACCGGAAGCGGGATCTTGGGCCTTGCGGCGCTGCGCTGCGGCGCTGCGTTCGCCCTTGCGCTGGAGGTTCGGGACGGTTCGATCGAGAGCATCAAGGGGGAAGAGCGTTTTCAACTCAGCGTTGCCAATATGCTCTTGGAACCGTTGAGTCGGGTGGTGCCGGAGGCGTTGTCGCTCACCGAAGTGATGATCGTCTCTGGATACCTTGAAGACCAAAGCGATCAGGTTGCGCGATTGTTCCCGCCAAGCTGGACCCATAAGACGACGATAACCGAGACACAGTCCGGCGATCGCTGGTGCGCGTCTTGTTGGTATCAGAGCTGAACCCTCCACGCGTCGAGTAGATCGCCGAGCGTACGCTCGAATGAAAACCTCGGCTCCCAGTCTAGCGCGCGCATGGCCGCCGGATCTCCGATCGGCGCCATCGTGTCAGATTCGTACGTACGAAGACGTGCCGCATCTACTTTGATTTCAAAAGTCCGACTCGCATGGGCCGTCAGTTCTTCGAGTACCGAACCAATGCTGCGACGAATGCCGCTGCAGACGTTGTAGGTTGTTCCGCTCTTGGCACGATCGAGCAGTAAGCGGTAGGCGGCGACCACATCGCGTACATCGCTGTAGTCACGCGTGCTCGATAGATCGCCGACGTGAAGTACCGCAGGCTGGGATGATTTCTCAATCTCCACGATCTGAGACGCGAAACTCGATTCGGCGTAATAGGATGGACGACCCGGACCGGTGTGGTTAAACGGCCGTGCGCAGAACGCGTTCAGACCGTGTGTGGCGATCGCGTGCTGGACCAAAGCTTCGCCCGCGACTTTGGTGGCGGCGTAGTGCGAGGCAGGCTGGAGCACAGTCTTCTCATCGCAAGCGAGCGCGTCGCGCGACTGTGGCCCGTAAACCTCTCCGCTGCTGACAAAGAGGAGTCGCGCCAGCGGGGCGTGCTGGAGCAGGCCACGGATGAGATGCTGTACCGCCCCGACGTTTATGCGAAGTGCTTCCTCGGGATCACGCTGAACGTCTGGACCGTGGGCGAGCGCCGCGAGGTGCACGACCTCGTCCGGTCGAATTCGCTCGATGATTTCCGAGATCGCCCCGGGGGCACGGAGGTCGGCCGCGATCCACGTGGCGGCTGGATCGCCGGGATCCCGGTCCGGCCGCCGCACGGCGACGACCCGACGACCACTGGCCAAGAGCTCTGGGAGTAACCAGCTCGCGACGAAGCCGGCGGCGCCGGTGACGAGGGTCGTGCGATTTTGAGGCGTGGAAAGCGAATTCATCCCTGCGCAACGTAGCATTGGGTTTTTCTGGCCGCAGCGCGGTAAGATGGCGGCCAATCCGTGAGGCAGGGGGTGTGATGCGAATTGGCGTGGCCGGCTTGAATGCCGCGGGCAAGACCGAAGTGGTGAAATTTCTGGAGCGGCGTAGTTTTTACGCTTGTTCGCTCTCCGATATTATTCGCGAAGGGCTAGCGCAAGATGGCATCGAGCCTACGCGAGAGAACATGATCGCGCGTGGCAATGAGTTGCGGGAAAATTCCGGACCCGGAGTGCTTGCCGAGCGCCTTGGCGCACAGCTGCTTCCAGACCGCAATCATGTGATCGATTCGATTCGTCACCCCGCCGAAGTGGAGTCGCTGCGCCGTTCGGCCGATCTACTTTTGCTTTGGATCGACGCGCGTGCCGAGGTGCGTTTCGCCCGCAGTCAAGAGCGCGGTCGCCTCGGAGACGGCACCACATTCGAAGAGTTTCAGGCGTTGCAGGAACGCGAGCTTGCGAGTACGGATCCCGCTGCACAGCAACTGCTCGCCGTGCGCGACCTGGCGGATGACGTGGTGGACAACAGCGGGGATCTCCAGAGTCTGCATACCCGCCTTGAGGAGATCTTGAGCATCAAGCTTTTTTTTAGAGATCGCCCCACCTGGGATGAGTACTTCATCAGCATTGCTCGGGTGGTGGCGTCTCGGTCGAATTGTATCAAGCGCAAAGTTGGCGCTCTGCTGGTATCGGATCGTCGGATCATTTCCACCGGTTACAACGGCACACCGCGTGGTGCTAGGAATTGCAATGAGGGTGGCTGCCCGCGTTGTGCTGGTGCTGCGGAGGCGGGTACCCGTTTGGACGAATGTCTCTGCAGCCACGCCGAAGAAAATGCCATCACACAGGCGGCGTACCATGGGGTTAGCGTACGGGGCGCTACGGTCTACACCACATTTTCACCATGCTTGATGTGTACCAAGATGATTATCAATTCGGGAATCGCCGAGGTGGTCTACGACGCGACCTTCCCATTGTCGGACGTGAGCATCGCGTTGCTCCAGGAGTCCGGGGTCAAAATCCGTCAATAACGCCGCTATCACGATGATGCTGCCGCAGCAGCGGCACGCTTACGCGACCTGTGTCCCGAGCTCGCAGAGTTGAAACGCGAGCGCGATCGCTTCGGGGACATCACGCGCGGTGAGGGGTAGCGCGAGATTTCGCTGCGCGGGATTTAAGGCTTCAGCGTCGACATGGCCTACCAATATGGCTTCGATGCCGTTGGCTTCGAGGGCGTCGAGTAGGCGTGTCATACCGAGCGCTTCTGTGGTGTCGATCTTTGTACCGGTGGCATCAATCACCACGACCTCGACTTCGTCTGCATCGATATCCGCCATAACGACGTCGAGTGCCGCGACGCTGTCTTCAGCGCCCCCGTAGGGCAAGACCATAACCGGACCCCAGACGTGAATCGCCGGGGAGGTCGGGTCGAACGCGGGCACCGGTTGATCGGGACCTTCCGTAGGCATCACCAGTTCGGATGCGCGGCCGCGAATCGCGTCCAAGTCGATGTGCGGAACCATCATATGCGCCCACTCTTCGTCGATTTCAATCCAATCGGTCAATCGCCGCGCCTCGAATCGACATACCTCATCGCCGCAGGCGACGCAGGCAATTTCGCGTACCAGAATTGTTTCGCCGATTAGGGCGGAATACCAGCCGGCGGAGTAGCCCGCGCTCACATGGCACGCGGGTTCAGGCGAATGTCGGAACGAACGCAAGTGTAAGAATGCTTCGATGCTTGGTTGCAGCACACCCTGAAACGACGTCTCGATATTTCCTTGGTCCGGACGGAACACCATGTTAATTGGTGCGCCAACGATATGTGGTTGATCGGGCATCGCACCGGAGAAACCGCGCGCCACGGGCAAGGCGTCCGACATCCCTTCGGTGAAACCGGTGCCGTACATCACGCCGAAGCCATACTCCGGTCCGATGTTCTCGATGACTTCGCATCGATAGTCGAGCAGCGCGTCGGGGTTCTCGAAAACGATACGACTACGCTGTGGCATTGCGGCGTTCGATTCTGACGAATCGTGTCCCAATGAATTTACCTCTCGCTCAGGAAGCTCTCGATATTGAACTTGCTAGCTTTTTCAAGGAAGTCCTCCTCTTCCCGCTCGATGATCGACAGAAACGCTTCAGCGGCCTCGGGGTCGAATTGCGTTCCGCTGTATTTCTGAATCTCTTTCACCACGATGTGGAGCGGCAGACCTTTGCGATAGGGACGATCGGACGTCATCGCTTCTACGGTGTCTGCAACCAAAATGATTCGACTGGGAAAGGGAATCTCACTACCCGAAAGCCCGTCTGGATAACCCCGATCTGAACCGTCATACCATTCGTGGTGATGACGCACGCACGGCACGATGTCAGCAAGAAAACTCACCGGCTCCAGAATTCGTGCGCCAATCTCGGGGTGGCGCTTGATCTCAGCGTATTCCTCGGGGGTCAGACGGTCGGGCTTGGTGATGATCGCATCGGGGACGCCGATCTTTCCGATGTCGTGGAGCAAGCCAGCGAGGTAGATGCGCTCGATAAATTCATTACCACAGCTGAGTTCTCGCGCGATTCTCGATGCATAGACTCCGACGCGTTCGGAATGCCCGCGCGTGTATGGATCTTTGGCTTCCACCGCTTCGGTGAACGCACGGATCGTACTCACGTACGCTTCTTTTAGCTCCGCACGTTTTTCTTCGACTTCTTGAGTACGTTCTTCGACCTTGATTTCGAGCGTGTGATTCAGGTCTTCAAGCTCGCGATTCTGCTGTTTCGTAAGATTGTTCAGTCGATCGAGCTCGCGGCGCATGAAGTAGGTATCGAGGGCTTGTCGAACCGTCGCGCGAAGTTCTTCGTCGTTCCATGGCTTGGTCACGAGGCGATGGATCTCGCCTTGGTTAATCGCTTGTACTGCCACGTTCATCTCTGTGTAACCCGTGAGCATAATTCGAATAACCTCGGGCCAGCGTTCCCGAACACTTTGCAGGAAATCAACGCCCGGTATCTCGGGCATGCGCTGATCGCTCATGACAAGTTGAATGGATTCGCGGTCGAGCAGCGCCAACGCTTCGGACGCACTATTGGCGGTGTAGACCTGAACCGGTTCTTGGCGGAAAAGTCGCGAGAGTGCTTTCAAAATCTGCACTTCGTCGTCGACGAAAAGAATACCCGGCGTCGTCTCGTCTTTGAGCGGGGAGGTCATATCGATTAGTACTTCAAGTCCCGTGCCCAACTACCGTCGAGGAATGTGCAGCTATGGTGATCGGCTGTTACTGCACGGTCTAACTACCGGTCTTGCGTGGTGCATGCGACTGGGTCGCGTAAGCCTTAGAGATCTCAGCTCTGGGACGAAGCTGCGACTGGATGCCGGGTGGTTGCGAACGTATCTCGTACTGACTGCGGCTTCGTCGTTACGCGGTGACGATCGTACGACGTCGATCTTGTTCTGGATTCGTCGTTGCTGCGCGACGCTGAATCTAGTGCCTAGTCTCAGAACCGAGAATTCTCAAATTCGAGACAGGACTTTGGGGTCCACATAGAAGATTTCGAGCAAGTAACCGTCAGGATCTCGGAAGTACACCGACCGTCCATCCGACCGATCGTAGGGGCCCTTCTCGGGTACCACACCATGCGCGTCGAGTTGCTTCATCCACGCGTCCACCTCGGCGGGCTCGTCGACCTGAAAGCCAAAGTGATTGACGGACTGTGGCGGCGGCTCACCTTGGGATAGGCCGAGCAAATCGCCTCCAGCATCGAGCCAAACGGTATTACCTTTTGCGAACGCCTTTTGAAATCCGAGTATGTCGCAGTAGAACTGCTGGGATCGCGAGACGTCGCGAACGAGGAGATTGAGATGTTGAATGCCTTGAACCTGCATCATACAGCCGACGATAGCGCAAATCACCGCTCAATTCTTGAGAACGGCGACGGCCACATTGTCGCCGGCTCCCGCTGCCATTGCGGTTTCGACGAGGTCATGCGCTGCCGTTGCGTCGTCGTCTGCGTCGCGCAGGATCGACTGAATTTCGCTCAGGTCTTCCACGAAGTTCGTCATACCGTCGCTAACGACCGCGATGCGTTCACCGGGTTTCGCGTCGAAGAAACCCGCCCAAAGTTCCGGTGGAAGCACGCGTAGTGCCAGGTTAGGCCCGATCGAGAAGTCGTTCATGGGAGCAAGGGGCTCCAGGGTGCTGGAACGAAACAGTGTCGAGTCGCCAAAATTCGCGTAGGACCAACGATGTTGATGAAGCGTCGCTAGTGTTAGGCATGTCTTCGACGGGCGCAGGCGACGCGTCTTCTTGGCGATCGCACGTACCATTGCGTCGCAACGTTTCTCGAAGGCCTGCCCCTGGAGCGGGATCAGTTCGGCGGCAATACGCTGGACTTCCGCCAATGTGACCTCTGAGGCTCGGCGGCCGCCGTTCCCATCGGCAACCGCAAGCAGCACACCGTCCTCCGTTTCGACCAGGAGTGCGGCATCTTCATTGGGGTCGACATGTGGGTAGGCTTTGGGCTCGGCACCGCGTGTGAGCGCGAGAGCGCCGTCACGGGCCAAGCGTACGACGCTAATCGATCCAAGCTCAGAATAGTGTCGACCCCAGAGTTGGAGGGCGCGGATGCTCAACTCGCGTGCGACTCGGATTGCCGACCCGCACTCCAACCCAGACGGGCGGCAATGTCGCGCCATTCTTCGGCGGTTTGAATACTACGAAGGTCGAAAACTTCGAATTGTGTTTTGAGGTCGCCGGACAAAATGTCCACCCAGCGGCTGATCCACCCGGAGGGGAGATCGTTGGGCAGCGTTACTTGGGCAACCGTGTCACGACGACCTTGGCTTTCCTGAATCACCAGTACCTCGATGGTCTTGTCTTCAAACTTCTTCGATAGAATCTTATAGCGGGCGCGGCCAACTGGCGCGACGGTCCAATGCGAAACCCAAAATAGGTAAGGGCGTTCGCCGCGTGAGAATGAGATGCGTAATGATGGTTGCCCAGGCACTGGATCCTCTATGTTTCCTGGGGTGGGATCTATGTCAGGATAGCGGCCGAAACCGCAAAACGCTTGATACGAAAGACTGAGGCTGACCCATGAGGGCGATTAATGTTCTTGGCAAGGGCAGGGAAGCAGAGCTGGTTCTGGGGGAAGCGAAGGCGCCGGAACTGCGCGACGGCACGGTACGAATCGCGGTCGCCGCGACCGCTGTCAATCGTGCAGACCTGCTGCAGCGCCGCGGATTGTATCCTCCGCCGCCTGGGGAATCCGAACTCCTGGGTTTGGAATGTGCCGGTACCATCGCGGAAGTCGCTCCCGATGTGACGGGTTTTGACGTGGGCGATCGCGTGATGGCGCTGCTTCCGGGAGGTGGTT
The DNA here is from genome assembly GCA_029261895.1 of Deltaproteobacteria bacterium. GTDB lineage: Bacteria > Myxococcota_A > UBA9160 > SZUA-336 > SZUA-336 > JAJDAK01. The sequence continues at coordinate 94,179 of JAJDAK010000064.1, forward strand.
ACGCGGAGGAAGCTGTGGTTGATGCGGGTTCGGTGATGCGGGTTCCAAGAAACATGAAAATTCATGACGCCGCAGGAGTTCCCGAGGTCTTTCTTACCTGTTACTTGAACCTCTTTCTGTTGGGCGCGGTAGAGCCCAAGGACTGGGTGCTGGTTCATGGGGGTGGCAGCGGCATTGGTACCGCTGCGATTCAGTTGCTCCGCGTTGCGGGTGCCCGGGTGATCGTGACCTGCGGCAGCGAAGATAAATGCGCACGCTGTCGTGGGCTGGGCGCAGATGTCGCCATCAATTATCACGATGCTGAACTCTTTGATCAGGTGAAACAGGCCACCGACGGTCGCGGCGTGCGGGTGATTCTCGACTGTATTGGTGCGCCGTATTTCGAGGATCATCTGAAAGCCCTCGCGACCGGCGGAAAGTTGGTGTTGATCGGGCTCATGGGTGGAGCCAAGACCGAACTGAACCTTGGCGTGCTACTCGCCAAACGCATTCAAGTGATCGGCTCTACGCTGCGCACGCGATCCGTGGCGGAAAAGGCCACGATTGTGACCGGATTTTTGGAACGGTTCGGAGATGCGCTCGAGTCTGGAAGTTTGGTGCCGGTGATCGACCAGATCGTACCCATCGAAAAAGCCCAAGCCGCGCATGACCGCGTCGAACGCAGCGAGCACTTTGGCAAAGTGATTCTGAGTCTTACGGATCCCGTCGCATAAGCGATAGCGGTGGGTAAAGCCCCCGCTCCTTCTGCACCGAGAAGAGGGTATGCACATCCCATCGTTGGGTACCGCGGCGTCGTCAAGGACGGCAACGTCGCCCAGTGTCAAAGAGCTCACGGAAGAAGAACGTAAACAAGTTGAGGAGCTGAAGAAAAGCGACCGCGAGGTTCGTTCCCACGAACAAGCCCATAAGGCCGCGGCCGGACGTTTTGCCACGGGCGGACCACAGTTCGACTATCAGCGAGGTCCCGATGGCAAGCGCTACGCCGTTGGGGGTCATGTGAACATCGATGTCTCGCCCGAACGCTCACCCGAAGCCACGCTGCGTAAGATGCAACAGATTCAGCGTGCGTCACTCGCGCCCGCGGATCCATCGCCGCAGGACCGGCGCGTTGCCTCGCAAGCCGCCCAAGAGGCCAACAAAGCGCGTGCTGAATCTGTCCAGAGCAAGCAGGACGAAGGCCAACCGGGTCGATTGCTCGACGTCGTGGCATAGTATGACTCAAATGATTGCGTAGCCGCCCGATAAGCAAGCTTGACGTGTCGCTCATTACCCGAAAGCTGTATTCCACCGACCCCGACGCGCTACGCATGCCGTGGCTGGAGTCGCCGTTCGCCGAGCTAAATTTCGCTCGCGCTGAGTTGAGCCCGCGCTTGCGAAACATAGCCACGCAAATCATGCAAGACGGCTACGCGGTCATCGATACGGACATTGATCACGCCGTGCTCGATCGAGTTCGTGAGGGTCTTGCGCCGCTTCATCCGACGCACACCTCCCGTGTGACGGGTGTCGAGGGACCTGATCGGATCCAAGATGCGTGGCGGGTGGATGACGGGCCGACCAAGCGCGCGGTATTCAACCTCGCCTGCAATCCAGACATTCTCAATGTGTTACGCACGTTGTATCGACGCGAACCCATTCCGTTTCAGACGTTGAATTTCGCCCGTGGCACGGAGCAACGAACGCACAGTGACACGATACACTTTCATTCTGTGCCGCATCGTTTTATGTGTGCGGTTTGGATCGCGCTCGAAGACGTCGACGAGACTTCGGGTCCGCTTCACTACTACCCCGGAAGCCACAAACTTCCGGTGTTCGAAATGAGCGACTTAGGCGTTGTATCGAGTCGCGCGGTCGCGATCCAACAGGGTAGTCAGAGGCTTTACACCGAGTACGAACGATTCATTCAATCGCTTTGCGATGGGCTGCAGCTAAAGAAGCGCACCTTTCACGCCAAGAAAGGCCAAGCGCTAATTTGGTCGGCGAATCTACTGCACGGCGGCGAACCCGTGTCAGATAGTATGCGAAGTCGCTTTAGTCAGGTGACGCACTACTTCTTCGAAGACTGTGTCTACTACAAACCGCTATGGTCGGATATTCGCGCGGGTCACACGATTGCGATCAATGTACGCAACCTTCGAAACATGGAGTGTATCGAGCAGCACTACAACGGTTACACGCTCGACCTGGTTGATGCCGACGCATCGAAAACGGCAGCTGAGCTCTTCCCGATGGATCCCGATAAGCTACCGGTGCCCGACCTCTCCACCGAAGCTTCGATTCGCATCATGGCGTGGCCTCGTTATGAACCCGAAGCGTTGGAGCGTTTCGCGGATCAGTATCTCAGAGTAATCGCTGGTGCAGAGGATTCATGTGCGTGTTTACGTTTCGACGCGAACCACGATGGAGATTATGCTAGTGCGATGCAGATGTTGGCGTCGGCGTGCGAAAAGACGTTGGGCTCGGACGCTTCGATAGAAATCCTGATCGTGAATGATGACTTCGATGAGGTAAAACTGCGTCGTCTGGGTCGGCAGCTTACCTGCACGCTTCCTGTTGAGGGCGGTGATTCAATACGGCAGGAATTTATTCGTACTTTTCCGGTGCACCAGGTGGAATCAGCGGAAGAGCTTGCGAATATCCTAGCCATACTTCACTAAAAGAACGCTTGTTTTTTTTAGTTGACGCTTCGACGGTACAGGTCTAAGTATTAAGGCGAGCGACGTCGGGTCGCGGGCAGGAGTGATGAGGTCTTGCCCCGTTGACCCTTGGCACCCGAAGACCCGTGTCGCTTGTCTGTGTCGGCGGGGTAAGCTTGTGCGGGTGAGTTTATGGCTCACCGGAGGCGTTACAACCAGAGCCGGGGGAGCGGGAGGCGACTACCCGGCGAGCATCAGCCCTATGAGATGGACGTCCGTCTCGGTTGATTGGATTCGTCGGTGTTCTCCCGTGGCAGCTAAAAGGATACAAACTTGAAGGCGCCCCCCGTGGCAAAAGCGGCTTCTCGAGTAGGGCCAACGACCACCCGCAACCTCATCGACCCGTTCGCAGCGCCGATTCGGCTCGACTCAACGTCGAACGGTGAGTTTCCACCACGTCCACTCTCGTATGCCGCGCGCGCGGCGAATCATCTTGCCCACGAACGCCTTACCGCAAACGCCAAGAAGCTCGGCCTCGATCGACGTAGTTTCCTGGTATCGACTTGCGCTGCAGCGACATCGTTACTGGCGTTTAACGACGGCCTCGCGAGCGATCGGCAGCGAGGGGGCTTTTACGATCTCGCCCCAGGCGCTGCGTTTGAGCCACAGCTCGCATCTTCCGTGCTCGACGGTGACGAATTCATCTTCGATATCCAAACCCATCACGTAAACCCTGACGGCGATTGGCGCAAGCCTTGGGCGCCGTGGAACCTCGCGCTCCGCATCTTTCCCCAAGCGAAATGTGACCGCAGCTTTCCGTCGCGCTGGTTGCGCTCGGCCAATTGTTTTTCCGCACAGCATTTCGTGAAAGAGATTTTTCTCGATAGCGATACCGACATGGCGGTGCTTACCTTCGTGCCGTCTGACCCGTCTGAGTCACCGCTTGCGGTCGAAGAGGCCGCCGCCACGCGTTCGATCGTCGATTTCTTGAAAGGGTCGCGGCGCCTGTTATTACACGGCCGCGTGCAACCCAACTTCCCGGGTGAGATCGAGCGCATGGCGAAACTCAAAGAACAGTGGGAGATCTCGGCCTGGAAGATCTACACGCAGTTTGGTCCGGGCGGCGGATACTTCTTAGACGATCCCAAAGTTGGAATTCCGTTCATCGAAAAGGCGCGCGAACTCGGCGTGAAAACGATTTGCGTACACAAAGGCTTGCCGCTGTATCGTGGCGTGCCTTGGGTGCCGTTTTTGCCATTGCCGCCTAAAGAGTATGTGTTTAGCACTTGCCGTGATATCGGTGTCGTGGCGAAACGTTACCCTGATGTAAACTTTATTGTGTACCACTCGGGTTACGAACTGGATAAGCCTGAGGGCCCGTATCGCGAAGGGCAGGTAACCCACGGCATTGATACGCTGGTGCAGTCGCTGCTCGAGAATGATGTCGCGCCCAGCTCCAACGTGTATGCAGAACTCGGTACCACCTGGCGCCGGCTCGAACGCGAACCTACCTACGCCGCGCATGGGCTTGGAAAGCTCTTTAAGTTTGTGGGTGAAGATCGTGTGCTCTGGGGCACGGATTCGATTTGGTACGGCTCACCGCAGGATCAGATTCAAGCGTTCCGAAGTTTTCAGATCGGCTCCGAGTTACGCGACGAATTCGGCTACCCGGAAATTACGCCGGAACTGCGCGCCAAAGTACTGGGTCTCAATGCAGCAGCTCCCTACGGGATCGATGTTCCCGCTGCGCGCCAGGCGTTCCAACGCGACGACACCTTTCACGCGCGTGCTGAATATGCGCAAGCACCCGAACCCAGCCTTATTAGCTACGGTCCGCAAACCCGCCGCGAATTCATGCGCTTCTTAAAACAAAACGGCGGCCAGCCCGGTTAGTGCTACGTCACATTGATGACGAGGGCTGCGGCTGGGGAATATGTGGCCAACGGCGTAGCGCTGAATTCAGCGTGTTGTTCAAGCCATGCGTTGAGCGCGCCGCGCTCGCCGCGCCGAGGATGCCCATTGTAGTAGAACCAATCGTCGAAGTAGATCACTGTGCCGTCCACGATGAACGGAGTAATAAAATCCATCACAAGTCGTGCTGAGTCGAATAGGTCACAGTCAACATTGATGATGGCTGCTTGCGTGAGCGACGTATTTTCGACTGTTTCTTTGGTGAGCACATCTTCGTAGAACCCTTCAATAATTTCGACGTGTGCAGCATCCACGCCCGCACTGCGAAGGTTGCGCTCGAAATGGTCTCGCGGGTATGCGAAGACACGTTCTCCCCGCCAATGTAGGGGGATCTGCGTGTCATCTGTTTGCGGTAATCCTTGAAACGAATCAAAGGCAAAGTAACGAAGATTCTGCTCTAGAAAGGAGTTCGATCTCCCGGGGTTTAGCTTGCGATATCGTCGAATCAGGTCCCGGTGATAGCCGTAAGCGTGGGTGAATGAGTCGCCCTTGTACACACCGAACTCGAGGTAGTCGCCAACAACGTTGTTCGCAACGGAAAACGAGATCGCGGCCTCGAGTGCGTTCCACTTATGGCGCGGCTCGAGTTTGCTGATGCGATGCTGAAACAAGCGCTTGAGAAAGTGCCGGACCATGGTGACCGTCCTCCAACCGAGCTCAGGGTATCGAAGCAGGCATGCGGTGCCAAAACGCAGGCGGAAAGCGGCTTGACCACGCCCTGGGCCAGGGCTAGCCTGCTGCGGTCCGGTCTTGGACCGGAGGCGATGCGCGAAGCATGACATAGGCAGACACGAAATAGCCTGCCGTGTGCGCAAGGCAGCTCCGCTGCCCGATAACGCACCAAGATGGGGCTGTAGCTCAGCTGGGAGAGCGCCTGAATGGCATTCAGGAGGTCGACGGTTCGATCCCGTTCAGCTCCACCAAGCAATATCGGTTACTTAGCCGATTTGTTCTCTAGAGACAGGTACTTAGCTCCGTCTCAAAGTTTTCGGGTCTTACTGAGTTTTGCCACGGTTTGCCGCCGGTTTTCGCATTTTTGCTTACCAGTTGCTTACCGAAACTCTTCGCTGGATCGTTCGTGGCTGAGACGGAGGTCTCATGCCAAAGATTACGAAGCGATTCTTAGACTCACTAACGCCTTGCTCGACAAAGACGTTCTACTGGGACGATAGTCTCAAGGGATTCGGGGTTTGTGTAACCCCTGCGAGCAGGCGAAGTCCCGCTGGCCGCAAGAGCTATGTCTTGCAATTTAGAGTTCGAGGATCCATCCGCAGCCGCCGAACGGTGATCGGACCAGTTTCGGTGTTGACCCCCTACGAGGCACGCGACCGAGCGCTGGAGGCTCTTGCAACCGCAGCAAGCGGAGCCGATCCGGTACCTAGTCAGGTTCAAAAGGTGGCGCTTGAATCGGAGATTTTCACCCTGCGGGTGTTTGCAACGCGATACATGACAGAGCACGCTAAACGGACCAAAAAGGTTTCAAGTTGTGCGCTGGATCAGGACTATTTGGATCGGCTGATTCTTCCTGTTCTGGGAGAGTATCCTCTCGAGAAAATCGCTCGGGAAGACGTCGCCAAATTGCATCAAGAGATCGGATCCCGTACGCCTTATCAGGCCAATCGAGTCCTTGCTCTCTTGTCGGTGATGTTCACGAAAGCTGCCGAATGGGGTCTGCTTCCGCTGAACCATCAGAAGCCGACGTCGACCGTGACCTGCTTCCGTGAGCACAAGCGCCGGCGGTTTCTGTCAACAGAGGAACTGGGTCGCCTGGGTTCCGTTTTGCATGAGCTAGAAACTGCAACGACGGATTGGAAGCATTCCCGAAACATTGCAGATCGGCTCGACTCGATCGCGCTGATTCGACTCTTTGTGTTTACCGGTTGCCGAAAAACAGAGTTGACGAAGTTGCGCTGGGACGAGGTAGACCGAAGCCAAAGAGTGCTTCGTTTGATCGACTCCAAGACCGGTCCCAAGAACGTCGAGCTACCATCGCCAGCATTGCAAATTTTAGACGGCGTAGCCGGCCGCCACAACGCCGCCGACTCGCCATACGTGTTCCCCGGCCGTAATCCTATGGTGCCACGTGGTGAGGCGCGCAAGCTCTGGGACCTGGTTCGCAAAAAAAGCAAGTTCGACAACGTTTGCCTGCACGACCTTCGGCGGACCTACGCATCTCTAGCGGCGAATTCGAATGTGCCGCCGGCAGTGCTGCAAGGATTGCTTGGTCACGCGAAATACGAGACAACGCAAGGGTATGTTCAACTCTTCGACCGAACGAAGGCGACCTCCGCCGAGCGGGTGGCGAATCTTGCGGCGGCTTTACTCGAAGGAAAGCCAGACGCGGACGTCGTTGAAGAAAGCGAAGAAGTTGGGGAATCCAGCCGATGATTTGATGTTTGGGTGAAATTAGACTTGGCGTGCACGCAGCCGAACACGCGCTGAAGCCCGAGCAGATGTCTTTGATTACATCGAGCGATTTCATAATCCAAGAAAAACAAGAAAGATTGAAAAAACTAAACCAAAAGAAATAGACTTAACTCAACCGTCAGTGGAAACGGGGTAGAACCCCTAGGGCTTCAGCATATGTTAGGCACTGTCGCCCGTTCGCGCGTTCCTGTTTGAGAACACCGAAGAAGCTCTCTGCGCCGACGTCGCACGCACAGCCTTCCCAGCCTCATACCACACACTTGTTGGTGTCCATGGAGAATGACCTGCTCCTCAAATAGTCGGCGCCATCTCAACTGAAATTTCACATTTCCACATAGGTAACTAGAGACCGCGCACCGGCGGGTCGTGCTTCCAAGTTTGGACAATTCACATTTTGGCAATCGCGATTTCAATTATTTCAGAAGGCAAATTGATACAAATGGCGTCATGCACACGATGTGTCCACCGAGTCAGTATTGAAAGGGAATAAAGGCTGGGAGTTCATACGAAACCTGCGTCAAAGCACGGCTTGGCTGCCGC
>JAJDAK010000065.1 GCA_029261895.1 Deltaproteobacteria bacterium
GATCGTCGAGGTGAAGGGCTTGGCCGATCGCCAGCTTTACAACGTCTTGGACCCCTTCGACAGCCGCAACCGACGCATCGCGATTACGATCATGTCACCCGATCGCTGGGATCCCGACGCTGAACAAGAAGTGGAAGTGATTGAGAATCCCTAGTGTGCGCGCCGTGGCTCTCAGTGGGGAGCATCGGTTAGTATGCTCCGAATGAAGTGCAATCATTTAAGGACCGTCCCCATATTAATTGCGGTGTTGGCGTGTGGCGGCAGACCTCAGCGAACTGTATGCCTAGTTTCCATGTCTAGCGGAACGGGTCGATATCGCTGAATAAGACGTTCAGATTCTATCGCGTCTGCGATACCCTGCGCCCATGGGTTGCATACGAAATTCGATTCTGGTGATGGCGTTGTTTTTGGTTACGAGTCCCGCACCGGCGCAAGTGGTGAATCCACTTCCCGACGCTGCGAGCTGCTACGCCGGTACTGTGGGGACGGATCACACGATGTTTATTCGTGGGCAATCGAATATCACCGACTGCGATGTGTTCGGTGGCGGTCCACAATGTCTCGCGCGGCGTGAGTTTGCGGGCGATGGCCCGAATGGTCGCCCGGTGAGTCTGCTGTCGACGTTGATCATGCGACCCTGGGTGAACGGTGCCGGGGATACGGTCGCGTTTACAGAGTTCGGTTTCAATATCTGTTTGATGGCGAGTGCGTCGGAAGATACCGAAGGTTGTCTCGGGCGTGATTTTTTCGGTGTCGATCCACATACGGTTTCGATCTCACCGATCGGTACTCAACTTGCAGCGACGATCATCAATACCGGTGTGGTGCCAAACGTACCGCAGAACGACGTCTTCGTATTGAATTCCTCGACGCTGTTGGTCGAAGAGCCGTATGCGGTTCAAACACTGGATGCCGGGGGTGCCGCGCTCCAAGCCGAGGCCGTCGATTTTCGTGTGGATAACAAGTATCTCATCGTCGAAGCCTTCAATACGATCTTGGGTTGGGGCATCTATGCGGTGTCGCGGACCACGGGTGCGACCCATACATTGATCGCACCTGTTTCAGGTGTGCAGGTTCGCAATCCGTCACTCGCGCAAACCAGCGATGATCACCTGGTATTCGATGCGCAAAATCTTACGACTCCGTTTACGAATACCGTCTATGCTGCAAACACGCGCACGGGTGCGCTGGTTGCCGTCGCGACCACGTCGATTCTCAGTTATCCAAGCTATACCGGTGACGATACGGCGGTGGTGTTTACCGACGTTGATGGGACCGTCCCGAGTCTGGCTTCGCTGGACCGTCAAGCGGTGCATTTTGATCGGATGACGCCGATTGGTCCGCGTACGCGTTGGCTCACCGATGGTGGTGCCGCTTCGATCTATCGACGCGGTACCTGGAACGGAACACTGAAGCTTGCGTCGGAATGTGGTGCGACCTGCGGCGATGCCAATGCTAATACCACGCTCGAAGAAGCCGATGCCAGTGTGCTCGCCAACTACTTGATTGATCCCGTTGCGAACCCGCTGAGCGCCCAGGGTCTTACCCTATGCGATGTGACGGGTGTTGGCGGAAATTGCGATCTCGCCGACTGGGTCGTACTCAAGCGAGGACTTAGCATGCCACCGCTGCTACCAGGACTCGCCCAAATCTGTTCGGGCGTCTAGCGCGGTAACGGAATTTCTTTGTCTATTTCATAGACCTTGACATCCATGGACTTCGGCTGGATCTGGCTAACGGCGGTTCCAAACGAGGCCATATGCGGCATGGCGAAATGTGCTTTAAGGTCCTCCGCCGAATTCCAGCGTTCAAAGATTCTGACCATGGTTGGGTCATTCACATCCACTGAAAATGCATAGCTGATGCAACCGGGCTCTTTGCGCGAGGCTTCTTCCGTCTCGTGGAGCGCGGCTTTGACTTTCTCGATAGTGCCGGCTTCGACCACGACTTCTCCTGCGACGATCAACATGAGATCCCTCCCTTATGAGCCGAGAGCATCGCACGGCTGGGTCGGAGGACGCGAGGCCCCAGTTTCGGTTTCCGATCGATAATCGAATTATTTAGTTTGATTTTCGAACTAGAATCTGAGATAGTCGCCCTATGGAGTTTCGATACCGACAGTTCTGCCCGGTGGCGCGAGCGGTCGAAATCCTGGCCGAGCGCTGGACGCTGCTGATTCTTCGTGAGCTGCTGGCTGGGCCACAGCGCTTTTCCGACCTGCGCCGACGCCTGCCGGATGTGAGTTCCAGCGTGCTCAGCACGCGACTCGAGCGTTTGGAAGAGAAGGGCATTGTTTCACGCCGCGAACTCGACCCTCCCGCGGGGTCCATGGTTTACGAGCTTGCGGAGTCTGGGCTCGCCGTGCGTCCCGTTCTTACCGAGCTCGCGCGTTGGGGTTTACGCTTCATGACGCTGCCACTGCCGGGTGATCACCTGGAACCGTCATGGGTGCGTTTGGGAGCGGAGTTTTTCGCACGCGAGGATGCCACTCCAGAGATCAGTGCGGAATTTCGTCTGCCTGATGGTTCGCGTGATGAGGTCTTCTACGTTCGCGGCGGTGATGACGGAACTCAAGTGAGTCTCGATCCGCATGCGACCGACGTTCAACTTAAACTCGCTCCCATGATGGTTCTTGGGTTGTTGAGTGGAAGTATGGATCCGACGGCTGAGTTGAAAAAAGGAAGTTTCGAGGCAAGCGGGAAAATCGAAGTACTACCGCGCTTGCCGGAGTTATTTGTCATTCAACCCTAGTTCTCGAAAGGAACTCCTATGATTAAGCTTCACGGTGTCGCTCTGTCTCCCTTTGTACGCAAGGTCCGAGTGGCCCTCGCGGAAAAGAATCTCCCGTACGAAAGCATTCCCGTAATGCCCTTCGGTCCCCGGGAAGAGTTCATGAAGATCAGCCCGCTCGGAAAGATCCCGGTCTTGGAACGAGATGGTTTCACAGTGCCGGATTCGTCAGTGATTATTGCGTACTTGGAGCGCACAGATCCGCAGCCGAGTCTGTATCCAACCGATCCTCAGGATTTCGCGCGCGCGCTGTTCCTTGAGGAGTATGCCGATACCCGAGTGGCGGATAAGCTAACCACGCCGTTCTTTCAGCGCTTCGTTCGCGCCAACATCCTGAAGGAAGAGCCTGATGAAGCGAAGGTACAACAGGCACTGACGGAAGAGATTCCGCCGGTTCTAGACTACCTCGAAAGTCAGATCACGAATCCTGAAGCCATCATCGGAGGTCGTTTCAGTATTGCGGATATCGCGATTGCGTCGCCGTTCGTGAACTTCATGCACGGCAAGGAGTCGGTTGATGCGAGTCGATGGCCGAAGCTTGCGGAGTACGTCGCGACGATTCATGCGCGACCGTCCTTCAAGGCATTGATCGAAGAAGAACTCGCCTTCACAAAGGGCTAGAAAATAGGGAGGCTGCACGGTGGCTTCGTATACTCTTTTTGGTGTTCCGCTTTCTCCTTTTGTGGCTAAAGTCGCATCCGCACTTCGCTACAAGAAGGTAGAGTTCAAGTATGTCGCACCGAAATCGCCTAGGGACTTCAAACGCTGGAATCCCCAGACCGGAAAAATGCCAGTCCTCGAGTTTGAGGGTGAACGGATTTACGATTCTACGTTGATCCTGGACTGGCTCGATAAGAGGATACCGGAGCCACCGTTGCTGTCTTCTGACCCGAGCATCCGGCATCAGCAATTGATGCTCGAGGATTGGTCAGACGAGGGGTTTTACTTCTATCTGATGGCATTACGTTGGACGGATAAAAACACTCCATCGACGCTGACGCAGATCACGGCCGATCTGCCGGCATTGCTGCGACCCATACTGAAGCGTATTTTTGCGCGCGCGATTAAGCCGATGGTCACGGCACAAGGTCTCGGGCGTTCGCCGGACGCAATCGTTGTTAGCGAACTTTCCAAGCGCATGGACGCGATGGTCTCGCAATTGGGCGATCAAAGCTTTCTCTTTGGCGAGTCTTTGTCTCGGGCCGACCTTGCGCTCTTTGGGCAGTGTCATATGGGGCTCTCGGGACCGACACCCGAGTTCAACGAAATCATTGGCGATCGGCCCTCGTTGCAGCTCTGGATCGATCGCATGCAGAGTACAACTGGATTTACGGGCTAGCGAAGTCAGGCAGGTCGAGCGATCGGCCTGCCGCTTCATCTTCAAGCATCAAGCTCACCATGTTTTCCTTATGTGGGCTGGTGTAGACCGTGTCGGAAAACTGGCTCAGCGTGTAGGCCTGGGTGCGATAGCGTGGGCTGTGATCGGGCAAGCGTTCTCGATCGGGATGCTGCGCATCTAGAAAACGGTAACCGCGAATCTCGCCGATACTGTAAGGCCCTGGCTTTCCCGCATCACGTAAAACTTTGCCGAAGAAATCAAACGGAATATTGCCGTGTCCCGCGACGAGCTCACCCTTGAAGACCGCAAACGCAATCGGTTTTCCGTTTGCGTCATAGAGGTTGGCATCAAAGCGGTAAAAGCCGGGTACCGCCACATTGACTCCAATGTCGGTTCGGAGGCTTCCATCGACGATCTGGTCGTAAAACGTACCCGTTAGTTGAGCCGGCGGTTCCGGTGTCTGAAATATACGGATCTCGTCTATTTGCTCGCGATTTCGACCGTATGTGAAAGCGACGCTGAGCAGAATCGTCCCATGATGGTTGCCAAACGTTTCTGCAATGGGCAGCTCCGTGCTCCAGCGATTCCCTTGCGCATTAAGTTTGAGGTTGACTGTCTCAGCATCGGCGCCTTCGGCCGTTGCCGTCGCGCGACGAATGCTCACGTCGATCGAACCATCGCCTGGAAATATCTCGAGCCAGATTGCAGCGATGTCTTCGCCTGTATAGAAGTAGCGATCCGCTGTGAAAATGTACGTGAGGGAGTCGTCGTCTACAGGCTTGGGTTTTTCATAGCGACGATTTGGTTGCAAGAGATCCACTGCACCTTCGTCTAACCGGCCCGACGTGGGTGGATAGATATTTGCAGCTAGGTATCGCCGAATGGCTTCAGGTAAGTCGTCACCTGCTTCGCTCGCTGCGATCGACGCGGCAGCGTTCGGGTCAGTAAGTTCGAGAGCCGGAGGTGCGGATGCTACCTGCGGTGTCGACGAGGATATGTCGCCGATATCGGTCGTTCCCCGCGGTCGCATGAGAAGGGCGACCGCGAGGAATAACCCAATCGCGACGATTCCGAGAGTCAGTCCCTTTGACGTCTTCCCGGAACCGGACATCTACCAGCCCATGTTCTGCATGAACTTGAGCTTCATTTCATAGTGATCGAGGTTGTAGCCCGAGCACGTCCATGCGATCACGTGGTTGGTCCACTTGGGTGTCGTGCAAAGGTTACTGGTCGACACATTGTTCGAGATGGCACCGGCCGAGTGAAACGCGACCGCCCCATCGTCTTCGCCCGGAAGCAACCAAGATGAATACCACCAGCCATCGTGTCCACCGATGTGATAAACGGTCTCGCTGTTGGTGTCATTGTGGTTGTATGCGTTGCGTGTTTCGCTAACGCCGAGATGTCCCGCGTAATCGCACGGACCGAAAATATCTGCCAGGAAGTTTCCTGACAGTTCGCTGCCACCAGCCGCACCTGCGGAGGTCCCAACCCAATTGATATTCCAATTGGTCCCCGAGTTCGCGAAGCGATGACCCATGACCGCGTCGCCACCGCTATAGTTCAACACATAACAGAGATTCGATCCTGTGCAGCATTGGTCCAAGTAGATGCCGAGCGAATGGCTCGAATCCGCGAGGCCGCTGTTGTTCGTTTGCACCGCGGATACATCGATGCTGGTATAGCCGGATTTGTTAGCCAGTGTGGTGTCCCAGCCTTGCGAACACATTCCGCCCAAATGCAGGATGTATCGTCCACCGGAATTCGCTGTGCAGCCCGTGTTGCCGTTACAAACGGGTTGATAGTCCGCACAACAATCGCCGAACGACGTGCACTGAGAGTCGCAGTAGCAACTGTTTGCATTATTGCCTGTGCCAAAGCCGCCGCATGCGTTGACGCAAGTTCCGGCATCATCCCCGCCGACACCCGCTGTGGCGTAACTCGGAACGCCCATTAGCAATAGAACAAGCCATAGTCCCATGAATAGTCGCATCATTCCCCCCTTTAGTTGACGCAATTAATCCCCGAATGAATCTAGACTATTCAGCAACTAGCGAGAAATCAATAGATTCGGGCAGGCAATTTTCGTTAGAGGGTTGGGTGCCTCGCGTTGGCAGTAACGCTCGAGGGCGGCTTTTGCCTCAGGGGCGCGGTTCAGCGAGCTACGCAACGCCAATTCAGCTCCGCTGGCATTCGTATGTTCTAGGCCATAGTCGGGGTGGTAGAAGCTATATTGCGGTCCATAAGTCTTGAGAAGCCACATTCTCGGGCTCGGGGCCAGTGCGGACTCAAAGCGGAAAGCACCGTTGGATCCAGTCTCTGCGGTGCGCAGGTGATAGGTGGGTTGCTGATCGGAAAAGCCCCCACCGCGATACCACTGCACCACATGCGCGCCGACGATCGGGGTGCCCGAATCCTGATCCACGACGCTACCGTGAGCCGCCGCCAGCCGAAACGGTCCCAGGCTTGGTACGCACGCAGTCGACACCGCCGCGGCGATCGAAATTAAAACCATCAACCATTTGCCTCGAATATCGCGCATGTTCTGCAAAGGTGTGATGTAGCAGATACGGCTCATTGTAGGAACCCGTACTTTACATTCTGTCGTCGACGGCGATATCGTGGACCTTGAAACGGAGCCGCGATGTCGAATTGGCTCGAAAAGCGAGTGTTCTGGGACGAAGCACGCCGTCGTGTGCGTTACTTACAACTCCCGGACTACAGCACTACGCGCGACCTGGCGCGCGATGTGATCGACCAGGCAGATCGGGATTTTCAAGCCGCGACACCGGTCACGCTGCATCTACCCGAGCCCCGTGTGATGGCAGGCGTATGGGCGGTTTTTCGAGAATCGACGTTGGCGGGGCCTGTCGATCGTGCACAGCGCGAAGCCGTCGCGTCGACGGTTTCGAGCCTGAACCGGTGTCCCTTTTGTGTGGATGCCCATAGTGTGATGGTGCGCGGCGTTGGCAAACACGAGGTCGCGGATCTCCTCCTCGAAGGGAAGTTCGCGGATCCCAAGTGGAAAGAAACCGAGTATGGAGACGCGGTGCGCTGGGCGGCTGCGACATACTTGCCCAAGAGTGCTGAGTTGCTGAATTCACCGTTCTCGGCGGGCTCAACGCCTTATATGTTTGGTACCGCGGTCGGCTTTCACTACGTCAACCGGATGGTCAACGTGTTTCTCAATGATTCGCCGTTCCCGCAGCCTCCTTTCAAGAAACTCATGGCGCCGTTGGTGCATCGCGTTGCCGGAAGGTTCTTCGGCCAGCCGTCGATTCAGAAGCAGTTGAGTCCTGGTGATTCGCTGACTTTTCTCAATGATGCTGAACTACCGAAAGAATTCGCATGGGCGGAATCCGCGCCCAACGTTGCTGCGGCGTACGCAGGCGCAAACGCTGCGATCAACGACGCAGCCGATCGTTGGGTCTCGCCGGCGGTGCGTGAGACTTTGATCGATCATCTGCAGGCGTGGAAGGGCGAAGCCGCACCGATGAGTCGCGAGTGGGTCGCCGATGCAGTTTCGTCCCTCAGCGAAGCGGATCGCCCCGCAGGGACACTCGCATTCTTGGTCGCACGCGCATCGTTTCAAGTCGATGGGGGCATCGTGAAAAACTTTCGGCGGCAAGCGCTAAGCGATGCCGCGCTGGTAGCGACTTGCGCATGGGCGAGCTTCCAAGCCATGCGCCGAATCGCCTCGTGGCTACCCCTCAAATAGGCGTAGAAACGTCACCAGGTCGCCCACACCCCCACTGATGCGTAGATCTCCCGACGCGACGGCCATAGCAGGATTACGCAGTCGTAAAACCACCTGACGCCAAACGTCCGCGTCTGCTGTGATGGTGAGATCGGGCTTCTCGGGAAAGCTGCTCTTGAATTCGGCAACACCGTATCGGATGTGCAGTGTGTAGCCTTCATCCACGTCGGGGAAACGAAACCCAACGACCATGTTCGTATCCAATGCGCGCTCCGCGATCAGTCGTGAGGGCATGGCGGTAATGAAGTTACGAATCGGCACCGATTCTACAACAGCCTGTACGCGCTCACTGATTTCGAGTCCGGCATTGAGATCTGTTTTCCCACTGAGCTCGCGGGCCTGCGTCAGATAGTAGTTTCTTCCATTTGGACTTTGACTGCGGCGACCGAGTGCTTGTAGTGCTGAGATCTTAATTCGAGTTGCGTCTTTGACGCGTTCTTCAGCGCGAAGTAGATGCGTCGCGAGTTCTGCGGCCCACGCGAATTCCTCGTGTTTCAACGCTGTATCTCCAGCCGTGATGAGCGCGTCAGCGCCTCCTGCGAGAGCGATGTAGCCTCTTGCGCGTTCAATGGGTGGTGCCGGCGATAGGCTCGCGCTATCGCCGTCGAACCAGCCGAGATAACCCGTAAAGACCGAACGTACAGACCATTCGACCGTGCCGTAATGCTCGATCAAGTAGGGGTGGTTCCTGAGATGGGGTGGAAGGACGACCTTTTCTACCAATTCGTCGGGGGTGAGTCCGAGATTGATGCCACGAATCGTTTGATCGTGGACGTATTGAATCCCATCGCGATAGACGGTGAGAAGTTCGTAAATTTCATCCGCGCCACTCACGGGACGCGTATGGCTTGGAACGATGAAGTCCGGCCGTAGTGCGCGCATCTGGTCAAGACTCTCGACCCAGCTCATCAGGTCGCGATAAAGCGTACCCCGAATGGTGTAGAGGTTGGGAAACGCACGGTAGAAGTTATCGCCTGGCATCAGCACTTTTTTGTCAGGCAACCAGACAAAGAGTTGATCGTTGGTTTCACCAGGTGCATGTTGGAGGTGCACCCTTACGCCACAGATCACAGTGTCGAGGGTATCTTTGAACGTCTTCGTCGGGCGGATCAGCCCCAACGTGCCGAAATCGGGGCCAATTTCGAGTGACGCGCCAATACCTGCGTTTACATGTCGATCGGGACCTTCTTTGGCGAGATACTCGCCAAACATGCGTCCGCTTCGCACACTGATCGCTTCTCGAAGGATGCTCACGACGCGATTGATGTAGTACTCGGTAGTTTCGTGTGCGTAGACCTCCACCTTGCCCGTTTCTGCAAATCCCGGTGCACCAAAGACATGATCCGCGTGGTTGTGCGTGTAGATCAATGAGCGGATCGGCTTCTGGGTGATCTTCTCAAATTCGGCGCGTACCGTCTTCGCGGTTTCGATGCTGCCCGTCGTATCGACAACGAACGCACATTCGTCTCCTTCGACGAGTATCGAGTTGGCTAGCGCGTAACCGACCGCAACGTGAACGCCTTCAGTGACGTGATAGACACGCTGTTCGAATTCCGACGTGTGCGCGAGCAACGTGGGGTGCACCGTTTCGCCATCTGCGAGTGCGAGTGCGGGTGTTTCGTCGTTGTCGTACGAACCGCATGCTAAACATAAGAGGGTGAAAACTCCAACCAGCCAGCGTGTCATGATGACGTTTCCTCCGGGCGGGGCACTTCGCTGGGGTTGCCATCTGTATCGACTGCAACCATTACGAATTCCCCGGTTGTACATAAGTCTCGCGTTCCGGTTAGTAAGTTTTCCGAATACATGTCGATATCTGCTGTCAGTGATGTACGCCCCACGCGCACGATGCGACCCATGAGTTCGATCATGTCGCCTTCTTTTACGGGTGTGCGAAACTCGATCTTCTCGGAGGCGACCGTTACGACGTGCATGCGTGTGTAACGGGATGCCAGGATGAAAGCGAGTCTGTCCATCAAGGCCAGTGCATGCCCACCGAAGAGAGTGCCCATACTATTTGTGTTGTTGGGGAAAACGATCTCAACGATGCGCATTTCCTCGCCGATCACTTCACGACTCATGCGCGGTTCCTCTTTTGCCATGTTTCCGCCAAGTCCTCACGAAAATCTGGATGTGCGATCCGAATTAATTCCGCAGCGCGTTCATGCACGGTCTTTCCGCTGAGCTCTGCGGACCCGTGTTCGGTGATGATCACGTCACTTGCATGTCTCGGTGATGTCACCGCGCTGCCGAATGGCAGGTCGACACCAATTCGGGAGATGCGCTCGCCACCGACTTCCGCTGTTGATGGCAAGCAGATCAACGAGGTTCCGGCCTGTGAAAAGCCGGCACCGAAGGTGAAATCGAAATGCCCGCCGATGCCAGAGTACTGACGTGGGCCGACGGTATCCGCGGCCATTTGGCCGAGAAGGTCAACCGCCAGTGCGCCGTTGATCGAAACGAAATTACGGCAGCGGGAGATCACCTCAACCGAATTCACTTGACCCACAGGGAGAAAGCGCACCGCGTCTTGTCCGTCGAGCCAGCTGTAAAGCTCCGCGCTTCCAACGGCGAAGGTCGTGATAGAAAACCCGTCGTAAATTCCCTTGTGATTGGTCACTTTTCCCGCTTGGTGCAATTTCCACAGGCCTTCGGTGAACATCTCTGAGTGGATGCCGTAGTCGCCACCGTTTCCTGCCGCGAGCAGTTCGGCGATTTTCGTCGGGACCCCACCGATGCCGGTCTGCAATGTGCATCCATCATGGATGTATTGCAGGGCATGCGTTGCGATGGACTGTTCGAGCTTAGACGGTTCTGCGGCTGGTAAGCGAAATGCACGTCGATTGCTCTCCACTACGACATCGACCAAATCAAGCGGTAGCGCGTGTGGAAACTCAGGTGGGAGCCCGAAGGTCCGGGGTAGGTTCGGATTGATCTCGACGACCAAGAGACGATCGGGGTCTTCGCCGGCGCGAACAAACTCGTCAATGGTCGCGCCCGCGTGCAACGAGAGGCTGAAGGTTCCGTCATCGCTCAAAGGCGCGACTGACGTGGCCATGACTCGAGGTTGCATCTCCCGCGCGATTTTTTCGAATTGGCGAAAATCAGCTGGAATAAACGAGACGTCGTGACCTGCGCCGAGCAGGCCACGTTCGACGGGGCCAAAGAATCCGCTGCGTAGACGGACGCCGGGTTTGGTAAAGACTGTGAAGAGGTCGGTGAGCAAAGCTGCAAACACGACAAGATCGTCAAAGCGATCACGTTGGCCGAGCGCGTGTAAAAACGCGGCAGGCTGACCGGGCCCGAGTGGCACCGCAAGGCTATCGCGATCGCGCACGAGTTCTGCAGCGGCTTCGAGACTCAGATATTTCTTAGGGGGCCCAGGCATGCGGGGCCGTATCCTAGCAGGCTCAGAATCCGATTCGCGTTTGAACTCGTGCTACGCCATCGGAATATCTTTCTCCTGAGGCCAAGCGGCGAAAAACGTGAGACCGCCTCGGGAGCTTCGAACGATGAAGACACGTCCGGTACTCGGGGGTACGCCGATCTCGTTAATCTCCACTTCTACCGTTGCGCCCCGAAGGGCTTCGCTGGCGGTGTATTGCACGCATGCGAGTAGGGGGCGCAGCTCGTAGTCCTGCCAAGATTCCTCGTCGATGCGATCCAGTTGAGTCACGATGTTTTCGAGTACTAAGCAGAGGTCGGGATGGGTCGTCAAAGGGCATCACTTTGACAGGGGTATGGTTTTTATCAACGACAGATTATCGAATATATTATAGACCTTGATCGAGGTCGTTCAACTTTTGCAAATTTACTTATTCAATACAGCCTATGAAACGTCTGATTCCGGCTTTAGCGGTGTGGATTCCAACAGGGTTTGAACAAAGCGGTCGAGTTCATGTCCCAAGCCGATCTGCTGGAAGAGCAGGAAGAAATCAATCAGCCCTTCTGCTTGATGGGCCGAGAGTTCGTTGTGGATGCGACGAGCAACGTGGGCGGTATACGGGTCGGAAAATTTTACGAAAGTATCGTGAAACCAAAGCATCGGATCTCGGCGCCCATCCTCATACCAATGACGGTCGAGGCGCTGCATTAGGGTGAACCAGCTTTGGTGCTGGCTGGTTCGGAGCCAGCCGGAGAGCACGCCTATCATCTGCGTGATCTCTTTAGCGGAAATGAGGCCAGCCGCCTGTTCCACGAGGGCCGTCACGTCTTGACCTTCTCGGTCAAAAATGGTCCCGATTTCATTTGTTCGGGTCCGCGTCATGATTCGGCCTACAGTTAGTCTATAGAAATGGAACGTTAACAGATTATTCTGTGATAACGCCAGCGTTTTTTCGACGCTATCCACAGAAAACCAACAAGGTTTCTACAGTAGCTTTGAGCCTACGGCTTGGAGTAGAGGAAGCGTCTGGTTCCAGATGTTTCGCTTTTTCAACGCCTCTACAAGGTCGAGGAGATCCGCAAGTTCTTGTGCGGAAATCATTCGTGAACGCGACTTAAGTTCCGCGACCAAGGGATCATTCGCAGCCTTTTCGGTTCCGAGTCCCTCATAGAGTCTCCAGAAGTCGACGACCGAAATATCGAGCCGTCCGCAGACGGTGGTCAGCCCGGAAAGCGTGATGCCTTGGGCTTTGCGTTTCGCGCGACTGATGGTGCTTTGGGGTAACCCCGTATGTCGTGATGCTTCGACCTGGCTCCAACCGTGTTTGTCCATCAAGCCAAAAATGATTTGCCAGAATACTTCTTCAAGGTCTTCGGTAAGGCGTTCCGGTTCACCTGCGTTCGGAGATGCCACTTTGATACGGCGGATCGACGTCATATGCACCATTCCTTAGGAGGATTATTGGCCATGCGCAATTGCTTTTACCCATATATAAATATTTCTACAAGAGTTAATCGCATATTACAAAAAAATATATTGATTAGTATATTTAAAATTGATAAATATATTAGTCACATACTCATCGCCCGACCCGAGTTCGTCGACCCCTCCTGAACATACCGGGTCCCTCCCACAGGAAACGGTGGCAAGGCGGGGTCGGCGAGCTCACGGGGGAGCTGAGAGAACAATGGCAAAGCTAATGGGGGGGCTAATCCGAAGTTCAATCAGCTCCCTCGCTTCGTATTAATGGTCGACTGTGTACACCCAGATTCGAGTTCGATAGATGTCGTTGAGTTCGTAGACCTCAGTATGTTTCCAGTCGCGAATGGAGAAGGTGTTGGAGATGACCACGGTGTTCCGCGAAGCATCGCGTGCGAGCATTTCGGTGAGTCGCTGCATTCCGCTGGGGTACAAGTAGCAAACAACGACTTCGGCATCGCTTAGATTGGCTTGCGCAAAGTCCTGCCAGTGAAGTTCTAGATTTTTGATACCACGCATGCGTTGGCGTAGCTTGGAGATCATGAACGGCATGGGTGAGAGTTCGTAGCCTATGACGCGGCGCTCGGGGCAGCGCTCTGCGAGCGCGAGCGCCAAGCCGCTCCAACCAAAGCCGAGTTCATAGATCGGTCCCTGACCTGGCGGGAGCAGGTCGAGAATTTTTTCGCGCGCCCGACGGGTGCTGGGGAGCGGTGTGATGCCGATCCATAATGAAAACGCGATCACCGATACTGCGGCAAAGACAGCGATGCTGACGATGAGTGTCGTGATGCCTTCGGCCAAATTGCTCAACGGTCCTCGGTCCGTGTCTCGATGAGGGTCAAGTTCTCGCGCACGTACGACCAACCCCATCCGATCACCTCGCCATCGCGAAGCGCGACGGGTGTGAGTTCATCATCGGCCACGATGCCGTCTGCTGAGTTTCTTTCGGTGTAGTAGAAGAGAACCTCAAGCTCGGCGTCATCTGCGGCACGATACTTCGCGCGGCGGAGGGGGTTGGGAAGTTCATCGATGCCAGCCATGAGTGCGAGTAGCGCTGGTGGGAAGAGAATTTCAGGGAAAGGCGACGCGGAGCTATGAATCTTATGCGTGCCGTGGCGCATCACCCGATGAAGTTCGACTTCACCCATCCCGATTTGAAGTTTCGTAATGTTGCGCTGATTTTTTGCGATGAGCTTGTCGTACGTCATGCAACCCGTAGACAAGAGGCCCGCGACAAAGACGCTGAGTAGGATTCGCATTCAGGGAGTCTGCGTGCCCCTGGCGGGTTCCGCCAGAGGCACGCAGACAATGAGCTTAGAGCGGATTGCAGGGTGCTGCAGCGCCGAACGAAATTTCCGACGGATCGCCCGCATCACATAGACCGTCGCAGGTGTTTTCCAGCTGACCGCCCGGTCGCATGAATCGGCGTAATTGCTCCACCGCATCCGGAATCGTGGGTCGGAGCGGGTGAGGATCACAAACACCACTTGGAATGGTGTTTTTCAGTGCCGGGATGAAGGGTTCGTGGAGCGGATCGAAGATATCGAATGAACCCAGGTCCCAGAAGAAGATCCCCGAATCCACTGGGCCGACCACATCGGGAATATCTACCATCCCGCCCATGATCGAACCTTCAACGTTGGGCAGGTTCATCGTGCGCGCCGCAATCTCGGTGCATTGATTCGAAACCTGTTTGTCTAGGAATACCGGGATGTACGCCACGTGTGCAGGGTCGCCGCTACCGGGTAACGGGTCGCTGGTGATGTGATTGAGGTATCCCGCGGGTTCAGCACTTGACCAGATCTCGTGGAAGATGCTCAAACCCATGAGTACGTGCATTGGATCCGTAAGCCCGATACCAGCGATCAACGTTTCAAACGCGTTGAACTGGGACGAGCGCTGCAATAGACAGGCGAAGTTCGCCGCGGGTACATCGAGCGCAAAGCGTTCGATGTCGGGGTTCAATGCGGAGAACCAAGTTCCCATGATGCCGCCGAGACTGATGCCCCAATAGAACATCTCGTCTTCCGGCGCAGGGAACGCGCCGCCGGCGCCCGGCAGTTGGAACGCCGGGTCACGGTTGAAGACGCCGAGCTTCATCATGCGCGAGAGCACCAATGTGTTCAGCATGCCTTGACTCAAACGATCCGGTAGCGTGGGGAATTGATGCAGGTTGCTCGCTCCAAATCCGAGCACCTGTCCACCCACCCAAACGAGATCTGGCGAGGATAGACCGCGCCAGTCGGTCGCGCCGGTCACAAAATTCCAATCGGGCACCCGTGATCCCGCGATGGGAACAAGAAGTGCGGTGATCAGGTTACCCGTCTGGAACAAGCCATGGCCTAGCACCAGGGATGCTGGCGGCCCGGCGTTGGGGTCGAGTGCGTTACACGGAATCGTGATCGTGTAGTCGGCACCGACGAAACCGTTCTGGACCGGAGTGTTGTTGGCATCCACATTCAAATACTGCGGCTCGATGTTGTTGAATGTCGAATCCAAGAAGTACGGACTGTCGTACTTCCCTGTGATATTTCGGAAAACAACGGCATTCGGTGCGTTGCAATCGTTTTCCACTACTTTGGCAACGGTGAACGGAATCTGATTCGGATCCGCATCAACGCCGTCGAGGTAGCTATAGGCTTGTTCTCGCATACTGAGCATTTGCCCGGAGAGTTGGTCTTCACTTGCGGTAACGAAGTCGAACGCAAGCACGAGCTCGGAGCGATCCACGCCAGCAGTCGCCAAAACAGGGAAGATATTGACATCAAAATATTGACGACGGTTCTCTATTTCACTGAAGGGTGTGACGTTGCCGTCTCGCAAGGATGCGAACGGGTATTCCGCTTCAACATCATGGCCCGTGGGTGTTTTTAGGTTTCGTGCCGCGACAATGTAGCGACGACCCGGCTGTAAGCTTACGCCTGCGCGCATAATGAACGCTTGGCGTGCACGATCGCCGCCTTCACCACGTTCATCCGATTCCACCCAATGCAGAATCCGCTCGCCTGTCTCGGTGTCGATCAAGAGCGTGGGACTGTCTACATCTCGGGATCGATCTGTGTGCGTGCGGGTTTCAATCCAAGGCGGTCCTCCGAGTTGGCCGCAGCACCCCGGCTCGAGTAGGCGCGACGCGTTAGAAAGGGCGAAGTCTACGCCCTGCGGAAAATGCATCAGGATGGGAACCATCGGTGCAAAACCGTCACGGCCGTTGACGCGGTCATACAGCGGACCTACGGAGATCGGTGGACCGTTGACCGGTGGTGCGCCCGACGCTGGCAGACTAATTCTCAAGCCCGTTTCCGTCGCTGCCGCGGTCATTGAACCCGTAGATGGATAGGGGAAGTAACATTCTGTCTGGTTCAAGACTTCGCATTCGGGGTTGGGTTCGAAAACCACCGAAGGCACGCAGACTTCATCTGCTCGGAATGTATTGAGCAATAGCGGCCCGAATTCATCGGTCGTGTGCACCCGCTTGTGTTTGGTATGCCCTGGTTGACCTGGAGCCGGGCGAACCTTGTAACAGAGCTGATAGCCGAGTGAATTTTTGAATCCCGCACCGTCTTGGTCCATCGGTGCACAAAGACGCCATGGCTTCTTGACGTCGTAGAGCGTGTCCTCGAAAGGGTCGGTGATTTGAGCGGTCGTCGCGGAGAACGGTCCGCTTCCCGGCGTTTCGCGTACGCGATGGCACTTATAGTGATCGAGTCGAATCGCGTCAGCGTCTGGAGCCGACGTGGGATTGTTGAGGTCTTGATTTGCCGGAATACGAACTTCATCCACGCGAATCGTATCCAGCTCCACGCGACCGAATTTGTTCACCACGGTGAGACCGCTCACCTTCGGTTGTTCGGGTTGTCCCGAGCGCTTGCGCTTCGCCCGATAACCGACGAGCTGAGTGCCGGCGTCGACCACCGAGGCACCATTGGCGGAAGCTGAAATACAGAGACGTCTCGGACCGCGCAGGTTATGCGCTACGCCGTTGGGATCGAAAGCATCCTTGAGATCGGCATTGGCGCCCTTGAAACGGTTTTTCACGCATGCGCCGAGCACGCCGCCGCACTCGGCCTTTGACGTACAGGCTGCGCCGGCATTGGGTGCACCCGCTTTACAGATATTGGCCTGTGAAACATGGGCTCGATAGCACATGAAATGATCGTCGGGGGAACCTCCAAAATTCGCGGCAAGTGCCGGGGATGCAAGCGCGAAAACCAGAAGCGTGGCAAAAATAAAACGTGAACTCGTATGCATCAAAGACTCCCTATCCTGCGGCCAAAGCCGAAAAATTTGATACACGTTATACGGGATCTGGGGCCTTTTAGTCACAATTACAGTCCGATGGTATCCGGTGCGTGCCTGACGGTTATTGATATTAGAGGTGGGAACGAAATGCGATGGATTACGGCGCTCATCGCGGTCGCAGTCATACTTCCGATGTTCTGGGAACCGCTGATCGGGATCAATTTGCATGAGGTGATTCCGGGTGAGGTCTATCGCAGTCGGATGCCGACACCCTCAGATCTTCGTCGGCTTTATCGTGAGGTCGGGCTAAAGACGGTGGTCTCGCTCCGGGGGGGGGACGCGAGCGATGATTGGTGGCCTCCTGTCTCGAAGGTCGCAAACGAAGAGGGGCTGCTTTACGAGCGCGTACGACTGAGCGGGGGACGGATGCCGAGCGTATCGGCATTGCGAGAACTTGTGCGTATTTTGGATGAGTCACCCAGGCCATTGCTGATTCATTGTTTACAAGGTGTGGAGCGTACGGGCTTGATTTCCGGTGTCGCGCGCCTGCTCGAGGGCGACCCTTTGGATCAAGCACGACGCACATTTTCTCTACGTTATGGCTTTTGGCAACCGGAATCAGGCAGCGATCTTCCTCGGGTGTTCGATCAATACCAGGATTGGTTAGATGCCCGCGGCGCTGATCATGAACCTGAGCTTTTTCGTCAGTGGGTTCGAAACGACTACGTTCCCTATTTCTATCGTGCGGATATTCAGCGTGTGGATGAACGCAATCGTTTCGTCGCCGGGGAGCCACTCGCGTTCATTTTTCGCGTGGTCAACACCAGCCCCGAGCCTTGGCAGTTTGGTCGCACGCGCGATCGCGGCGTGCATTTGGATGCGACGTTGCGACGGCTTGGTGCGACCGGGGCCGAAGCCATCGCGGAACGCTATTCCGATGCTACCGGTGACTGGGTTCAACCGGGTGAATCGGTTGAAATCAGTATCGTGTTTGATCGGGTCGACCATCCGGGTCGTTATCGGGTCGAACTGCATCTCGTCGATCAGTACGTCGCTCGTTTCGATCAAATGGGAACGGGCGCAAACGCATTTGAAATCGAAGTTGAGCTGCCCGACGTCGCTGCGGCTATTTCTTCCGGCGCTCCAACTCTGCCAAGCGGAAGCGCTTATCCGAAATATCGAGATCGATCTCCACCTCCTCGATGATGAGCCGTGTTTCGGTTTCGTCTTTGAGATCTTTCATCAGTATCTCGCGTGCGATCCAAATACCGCCACTTTCTGCCAGCGATTCGGGTGTTGCGGTGAGGACCTTACGTAGTTTGTGACCTTTCTCGAAGGACTCGGTCTTAATCGTGACACAGGTCTGCTGATCTACGTGGAAGCGCACGACTTCATACGACGAGACTTCCAGTTCAGCAGGATAGATCTCAACGACGTGGACCGGGCGTTCAGCGACGCTGCCATCGGCTAGACGTTCGACGCGTCCTCGCTTGTCGAGGCCCTGGAGGCGCTCGAAATCTTCGTAGCTGAAATCGGTACCGAAGAGCGAGCCCGACGCGTTATGAGAGGTGACGCGCCGGGTGCGACGAAGTTCCGGCGAATAGAGAAACATGTCATTGCGTTCGTCTTTTTCGATCATCAGGAACGCGGCGCCGTTGATGTCGTTGGGCTTGAAAAACCGCATCAGTATGCGGCGAAGCCCGTCATCGAACCGCTTACCGTAAATTTTGGCGCGGGTGATGCGTTCGCCGCCTACGCGGTCCTTGGCACGGAACTCCACGGTCTGCAGGCTGGTTTTCTGCGGAATATTCCGCGCCATGCACTCCGTGACCGCCTCCGCGGAATTGGGGTCGGTTTCGGCCCATGCGACCCCGCTGAGGGGGGGAGCCACGGTCAGTAGCGCGATCAGCGTGAATAGAGGTTTGGGGCGAAACATGGACGGCATATTACTCGACGAGTCCTCGATCTGCCCCGATAGACTCGGATCTGGACCGAAAGATTTGGCGCAATCTACTCAGGAGCCCCCCCATGGGCCGTGCGAGGGGGCCTTGCTACAGGTCTTGATCGTCAATCCTTCGGTGTTGAGATACGATGGCATGCTCGAATGAGAAGGAACACGTCATGAAAATCGGATTGATGTTTGCGAATGCGGGCCCCTTTGGTTTGCCCGATCACCTGACCAACCTCGCCCAGACCGCAGAATCGGTTGGGGTCGAATCGATTTGGACGGTGGAACACGTCGTTGTTCCTGTTGGCTACGAGTCTGAATATCCCTATAGCGATACGGGCAAAATGCCCGGCAACGAAGCGATGCCGATTCCCGATCCGATTTTGCCGCTCGCGTATGCGGCCGCAGTCACCAAGACGCTGCGCCTCGGTACGGGCATATTGATTCTGCCGCAACGCCATCCGGCCTACGTGGCCAAGGAATTCGCCACGCTGGATGTTCTCTCTGGCGGGCGTGCGATTGCAGGCGTGGGCATTGGTTGGCTTGAGGAAGAGTTCCAGACGCTCGGGATACCGTTTAAAGAGCGTGCACCGCGCACCGAAGAATCCATTCGTGCGATTCGGTCACTCTGGAGCGAAACACCAGAACCCTTTGCGGGTGACTTTTATCGCTGGGACGCGGTGGAGTCGAACCCAAAGCCGGTACAAAAGCCGGGCGTGCCGATTGTTCTCGGCGGACACGTTCCCGGCGCGGCACGTCGTGCTGCACGTCTAGCGGATGGTTTTTTTCCAGTGAAGGGGGACGAGGGCGAGCTCTTACCGCTGCTCTCTGTGATGCGCGATGAATGTGCCAAGATCGGTCGCAACCCCGATGAGATCGAAATTACGACGGGCCTAACGCGTATCGATGTGGATACGCTGAAGCGCTACGAAGACCACGGGGTATCGCGTGTTGTGATCGGTCCGCCGGGCTTTGATAAAGATGCGGTGCGCAAAGGTCTCGAGGACCTCGGCGACCGTGTCTTGAGTAAGCTGGGTTAGCGCAGTAGGTCGAGTACGTAGCTTGAGGAGATGTTTCGATGCACCTCCGCGGCGATCGACGCTTGTTCGCGCAATTGATTGCTCGTGAGTTCCGACGAGGCTTTCGCGATGTCGGCATCACGGATGCGAGAGTTCGCCTCCGCGGTATTTTGAATCGCGCTCTGAAGATTGGCGATGCCGCTTTGTAGGCGTGTTTCGACCGCACCGAGCTCGCCGCGTGAAGCGGAGATCGAGCTCAACGCCTGATCTAATGCATCCAATGTGGACGGGTCGGTAGCGCTGAGACCGTCGACGCCAAGGTCTTGTGCTGAGCTGCCTTGAACCGAAACCTGCGCGACATTTCCGCTACCGGTACCGTCACGGAGTGTTATCGCGTTCGCACCTTCGATATCGCCGTTCAGAAGTTTCTTGCCGCCAAACTCGGTGGCATTGGAGATGCGTGTCACTTCTTCCGCGAGCTGATCGAATTCGCGTTGGATCGCGGCTTTGGCGTTGTTGTCCAACGTGCCGTTCCCGCCTTGTACAGTGAGTTCGCGCATTCGCGAGATCAATTCGCTTTGTTGGGACAATGCACTTTCTGCGGTGCGGGCCAAGCTGATTCCATCGGAGAGATTTCGCTGCCCCTGACTGAGCCCACGTTCGACGGCGCGCAGTTTTTCCGAGATCGCTAACCCAGCCGCATCATCGGAAGAGCGATTGATCCGTTGTGCCGAAGCAATTTTTTCGAACGACTTCTCGAGTGCCTGCCGCGCTTTCGCGACGTTCGAGTTGGACGTTGAAGAACCTATGCCAATCGTCATCTTATATCCCTACGATTTGCCCGCGCCCGCTCAGCCCTCCAGGCGAGGGGGATGCTTACAGAACCTATCGGATGCCCTGGGTCAGAAACTGAGCCCTAGGTACTCCTGCGCCAGGGTCGCCAGAATGACGGCCACATAGCCACGTTATTGCCCGCATGTTGCCTCCGACTTCTCGCATCGCCTGTCTTAACGGGGCTAAGCGCCGTCTTTGTTGCCGCTAACTTCCGGCATCGCTAAGCTGCCGCACCTGCTGTCCCCATCGTCTAGCCTGGCCTAGGACACCGGCCTTTCACGCCGGCGACGCGGGTTCGAATCCCGCTGGGGACACCACCAGCCTTTTAGATTCAGCTACTGATGGGCGTGTTTTCGGGGGTGGGGCATAATTGCTTTCGTAGTTTTTTCGTATCAGACTCTTCCCACGCTTTTCAAGTGAATTCGGTTTCCCTCTGTGTTTTCAGGAACTTATGAAATATGAAAGGGCGGTTATGGAAGGTCGTTGCAGACGATGCGGACGTAGTCTGTGCTGGTGACGATCCCGACAAGCTGTTGGCCATCGAAGACCAACACGCGGTGGATCCCGAGATGCAGCATGATGCTGCCAATGGCCTTGACGTCGTCGGTCATATCGCAGGTCACAAGGTCCACGGTCATGATTCTAGAGACTTTGGTTGAGGCGGGATCACCGCCGTTCATCGCATGTTGGATCACATCCGATTGGGAGACGAGACCCAGAAGTTCGCCATCACCGTCCACCACTGGCATTCCGGTGACTCTCTTGTCATGAAGTAATTTCTCGAGATCCAGGACTGTGGCATCGTCAGAAACTGTAACCAAGTCTGTTTTCATGATCTCTTGAACGAGCATGCTCAGGTAATCGGTCGGAGCATGGCTGAGCGTGAGACCGAACGCTGAAGTTTTCAGCATCATTATGGCGGAGCTGCCCTGCTATGCGCTTGACGAGGGGGGTGGCGGTCTCGGTACTATGCAGCTCGAGTTGTCATGAAGTACGAAGACATACGATTTGAACTAGCGGACGGCGTGGCAACGATCACGCTCCATCGCCCCGATCAGTTAAACGCGTTTAGTGGAAAAATGGGCCAGGAGCTCGGCCATGCCTATACGTTCTGCGATCGTGAGGATGATGTGCGTGTGGTCGTACTCACCGGTGCGGGGCGTGCGTTTTGTGCAGGTGCCGACATGTCGGCTGGCGCGGCCACGTTTGAAAAACGTGAAGAGCCTGGTTTCAGCGCGGCGGCTGTGGATCCTCCGGCGTGGAAGGTTCGAAAGCCGGTGATCGCGGCGGTGAATGGTCATGCGGTCGGCATCGGTTTCACACTGACGTTTCAATGCGACCTGCGTTTTATCGCGCGTGAAGGTAAGTACGGTGTGCTTCAGGTTCGGCGCGGTGTGATGCCCGATGCGTATGCGCATTGGACGTTGCCGCGTCTGGTGGGAATGTCACGTGCGGCTGAAATCTTGCTTTCCGGTCGCACCTATCGTGGTGATGAGCTGGCGGAGATGGGCCTTGCGACACGGGTCTTGCCGAGCGTCGAGGTTTTGCCCGCGGCGCTAGCACTTGCCAAAGAGATTGCGGAGCAGGCCTCGCCGCTTTCGGTAGCGGTCACGAAGCGCTTGCTTTGGGATGGTTTGGATCTTGACCCCGCAGAAGTAGGTCGTTTGGAGACGGATCTTCACCATCATTTGATGGCGCATCCCGACGCTGCCGAAGGTGGGCTCGCGTATATCGAAAAGCGAGCACCACGTTGGACATCAAGCGTCACCAAAGACTGGCCACTATCTTTTAAAAAATAGCGAAGCGCGTACCCGTATTGAGTTGCGCAGTTGCTCCCATCGAGTTCGACATGAGTCCTCCGCTCACGCTGGGACCCCAACGCAGCCCAAGTTCGCTCCGGACCCACGTCGAACTCGCATAGCAAAAGATTCGGTACGCGTTGTGATGCTAGAAATCTGTGCAAGCGTTCCACTGGAACGCGCGCAGCGACGCGTAGCGGAGCGGAGGCATCAATAAGAGGTCAGGAGCGAACTGCATAACTCGACAGGGGCAACTCTTGTGAGCGGAGGACCTATGTCGAACGCGATAGGAACTAAAGTGAAACAGGTTAAGAACTGAGTTCGTGGACGACGTGTGCCCATTGAGCTGGGTCGGGTGCGACGGGGCAGACCAAAGTTACGCGGTCCGCGAGCTTCTCGTAACGATTCCGAATCTTGGTCGCGATTTCGTCTGGGGAACCCACAATCGCAATTTCTTCTAGCAGTGCGTCATCGATTTTCGTGGTCATCTCCAACCACTTGCCGCTTTTCGACATCACGTTGAGTTCGTTCTGAAGTTCACCGAGGCCGATGCACTCGAGTACCGGGCGATATGCGGGCGTCGAACCGTAGAATGCGATCTGCGCTTTGGCGGCGTTCTTGGTGCGTTCCAATTCCTCGTCGGTGGTTCCGCATGCGAGGATCACCTGACACGAAACCGTGAGTTCGTTTCTTCCACGTCCCGTTTTTTCGAGGCCCCGATCCAATGCAGGTCGGCTCACGGTTTCCAGAAATTCCAATGTATGGAACGGATGGACCAGGTAACCGTCAGCCACTTCGCCGACGACTTCGGTCATCACCGGCCCCACGCCTGCGAGATAAATCTTGGGGAGTCCAAATGGATTGGGCCCCGGATTGAAGACGGGGGTCATTAAGGTATGGGTGTAGAATTCACCGCGGAAGTCGAGTTTCTCACCTTCGTGCCAAGCACGCCAAATCGCATGAATGGCTAAGACCATTTCGCGCATGCGTGCGGCGGGTTTTGACCAAGTGGCGCTGAAGCGCTTTTCGATATGCGGTCGAATCTGTGAGCCAAGGCCAAGAATGAAGCGTCCTTGGGACTGCAGCTGAAGATCGTACGCGATTTGCGCGAGGTTCATCGGGTTGCGTGCAAATGCGACTGCGATGGCGGTTCCGAGTTCGATCCGTTCCGTATTCTCAGCTGCAACGCAGAGTGGCAGAAAGGGATCATGTGGACCTTCGAAGCTAAAGCCACCGGAGTACCCAAGCTCTTCGAGCTGTCGGGCTGCTGCCGCGGCTTCACTTGGATTGGCGGTGAGGAGTGTTCCGTCGATTTTCATGACTCGGAGTGTACCTGAACCGCTCGGCCGATGATCCAAGAGACGTGGCGTTGACCAAAGCGGTCGGAGCCTGTTTCAACGTCGAAGCCGTGTTTCCGAACCAACGCGGCGAAGTCATCGCGGGTGTAGAGTTTGAAATGGGACACTGGATACTGCTTCGTGGTCGCACCATCGTCGATCGAAGCAAAAATCAATGCCAATGTTCCTCCTGGCTTGAGCACGCGGCGGATCTCTGACAGATCACGTTGGGGATCGTTCCAGAAATAGACGGTATGCGCACTGAAGACGATGTCGAAGTGGTGATCTTCGAAGGGAATTGCGTCGCTTTGTCCGTGTTTTAATTCGATGCGTCCGGCTTGGATGGATTGTTGATTCAGTTTGGCTGCGAGACGCAGACTTTTTGCCGAGATATCGATGGCGGCAATCCGTCCGGTTATGACCTGTTCCGCGATGCGGTGGAGCGTGCGCCCATTGCCAATCCCGATTTCCAGAATGGAACTGTCTTCCGCCAAGTCCAACCGTCCAAGCATCGCCGCGTTTTCAGCGTCGGTTGATTGCGTCATCCAATGCAGAAAAATTCGTGCGAATATGCCGGACGGGGAGCGTGCTTGTTTTGCGAGATAGGATCGAAACCATTTCCACATCACTCGAGAGTCTAAACTAAAACCAGGCGGCTCCTGTGAGAGTAAATCCGGCACCGGCAACCAAGAGCAGTGCTGCGGCCACGGCTCGGGGGGCATCGAAGGTTTTTCCGCGAAATCGTTGCAGTACCCGATTCCCGAGCACTCCGGCGATGAAAACCAATGCGGTGTAGCCGATCGCGAAGGCTCCCATGGTGGCGACGGACAGTCCCGGTAGGCCTTGGCTCGCTGCGGCAGCCAGGACGGCGCCAACCAATGGGCTCGCGCAAGGTGTAGTGACGAGCGCAAAAGCGGCACCGGCAGCGAGTGGCCCCCAGGCTCGTCGCGCGTTGACCCGTCCAGAAAATGGCAATGGAATCACTTCTGCGAACATCATTGAAAGCACGATCATCGTCACACCGACGACGACTAATACGGGTCCGCGTTGTTCAACCAAGAGGAACCCGGCGGCGTCTGCGGCCAAACCGAGTGGTGTGAGGGCGAGCGCTGCACCTAGTACGAAGAGTGCGGAGAGACGTGCGGCGGCCCAGCCCGAAACATCATGCGCGCCGATGAACGCCAGATTCAGTGGCACCACGGGCAGGATGCATGGCGACAGACTTGCTAGAAGACCTGCCGCGAAGCCTACAAATGGCAATACGAACCAACGGCTCTGTTCGATCCACTCCAATGGAAGTCGTTCTGAGAGGACGAACTCGAACTCGTAGAGATGGGCTGAGATGTTGTCCCAATGGAGCGCGATGACGAACGCCGCAAGCCCGGCGACTAAGAGTGTGCGGCGAAAGGCTGCAAGCCGCCAAAGTGGCGGCGGCTCATTGTTGGCTTCAGAATGGATCGTCGCTGTGGTCACGCACCCTCAGCGGAATCGATTGCAGGGGCGTACGCGTCAATGTCGATCTCACCTTTGAAGACTTTCACCGGCTCATGCGTATTGCCATCGAGTACGGCAATCACACCGGTTTGGGATCGGTACTTCTGATAGAACGCCCCGATGCCAGCATGATCAGCCGCAGTTTTGGATACGGCGATCGTGTCCTTCGATGTTACGTCGAGTAATATGAACTCGGCGCGTTCACCGTACTTCGACTGCAGCTCTTTCCAGGTTGGTTTCAAGCGTTGGCAGGTTCCGCACCAGTCGGCGTGCATTTTGACGATGATGGGTTTTGCGCCGGAATCGGCGAGAGCAGGCTGCGAAGACAGACAAAACTCGAACGCAAATATCCCAGTCAAGAGACTGAGAACGCTGAAACGATAGATCCAGGGGGTGACATAACTGAGGCTCATGGGACTCCTTCTGATGCTCGGGTTAACGACCGCAACTCGGATTCGGTTACTGTGGGTTTACGGTATGCTGACGGGATGGCTGATACGATATTCACGAAGATTCTTGCCGGTGAG
This sequence comes from Deltaproteobacteria bacterium, assembly GCA_029261895.1. Lineage (GTDB taxonomy): Bacteria > Myxococcota_A > UBA9160 > SZUA-336 > SZUA-336 > JAJDAK01. The sequence goes on from JAJDAK010000065.1 coordinate 25,948, forward strand.
TTGCCTTGTCATCGGGTTTACGAGGACGAGGATGTGCTGGCGTTCCTCGATATCAATCCGCTGAGCCCTGGTCATACGCTGGTGATCCCGAAGGAACCCGCCGAGACCCTTGATCAGCTTTCCGATGAAGCTTCCGCAGCTGTGGGCCGTGTGCTGCCCCGTATCGCGCGTGCGGTGTTACAGGCGACAGGCGCGACCCAGTACAACGTCTTGCAGAACAACGGACCGCGCGCGCACCAGGCGGTCTTCCATGTGCACTTTCACATTATTCCGAAGCTCGAAGATGGTCGGGGTCTCGGTATCGATTGGCAATTGGGGACGTTGGGGGATGATGCGGCGGAGCTCGCGGCGACTATCGCGAAGCAGATCAGTCTTAGTTGAGATAGAACTGCTTTGCCCATTTGCGAAGCTGCATGATCGGTCCGTCCCCATCGCAGAGCACGGGGCGCTGTAGGTGAATCTTGTTCTCCCAGATGGGCGTGTCCTGGCTAAATTGCCGGTCGATTTCGTGAATGAACGCTTTGCCGACGCCGCGTTCCGCATCGGCATTGCCAAGTTTCTTTACCATGAAGCGCAATGTTGTGACGGAATGATCCTCGTCGATTGCTGCGCCGCTGATGATGACCAAAGTTTCGATCACACCCGTGAATCGTGTGCAACCAAAGCCAAGCCCGTGTGATGCGATTTCGATACGTGACTGCTGTTCGCCGCGCGGTGTATCGACCTTCGAGATCGATGTCACACGGAGGATATGGTTATCGATTTCCGACGTGCTCTCGGGCATCGTATTGGTCCCGTGGACGTACTTGAAGTGAGCATCGTCAACCGTGTTTTCCGCCATCTCCATCGGATTGGAGCGAACCTTGAACTCGCGTCGTTGCGGCTCGCTCCATTCGTCTGAACCCCATTCAGGAATCAATGGAATTTGAAATTCGGGCGGTTTGCCTTCGGGGTGGTACCAAACCATGATCATGCCGTTGCCTTCGAAGACTTCCCATGATCGTAACGCTGCGCGGGGTGGGATTTTTGTCGCATAGGGCACTTCAACGCAGCGCCCGCTGCCATCGAAGCGCCAGGCATGGAATGGGCAGCGCACCGTGTTTTCGACCAATGTTCCGCCGTGACCCAGGTGGGCGCCGAGGTGGGGGCAATGTGCATCGAGTACGTGCGGCTCCCCCGTTGCGCCGCGAAACAGAATGAGGTCCCGACCGAAGTAGTGCACGGTCTTGAGTTCATCCGTACCGAGATCGTCGGAATCACAAACACTGAACCAACCCTTGGGGAAGGACTGGTATGGGAATCCTGGGGTTGCCATCGATCTAATCTACCGGCGTGGCACCCAAGACGTCAAAGACAAATTGAGCAGAGGCGTTTAGCTGGCTTGAGCCATGGCCTGGGCGTTTTTCTCGCGGAGCCTTTCGAGCATCTTTGAGACTCCGCTTTCGCTGATCAGTTCTTGAATCTGGGAACGAAAATTCTGTACCAGGCTTACGCGTTCGATGATCACATCGAGTACGAGCCATTTGCTATCGCTTTGGCGCATGCGATAGTCGATGAGTACACCGTCGGCCGCACCGCCGATAATTTTCGTCTTGACCGTGACGTCGCCATTCTTTTCTTTGCGATCCGCGGTGACCTCGATGGTTTCATTTCGGTAGGTGTCGGCATTCAGACGCTTCCCATAGGTAGTGGAAAGGTGTTTTTTGAATTCGACGGTGAATTCGTCGCGCTGTTCTGGCGAGAGCTTCTTCCAATTGCGCGCGAGGATCAGTCGCGACATGCGTTCAAAGTCGAACCGCGCATAGGCGATTTCTTCCAACTGGGTGCGTCGAGCGTCAATACTGAGGTCCGGACTGGAGAGCACCTTCACGACATCGTCCATCGTCTGCGTCACCACGGTGCGGGCGTCCTCCGCGCATACGGGCAGGGCGATGAGGCTCGCCCAGAGCGCGATCGCTAACCGGCTATTCGTCATCATAGATTTCGTAAAGATCATCTTCGATGGGCTCCGCTTCATCGGGGTTCTCACTAAGAACGCGCGCACGTCGATTTTGCGCGTACGCGTTCCGTACAAATACATAGTAATCGAACGAGGCTTCTTTCGCGTCGTCGATCACGGGCACCAGTTCAGCGCGCAAGTTGATGAGTTCGCCACCGTTGACGATCGCGCCTACTGCGGGTGATATCAGCGAGGGACCCGAGCTAAGCACCGTATCGCCGATCAACCCAAGGGTGTCGCGCGGGTTCGACGGGCCAAAGATTGGGAGTATGAGGTATGGACCGGGGGGCATGCCCCAGCGTCCCAATGCGAGGCCCACATCGGTGTCCGTGCCCTCGAGGCCCCAACCCGTTGCAGGATCAAAGAATCCCAGTATGCCGACAGTTGTGTTCACACTGAAGCGACCCAGTTCCTCTCCGGCTCCAACAGCATTAAACTCAATCAGATTCGATACGAAACGCACGGGGAAACGCAGGTTCAGAAAAAACTTCGATAACGAAGTGCGAACCGATTGAGGACTGATCCAGCGCCAGCCCTTGCCCACGGGTTCGATGATGTATACGTCTAGGCGGTCGTTGAACCAGAAAAGCCTACGGTTCATGCCTTCCAATGGATCGGATTCAATATTGGATTCGACTTCTGATTTCGAATCGATCTCTGATGCGTACGCGGGCATCGCGACGACCCAAAGCATCGCAATCAGGGCGAGCGCGCTGGAACGTAACCGGGTCACTCGTCATCTCCTCCGCCGAAGTTTTGGACGAGTTTGCCAATCAATCGTTCAAGAATGATTGCGCTTTGGGTGTAGGGGACTTCATCACCCGTCTGCAACATGGCGTCGGATCCCCCTGGTTCCAATGCAATGTATTGATCTCCGAGTACACCTGCGGTTAGGATCGATGCGGAGCTGTCTTCGGGCACGGCCAGGTTACCGTTGACTTCCAACGTGACCTCCGCACGGTAATCTTCGTCGAGGTCGATGGCGGTGACTTGACCGACCTTCACACCACCCACGACAACTTGTGCACGCGGCGCCAGTCCGCCGATTTCGTCGAACTTTGCGGTGAGGAATAGCCCGCCGGGTCCGGTGTAGGTGAGGCCCCCGAGCGATACCGAGAGATACGCGATCGCCGTAAAACCTGCGATCACGAAGAGACCGACTATGAGATCTCGAACTGGCGACTTAGACATCGTCCTAAACTCCCCAAAGCGCTGTGATGATGTAATCCACAATCAATGTTAGTACCGATGCGACAACTACGGTCCCCGTAGTGGCGGCACTGACGCCCGCGGCATTCGGAGCTGACGTATAGCCGCGGTACGTTGAAATCATTCCTACGAGGATGCCAAAAACCAGCGATTTAGTGATGCTGCCCATCACGTCATCGCTGAATTTGATCGATCCCTCGAGTCCTTTCAGGTAACTCCCCGGGTCAATCCCGAGGAATTGCACGCCCACGACGTACCCGCCACCGATCCCGCAAACGATGAAGAGCGCGGAGAGGAGGGGCATGGTGAGCACCATCGCAGCCGCTTTGGGTGCGGCGACATAGTGCGTGGGGTCGATGGACATCATGCGTAGACCGTCGAGTTGTTCGGTTGCCACCATCGCGCCGATTTCGGCCGCGATGGCAGACCCGGCGCGTCCGGTCACCAGCAGAGCGGTCAAGACCGGACCCAATTCGCGAATCAAGGTGAGGCCGACGAAACTCCCGAGTGCTTCCTCGGCACCGAAGCGTGTCAGAACGGTGTAGCCCTGAAGGCCCAGCACCATGCCGACCGCGCCGCCAGAAATACAAACGATGACCAAGGAGAGCACCCCGATCGTGTATACCTCATCGATCAAGCGGCGACCGCGAAAGGGACGCGTGATCAAACAGTCGAGGAGCACGCCAGCAAAGGTGGTGAACTGGCCCAAGCGGGAGATCCCCGCGATCGTGCGTCCACCGAGCTTTTCAACGTGGCTGCGAAACATCAGGAGTGTTCCTCTTCATGCCGCGGGAATCCGCTGTCGAGGTAGAGCTCTTCCTCGCTCAGCGGATCTGCTCCTGACGCGCGTAGGAACGATCGAATTCGTGGATCCACACTGGTTTGGATCTCTTTCGTCGGTCCGCAGATCGCTGCACCTCCCACGAGAAATACCACCTGATCCGCCATGCGCATCGTGGACCCCATATGGTGGCTCGTCATCAGGATCGTGACACCTGTGCGTTGATTGGTTTCGACGATCAGATTTTCAATCAGCCGCACCGCCAGCGGATCGAGACCAGAGAACGGCTCATCGCAGAGCAGAATCTCTGGTTCCAGAATCATCGCGCGTGCGAGTGCTGCGCGTTTCATCATGCCGCCCGAGAGTTGACCCGGGAGCAGCTGATCCACGTTCTTCAACCCCACTGCTGTGAACTGATGCTGGACAGTTTCGCGGATTTCATCCTCTGTCATTTTCGTATGTTCGCGGAGGGGCAGCGAGACATTGTCATAGACGGTCAGTGAGTCGAGTAGTGCGCCACCTTGGAACATCATGCCAATGCGGCGTCGGAACTGCTGAGCCTGGTGGCGATGCATCGATGTGACTTCTTTATCGCCGACCCAAATATCGCCCCAGTCGGGTTGCTGAAGGCATGCGATCGTCCGCAGCAGCGTGCTTTTGCCGCCACCGCTCGCACCCAGAATGACCGTGATCTTGCCTTGGGGAAAACGGCAGCTCAGACCATCGAAAACGGTGCGGTCGCCAAAGTGCAGACGCAGGTTGAGAATATCAACGTGTGCCGGAACCTCTTCCGTGTTTCTCCGCAAGGAGGTTCCATCTTCCGTCATGCTCATTCTGCCCAATCCTGACGAGGAGCTCGTCTACCCTTTACGTGAATCGTAAAACTAGGTCATATCTAAAATCGAGCACAGCGGAGATATCATCATTCTTCACGCTTCGCATCGAATGCGGGGTATTTGGATCACAGCCCGGCCATTTGTAGGTCATAATCGACTTTGTCACTAAGGAGTTAAAGTAATGGATTACCGTAATCGGGTGGTGATCATCACCGGCGCATCCTCTGGCATCGGCGAACACCTGGCTGTTGAGTTTGCGAGCCGAGGCGCCAGCATAGTGATCTGTGCGCGTCGGGCCGAGCGCCTGCACGCGGTTTCGAATCGTTGCTCGAAACATGGGCACCCGGTTGAAGCGATTGTCGGAGATTTGGCGACGCCTGGATTTGCAGCGGAGCTTGTCGATCGTGCGGTGTCACGCTTTGGTCGTCTCGACATTGTCGTCAACAACGCAGGGGTCTCTAAGCATAAATACTTTTACGACGTCACGGCAGACGATATTTCTTCGACGATGGACATCAACTTTCGCGCTCCCGCGTTTCTAACGCTGGCCGCAGTCCCCGTGTTTTTGCGCCAGGGCGGGGGGAGCATCGTCAATATCTCCTCCGTAGCCGGGCGTCTGGCGCCACCTCATGAAGCCGTCTATGCGGCGTCGAAGTTTGCGCTCACCGGGTTCTCAGAAGGGCTCGCAGTCGACCTCGCTGGCTCGGGTATTCACACGGGAGTCATTCATGTAGGACCCATCGATACGGAGATCTGGGAGAAGGCGGAGATCCCTGAATCGTTCAATGGGAAAAAATATCCACCAAGCTCAGTCTCGGATGCGGTCTTTCGTTGTATAGAACGGAAACGCCATTCAATTACAGTACCTTGGCACTTTTCATTAATCTTCTTTTTGAAGTCTTTGTTGCCTGGGTTGTTTCGCTGGGGTACCGTGCGTTTTGATCCCGTGGCTGCCGAAGTGATCGAGCGCGCGCGTCAGGCTGCGATCAGCGGCGCCAAAACCCCGGGGTCAGAATCACCAGCACCGTGTAAATCTCAAGACGCCCCAGAATCATCAGCGTAATGGTGACCAGTTTCGCGAGTGGTGCGAAATCGAACCAAGTATGAGTGGGGCCGACACCGCCAAGACCAGGGCCGATGTTGCCGAGTGATACTGCGGCCGCGTTTAGGCTGGTGAACGGATCGACACCGGTAGCGGTGATGAGTACGGCACCGACAAGAAGCAACATAATCCAAAGTCCGATGAAGCCCGCAACGCCTTGTAACATTGCGTCTTCCAATACGCGATTTCCAAGCTTTACGGATGAGAAGCCATGCGGGTGAACGAGCCGGAAGAACTGCGCGACCGCGAAGCGCATCATCATCAAAACGCGAATGACCTTCACGCCGCCGCCGGTCGAACCCGCCATGCCGCCGACAAAGAACAGGCTGAAAATCAACATCTGTGAGACCGGGGACCAGGTGGTGAAGTCTTGGGTGGCGAATCCGGTTGACGTAAGGATGGAGGCGACCTGGAAACTCGCGTGCTCGAGTACTTTCGCGGCGGTTGGGTAGATCTCCGGAGCGGTGCTGCGAAGGTTAAACGCAATTAACAGCGTCATGACTAAGAAGATCCCGAGGTACGCGCGGAGCTCGGGTTGTTCGGCCCAGGTGATGCCTTGAGTGAGTACGCGGTGCAGGATTGCAAAGCTGGTGCCGCCGATCAGCATGAAAAGCGTTGCGACGGTGTTGATGTAACCGGAATCCCAGTGGTTGAACCCGGCGTCGTGGGTCGACATGCCTCCTGTCGAGATCGTGGTCATCGCATGACAGACCGCATCAAAGCTCGTCATGCCGCCAAGGAAATACATGCCTCCAAGAACCACGGTCACGCCGAGGTAGAGTACCCAGAGCAGCTTTGCGGTTTCGCCGATTCTCGGCGTCATTTTGTCTTTCGATAGGCCGGGTGTTTCCGCGCGGTAGAGCGACATGCCGCCGACCCCGAGAAGTGGAAGTACCGCGACACCCAAGAGCACCATTCCCATTCCGCCCAGCCACTGGGTGAGACTGCGCCACAGCAGCACCGAATGGGGAAGTTGGTCCAAGCCTGAAAGTACGGTTGCGCCCGTAGTCGTAAACCCTGAAGCCGACTCAAAGAATGCGTTTACCATGGAAAGTTTAAGACTTGGGTGAAGGTAGAAGGGGGCCGCACCTGCCACGCACGCCGTCATCCACGCCAACGTCACGGCCAGAAATGCGGAGCGGTGGTTCAGCGCCTTTTCAGTGCGATGCAATAGCGTCAGGATCAAGCCACCGAGCAGCATGCCCCCGGAGCACGTGCATGCGAACGCGAACCAGTCTTCGCCGCGATACAACGCGACGCCGATGGGCGGAACTTGGGCTAGCGCAACCAGCGTGATGATCACGCCCAAGAGCCATCCGATGGTACGTGGGTCCATGGCGAAAGCGTAGCCTTTCGGTGACGCCTCAGCTCACGGGGTCGAGTGTGACGACGATCGATTTATAGGTCGGGGTGTGGCTTTTTTCCGCCGTGCTGCCGAGTGGCACCAACCCGTTGGCTTCCGGAAAATACGCTGCGGTACAGCGCGAGGGCAGTGCATACGGAAAGATACGAAAGCCACTCAAGCTGCGCGTTTCGCCGCGGAAGTGGCTGGTAATGCAAAGCGCTTGTCCTTCGTGAAAGCCCCGCTCGGCGATATCACGCTCATTCATAAAGATGACGTGTCGATCGCCGTGCACCCCGCGGTAGCGATCATCGAGTCCGTAGATGGTGGTGTTGAACTGGTTGTGACTGCGGATGGTCATCAAAAGGTATTGATCCGCTTCGATTTCGAGCCTATGCAACGGGTGTTTGGTGAAGGCCGCTTTGCCAGAGGCTGTTTCAAAAGCGCGCGTGCGGGCGCCACTTGGAAGTACGAAGCCGACGCTCTGACTGACGCGAGCATTGAAGTCGTCAAAGCCTGGAACCACATCCGCGATGCGCTCACGAATCACGTCGTAGTTGCAGCGCATCGCATCCCAGTCGGTATTCGAAGCATCGCCAAAGACCGCGCGCGCGATACCCGCGACAATCGCGGGTTCGCTGCGCACCTCGTCGGATACCGGATCCAGATGCCCCTGCGATCGGTGCACGACGCTCATGGAGTTTTCGACCGTAACGAATTGAGGCTGATCGTTTTGTAGATCGCGCTCGGTTCGACCCAGGCAGGGCAGAATCAACGCCTCACGGCCAGTCACCAAATGGGAGCGGTTGAGTTTGGTGGAAACCTGTACGGTGAGCTTGCACTGCCGGAGTGCTTCCTCGGTATATGCAGTATCGGGCGTCGCCGCGACGAAGTTCCCCCCCAGGGCAATGAAAACCTTTACGCGTCGTTCCTGCATGGCACGTATCGCGTCAACGGTGTTCAAGCCTTCGTCTCGGGGCGGTTCGAAACCGAACACTTCACTCAGCCGATCGAGAAACGCGGGCTTGGGTTTTTGCGTGATTCCCACCGTGCGGTCGCCCTGGACGTTGCTATGTCCGCGTACCGGACAGACACCGGCTCCTTCAATGCCGATGTTGCCGCCGAACAGAAGCAGGTTCACGATGTCTTGGATGTTCGCGACCGCGTGGCGATGTTGTGTTAGTCCCATTGCCCAACATGCGATCACGCGCTTGGCGGTGGCGTAGATTTCCGCGGCTGCCCGAATCTCTGCGCGCTCGAGTCCACTTTGCGTTTCAATCTCGGACCAGTCCAAGCTTTGCAAATGCGCTTGAAGGTCATCGAAGTTTTCGGTGTGATGATCAATGAACACGCGATCGAGGATGATTCCTGGAGCGCGTTGCTCCATTTCCAACAACTCTTTCATGATTCCCTTGAGGGTGGCACCGTCGCCTCCAACACGAATCTGCAGAAAGAGGTCAGAGATCGGCGTACCGCGACCGAGTAAGCCCTGCAGCTCTTTCGGGTTTGCAAAACTCACCAGACCGCGTTCCCGAATCGGGTTGATGCTGATGATCTTGCAGCCGCGGCGCTTCGCTGCCTGGAGTGTCGTGAGCATCCGCGGGTGATTGCTGCCGGGGTTTTGACCCAGGATCAAGATCGCGTCGGCATGCTCAAAGTCGGCCAGACTCACCGTGCCTTTTCCGGTTCCGATGACTTCGGTCAGCGCGGTTCCGCTGGATTCGTGACACATGTGCGAACAGTCGGGCAGGTTGTTGGTGCCGAATTCACGCGCGAAGAGCTGGTATAGAAACGCAGCTTCGTTGCTGGTGCGTCCGGAGGTATAGAAAACGGCTTCGTGCGGGGACTCGAGTTCACAGAGCGCGACGGCTAAACGTTCGAGCGCGTCTTCCCAAGAAATACGTTCGTAGTAGTCAGAACCTGCAGGTTTGCAGAGAGGCTCTGTGAGTCGGCCTTGTTGTTCGAGCCAATGGTCGGACTGTTGATAGAGTTTCGATACCGGCCAGCTCGCGAAGAATTCAGCGCCGATGCGTTTGCGGGTGGCTTCATGCGCGACATGTTTTGCACCGTTCTCACAGAATTCCGCAAGCGAGCGCTTCTCGGGGTCTGGCCAGGCGCAACCGGGGCAATCAAAGCCGCTATCCTGGTTGACGTGACGCAGGTTCTGCACGCCTCGAGCGATGCCGGTCTCTTGCAGCGTATGGCGCATGGTTTGAACCAGTGCACCAAAACCCGCAACGGGCTTCGATTCTGACTTGGGTCGTCCCATTTTGAATCAGTGTAGAGGGATGGCGCGCTTAGGCAACCGATGCAGCTTCGTCGAAGTCCTCAGCCAATACACGTCGTGGCATGATGACCGACGCGAGTGTTCCACCTTCGGGTCGGTGATTGAAGCGCAACGTTCCCTCGTGGCCGCGGATGATGCCGTGGGCGATCGACAATCCCAGTCCGGTTCCGCGCGGCTTGGTGGTGAAAAAAGCTTCCATGATCTTTGAGTCGTACTCGGCAGGAATTCCCGCTCCTGTATCTGAAACGCGAAATTCGATGGCGTCTGTCCCGTCGATCAGGTTTGCTTCGAGGCCGAGTGTGCCTCCATCGGGCATCGCTTCCACCGCGTTTTCTGCAAGGCTCTGCAACGCAGTATGGAGCAGCACGGGGTCGGCAAATAGCTTGCTTCCGCGCGTTCGAACCGTCACGTGAATCTCGACACCTTGTTGCTTGCAACGATCTTCAAATTGCAGCTTCAATTCGTCTAGCACCTTTGCCGCACCCACGTGCTCCGGATGCATCGTGCCGCGCCTCGAGAGTTGAAGCAGGCCCTCAACAACAGCCGAGATACGCCGAGCGATCTGCACCATTCGGCTCACCTCGGGTTGCTCGATCTCAGAGGTCTCTAAGTAGTTGCTTCCCGTGCCAATCAAAGCGGCCAACGGGTTGTTGATGGCGTGCGCGACACCGCCGGCGATCTCGCCGGCTGCTGCCAGACGCTCCGCTTCCATGAGCCGCGTCTGCACCGTACGGAGTTCCTCGTTGGCCAGCCTCAGATCCCGGGTTCGATCTTCGACCGTACGCTCGAGCGATTCGGAGTACTCGCGCTCGGTTTGCAGCATATGACGTCGCGCGAGATCGGCGTAGATGACCGCGGCGTATAGGGCTCCCGCTAACATTGAGACGCCCCAGAGGAAGAACGCCGGAAATTCCCAGGTGCCACTCAGCTGGACGCTCTTGAACGCGGGTTCATCGTTGAGCACGCCACCAATGGTCAATAGGAACGCGGTACCCCAAGTCACTACGCTAGCAACCGTTGCCACGATACCCGCGCGTCGACCATTCACGATCACGGCCATCATGATTGCGAGCCAGTAGATTATGACCAACGGGCTTATGAGCTGGCCCATCACCGCCAGCGATGCGGTAATGCAGAAGGCGTCGCTTACGTAGAAAAGGTAGTGGCGGGAAAAGGGTTGAGGGTTGCGCCAATAGAACATGGCGATGCCCACGACAAGCGTTACGTACGCTGCCCAAGCCATGATGAATGCTTTGATGGCTTCGATCGAGCCGACGAGCCATCCGATGTAAATCAGGCCCGTCATACCCGCAAGCGCGGCAACCAGACGGACCTGCAGATCGATCCGTGTTAGCCGTGCGCTGTCGCTGAGTTGCAGCTTGGCGGCGTTCTCCGTGGGTTCATGAGAAGACTCGCGTAACATCCAAAGAGGGTACCAGTTCGCTTTGGTGGCTGGCGAGAGGATTTGCGAAACTCAGCCTGCAACCGCTTATTCTTCCAGTGATTCTTTAGGTTTAGCCGGATTTCCGCGTAGAAATGTAACTCGGGCTAGCGTTTCTAGAGTTCAAAACGCAACCTCCCGAACGTGTTAAGGCGTGCGTTGGATCGGCTTCGTGAGAGCAACACCCGTTGGATCGGCTTTGGGATCCTGGTGGGAGTTGTCTCGGGTCTGGTGGCGGTCGTGTTTTCGGTCGGCTTGGAGTACGCAAGCCATCTCACGTTTGATACCTGGGCGCGGATGCCACAGCCACTTCCACCGGGTGAGCAGTTCCTCGGGTTGGGAGATGTGTCCGGCGAGCCGCGTCGCTGGGTATTCTTCTTTCTGCCTGCGCTGGGCGGCCTGCTGTCTGGGCTTCTGGTCTATTGGTTTGCGCCGGAAGCCGAAGGTCACGGCACGGACGAGATGATCCGTGCGTTTCATCGCAACCGCGGCCTGATTCGCGCGCGCGTTCCACTGGTCAAGGGGCTGGCGACGGTGATTACGCTCGCGACCGGCGGAAGTGCGGGCAAGGAAGGTCCAATTGCACAGATCGGTGCCGGTGTTGGTTCGTTTCTCAGCACGCGTCTGGGCTTGAGCACCCGCGATCGGCGGATTCTGCTGCTCGCGGGTGCCGCCGGTGGACTCGGTGCGATCTTTCGCGCTCCCCTGGGCAGCGCGATCACGGCGATTGAGGTGCTGTACCGTGAAGACTTTGAATCGGATGCGTTGATTCCCTGCGTGATTTCTTCCGTTACCGCATACGTTGTGTTCGTGACGCTGCTCGGAGCAGAGCGCATCTTTGCGGTTCCCGAAATGGCGCTGCCGACGTTCCGTGAAGTGCCCGGTTATATGGTGCTGGCATTAATCACCATTCCGATCGGCCTGCTCTACATCCGCACGTTCTATGGCTTGCGGGATCGTGTTTTTCGACAGATGCGCGTGCCGAAGCCGCTCCTTCCACTGATCGGTGGGCTTGGTGTGGGCGCGATCGGCTACGGATTTCCGCAGGTCTATGCGTCGGGCTGGGGCTTCATTCAACAGGCACTTCATGGTGAGCTGGCTTGGCAACTGATGGGATGGATTCTCTGCGCCAAAATTCTCGCGACGAGTCTGACGATTGGTTCAGGGGGGAGCGGCGGAATTTTTGGACCCACGCTTTTCATCGGTGGAATGTTGGGCGGTGTAATCGGCTACGGCGGGCAGATCCTCGCGCCTGAATTCTTTCCGAACCCGAGCGCCTACGTGTTGGTTGGAATGGCGAGTTTCTTTGCCGGGGTCGCGAGTGCACCGATCGGTGCGATGCTGATGGTCACGGAGATGACCGGCGGCTACAGCTTATTGCCTCCGCTGATGCTTGTGTCCGTGGTCTCGATCTTGCTCATGCGGCGCGTCACGATCTATGAGAACCAGGTCAAGGATCGCTTCGAGTCGCCAGCGCATATCGGTGACCTTACGATCAATGTTCTCGAAGAAATGAAAGTATCCGACGTCTTTCATGAGGATTCAAACGTCCCGACAGTGACGCCAGCGACGGGTTTCGAGGCGCTGCGTCAGCTCTTGCTTCATAGTCGTGAAGCCACGGTCCCGGTCGTAAACTCGGAAGGGCGCTTGACCGGCGTTGTGACGGTGGAACAGCTCCGACCGGTGATGGATGACCATCAACTCGAAAGTTTCGTGGTTGCGAATGATATCGCCGCGGAGGCGGTTTTCGTGCATCCGGATGATGACCTATATCGTGCGCATGAACTCTTCCGACAATCGGGATGTCCACAACTTCCGGTGCTCGAAGTCACACATGACGACACCCCGCCGTCCGTGATTGGCATGTTGGACTATCGCGATATGATGCGAGCGTACGGCCGTGAACTTTCGAAACGCCGGGAGAGCGAATAGATGAACGGGCATGGCGCCTTGCTGAGTATCGCCTGCTGTACTGCCTCGCCTGTGCGACTGGCTCAACGGATTCAACGCGGCAGGATCCCGCTATGCCGGAGCAGGTCGAGTTGCTGGTCATTCATGAATTCGGCCACGTGCTGGGTTTACGACACTGTCTGGATTGCGATTCCGCGATGAACTACGCCTGGGAGACGCGAGATCGGATCTTCGTGACAGATTTGGATATCCGCACGCTACGTGCACTGATGTCCATGACGAATGGCACACGCGAAGACGGAGAACGTCTTCGTTCGCTCAAACGAACCCGTTAGCTATTTTTTTACGGGTTCAGTTTTCGTGGCGGAGTCCGCCAGCTGAGCTTCGAGTGCTACAAGCAACTTGCGATTGTACTCTTCGGTGTAGGTGATCGCCTGGGAGAGCAATAACGCATGATCGCAGCCAGTGACCTTGCCGCCGGTCATTGGCACTTCCATTTTTTCGTACGCGCCGACGATCTTGAGCTGTGCTTTCGAGGCCAGGTGCAGACCCAGCGTGTGGTCGCCAATCATGAGAAACTTCGTTGCGCCCGTATCAAGCGCTTCAGCGATGCGATCTTCGTGGCTGACTGCGAGAAATTCGCGAAGCGGATCCAACTCGGGGCCACCGTCGCCCGTTGTTGCAAGAGCAGCGCTGGCGAGCAGGCTGGCGAAGCATAGGGCGAAGGTTCGTTTGATCAACATTTACCCAGCCTACCACAGAGCCCGCAGACGAGTCCCAATCGGCAACTCGTACGCAAGTCCGATGGAGGCTCAGCTTTGAGAGCGTGATTCGATTTCAAAGAACCAGAGCATGTCGGGATCTTCAAAAGCGCCGCCATATTTTTCGGTCATCAACGGACGCAGCGCGGCCAGGGTCTCCGTGTCTTCCACTTTTGTGAGTTGAACCGGATAACGCTTACCGTCAATCCGAAGAACCGCGCGGCCGTCGGCGATAGCTTCGTGCGGCCATTTCTTCCAGAGCGTGTACGAATGACCAATCCGCTAGCGGTTCTGCAACCATTTCCCCGGCGACCAACTCGCCGCCCGGAAACATTGCCAAGGGGCCGTCTGTGAAACGCGCTGCAAAGCCAGTGACCACCGCGGCCACGATGAGTAAAACGAAGATTCGACCGATCCAGCGAAGTATTGCCATGGTGCTCTCCCGCCGTTATTGAGCGGAGGATCCTAACATGTGGCTTGTTGACTAGGGATCGATGGTTCCGCGCCGAGCGGAGGGCTACGAGTGGCCGGTTGAAACCATGATGCGCGTCAAGGCCCAACCCCAGAGCGCATTGCCGATCAAAACCACGAGTGGCGTCAATGTGCCTAGCGCCGTGCCGAAGAGGCGTTGATTGTGCATCGGCATGAAGATCAGCAGGTCGGCTAAGGTCGGCGCTAGCGAGAGCGCGAGACCCGTGCGGACGGGTGAGAGTCCGCGGCGACGTACCAGCGGAAACCCCAACCCCCAAAGACTGCCCCAGAGCAGCCTCGGAGCCATCCAATCCCAGGTGAAGACCGGCGCCTTCACCCCCAGCATCGCGAGCAACTCGGCTTGACCGGCCATCCACAATGCGGCTGAACTCACCAATGCCGCGACGGCCCCCCCGAAATACGCAAGTCCAAGGCGACTAACCATTTGCGCCTCCCTATTGCAGTGGCGGATCGAGGCATCGAAAGGGAAACCTCGCCCGCTACCGCCCCAGAGGGTAACCTCTCCTTCCCGTGAGTCCCGCCCAACCCAAAGCTTCGGTCTATTTCCGCTCGCTCGGATGTCCGAAGAATCAGCTCGATTCCGAGATTATGCTCGGCTCGCTTGCGCTGGGATCCTATGCAATCGCGGAGACGCTCGAGGATGCGGACGTTGCGGTCGTGAATACCTGCTCGTTCATCGAGAGCGCGCGAGAGGAGTCCATCGAGGCCATTCTCGAGGTCGCGGATCTGAAAGAGTCGGGTCGTTTGCGCGCGGTCGTGGTGGCGGGTTGCCTGCCGCAGCGGTACGGCGATGCACTCGCGAAGGAACTTCCTGAGGTCGACCTTTTTGTCGGAACCTCGCACTTCAAATCGATCGTGGATTTATTGGATGGCGCGTTGGCGGGCCGAACCGGTGGTGTTTATGTCGATGCCGGCGAGACCTACCTCTACGATGAGAACGATCCACGGTTGTTGATCGGCACCCGCCACAGTGCGTACGTGAAGGTGGCCGAGGGCTGCGATCGCGTATGCGCGTTCTGTGCGATCCCTGGCATTCGTGGTAAATTTCAAAGCCGCAGCATTGCATCGATTATGCAGGAAGCCAAAATGCTCGCCGGAGAAGGTGTGCGCGAGCTGAACCTGATTTCCCAGGATACGACGTCGTTTGGCAAGGATCATGCCGAGCGCCAGACTTTGGCCGATTTGGTACGCGCATTTGAAGGCGTGGACGGAATCGACTGGGTGCGTCTCTTGTACCTGTATCCGTCCGCGTTGAGCGACGAACTCGTCGATGCAATCGCGGAGAGCTCACGCGTGCTGCCGTACATCGACGTTCCACTACAGCACGCGAGTGATGCCGTCTTGAAACGAATGCGGCGCGGAGTGACACGAGAACGACAGCGCGCGTTGGTCGAACGCCTGCGGGATCGCATCGAAAATGTCGTGGTGCGTACCACGTTCATTGTCGGTTTTCCGGGAGAAACCGATGCGGATTTCGAGGATCTGTACGAGTTTGTAAAGGATATGCGATTTGATCGCGTCGGTGCGTTTCGATATTCGGATGAAGAGGGTACGACGGCAGAGACCTACGCTGAAAAGGTTCCGCGTGAGCTCGCACGTGAACGCTATCACCGGCTGATGGAACTACAGCATGGCATTCTCGTTGAGAAACAGCGCGCATTGATGGGTCGTGAAGTCGACGTGTTGGTCGATCGCGCCACCGCAGGATTCAGTCTTGGACGAATCTGGTCGCAAGCGCCCGATGTCGACGGTGTGGTTTATCTGAAGGGTGAGGCGAAGGTGGGCGCGTTGGTTTCTGCCCGTGTCACCGGCTTGCGCGATATTGATCTTGAGGCCGAAAGGGTCGCTTAGCGCGCATCGATGAGACGCGTCGCAAGCTCATCGATATCTTTCACGGTTTCGCAGTCTAGGTCTGCCCAATCTCCAAACGGATCCACGAGTACCGCGGGCATGCCAGCACTTCTGGCGCCGATGATATCGACCGCATACAGGTCGCCGACGTAGAGCACTTGTTCAGGCGGCAAGCCTAATACGCCCAGCGCATGCTCGAAAATTTCGCGTGCTGGTTTTTCAACCCCGACCTCGGCCGAATCGATAATGCTGCTGAAAAATCCGTCGAGCCGTGCTGATCGCAACGCTTCGGTGATGCTGCCGTCGGAGTTACTCACAACCGCAAGTTGGAATCCCGCTTCGTGGAAACGCGACAGCGCCGTCGCGATGCGAGGGTAGGGGCGTGTCCAAAGGCGCTGGGGCAGGCCGGGAGGTTTGAGCAGCGGAACCAGGCTTCCGATGCAGCGACCGCGTGCATCCGGGGAAAGATCGCTGACTTTCGCGACGATCGCGTCCAAGTAGAAACCAAAGGTTTGAGACGATTCGGTGGATCTGCCGGAGGCGATCCAAGCGGAGACCTCGGGTCGTGCCTGGGCCTCTGCGCGTTCCAAGCGTTCGGCCGATATCTCGACCCCGCAGGTCAGTAGGCAACTGGCGAGAAAGTCGAAGTCCATGCCCAGGAGTGTGTTACCGGCGTCAAATGCGACTGCCTTCAGGTCTTGAAACGAGCTGGTACGGACTGACATTCCGCCGAGAGTGGGGTCATGCAGAGTTCGACGTCAAGTTGGTTCTCCGCTACGTCGAAGTTTAGGGCGTGCGGCTTCACCACCATATTGGTCTCATCATCATCATCTGTTCCCTCGGTGGGGTGGGGCTTTCCTTTGGGCTTGGCGGCGCCTGGGAAGAGACCGGTGTGGGCTATGCGCAACTCAGTATGAACTCTGCGACGTTGAACAACGTTGCACGCCTGCGGAAGAGTACGACGCAATGGCATGCTGAGGTTGAGGAGATGGCCAGCACAGGCGACTACGCGCGTCTTGAAGGTCTCCAACATCGCACGCTGGATCTACGCCGACACATCTGGACGCTGCGCGGACAAGAGCTTGCAGCAGAGTACGATAGTCAGCTCGAACATATCTATTCCGTCATCGCGCGTGCTGATTCGTTGATGCGAAGTACCATCCGCATGGGTGAAGACAAAGGCAGCGAGTACCTGGTCAAACGCCAAACGGACCTGCGCTCGGAATCATTCGCGCTGGTTCAGGCGATTGGCACCTTCGAGGAGTTCCTGCAAGCGAGCGCTCAGCGCGATGAAAACGAACTACATCGGCGCACGATTTGGATCCAACAGTTCAGTCTGATGGCGCTACTGGGTTATGCCGTGGTGGTGGTCGTGCTCTGGAGCTGGACGGTGGTGAGTTTGATTCGCCCGATTCGCGCGTTGATCGATGCGGCTCGCGGATCGATGGAGCGTGGCGAACCTTTTGAGCTTGAAGCGCGCGGTCCCAAGGAAGTGGTCACGCTAACGCGGAGTATCTCAACCCTGGTGAGTGGGCTGCAGGCGTCACAGGAAAGTATGGAACGGTCGATTGAAGAGCGCACCTCCGAATTGGTGCGCGCGAATAGGGCCAAGAGTGAGTTTCTCGCGAACGTGAGCCACGAGATACGGACGCCGCTGACCGCGATTCTGGGTTATGCGGAACTCGCGGTAGAATCGACAGAAAGTGAAGAGACCCGCCGCGACTATCTGAATACGATTCACAGCAACAGTCATCATTTGCTGGAGATCATCAACGATATTCTCGACCTATCGAAAATCGAGGCAGGACGCGTTACCGCAGAACTTGTGCGCTTTTCGCCACAACAAACCGTTGGAGATGTCGCGCATTTGATGGCGGTGCGGGCCAAAGAGAAGAACCTATCGTTTTCGGCCGAGTACGTAGGCCCTATCCCGGCGACGATTCAAAGTGATCCCACACGGCTCCGGCAGATTCTGATCAATCTGCTTGGAAACGCGATCAAGTTTACCCGTACAGGGGGTGTCAAACTCGTCGTGCGTATGCACGAGGGTATAGGCGACGCGCCGAGCCAGCTTGCGTTCGAGGTAATCGACACGGGAATTGGTTTAACAGATGCCAAGCACAGCGAAATCTTCGAGCCGTTTTCGCAGGCCGATGCGTCTACCACGCGGCGTTTCGGTGGCACCGGGCTGGGTCTGGCAATCTCGAAGAGTTTGGCGGAACTATTGGGCGGCGATATCAGCGTAACGGGTAACCACGACCGCGGAAGTTCGTTCAAGCTCAGTATCGACACGGGACCGTTGGATGATATTGAGATGCACGATGATCTTGGTGTATTGCAATTGGACGATATTAACTCTTCGCTGCAAGCGGCGATCCACAAGGCTTCGCTCGAAGGCCGGGTTTTGTTGGCCGAGGACGGCGATGACAACCGCCGGCTGATCTCGACGATTCTGACTCAATGCGGCCTCGAGGTTCATATCGCGACCAACGGTCGTGAGGCGGTTGATCTCGTGACTGCTGCGTGGCACGGACCCGATTCCTACGACGTGATCCTCATGGATATGCAGATGCCGGAAGTCGATGGCTATGCGGCAACCAGCCAGCTTCGCGAGGCGGGATATCGCGGGCCCATCATTGCACTGACGGCGCACGCGATGATTGGAAGCCGGAGCGAATGTCTCGAAGCGGGCTGCGATGATTTCGCGACCAAGCCATTGGACCGGAAGGTCCTATTGGGTCTTGTTGAGGAATGGATCAGCGTCAAAGACGACTGGAAAGAATCATAGTTTCGCAAGCGACCCACGTCCGACGACGAGAATCGCCAGCACGCCAAATGCAAAGCCTCCCGCGTGGGCCCACCATGCCACGCCGCCTGTCTCTGCTCCGCTTGCCGAAAGCGTTGCGGTTCCGAACAGCACCTGCCAGCCAAACCACATGGCCAGGTAGACGTACGCGGGAACCGAAAAGGTGCGGGGGATGATGATGAAAATTAAAAGCGTGAGCACGCGGGCGCGCGGGTAGAGCACAAAGTAAGCGCCCATGACCGCGGCGATCGCGCCGCTTGCGCCGATGGTCGGAATCGTCGAATCAGGATTCGACAGCAGATGTGCGAATCCCGCGACCATGCCTCCGAGCAAGTAGAAACCGATGTAACCCAGGTGTCCAAAGCGATCTTCCACATTGTCGCCGAAGATCCACAGGAAGAGCATGTTCCCGAGGAAGTGCGCGAAGCCTCCGTGCAGGAACATCGAGGTCACGAAAGGCAGCCAGAATCCCGGATGCCAGTAATTTCCAGCGGCTGCGAGTCGTGTGGCGCGTTGCGGTACCAAGCCGAACTGCTGAAAGAGTGAATCGATCTCGATATTCGGATTGAATTCCAGCCAGAAGGCGAGCGTGCATAGGGCCATCAGGCCGTAGTTCACGAAGGGAACTCGGTGGCTCTGAATATCGTCGCGTAGCGGCATTGGAATCATTCGAGGCGCGATAGGGTATCCTGTTGTGAAGGAGGGTGCTGTGGTCACGATTGGAATGAACTACCAAGTCCAAGAGGGCAAAGAGCAGGTCTTTGAGGACGCATGTAAAAAAGTAATTGAGGTGATGGCGGAGGACGAAGGTCACGCCGAGTCACGGATTTTCCGCGAGATCGAAGCGGGTGGTGTGTATTTGATTGTGTCGCGTTGGCAGAGCGAAGACGCGTTCAAGACCTTCATCGCATCGGATCAGTTTAAGAAGGTCACGAGTTGGGGTCTGGCGAATATCTTGGCGGGTCGCCCCACGCATACGACGTATCAAGAGCCGGCCTAGCGGCGGCCGGAGGCAGTACCGCCGGCTTTAAACGTCCTCTGTGGTGCAGAGCTTTTCGAGAATCTTACCGTTCCAAGATAACGACAGCCGCGATCGCCCCTTGTGTAACTCATCCTGAACGGCGGCGGTGACGAGCAGTGGTAGCGCGACGGTTGGTTCGACCCACGCCATCGCGCGTTCTGCGGTTTTTTTGATCTTTCCCCAGCTCTGCGCCTCATTGAGTGTCGAGCTTGATAGCCCACCGTCCGCGGTAACGGCCGTGGTCATTTGGATCGCGTAGCGATGTCCCTGGTCGCAATCTTCAAAGATGTAGCTCATGACGATCGAGTCGTTGATGTAGTTCTTCGGCACTCCGCCTGCGACGTAGATGGCCGACGTGGTCGGTGACTGCGCGACCAGCTGCGTCAACTCGTAATTGTCCTGAATCGAGTCGATGTGAATGCCCTTTTTGTCGCGCTGTGTGCAGCGATGATGGTGTTCGGTGAGTCCGATTCCAATGGAGCTATCGTTCAACGCGGGTACGAACATGGGAACGCCGAGGCGTCGACAGGTTTTCACGATCGAGTTGGGATCGTCGATTCGATCTGCAATTTCGTTCATGAATTGACGGCTGGAATAGATTCCAGGTTCGAGTTCGTCCGCGATCAACCCAATCCAAGAGTCGGTCTTGCCGAATCCGACTTCATCGACATAGGTGTCGTAGATGCGGTCGACGAGCAGGTCTCGTAAATGTCCATCATCGATCTGGGTTGAACCCCGGTAATGCTGGTATCCGCGCGCCTGGTAGACGTCCTGATACAGGATCGCACCGGTTGAGACCACGGCGTCGACCATGCCGAGCTCGACCATTTCGCGGATCACCTGACGCAGTCCACCGGCAATCAGAGGGCCCGCGAGTCCCAGAAGAATAGTCGGCCGATCGGGGTCGCTGAGCATGCTTTGGAGCACCTCATAACATTGCCCAATGTTGCGCGCCTGAATGCTCATTCCAGACATCGCGCGGACCAGTTGCGAAACGCTCTGCGTTTTAGAGGGGATCAGCGGTTCAACGGGGCGCGTGAAGAGCTGATCCTTCTCCGCTTGCTCCTCGGGGGTGAGATCGGCGTACATCCAGGAGAAACCAAGCTTCTCCTTCGTCAAATCATCAGCCATGACGCGCGCCTCCCTGCAGTCGTTGCCGCTCTACGCGGGTGCGAGTCTAATCGGTATCGGTGACAGCGCCAATGCCGGACGCGGGGTCACGCCACTTTCGCCGTTCGGACGCCACTTTTATCCATGCACCGAATTCCCATTTACGGACCCATCGTGATCCGACCCAGCGAAGCGACACGACGTCGGCTCGAACAAGAACTCTGGTTGCGCACTGCTTTTGCCTGGCTTGCATTTGGCCTGTTCTCTCTCGTCTTTTAGACGCTGCCGGGCCTGACGCAGGCTGCCTTTCGCACTAAGATCCCCCGCATGCCGTACGAGCCAGGGAAAATCGAGCCTAAATGGCAGGCTTACTGGGAAGCGCAGAAGACCTTCGCGACGCAGCTGGATACAACGCGCCCGAAATTCTACGTGCTGGATATGTTTCCCTATCCCTCCGGAGACGGCCTTCACGTGGGCCATCCCAAGGGCTATGTAGCGACGGATGTGCTCGCGCGATACAAGCGCATGCGCGGATTCAATGTGCTGCATCCGATGGGCTGGGACGCATTTGGATTACCGGCGGAGCAGCATGCTGTTCGAACGGGTCAACATCCCCGCGTTACGACCGCACGAAACGTGGCGTACTTTAAAAAGCAACTCCAGTCGCTCGGTCTGAGTTACGACTGGGATCGAGAGGTCGATACGACAGATCCCGGGTATGTCCGCTGGACCCAGTGGATCTTCTGCAAACTCTTTGAGCGAGGGTTGGCCTACGAAGCCGAAGTTCCGGTGAATTGGTGTCCGGCGTTGGGCACAGTGCTTGCGAACGAAGAAGTGACCGATGGCAAGAGTGAAATCGGCGATCATCCGGTCGTTCGGCGGCCACTCCGGCAATGGATGCTCAAGATTACCGAGTACGCGGATCGCCTCTTGGAAGATCTCGACGAAGTTGATTGGCCTGAGAACATCAAGAAAATGCAGCGGGATTGGATTGGTCGTTCGGAAGGTGCGCGTGTCTTCTTTCCGCTGGTCGACAATCCGGACGCTTCGATCGAGGTTTTTACGACGCGTCCCGACACCTTGTTCGGTGCGACGTACATGGTTCTTGCACCGGAGCATCCGCTGGTAGAGCGAATTACTACAGAAGCGCAGCAGCGTGCGGTCCAAGATTATGTAGATGAGGCTGCGCGCAAGAGTGAACGTGATCGCGTGGCGGACGTGCAGCGCAAGACCGGTGTTTTCACGGGCGCTTTCGCGTTGAATCCGGTGAACCAAGAGCGTGTGCCGATTTGGATCGCCGACTACGTACTGGCGAGCTATGGCACCGGCGCCATCATGGCGGTACCGGCACATGACGAGCGTGACTACGCATTTGCAAAAGCCTTCGATCTACCGGTCATCGAAGTCGTCTCGGGTGGGAATATCTCGGAGGCCGCGTTTTCTGCTAGCGGTATCAATATTAACTCTGGGTTTCTCGATGGGCTGAAGACACCCGAAGCCAAGACACGGATGCTCACTTGGCTGGGTGAGAATGGGTCGGGTGAAGCGACCATCACCTACAAACTCCGTGACTGGCTGTTTAGCCGGCAGCGTTACTGGGGCGAGCCGTTTCCAGTGATCCATCTCGAGGACGGCACGACGAAATTGGTTCCGGAATCCGAGCTACCGATTCAATTGCCTGAACTTGAAGATTTCAAACCCAGCGCCGAATTCGAGCCGCCACTCGCCCGGGTCAAGGAATGGATCGAAACCACGGATCCGGCGACGGGACAGCGGGCGCGACGCGATGCCAATACGATGCCGCAATGGGCGGGCAGCTGTTGGTACTATCTGCGTTATTGCGACGCTCGCAACAACGATCGTGCCTGGTCGGTCGAGGCTGAAAAATACTGGATGAATGTCGATCTATACGTCGGCGGTGCGGAGCACGCGGTACTGCATCTGCTCTATGCCCGGTTTTGGCATAAGGTGCTCTATGACCTCGACCTGGTCTCTACCAAGGAGCCGTTTCAAAAACTGCTGAATCCCGGAATGATCCAGGGACGGAGTTTTCGCTGCTTCACCGACACCGCGGAAGAACAATTCTATTCGCACGCAGATGTTCGGTTTGAAGGTAAAACTCCAATGTTGAGCTCGACGGGTGAAGAGCTGACTACGCATTGGGTGAAGCTTGATGACGTGCGGTTCGTGGATGACAAGCCGTTTGCTCCGAATCAGGATGTGGAGCTTGAAGAAATCGTCGAGAAGATGTCCAAGAGTCGCGGCAATGTTGTTAACCCCGATGATGTAATTGCGGAGTTTGGTGCGGATAGTATGCGGCTCTACGAAATGTTCATGGGCCCATTGGCGAGGGCAGCGCCGTGGTCGACCGACGGAATTCCAGGAGTGACTCGTCTACTCCAGCGTATTTATCGTCTCGTTTTCGAGGATGGTGTTGAAGACGGCCCCGATCTATTGCGAAGTTCTGGTGCTGAGCCCGGCTCTGACGTCCAGCGTAGCTTGCTCGCGGCGACCATCGACAAAGTAAGTCGTGATTTTGAATCGATGGATTTCAATACCGCGATATCGGCGCTAATGGTTTTTGTGCGTGATGCAGAGAAGGAAGCTCGACTACCGAAGTCTGCGATTGAAACCTTGCTTAAGTTAGTAGCACCGCTTGCGCCGCATCTTGCAGAAGAGCTCTGGCAAGCGCTCGGTCATGACCAGAGCATCGCGTACGAGACATGGCCAGAAGCGGACGCCACATTTCTGGTGCAGGACCAAGTGGAGTTGGTTGTACAGGTGCAGGGAAAACTGCGCGCGCGAATACTGGTTGCGCCCGATGCAGATGAAGCGTCGGTAAGAGAGCTTGCGCTGGCCGAGCCGAATGTTCACAAACAGGTGGGCGATCGCACGCCAAAGCGTGTGATCTACGTACCTGGCAGACTGATCAATATCGTATTGTGATTAAACACCGTGTCCTTTTCGCGATCCCGTCTCTAAATCTAGGCGGGGCTGAGCGCGTCGTCGCTTCGCTGCTACAACGCTTGCCACGCGATCGCTTTACGTTAGAGCTGGCGTTGGTTGAACGCGTTGGGCCATTCCTCAGCGAAATTCCTGAGGACGTAGTCGTTCATGATCTGGGTGCACGTCGAGTTCGCTACGCGATGCCAAAACTCTGTGCGCTGATTCGTCGAGTGGGTCCCGCAATCGTCGTTTCGAATCTTAATTATCTAAATTTGGCGACGTTGTTGCTGCGTCCGCTGATCCCGCGCGAGACGGGGATTATCGTGCAGGAAACCACGACGCTCTCCGCGCATTTGAAGGAAATGTCCTGGAGCTCCGCGTGGGAACGGGCGTATCGTTGGTTGTATCCGAAGGCTGATGGGATTTTGTGTTGTTCGGATGCGATGGGTGAGGATCTCGAAACACGATTCAATGTTTCGCCCGAACGGATTCGGCGTATTCCTAATCCGATTGACGCGGATGCGATCGAACAAGCGGCACAGACAGAATCTTCTCCATTTCAAGGGCGTGGTCCGCATATTCTTGCGGTCGGTCGTCTTGATTATGAAAAGGGCTACGACCGTTTGATACAGAGTTTCCAGCTCTTGCATCGTCGGATCCCAGACGCTGAACTTTGGATTCTGGGCGATGGCAGTTGCCGAGCCGAACTGGAATCGTTGGCGGAAAAGCTGGATGTCGTGCCCTGGGTCCATCTGATGGGTTATGTGGCGAATCCATTTTCGTGGATGCATCATGCCGATGTCTTCGTTCAGAGTTCGCGTCGCGAGGGTTTACCGGTCGCGGTATTGGAAGCGGTCGCGTGTGGTGCGCCCGTGGCTGCATTCGATTGCCCGGGTGGCACGCGCGAAATCCTGGATGGTTTGTCGGGAACGGTGCTGGTTCCCGACGGAGATATTGAAGCGCTCGCCGCCGCAATCGAGCGCTTGGCACGGGGGAGTGAGCAGCCTAGCCTACCCGAGCGCTATCGGATGGAAGTGGCAATTCAAAGCTACGCGGATGCACTGGCGGAATTCGCCGCGGCCGCCTCGAATTCTAGCTATAAGGAGCTCGGGTTTTGAGCCAGCGTTATGAGGGTTGGGAGCCGGTGATCGGTCTCGAAGTACATTGCCAGCTTCGCACCGAATCGAAACTCTTTAGCTCAGCGCCGAATCATTTTGGAGCCGAGCCCAATCATCACACCACTGAAGTCGATCTTGGGATGCCGGGTGTGCTGCCTGTCATCAATGGGCATGCGGTAGAACTTGCCTTGCGGGTTGCGCTTGCGTTGGGTTGTAAGGTTCATCCTGTATCGATCTTCGCGCGCAAACATTATTTCTATCCTGATCTGCCAAAGGGATATCAGATCTCGCAGTACGAGGAACCCTATTCCACCGAAGGTGCAGTTCCGGTTGAGCTCGACGGTGAAGAATTCCTGGTTCCACTCACGCGCATTCATATGGAAGAGGACGCGGGAAAGCTCGTGCATGATTCTGCGATCACTGGGGGTGCGGCAAGTTATGTGGATTTGAATCGAGCGGGCGTACCTTTGATCGAGATCGTGTCGGAGCCTGCAATGCACACGCCGGAAGTCGCAGCGGCATATTTGCGCAGCCTGCATAGCATCGTCCGCTACGTCGGAGCTTCCGATGCGGATATGGAGAAGGGAAATTTTCGCTGCGATGCCAACGTTTCCGTACGCCATGCAGGAACCGAGACTTTGGGGACGCGAACCGAGCTTAAGAATCTAAATTCATTTCGCTTTGTTGAAAAGGCGATCGCATACGAGATCGAACGCCACATCGATGTGATCGAAGGCGGCGGCGAAATTGTTCAAGAGACCCGGCTTTGGGATGATAAGACGGGTCAAAGTCGATCGATGCGCGGCAAAGAGAATGCGCATGACTACCGCTATTTTCCGGAGCCGGACTTGATTCCGCTGCGTCTCGGCGAAGACCTGATCGTTTCGCAGCGGGACAAGCTTCCCGCGTTGCCGCATGAGCGGCGTAAGTGCTATCGAGAAGAGTGGGGACTTGCGGTTCAAGACGCCACGACACTGGCTGAGGATCGTGGGATTGCGGAATATTTTGAAGCAACCGTCGTTGAGAGTGAGCTGCCGAAGTTGGCGGCGAACTGGGTCAAGCAGACCGTTCTACGAACACTGACTGATACCGGAAGTTCGATCGAGGAGCTGAAGGCCACGCCTCGTCACCTGGCCGCGCTCTTGAAGTTGGTGGATGGCGGGCAGCTTACGGTTGCCAACGGCCGAGATGTTTTTGCCGAGATGGTCGAAACCGGTGAAGACGCGGCGACGATCATGCAGGCCAAGGGACTCGAATCTGTATCCGATACCGGTGAACTCGAAACGATGGCGCGAGAGGTGCTTGATGCGAACGCGGATCAGCTGGAGAAGTTTCGGGCCGGCGAAGAGAAGATCTTCAACTGGTTCGTCGGGCAAATCATGAAGAAAACCCGGGGTAAGGCGAACCCAGCCGCAGTGCAACAGGTCCTAAAGAAACTCCTCGCAATCTAACCGCAATAAATGGGGACGTTGGTTGAAACTGCAATTAATGGGGACGTTGGTAAAAAAGTTGCACTTTTCCGGCATCCGCCGGAAATGTGCAACTTTTTAACCAACGTCCCCATTAATTGCATCT
>JAJDAK010000066.1 GCA_029261895.1 Deltaproteobacteria bacterium
TTCCGGGTTGTCCCGCCGCACTGCGTTGCCAATCACCACAAGGTCGGGGCGTTCTTGCAACACGTGCTCGGCCGCAAAACCTTTATAGACCGGAATCTCCGCGCGCTGGAGTTGATCGCTCATCGGCGGGTAGGTATCGAGGTCGCTCCCGGTCACCCGAAACCCATTCTCCGCCAACATGCAGGCGAGCGACCCCATTCCAGTACCGGCGATCGCGACCAGGTGCACATGACGAATGCTATCGAGCGCTGGAATCTCAGGCTTCACTAAACGCCTCCGCGATGATGTCGTGAATCTCGGGTCTCAGGTCGAAACGACTTTTCTTCGCAAGAAGATGAACCCGGTTCGTCAACAGCACAACCGTCATCGTAGTATCAAGGTCGATCCAAATACTGGTGCCAGTAAATCCTGTATGACCAATCGAGCGCGGTGAAAAATACTGACCCGAGGTTGATTGTCCGGGCGTTGGCGTATCCCAACCCAGCGCCCAGTCGCTATCGGGCTGGAGATCCTGTCGTCGAAAAAATTCCTGCGCGAGCGTGGCATCAAAAATTCCGCTCTCGCCACGATCTGCTGCCAGAACCTCCTGCGCAAATTTCATGACGTCATCTGCAGTGGAGAAAAGTCCCGCATGCCCGGCAACACCGCCCATGGCCCAAGCGTTCGGATCGTGCACTTCACCCCAAAGAATTTTATCTCGCCATGAACACTGCTCAGTCGCGGCGTAACGGGAAGCATCCGATTCGAACGGCAGGCGATTGAAGTGTGTATCCGTCATGCCCAGAGGTTGGTAGATACGGCGATCACAAAAAGAATCTAAAGCTTCGCCTGCTAGAACTTCCACCAATTCACCCAACACGATGAAATCAAGATCGCCATAGACAGCAGCTTCGCCGGGATCATGCACCAACGCGGAGCGGTAGATCTTATGCAAGATCGCCTCTTTGCCTTGCGGCGTTCCGCAGAGCACTTCACCCTTTTTTCGTTCCTTGTCACGCAACTCTTCATAAAATGCTTTCCAGGGCCTGAGCCCTGCCGAGTGCGTGAGTAAATGGCGAACCGTAATACGGTCCTTATCCCGCTCCCCGAAGGGTGGCAAGTGTTCTGCCACCGGCTGGTCAAGGCTGACTTTCCCATCACTGATCAACAACATCAAGGCCGAAGCCGTCGCCATGACTTTCGTGAGAGATGCAACATCGTAAATCGTATTGGCGCGCACTTCCAAACGTTGGGGACTCAGCACGGCCGAACCAAAAGCAAAGTTATATTCAAGCTCGCCCTTTTTTGCACGCAGAACCGCGCCTGGAAGCTCGCCCTTTTTTATCGATCGATCGATCGCGGTCTCGATGCGACCCAGTTTTCGGTTGACGGCAGCCAGCTTCAACGTTCTTCCTTCACGACCGAGGCTACGTGCCGAAGCGTTCCTTGGTTTCCATCGAGTTCGGCCATCACACCTACACCCAACGCCCAGTGATCAACGACGTGCCCAAACGGAAGATCGCACACAATCGGTCCGCCTACCTCAGGCGCTAAGATCTCTTGGATTACATCGAGTGCAGACACATCAGGGTAGCGCTCCGATTCACATTGGACGAGCTGGCCAATCGCAACGCCTCTCAACTCACGTAATTTTCCGGCTTCTCGAAGTTGCACGAGCAGCCGATCGATCGCATACGGTTCCTCGCACACCTCCTCGAGAAAAAGAATCGCGCCACGCGTATCGATCTCCCACGGTGTACCTAAACTCGCCGCGGTCAAAACCAAGCTTCCACCGACGAGCGGCCCTTGGCAGCTGCCCATCGCCAAACTCGTGCCCTTCAACGGCTCGAGCGCGAGTGGCTCGCCGCGCAACATCGCCATGAGGCGGGCGCGTGCATGATCTGGCACTCCGTCCCGTTCAAACATGGGGCCGTGAATCGAAGCTAAGCCGGCGCATTCACGAAGGTAGAGCAAGAGCGAAGTGAGATCACTGTAACCGACGATCGGTTTACGAGCCTCACGAAATGCGCTGGCATCCAGTCGGCTCAAAATACGGCTCACACCGTATCCTCCGCGCGCAACGATGATCGCTTCCACGTCGGGATTAGAAACATGCGCCATTAAGTCTGCAACACGCGCGTCATCTGAACCCGCGAGATAACCCTTACGTTCCACCAAACAGTGGCCACGCACAACGTTGAAATCATTTGATTCGAGCCACGCGATACCGGCGTCTAAGGTTTCGACATTGATCACCGGACCCGCTGGCGCACAAACCGCAACCGTCGCCCCATGCCGAACTGCGCGGGGGAGCAGCAATTGAACTGCATCGGACATTAGAACGGCGGCTCCGTATCCTCGCCCCAACCACCACCGGGGGTCGTGGATAGTGTTGGTTCCGGTTCACTGAATCCTGCCTCAGGGGGTGGGATATTACGGGGGGAGAGATTGTTGAATCGAGCATGCTTACCTTCGAATTGCAGTCGCACCGTGCCAGTTGGGCCCTGGCGTTGCTTCGAGATAATCAACTCGGCGATGCCTTCGTCGGGAGTTTCTTCGTTGTAAACCTCATCGCGGTAGATGAATAGGACGAGATCTGCATCCTGTTCAATCGCGCCTGACTCACGCAGGTCGCCCAATTGCGGACGCTTATTCGGGCGCATTTCAGGGCCGCGGTTCAATTGGGAAAGTGCGATCACCGGAACATCGAGTTCTTTCGCTAAAAGTTTCAGCGAGCGACTAATGTCTGCGACCTCTTGCTCGCGACGTTCGTCATTGCGACCGCGTCCTTGAATGAGCTGGATATAGTCGACAATAATTAACGAAAGTTTTTGTTCACGGTTGAGCCTGCGGGATTTGGCAGCAATATCGCTGACATTGAGTGTCCCGGTATCGTCGATGAACATGCGATACGCTTCCAACTGTCCGGCTGAGTTGGTGAGCTGACGCATGTCGCGCTCGGTCAAAAGGCCGCGGCGAAACCGTGCGAAATCGACCTGCGCCTCGCCCATCAACAGGCGTAGCACCAACTGGCGTTTCGTCATTTCCAATGAAAATACCGCAACAACGCCTTGGTTGATCTGGCAATGATTCCGCGCGATGTTCAATGCCAATGCGGTCTTTCCCATACTGGGACGCGCGGCGAGAACCACCAAGTCACCGCCTTCGAATCCGCCCGTCATTTCATCCAGGTCATCAAACCCAGTAGAGATGCCGCTCACCTGCCCCGACTGTAGGCGCTCGATGTATTCAAACGTGTCTTGAAGTTGTTCGCCGATGTCGGTGAAGTCTTCTTGAACATGCCCCATCGCGATTTGCAGTACTTCGCGCTCTGCAGCCGCAACGAGTTCAGACGCGGACTCGCCCCCCTCATAACCTCGACTCGCGATACCTTCGCAGGTACGAATCAACGCGCGTGACAACGACTTTTCGCGCACGATTTCCGCGTGATGTTCCACATGGGCTGCCGTCGGAACGGCGTCGACCAAACCGCTCAGAAAACCAACTCCACCGGCTTCACCCACGAGACCATGCTCTTTGAGATGATTTCGCAGCGTAATCAGCGTGATGCCTTGCTGCTTTTCGATCAATTGCTCGATCGCCTCGAAAACGAGACGGTGGCGGGGATGATCGAAAGAAGATGATTGAATCTTATCTTCAATCTTATGGTACGCGTGTGCGTCGAGCATGATCGCGCCGAGCACGGCGCGCTCTGCTTCGTGGTCGACGGGGATGGCGCGAAGCGCTTCCGTGCCCTTCGCCTTCGCGCTGCGGCGTTTTCCTTCAGCCTGCGCCATGTCACCCCCTCGTCCGGTATTCTACTCCGCCGCGGTTACTTTCACCTTAATCTTCGCCATTACTTCACGGTGCAGTTTGAGCTCGACTTCGTAGTCACCGACGGCCTTGATGGGCTCTTCCAGGGAAATCTTGCGTCGGTCAAGATCGAATCCCTGCTCTTTAAGCTTAACTGTGATGTCGGAAGACGTTACAGAACCAAAGAGCTTGCCCTCATCGCCTGCCTGCATCGCAAACACAATTTCGATCTTGCCCAAGCGAAGCGCGACGTCTTCGTGCTCTTTGATGGTTTTTTTTATCTTTTCTTCGATCACACGAAGTTTGTGCTCGAGATCCTTGACCCGCCCCTTTGTCGCGAGCAGCGCCTTACCTTGCGGTAACAGGTAATTCCGCCCATATCCGGCCTTCACTCGAACCACATCGCCTGCGTTTCCGAGCTTGGGAATGTCTTCAGTCAGAATGACTTCCATTGCAACACCCCCTATGAATGCGCCGAGGTATACGGCAAAAGTGCAAGATGACGCGCGCGCTTCACAGCAACAGTGAGTCGCCGCTGATGCTTCGCACAGTTTCCACTGATGCGACGCGGAATAATCTTGGAACGCTCGGTCAGGAAGATACGCAACGTCTTGGCGTCTTTGTAATCGATAAAGGCTTCTTTATCTGCGCAGAACCTGCAGACCTTGTTACGAACAAAGAGTTTCTTAGTTGCGCGACGGCGCTTCTTGCCAGACGCTCGCTTTACAACGAGTTCAACCATCGTACCTACTCCTCATCCACGGCAGCGGCGGCGGCTTCAGGCTTCGCTGCATCACCTGGGGTCTCTGGCTCGGGCGTATCCGCTGCTTTGAGGGCAGCGGGCTTTTCATTCTCGTCCTTCTCTCGACTGGAGCGATCTCCGACCGAAGCATCGGCACTGTCGAGTGCTCGGGCTTCGGTGGCGGCCTGTTCCCGCTCAGCCTCAGCGGCTTCGCGCTCTTCACGTCGACGTTGTTGGTCGGCTTTTTGCTCTTCTGCCAACTTCACACGCGCCTGGATGTCCTTCACGTTCTCATCGGCGAGAATCGTGAGATATCGCAACACGTCAACGTCCAACCGAAGTGATCGCTCGATTTCGGGGATCGCCGTCCCGGCACCGAGAAAGCTCAATTGGAAGTAATGACCCTTCTGAAATTTTTCGACCTCATAGGCGAGCTTCCGCTTACCCCAGTCGTCTCGAAGCAGGATCTGTCCATCGGCTGCACCAATGAACTGCTCCACCTTGCCGTGAATTTCAGTCTCACGGGCGCCGGTCAGGTCCGGCTGCAATATATAAACGAGTTCGTACTCGCGCACCGTATCTCCTCCTGGTCTCCGGGCCCCCCAAACTATTTGTGGGGACCGAGGTTCGGTCTGCGTAATTGGAAGGCGGATTCTAACCTCATCGCTCGCGAAGGGCCAGCCAGCCGAGGGTTGCCCGTATCGAGTTCTGCAGTTCGCTCCTGGCCTGCTTCGCGCGTGTTTCCCCATTTGCCCATTCCGAACGTCTCGCCCGCGCTGCAGACGGCCCGTGCGCGAACCGCAGAACTCGCATCGTGCGGACTGTTCGAGCGAAAGATTGGCGAAGCGCGTTCGACGGAGGTCCGACGCGAACTTGGGCTGCCTTGGGGCCCCAGCGAGCGGAGAGCCTTCGTCAAACGCGCTAGGAGCAACAAAAAGGGCGCCTTCCAAGTGGAAGGCGCCCCAGATTTTTTTTGCCAGCTGCGCTGGTTACGCGATGAGCGGTGCGATGACCAAGGAGACCACGCACATCAGCTTGATCAGAATGTTCAGTGCCGGGCCCGCGGTGTCCTTGAAGGGATCACCGACGGTGTCGCCCACGACTGCAGCCTTATGCGCGTCGGAGCCCTTGCCGCCGTGCGCGCCCTCTTCCACAGTCTTCTTTGCGTTATCCCAGGCACCGCCCGCGTTTGACATGAAGAGCGCCATCAACACGCCCACCACGGTGACGCCCGCGAGAAGGCCGCCCAGCGCCTCCTTGCCGAAGATAAAGCCCGTGAGTACCGGCACCGTCACAGCCATGAGGCCTGGCGCCATCATGCGCTTGATCGCAGCGGCCGTCGAAATATCAACACACTTCGCATATTCGGCTTTCGCTGTACCTTCGAGCAGTCCCGGAATTTCACGGAACTGGCGTCGGACTTCTTCGATCATCTCACCCGCGGCATCGCCGACAGCTTTCATCGCCATCGCGCTAAACAAGAACGGCACCATGCCGCCCACAAACACGCCCGCCATGACGATCGGCCGGAGCAGATCGATCGATTCAATATTAGCCTGCTGGCGAAACGCGCTGAAGAGCGCGAGCGCCGTGAGGGCTGCGGAACCAATCGCGAAACCTTTACCGATCGCCGCGGTTGTATTTCCCACCGCGTCGAGCTTGTCAGTCCGCTGACGAACTTCTGCGGGAAGCTCACTCATCTCTGAAATACCGCCGGCGTTATCCGCAATCGGACCGTAAGCATCGACCGCGAGTTGGATCCCGACCGTTGCCAACATGCCAAGACCACCCAGCGCAATACCGTAGAGACCCGCGAGCTCGAAGCAGACCACCAAGGCGATCGCGATCGTGAGAATCGGGATCACGGTCGACACCATACCGATACCGAGGCCCGCGATGATGTTCGTCGCTTCACCCGTCGTCGAAGCCTGCGCCACAGCCAAAACGGGAGCCTTGCCCGTGGCTGTGTAGTACTCCGTCGCCAACGCGATCACCACGCCACCCGCAAGGCCGATCACCATGGCACCCCAGATATTCAACACGCCCGTGGGGACGAGTGCATCGATGATCGGGTACGCGAGGATCGTCATGATAATGACCGATCCGAAGATCCCGATATTGAGCGCGACCTGTGGATTGCCATTTTCAGAAGTCCGCACAAAGAACGTAGAAATGATCGACACGATGATGCCGGCCCCCGCGAGAACCAATGGCAGGGTCACATAACTGAGTTGCTGCATCGGATCGGTCACGCCGAGGTTTCCCAACGCAAACGGTACGCCGAGGATCATCGCTCCGATGATCGCCCCGACATACGACTCAAAGAGATCAGCCCCCATGCCCGCGACGTCACCGACGTTGTCGCCGACACAGTCCGCGATCGCGGCCGGGTTTCGAGGATCGTCCTCGGGCAAACCCGCTTCGACTTTACCCACGAGATCTGCACCGACGTCGGCCGCCTTGGTGTAGATGCCGCCGCCGACACGCGCAAAGAGTGCGATCGAACTCGCGCCCATGCTGTAGCCCGCGATCAACTCAAGAACCTTCTCGGTGACATTGGTGACCGAGCCACCTTCCAAAGCTACGAAGAGGTAGAGCAGGCCGCAGAGTCCGATAATCGCCAGACCTACGACACTCATGCCCATCACGACACCGCCCGAGAACGCAACATTGAGTGCCCCAATCAGTGACGTGCGTGCGGCAGCACTGGTACGTACGTTCGCGAGCGTTGCGACCTTCATGCCGAAATAGCCCGCAAGTGCCGAACAGAACGCCCCCACGACAAAGCTCAGCGCGATCAAGGATGTTCCACGATCCGAATAGCCAACCCCCAGCAGAACAGCGACAGCAACAACGAACACAGCGAGAACTTTATATTCCCGACTTAGGAACGCCATCGCACCTTCGCTGATGTATCCGGCGATCTCCGCCATCCTAGCCGTACCTACGTCGGCCCGCGCAACTGAACGCGCTTTAAAGTACGCAAAGATCAGCGCTAGAACTCCGGTGCCCGCCACCCCAAGTATCAATGTGGTTTCAATCAAGGTTTAGTCTCCTCTCCCTCTGAGCTGATGGCCGGATTACCGTTGTACCGGTTCATCGCCTTATCCAAACCGTCCCGAAGGACGACCTCGAGTGCGTCGACCGCAAGGTCGACTGTTTCAGAAAAGCGCGCACGTTCGTCCTCACGCACACGCGACAAAAGATGTCCCGTCGGATCGCGACCTTCATCCGGTCGACCGACACCAACGCGAACCCGGGGGAACTCTTGTGAACCCAGGTGTTGAATGATCGAGCGCAGGCCGTTGTGCCCACCGTGCCCACCATTTTTACGAATGCGAATCTTGCCCGTCGGCAATTCCATGTCGTCGGATACGACAATCACATCTTCATGCTCGATGGGCAGATAGCGCATGGCCTCGGCAACCGATTCGCCGGAAAGGTTCATATAGGTTTCCGGCTTCAAGACGCCCACATCCGCTGACGCGACACGTCCGCGCCGAAACATGCCTCGAAACTTCGCGACGTCACCGGACATATGATGCCGATCCGCGAATCGATCGCAGACGATGAACCCCGCGTTATGCGGCGTTTCCCGGTACTTCGGCTCCGGGTTTCCCAGCCCCACAATGAGATGCATTGGCGTCGGATTCCGCTAGCTCGCGGAACCCGAGTCTCCTTCGGCTTTGGCTTTATCTGCATCACCCGTGGCTGCTGCAGCATCGCCCTCGGCGCCCTCAGCCGCTTCCTCTTCTTCGGTCTTGGTCTCTTCAACGCGCGGCGCTACAACGTGGATCACGGTCAGGTTGTCGGTCTCGATCACCTCGACGGCGTCGGGCAGCGTAAGGTCGGCGATGTGAATAGCATCTCCGACGTCGAGCGACGTGACGTCGACCTCAATCGAATCCGGAATCGCCAGCGGCAAGCACCGAACTTCGAGGTCACGAATGATCGGTTCAAGGATCCCGCCGAAGTCGATGCCTTTGGCTTTCCCAGTGATATGAATCGGGATGTTGACCGTAATTTTCTTTTTCGTATTCACCGCGTAGAGGTCACAGTGCACGAGACGCTGTGAAACCGGGTCGCGCTGTATCTCTTTGATCAGCACCAGTTTGCCGTCCAACGGATCGGGACCTTTCAGATCTACCAGGGTGTTCGCGCCGGCGCGGAGCACCGTATGTAAACTGTGATCATCGATCTGAATCGATACTGGGTCCTGACCTTGGCCGTACACTACGCCGGGAACTGCACCGGCCATGCGCGCACGTCGCGCTGGCCCTTTGCCTAATGATTCGCGAACAGTGACGTCGAGCTGTTGTCGCTCCATGTCTGCCTCCAACCTCTTCTAGACGAAGAGTGAACTAACTGACTCTTCGTTATGGATCCGTCGAATGGATTCACCAAGCAGGCGTGCCGTGCTGGTAACCACAATTTTTTCACAACTTTGCGCATCGGGGCGTAGCGGGATCGTATCTGTGACGATGATTCGCTCGATCGGTGATTCTTCGATGCGCTTCACCGCCGGGCCCGAGAGCACGGGATGCGTAATCGCGGCGAGTATCGTCCGCGCGCCTTCTGCGCGAACCGCTTTGGCAGTTTGCGTGAGTGAGCCCGCGGTATCCACGATATCGTCGACGATAATCGCCGTCTTATCGCGAACGTCACCAACGATGCGCAAGACCTCAGCGACGTTTGGTTCTTCGCGCCGCTTATCCGCAATCGCGAGATCGGCGTCCAAGCGCTTCGCGAAGGCGCGCGCGCGTTCCACACCGCCCGCATCTGGCGAAACAACCGTCACGGCTTCGCCGCGCGGGATGTCTTTGCGCAGCTCATCCAATAGAACCGGCATGGCGAACAAATTGTCGACCGGAATGTTGAAGAAACCCTGGATCTGACCCGCGTGGAGATCAAGACAGAGTGCGCGGTGCGCACCCGCGGTCGAAATCAAATCAGCGACGAGCTTCGCGGTGATCGGTGAACGCGGTCGAACTTTACGGTCTTGGCGACTATAGCCGTAGTAGGGAACCACTGCGGTGATGCGTTTCGCCGACGCGCGACGCGCGGTATCGAGCAATACCAGTAGCTCCATCAAGTTCGTGTTTGCCGGCGCACAGGTGGGTTGAATCACAAAGACATCCATGCCGCGAACGTTCTCGCCGATTTCCACACTGATCTCGCCATCGCTGAAGGTCTTGACCTCTGCACGCCCGACTTCAATATCGAGGTAATCGCAAATCGATTCCGTGAGCGCGAGGTTCGCATTTCCGGTGATGATTTTGATGTCAGGCGTCATTGCTCGTCTGGCCTCGTCTTGTTCAGGTCTCGATCGTTTGTTGCTTGGCTGGGGCGGCAGGAATCGAACCTGCGTATGACGGGACCAAAACCCGTTGCCTTACCGCTTGGCGACGCCCCAAGAATCCATATTCTAATCAGGAACTCCCCGGGGAGCCCACCAAGATTGCCCTTGCTCCCTCTGGCAGCGCCATCCGACGCGCGGCGAGCATGCCGGTTTCCCGGCTCGGAAAACGACCGAAAACCGTCGGTCCACTTCCCGTCATGCCCGTCATCATGGCTCCCTCTCTCTCCAGCGCCTCGCGGGTCGCTGCAATTTCGGGATAACGCCCGGCAGCTACACGTTCGAGGTCGTTGGGAGGGGAAGAAACCACCCCGGAAGGCCCTAGGAGCGCCGCGATACTAGACTCGTCCTGCGGGAGCGTCAATTCAGCAGTGGCCGCTTTAAACGCCCAGGCGGTTGAAACCCCGAATGGGAACGCGACAAGCACCCAAAACATTTCAGGAACG
>JAJDAK010000067.1 GCA_029261895.1 Deltaproteobacteria bacterium
GGGATGCAATTAATGGGGACGGTCCGTAAAAGGTTGGACTTTTTTGACTAGTCAAAAAAGTGCAACCTTTTAAGGACCGTCCCCATTAATTGCATCCCCTTTCAACCAACGTCCCCATTAATTGCAGCTAAGGACCGTCCCCATCTGATTGCAGTTCGAGCACCAAGACGGCGCCGCCTTCGTGCTCAATGCGGTGTATCACATACAACATTGGCGCTTCGCGGGGATCGATGTACTCATCATCCACGATCGCGTAGCGGATACCGGCGCCATTCATACGGATCGCCAACGTATCCGCCGTCTCTTCCCCGTTCAACTGAAGATGTTCAGCTGCGCCCGCATAATAGGCGTCGCGCAGCCGTCGACCCGCGACCCGTTCTGGATGCAGCCGACGCAGCCAGAGCGCCGCATCGCGCCGCGCGAGTTTCTTCGGTTCGTTCTCGGGAACCGATTCGATCAGAAAACCCAACAACATCATGACCATCAGCACGGGAGCGAGACGTGGCATCCGCGCGAGTTCAGAACACTTCTTCGCTACGC
Organism: Deltaproteobacteria bacterium; assembly: GCA_029261895.1. Taxonomy (GTDB): domain Bacteria; phylum Myxococcota_A; class UBA9160; order SZUA-336; family SZUA-336; genus JAJDAK01. The sequence goes on from JAJDAK010000067.1 coordinate 541, forward strand.
GCTGCAATCCGACCGCTGAAAACGGGATCATCAATGCCGCCGGTACCAACCAATGACGGCGACTCACGTATCCCGATTCCAGTTGCACCGCCATCAACACGACGAAGAAAACCCCCAGATAGCTGAGAAAAAATCGCGTCCGGCGTGACGGCCAACCCGGACGCCATGCCAACAATGCCAGAAGTAGAAACGCGGTCGTGGCCGCCCGCCGCCCATCCTTCTGGACCTCGCTAAACGCGGCGCCGACGCGGTCGAGCGTCGGCAGTGTGAGCTCGGCGGGGACCAGCTCCTTCTTTCGCGTTAGCGTCCAACCATCGTCTTGCTGGCTAATCTTCCATATATAGGGGCCACCGAAAAGCATGACCGTCACGACCAATCCACCGACGACGCGCCAGAAATGACGCGCTTCGATGCGACCGGAGTACCAGTCCGCGAGTAACCACAACCCCAGCACCACACCAATCACCAAGCCCTCGGGTCGGGTGAGGTACGCCAAGCCGCAGACAATGCCGATCATGACCCCTGTAAGAAATCGACCGGTCTCGAGAGCACGCCAACTCAACCAAGCGCCACAGATGACGAAGGCCAGGTGAATGCCGTCGCTCTGTACGTTGGATGCGATCGCCACCATGCGCGGATGCACGGCAAACAGCACCGCGGCAAGGACCGCGGTCGCCTGACCAAACTGCGCACGGGCCAACGCGAACAGGGCGGCGGTGGCTAACCCACCAGACGCCACCGACAGGACCTTGCCACAGATTTCCAATTCCCAGCCGCTGACCCAATGCAACCCGGCAATCAGAATCGCCGTCAGTGGGTGAAAGATTCCCGAAAGTGCAGCGCCAAGATTCCCGTCGAGGATCTGCTGAACCGTTTCGAGAAATAGCGGCCCATCGTTGAAAATGATTTCATCGGTCCACGCGGCATAACCGCGCACCGTGATCGCAAGCGCAACTATTCCGAAAACGATCCCTCTACCCACGGTGGAACTATACCCGCTCCAACGTTGAACTGCGCTATCGTCGAAGCATGCGTGTAGCGCTCGTCCACGACTGGCTTACGGGTATGCGCGGGGGTGAGCGGGTCCTCCAGGAACTGGTGACACTCTTCCCTGACGCTGATCTGTATACGTTGATCCACGTTCCCGGCTCGATCAGTCCGGAGATCGAGGCACTCCCCATTCACACAAGCCCACTCTCGCGGCTCCCCGGCATACGTCGACACTATCGGCTCCTCTTGCCCCTCTTTCCTTGGGCGATCGAACGCTTTCGGCTGCGCGGCTACGACCGGGTGATCTCGACCAGCCACGCAGTCGCCAAAGGCATCCGCGTAAAACCAGGCATCCCCCATATCTGCTACTGCCACACCCCGATGCGTTATATCTGGGATCAGGCCGACGCGTATTTTGGCCAGGGCCTGAAGCGCGCGCTCGCGACGCCGATGATCAAGTATCTACAGCGCTGGGATCGCCGCAGCAGCACGCGGGTGACGCAGTTCATCGCGAATTCCAACCACGTTGCAGAACGCATCGACCGCCACTACGGGCGACGCGCTCGCGTCATTTATCCGCCGGTGAATACTGAGCTCATTCAACCTCGAACGGAGGCGCGCGAAGAATTTTATCTCCTCGTTGGCGGCTTCGTACCGTACAAGAATGAACACATCGCGATTGAAGCGTTTCGCCGCATGGGGCGGCAGCTTCTTGTCGTTGGAGACGGGCCGAGCCGCGCGCGCCTCGAACGCGATGCGCCCGACAATGTCAGCTTCATGGGGCGGGTACCGGACGCCGTACTCGCCGATCTCTACGGCCGTTGTCGCGCGTTGATCTATCCGCAGATCGAAGATTTCGGCATCGTGGCCGTTGAGGCACAGGCCGCAGGTCGACCCGTGATCGCATTGGGACGCGGCGGCGCCAGAGAAACCGTCGTCCCCTACGGCCGCGAAAATCCAACGGGCGTCTTCTTCCACCATCGCGCTGCCAGAAGTTTGATTGAGGCCATCGAGAAATTCGAGAAGATCGAGCCGGAATTCGATCCAAAGACGATCCGCCAGCATGCTGAAAAGTTTTCCGCAGCAAGGTTTCGGCAGGAGATGCTGGCCGAGATCCAGCGCGACTAGCGCTTCTGACGACGCAGCCCGCGTTTAGCGCCCACTGCATCAAGAAAGATCGCTTCCATAGCACGGTTGGTATCGTTCTTATCGAACCGGGCCAATACCAGGCGCCGACCTTCCGCACCCATTTCGATACGCTCTTCGGTTGGCATGCTGACTAGCTCAAGGATTCCGCCCGCCAGCGCTTCAGGATCGCGCGGCGAAACCAGACGTCCCGTGCGTCCATCCTGAATCACTTCACGACCACCACCCACATCCGAAACCAGCGCAGGTCGTGCGCAGGACATCGCCTCGATGGGCGCCAATCCCAAGCAGGCTCGCTCGTTAACACTGGGCGCAACGAATAGCGTGGCTGCGTTGTAACAGGCTGGAAGCTCACTGAAGGGAACATTCGGTAGGGCATGAACGGTGCCATTGGATGCGCGAGCCACGGTCAAAGCCTGATCGGAAAGTTCATCTTGCCCTCCAGCAATCAGAAAGCGCACGTCACTCCGTGCCTTCAGCACGCGCGGAATCGCATCGAGCAGAACATCGAGGCCCATCAAGCGGTTCATGCGCGCAAGGAAGAGCACTACGGGCTGTTCCGCCGGAACACCCATGCGCTTCCGAATAGATGACGCGTCGACTTCGGGTCGGAAGAACTCGGTGTCCACACCGTAGTAGACGCTCCGCGCTGATGCCGTCGGCTCCACCAACTGAATGCTCCGCGCGCAGTGTTCGCTGCATGAAAGCAGCGCATGGCTCGTATCTAGGATGCGTCGGATATCTTCGCGCTCGGCAAGATATAGTTCCAAACGGTCATAGATCTCGCCGAAAACGGATGCGACCAGCGGGATACCGGCAGCACGAGCCGCCCAGGTACTCGCGGCAGCTGCAGGAAGCAAATGATACGCACTGATCAGCTTGATATCGTGACGGCAAACCAACCGATATAGATACGCGGCGAGCGCCGCGGTTCCGCGGTGACTTGCCATGTATGCGGGGGCCATCCCCGCGCGGAGCAGGGCGACGCCGGAACCGGGCAACGCTGCGACACGTAAGCTTTTCGAAGGGCGATGGATCTGGACCGCTCCTCGTCGTTCGTCTGCGTTAGAACCGAAGCTCGGATTTCCATTCAAAGAAACCACATGAACATTCCAACCACGCTCGGCAAGAAAGGGCGCGAGGTACGCGACATGTGTTGGCACGCCACCGTAGGGTGGCGGGTAGTTTCCAACCAGAAGAATCGAACGGCGCATCGAACGGCGTTACTCGAGGTCCGACGCTGGACCCGCGCCTTCACCGTAGCGTTCTCGAACACGCGCCTCTGCTAGCTCCCAATCCGCCAGCGTATCCAGAGTGACGGAATCCTGCTCGCTGAGAATCAGCGGATGACAGTTCGCACCGTAGATGCTGCCGTCTTCCATCAGGACGTTTCGACGCACCGCATAGACGGTTCCATCTCGGCAATACGCGGGCCGAACCTCTTGCCGACGCGTCAAGGGCTCGCCCTCTGGCAAAAAGGGTAAGAGTCGACCCTCGCTGACACGCATCACGTAATCGGGCGAGAAATGATGCGGCACCTCCACGACCGAAACCACCGAGTCATATTGCAAGGTATCCAAGAGCTTCACCGCCTCGGATATGTGCTGCGGCCGACGCAGCGGCGCGGTCGGTTGTAACAGCACGAGTGCATCGGATGCCCAACCGGCCTGCTCAAGAAAGCCAACCGCATGCTGCAGAACCGGGAGCATTGGCGTGTCGTCCTGCGCGAGTTCCGACGGTCGAAGGAAGAGAACTTCGACTCCCAGATCACGTCCCAGGGTCGCCAAGTCCTCGGAATCGGTAGAGAGCACGAGACGATCGATCACGCCACTCTTTAGAGCAGGTTCGATCGTATAGTGCAGTAGCGGCCGCCCCGCGAGATAACGCAGGTTTTTATTCGGAATCCCTTTGGAACCCGCACGACCCACAATCAAACCGAGGGTTCGCATCGTCATCGTGCTCGCATTTCTTGCCATACGTCTCGAACCCGCGCGGACTCAGGCAGATAGTCGGGACGTGGTTCCGCGCGTCGGCATACGAACATCACATGGAGCTGATCCTTCGCGTATGCCACTCGCAGGATTTCAAAGCCCGTACGCAGTAAATACGCTGTCATAGTTTCCCGCGTGAGCGAGAACGGATGATCGATCTTCACCGCAGCCTCGACACTTCCCTGATTGCGATACACCGCCTGAAAATCGACCGCATCGATAAAGAAAAGCCCGTTCGGACTCATGACCTCACGCACCTTGAGCAACGCACCGGTCACATCAAGAAGATGATCCACCGTCTGGCACAGCAGCACCAAATCAAAGCTGCGCGAACCCGGAACAAAACTCTCCAGCAGTCCGGGAATGGTTTCGAGTCCGCGGGCTTTCGCATGCTCGAGTTCCGTCGGAGAGGGATCGAGGACGCTCGCATCCAACCCGAGCCGCTCAGCAAAGTAGGACGCAACCACACCGGTCGAGCCGCCGATATCCAGCAGTGTCTTCGGCTTGGCCTCGACGACGAAATCGCGCAGAAACAATTCACGCTCCGCGGCATACTCCTTTTGTTCTGCCTGGATGGTGACCGCATCGATCTGACGTCCATGGTAAGCACTCACCAACGGTCGATAGACGTCCCCATAGAAGTCCGAGTACGCCGCATCGATCATGACCGGATTAAGGAAAACCAAGCCACAACGCAAACAACCCACCGCGGTGGCGCAATAGCCATACCGATCACGTTCCGTAACGGCTTCGAGTTCATCGGAACTGCAAAGGTTGCAGTGAGACACAAACCGTTTCGACTGCGCATCGTACGCGTAGGCCAAGGCGTCGATTCGACGCTGCCTCGAGACCTGCAGGCTTGGTTCTTGATGCATCGTACTAGTACCTCAAGCGTTTCTCTATCTGCAGCTCGCACTCTGCCAGGTGCTTCGCAATCCGCGACCCAGCCTGGCCATCTCCGTAGGTGAGATCGGGCGCTCCACGTCCGGAATAGACGCGCTCTCGAATCGCTTCGGCGATCGCTTTTTGGTCATAGTCCACGTCCACCACATTTAGTCCGCGCTCACGCCCAATCTGGCGCGTGCCCACGTTGACCGCAGGCACACCCAAGAAAGAGCATTCGCGAATTGCAACGCTGGAGTTTCCGACCATGCAGGATGCATTGAGGGCGAGTCGCAGAAAATCATCGGGCAGCACGTTCCGAAACCAATGGACATACGATGGTTGTTCGTTCTCTCGAAACATCCGCAGCGCCTTCGATGTGCCATCGGAACCCGCATCCACATTCGGCCAGAACCAAAGCGTAGGCATGGCTAGGTCCCTGATGGCACCCAGGGTTTGGTTTGCATGCTCAAACGCTTCGTGATACTCGGTCGTCACCGGATGCTGCAGCACGACGAGGTAACTACGATCGATCTCTAGCGGCGGTCCCACACCTCCGTACTTTGTAAACGGATCGAAATCGAGTTCTGGCTGTTCCATCATCTCTGCCGCAAGGTCGATTGAGGGACAGCCGGTAACAAAAACCGTACTCGGTTCTTCACCCATGCGAATCACGTTTTTGCCGGCTAATTCGGTCGATACAAAGTGAAGATTCGATAGCTTGGTGACCGCGTGTCGCACCTTCTCATCGATCGACCCCGTGACTTCACCGCCCTGGATATGGGCGACGGGGATGTTCATGTACGACGCGGCAACAGCCGTCCCTAAGGTCTCGTAGCGATCCGCGATCGTGACAACAACATCGGGCTTAAGATTGTCGAAGACGGTGGCGAGTTCAACGAGTCCAAGACCTGCGGACTTCGCCGATGTAACCAGGTTCTCACCTTCGATCACCATGTATACCTTGGCGGTAATCTCGAAGCCATCCTGCTCGATCACGTCGGCGACAATGCCGTAGCGCTCGAGCAACGCGGACGCCGCCACGACAAGCTGCAACTCCAATTCAGGGTGCTCCACAATCGCGCGCAGTGCCGAGCGAACTCGCGAATAACTGGGTCGCGCTGTAACGACCACGCAAACCTTTCGCTTCATCAATCGTTCCCCTCAAGGTCCGCGTCTTTCAAGAGTTCATCCGCGCGGAGATCACAACGTAGTCGACGCCCTAGCACCTGCGGCAGGCGTTCTGGAGAAATTCCTATCCCGGGTTTCTTAATCGCCAGATGTTCCTCCCGCAGCATCGTCCCCGCTGCGAGATCCTCCCGAGCGAAGAGGCTCTTGGTGAAGAGCGCGCGTAACGGCGCAGTCTCCTCTGCGATCGCGTCCTTGTCCACGGGATGTTCGCGCGCACGTTCGATAAAGCGCACACCCTCAACCAACTGCCGCAGCTCTGTGCTCGTCACTGAGGACGGAACATCGGGGCCAAACATCTCGCGACTAAGAGCCACATGAATCTCCAGGACCTCAATGCCCAGCGTCGCTGCGGCTAGGCCAGAATAAATGGTGCCGGAATGATCAGAAAGTCCGATGGTACAACCGTAGCGCTCGCGGAGCTCGGGGATCATGTTTAGCCCGAGCTTCTCGGGGGGGCAGGGGTACGCGCTGGTACATTGCAGCACCGCAAGCTCGACGTCCCGCTTCAGTAGCCGGTCAACCGTCTGGTCGATCTCGGTCAGATCGCTCATGCCCGTCGAAAGAATCACCGGCAACCCTGTCTCTGCAATGCGTTCGAGCAATGGAACATTGGTGATCTCCCCCGACGCGACCTTCCAGGCCGCGATACCCACGCGGGTCAGCAGCTCCACGGCTTCGTTGGAAAAGGGTGAACTCAAGAATAAAAGTCCGCGATCCCGGGCATGCTCTGCGAGGCCCTGCCACTGCGACTCGCTAAACTCCATTCGCTGCCAGTATTCATAGCGCGATCTGTCCTGCTGACTAAAACGCACACGAAAGGGTTCGGCAGGCGTGCTCTCGGCCGCCGCGATATGGGTTTGAAATTTGATCGCGTCGGCGCCGGCATCCGCAACGGCATCGATATGCGCGTGCGCCAAGCCGAGGCTCCCATCATGGGCCTGAGCGATCTCGCCCATGATCAAACAGCGTCCTGGCTTGAATAGAGCCACGTTTTATTTCCTTCGATGATGCGAACGCACGAGCCGTGCCAGCGGGTGAAGCAGCATACGCAACGGAGCCCGCCAACGCGGCATCTTTTCTGCCGCGGCTTGAGGACTTTCGCCCAGGGCTTCGCAGGCGTCGACGAACGCCTTCGTTGCCGAGACGTCTAATCCGAGCGGTCGTACGAACGCCTCCACAAATGCGCGGTTGTGCTTCTCGGATTTGTTCCCGGCTACCAGGGATTCGGCCAATTGACGAAGATGCTCGTCGAAGCTGCGACCCGCGCGCAGAAGCCCTCCTTCGACGTTCAACAGATAGTGGAAGTGAAGGGTCCCTTCCTGATTGTCCCAAAATTCCGGCGCCAGGATGGTGTGCACGGGCCGCCCCACGATTCCAGCCTCGAGAAAGGCACTGGTATTCAATCCCATCACAGCCGCGCTGTGATACAGCGATTCAAAATAGCTAGCCCGCGTTTCATCGTCGACAGGATTCGAAGTTCGGATCACCACGTTCTCATGACCCGAGACATCGAGCTTCTCCCATTCATCCATGCGCGAGGGATGGGGCCGGAGCAGAAGGCCCACGTCCCGAAGCTCAGCATGCTCGCTGCCGCGGATCGCCTCGACCCAGCTGCGGACGAAATCGGTCTCCAATGGGCTGCCCTGAAACAACGCCGAACCCACGTAAAGAATGAAGGGCCGATCCGTGCGGAGTCCGACCCCGCGACTGAAATCCTCATACGAAAGTCGCGATCTGTACTCAAACCATTGGTCGTAGCACTGGGCGCCGGTAATGACGATACGATCCGCGGGCACGTGATGAAAATCAATCGCTTCGTTTTTCTGGGTTTGGTTCCAGAGCAGCACCCGATCAGGAAAATCGCGGAGCAAAGCTTTGCTCGAAAGATGATCCCAGCTTCCCACGCATAACGCGGTCCGCAAGCCCAGCACCTTGGACGCTCGCAGAAATTCAATTTGGGACGAACCGAGCGGCAGCAACGGTGTCAATAACACCAGATCGGGTTTTTCGCGCGCAAGAAAGTCGAGCAGCGGTGCATAGCTCGGTATCGTTCGTTCCATTTGACGCAAAACGAATGCCAATCCGCGCACGGCCCAACGCGGCAAACGATCGATGATCGGAAGCCATCTGCGTTGTACAGCCGGTAATGTCTCTGCCGCACGCGAACGCAGCTTCGGCGCCGCGTCATAGAGTGGGCCGAGATAGCGCAAATAGTCGAGCAAGCGTCGCAGATCCGACGTCAGGTGATACCAGGGCGACTTCTTCACACGCGGAGCACGCTCGCAGGTGATGCTCGGAAACTCTCGCATGAGGTTTTCCGCCGCGACCTGCCAGCCGAGTCGCTCGTCGCGGTCACTCACAATATGAAGCTCATGCCCGCGCTCAGCAAGACCCCGTACGACCGACTCAAACGTGCGCAGGAGCCCCCAATGACTCAGCGAGAAAAGAATTTTCATTACGCGAAGCCTCGGTCGCGCCCTTCCTCGGTCAATACTTGATGGCGCACGGGATCGCCCTGGAAACGAGAGCTGTCGAAATAATTGGCGGGCGACCAACGTAACTGGTGATACGTACCGAATGAGGCCATGTAGACCAGACGAAAGCGATCGTCATGAACACGACTGCCGAAGTGCAAGCATCGGGATGTATCGGCCATGACGGCTGATCCTGCGCCGCCGATCGCTTGAATCATCTTCTCCGCACCGCAGTGTTCAAACACCTCCGCATCGCTGAAACGCCGCCAATGATTGCCGCCTTTCGGACTGATGGACCTAAAATACTGTTCGGAGAGATCAGCCGGAATAAAACTGAACGGTCCGCAGGCCTCGTCGACGTCGAAAATATTGACGAAGAGTTTAACTTGCCTGTAGTCCTCGGGATCTCGATGAAAAAGCATGCTGCTGCGAGGCTCACCCGCATCCCTCATGGATACCTGCAAGCCGACACGCCTCAACACGGGGAGGCTACCCAGATATTCCGAAGCGGCATCCAGCAGTGCATCGCTGAGAGCAAAATCAACCAGCTGCGGATATCGCACGAGATCCTGGTCATCGAGCAGCTCGGTCAGGAATCGAGCCTTGTCGTTGCCGGAAGAGCGAAGCTCTTCGATTCTCTTTGCTTTATCCGCATAGATATCACGACAAAGATCTACCAACGCGGGTATCGCGGGTATTTCTGATGCATCGAAACGTCGATACGCTGTCTCGGGATCGATGTGAAGCCCGACTGTCCTTCCGCTTAGCAGGTTGCGGGCCGCGATTTTCCGCCGCCAGTATTCCCAAGGATAAAGCCCGACCTTTATGGCCTTAAGCATACGCCGGCCGGCGGGGTCCTGGCTCGTCGACTTGAGCCATCGCTGAACGTTCTCGCGCAATCGTTTTTTACCCGGCACGCGCATCACGCCCACGCCACTGCGAGTAAATTCTGTGTCACGATCTTCGGCGAGCGTCCGACCTCCGCGAAGAGCATCAATCTATAGATCGATTCAACGACCGCCCAAAGCGGTGCACGCAGCATGCCCTTGGCTCCACGGAATGTCGGTCGTACTGGATAAAACTTCCAGCTCTTGAAACGCGTCGACGCAAAAGCCTGAGAAAGGCTGCGGTTGGTGAATGCGGTCTCGTGCGTCAGATCGCCGTAGCGAATTCTTCCAAAGAACGGCGACTCGCCGTTGGGAACCTGGATGATCAAAGCACCGCCGTCGACAAGCGATCGCCGTGCGAGATCGAGCGTCTCGAACATCTGGCCATAAGAAAGGTGCTCCAAAACATCGCGCAGAAAGATGCGACTGTAGCCGCGCGCGCTGGAGAGATGCTCCGCGATATCCTGCTTCGTGACGTGTTCGCCAAGCCCAAGCGACCCAGCCATTTCGACCAGCTCCGCGCTGATATCAATACCTGCGGATGCGTAATAGCCACGCTCATGCAACCACCAGACCAAGTGACCCGCTCCACAACCCGCGTCCAAAATTTTTGCCTTGGGATCTTCGGGAAGAAACTCGCCAAAGAGACGATCGAAGCCTCGTGCGCGCTCCCGAAAAGACGCGATGCTCGGCCGTTCCTTCCAGCCCGCAAGGTGCGTCGAGAGATAGGAATCGTAGAGTTTCGACTTTTTGCTTAGGTCTTCCATGGCTCAGTCTCGCGATGACGTTAAACGGGCAATCCATCTCGCACGACGCTTTTGCTGACGCCACTTCGCTTTCTGTTTCATACGCATCTTGGTTTCACTTACCTTGCTTCTACGATCTTCAAGAAGCCTGATCTCGCGATCTTTCATCTTCCGGCGCCTTCGACGCCTAGAATCATTCTCGATCCATCGAATCAAACGTGCAAGCGGATACAATGCGGCCGCCCAAAAACGTCCGCCTTTCGGAGGTTGCTCAGGAGCGGGCTGCGCTGCATACCCGAGACACTCCACAGCCTCAACAAATACCTCGGTTGCCGTCTGAGCTTCCTCTGGTGAACGAATAAATGCATCAACAAATGCGCGGTTCATCTCCGAGGCATCACCATCGAGTGCCAGCGAGGCCTCGAGTTGCTGAAGATGCTCTTCGAGAGTCCGCGCTCGTTGAAGCAAGCCACCCCCCACATTCAGCAGATAGTGGAAATGAATGGTTCCCTCCTGATTGTCCCAGAACTCCGGCACCAGAATCGTATGCGCAGGGCGACCCACGATGGCGGTTTCAAGGAACGCGCTGGTATTGAGACCCGTCACCGTGGCGCAGTGATACAGCGAGTCGTAGTACTCGCTCTTGGATTCCTGATCAATCGGATTGGAGCCATACAAAACGACATTGTCCAAGCCGGATAAGTCGATGCTCTTCCACTCCTCGGTACGCGAAGGATGCGGCCGAATCAAAATGCCACTTTCTCGTAACGCCGCGCTCGGGCTCGTACGAATTGCTTCCACCCACTTGACGACGAACTCGGCTTCAACGGGACTTCCGTGAAAGAGCGCTGAACAGACGTAGAGATGAAACGGTCGATCAGGTCGGAGCCCGACGCCCGCGCAAAACGCATCCCGAGACAGACTTGGTTTACGCTCAAACCAGTGGTCGAAACACTGAGCACCTGTGACAACAATACGATCGTCGGGTACACCGTGAAATTCAACCGCTTCGGCTTTCTGGGTTTCGTTCCAGAGCAACACACGATCCGGATAGTCACGGAGCAGGGCCTTGCTCGAGAGATGATCCCAGCTGCCCACGCAGAGAGCGGTGCGAAGTCCGAGCGCCTTCGACCCTCGCAACACCTCAAGCTGAGAGGAACCCAAGTAGATCAGCGGCGTCATGAGCACAACGTCCGGCGCACGATCTCGAAGAAACTCATGGAGATATGTATGGCTTGGTGTCACGCGTTCCAAAAAGCGCAGGCTTCGACGCAAGATCCCAATCGACCAGCGGGGCATACGATCCATCAACGGAAGCAACGGACGCATGAAGAGCGGAAGCACCGCCGCCGCGCGCAAGCGGAGTTTCGGCGTGTTCTGATAAGCCGGTTCGAGATAGCGCAGGTAGTCGAGCAGTTTCCGAATATCACGAGCTAAAAAGAACCACTTATTGTCGCTGGCTTTCGGAGCCCGCGCGCAGGACACCGAACGAAAATCACGGGTAAGATTTTCGCCGACTTCCAACCATCCCAATCGCTCACCGCGATCGCTGATGATGTCCACGACATGACCGCGCTCCGCAAGCCGCCGGACTACGGATTCGAACGGGCGAATTAGTCCCCAATGGCGAATCGAAAAAAGAACTCGAAGCGGAGGACGCGAACGATTCGTTTCTTGCGATATGATTTCGATACTCATTTCCGCTTCTTCCTGCTCTTCTTTGCGTCCCTCTTGCGCTTTCTATCCTGAAACAGCTGGTTCACGCGAAGCGCAAACGGATAGAGCAAGACAGCGAGTACGCGTGAACCGACCGATCGCGCTTCGGGCGCGGGCGACGCCATATTTCCAAGGCTTTCAACTCCGTCGGCGAAAACATCCGTCGCCGACACTTCGACGCCATGCGGACGAATGAACGCCTTTACGAAGTCATGAGACTGTCGCGCAGCGACGCTTGGCGCCGCGATGGACTCGCTTAATTGTTTCAAATGCTCGTCGAAGCTTCGCGCGGATCGCAAGAGGCCTCCCGCCACATTCAGCAAGTAGTGAAAATGAAGCGTCCCCTCTTGATTGTCCCAGAATTCTGGCTCAAGGATCGTATGTACTGGCCGTCCTACAATGCCCGCCTCCAAGAACGCGCTGGTATTGAGCCCCACAACCGCGTGACTATGGTGTAACGATTCAAAATAGTCGCTCCGGGACTCGTCATCGATCGGAACGGAGCCCCAGAGCGAAACATTATCGAATCCCGTGAGGTCGATATCGTTCCACAGGTGCATGCGGGTCGGATGGGGACGGACGAGAAGTCCTGCGCTCCGTAGTTGGGGAAAGGTTGCCGCGCGAATCCGTTCGATCCACTTGTAAACAAACTCCGCCTCACTCGGGCTCCCCGGAAAGAGCGCGGAACACGCGTAGACTAGAAACGGGCGCTCCGGTCGCAATCCCACCTTCTCGCAGAAAGCCTCTCGGGAAAGTTCCGACCCACGGTCGAACCAGTGGTCAAAACACTGCGCACCGGTCACGACCACCCGTTCGCGTGGCACGCCGTGCAGGTCCATCGCTTCGGTTCTTTGGGTTTCGTTCCAAACAAAGATGCGATCCGGGTGATGGCGTAGTACCGCTTTGCTGGAGAGATGATCCCAGCTTGCCACACAGAGTGCCGTACGCAGACCGAGTGTTTTGGAAGCGCGAAGCACCTCGAGCTGAGAGGAGCCCAATGCCAGCAACGGCGTAATGAGAACGAGATCTGGCTTCTCTTGGCGCAGAAACTCCAGCAGTGGAATTTGACTCGGTGCCGCTCTCTCAATCGTGCGTAAGCTCGCGGACAAGATACGAACCGCCCAGCGAGGGAATCGATTCAGGAACGGCAGCCGTTTCCGCACGAAAGGCGCCAAACGTGTTCCGGCCCGACGACGCAGCTGCGGGAAACCCTTGTAGCTCTCATCCGAATAGCGGAAATAGTCGAGCAGACGCCGAATTTCGCGTACAAAGAGGAACCAGACGCTCTGCTCAGCCGACGGCGCTTTGCCACAAGTAACCGTGGGAAATTCCCGAGTGAGACGGGCAGCCGTTTCGTAGCCTCCCACGTCCTTAGCGGTTTCAGGAATGATACGGATGCTATGCCCACGTACGGTAAGTTCTTGGATCACCGTGTCATAGATCCGCAAAGATCCTAGATGCGCGACCGAGAAAAGAATCCGCAACGGGCGTGACCGTTGTGCATCGCTCCGAACGGGCGTAGCCTCTGCTTCAAACACTGTCATCGCAAGTTCCAGTCGGCCCCAAGGCCCAATCGGAGGGTATCGAGATCGTCTAGATCCAACGCAATAAACCTCCCCGCTCCTAGGGACTGAAATATATCGCGTGCGAGCGCAAGATGGTCCGCTCGAAAACTTTGCTGGCCGGAATAAAATGAGACCGTATCGACGCCACAAAGCGGGCCAAGATACGAAAATCCGCCGTAGGTTCCGACCAGAGCCCGCGCGTTGGCAATCAACTGCGTCTGTACATCCAGGTTGTTCTGCGGCGTAATGAGGTGGCTAATCGTGTGCAAGCGGTCTCGTTGAGCAGCCGTAAAATCTCCATGGTCATCTACGCGTAGCCCCGTATCGAGCAGCACAACATCGGTTTCACGGGTCAGATTCTCAAGCAACGCAGAAACAAACTGACGGGTGCGGGGATTATCGGGAAAGGCCGCGCTGTCATAGAACTTGACCGCCACGTAGGAATCCGGGAGCCCCACTAAATCCTGCGATGTTTCCATCGGAGCAAACATTCGATACGAGCTAAAAGACTCGATCAGTCTAACCGAGGTTTGTTTGCGCCAAAACAGCCGGAACAAATTGTACATCAGCGAAGGATGCAGCCACTGGCTCTGATTAAGGCTCGACGGTTGACCTAGCTGCGCAAGAATTTCACGATCGAATGCGGAAACACTTACGTGCTTAAGGTTGCCACCCTGCTGTGCGGTTCGTTCATCGTTCTTCGTGCGAAAAGTACCCGGCTCAAACAGCTCGAAGATGTCACGGTAGTTCGGAGATATATCTCGGTACCAATGCGACGGACCACCACGTGACAGCACGATCAGTCGGTCGCCACGGATTCCCCCGTACGCTTTGGCCCAGTGGAGAAACGGGATCCAATACAGCAGTTCAAAACCAACTTCGGTAATCCAGGGACCCACAACGATGGGTCGATCGCCGTCGCCGAGCGCACGGATAGTGTCCTTGGTGGCCTGTACTTCCGGGAACTGCGCAAGCAGATTCTTGGGACGACGTGTCTTTTTCTCGGTTTTCGACGGAACACCGCCGCCTTTGAGCTGTGACTTCCGTGGAACGACGGACTCAAGTCGACGACGCAACGAAGCTACACCACGAAATCCCGCAAAAGCCAACGCCAACGGAAATCGCAGCAGAACACCCCAAACAGGTACTGGCTCGGGCGGCGGCTTTTCGAGCTGCTCCAGACTTTCGATTGCGTCGGCAAGCAGTGGCGTGCTTGCATGCGCTAGTCCCTGTGGGCGTACGAACGCTCGAAGAAACTGCTCGCCGGTTTTTATAGCGGCATCGGGGTCTTCAAGCGTACGCGACAACGCGCGCGTGTGTTCACTGAGCGTCGTGCTCAACTGCACGAAGCCGCCATTTTCGGGTACGAGATAATGAAAGTGAAGTGTTCCCTGCTGCCGTCCCGCGTATTCAGGAACAGCAATGGTATGAACGGCTTTACCTACGATCGCCGCTTCGATCATCGCACTGGTGTTGATACCGACGACGGCAGCGCTGTGATAGAGCGAATCAAAATAGTCGTCCTGATCGCGTGCATTGACCGCACTGCTTTGCTCTCTGGGCCAAACTGCAACCGCCTCGAGGTCAGTGAAGTCTGCATTCTCCCACGGTCCCGTATTATAAGGATGCGGCCGAATCAAGACTGCCAGCTCACGCACGGACGGATCATCACTTCTACGCAACGCTTCGATCCAGCCCCGAACCCATTCGACTTCCGCACCACGCCCCGCAATAAATCCGGAAGACGCGACGAAGAGAACATAGCGTCGAGAGGCGGGAAGGCCGGCAGCCTGGCAGAACTCTGCATACGTGCGACTCGGCTTCCGACCGAACCAAGTATCAAAAAGTGGCGTCCCCGTAATCACCACGTTTGACGCGGCGGTCCCATGAAATTCTACCGCTTCCTGTTTTTGAAATTCATTCCATACGAAGACGCGCTGCGGTTGAACCCGCAGCAGGCCTTTGTTTGTCAGGTTGTCCCAACTGGGGATGCAAACCCCGGTTCGGATCCCCAATGCCTTGGCGCTCTTAATGAGATCCACCTGCTCCGATGCTGCCTCGACCAACGGGGTGACAATTACTGCGTCGGGATCTTGGGAACGAATAAATTCGAGGGTCGCAGCATCGCAGGGGAGTGCGCGCTCCGCCGCGGCCAGGACACTCATGCAAAGCTGCACCAGGGCTTCCGGTAAACGGCGCACCCGCATACGAGCAGCTGAAGCGCCGAAGACCTTACGGATCATCCGCTCACGAAGTGCGTGGGCATCTACGTAGCGAGGGTGAAAAAATCGTAAAACGTCCATCGCGCCGCGGATCACTCGAGCGATCGATCCCCAGCGACCTGCCCGACTTGGAACTTTGCCGAGCACCCGAATCGAACCGGTACCACGCGCGAGATGATCCCAGCGAATCGTCTTGTCTTTCTCCATACGATTGATCGCGAGCGACACCTGATGGCCCCGGCGCGATAGTTCTCGCAACGTGGACTCATAGAAGCGTAGATAGTCGGGAGAAGCGACCACGACGAGAAGCTTCATAAACTTGGTATCTCCTGGCTAAATGAGATCCACATCATCTTCGTCGACCATGCTCAAATCCGCATCATCATCGCCATCATCACTTGCGCCACGAAGCTTGTCGACACAGATGGGCAGCACATCGTCCGGAGGCCCGGCGGCGATCAGCTCACCTTTCTCCAACATGAAAACGCGATCGATCTGCTGGGGAAGAATATCAAGATGTGGTGACATAAAAATGACCGTTCGGCCGTTTCGTTTGCGTTCAAGCTCCGCGACAAAGCGCCGCCGAAGCTCCTGCGATCGTGCGCTGGGCAGCCCATCGATGACGAACACATCGGCGCCCGAATACAAGCCAGCGAGCGCGGTACCGACGGTCAAGCAGTCACGTGGGAGATCATGAACTTTCGCCTCCTTCCACTCTTGCCAGCCAAAGGTATCGAGAATCGCCTCACCAGCCGTCCGGCGTTCTCGTAGTGGTACGCCAAAAAGCGCCATCGACAGTCTGAGGTGTTCGCTGAATAGAATGAAGCGTTTCGCCCCGAGCTTACTCTTGGGTATGAGTACAGCCTTGCCATAAACGCGGACGTGACCTTGATCGGGTCGTAGCAGCCCAGCGATCAGTCTAGCCAGCGTACTTTTCCCAGAATTTCGTTCGCCCAGCACCAGGACGACTTCACCGGGCTTGATCGAGAAACTCAGGTTTCGGAGCGCAGAGATGCTATTGGGAATGTGCGCCTTCCGACGCTGAATGCCGGGTAAGAGCATATCGAAGAATGCACGGGAACGAGCTTGGTCGAACGATCCGTAGAAAGCTTTCGATACCTGCTTCGCAACGATCGCGCCGGCGGCCCCTTTAGCCATACAGCATGCCCTCCAGAAGCTCATCCGGGCTTAACGCCGGAGGACGGTCACCCCGCACTTCGATCGAGGGTACGGGTTCCCATTTTGGAGTGCAAGCACTATGCTCCTCGACCGTGATCGAGATTTTCGTCCTCGGATGGCAGCTTTTTCTACGCGACTTTCGTACTCGCTACCGCCAAGCCTACCTGGGTTACGTCTGGGCTTTTGCTCGGATTGTTTTGACCGGCGGCCCCATCATCATGGTAGGAAATCAGTTCGGCTTGGGAGAAGCCGACCCGACGGTCGACTACATTCCGTTTGCGTTCGCCGGCACGTTCTTTTTTCAGGTTTTCTGGGATGGCCTCGTGATGCCTCAATGGATCGGCCGACGGATGCGCGTCATTATGCGAGATATTCCGATCCCTAGCTCGGCTGTGCTCGTCGCTGCAGCGTGTTACACGGGGTTTAACTCGTTGCTATCCGGGATCGTCCTAACCGTGTTGCTCGTGGTCTTTGACGCGTCAATCGCAGCCACATTCCCACTCATCCTCGTGAGCTTCCCGGTGGTCATGCTGGCAGGCATCGCCGTCGGAGCGTTCATTTTACCCGTGACTTTCGTCTATCTCGACATCCGCTACGCGCTGACCTTCATTGCGCCGGTCGTGATGTTCAGCACACCGATATTCTACGTCTCACCCGAGACCGGATTCCTCGCCACAGTAAACACTTGGAACCCACTCACCTATCTGATCAACACGCCGAGGGACTGGCTCTTCGCTGGCTTTACCGGGGACGAGCCCCTCTTCGCAGCCATCATCGTATTCGTCTTCATACTGCTGGCAATCGCGTTGCTGTTTTTGCGACGCGGACTCCCGATCGCACTCGAGCAACTCATCCGCCCTCAGGGTTCGGGCGAGGATCCAAGTCCGATCAATGATCCTCTGGCTCATCCGGCGGGTAGATAGCATTTCGAACCCGATCCCGGAGCTCAACCAACAACGCCCGGGCGCGCTTCCGGACAATGCGAAGGGGCCGCGTGAGTCGACGCTGTACGCGGTGAGCATCGACGCCCGCCTTCAACGCGAAGGCGACGTTGGCACCGATCGCCAGCGGAAATAGCAAGGGGATGAGTGCGGGGGTCCACGCGGGTCGCGGTGAACGCGGTACCGGCTGAAGACTTCCCGTTTCCTCAACGACGTCCGCCATTACTGTAGCCGCCGGTGTATCCAACCCTTGAGGGCGCACATAACCAGAGACGAAGCGCAGACTCTTCTCGTCGGTCTTTGACTCGGTTGCCAACGCCGAACTCAAGTCGGCAATGTGGCGGTCCATGTCGTGCGAAACATGCAGCAGCCCGCCGTGAAAATGCAGCAGATGCTGGAAGTGAATCGTCTCGACCTGCGACGCACCTAAATCCTGGCGTAGGAGCGTGAAGACGGGTCGCCCGATGATCGCGGATTCAATCAAGCCGCTCGTGTTCAACCCGATCACTGCATGACTGTGGTACATGGAGTCGTAGTAGTTCGCGCTCGAGGCTGAGTCGATGGGATTCGCGCCATGACGCGGCCAAATGCTCACGTTCTCGAAACGACCTAGATCGAATGTCTCCCATTGCGCCGCGTTTTGAGGATGGGGTCGGATCAGGATGCCAACCTCGTTCAAATCGATTTTTCCGCAGTCACGCAACGTATGCAGCCACTCATCCACAAATTCCCACTCACGCGGGGCAATGAACATCGATGAAGCAAGGTAGAGCAAATACGGTCGGTCGCTGCGCAAACCCACTTCGCTACAGAATGCGGCTCGATTCGTACTGGGCTCCGCACCGAACCAACGGTCATAGCCGGGGGCACCCGTGAGTTTGATGCGCTCCATGGGAACTTGATGCAGGCGGATCGCCTCTTCACGCTGAATTTCATTCCAAACCGCGACCCGGTCCGGAACTTCGTGAATCTGTCCTTTGGTCGTTAGATGATCCCAACTCCCGATGCAGAGCAAGCTGGGCAACCCGCGACGACGAGCCGTGCGTACGAGATCCACCTGTTGTGAGCCGAAGTACAATAAGGGCGTCGTGATCAATACATCGGGCTTATGCGCCTCAATAAAAGCGTCGACCGCACCACTGATCGGAACCGCGCGCTCCAGCGTCTTCAACAACGTACCGATCCAACGTCGACCCGTGGAACCTCGGAAGATACCAAAGCTGAGTACCTTCAGCGTCCAACCGGGCAGATGGGATGCTGCACGCGCGCGGAGCCGCGGGGTGTCGGCGAAACTCGGTTCTAAATAGCGGAGGTAATCGATACAGAGACGAATCGCGCGAGCCAACGCACGCCACATTCCGCTGCTGTACCGCGGCTGATCCACGATGGAAACCGAGGTCAAGTCCAGCGCCAGTCGGTCCGCGATTTGACGCTCGTCGGGCTTGCCTTTGCGCTCCGCAAAAAGCAGCACCTCATGGCCGCGTTCCGCTAGCGTGCGAACCGTGGTTTCGAAATTGCGCAGGAAGCCGAAATGGGCGGTGAAGAAGATGATCCTCATCGCTCGAGAGCAACCCCTCGATCCACGAGCCCTGTTGGTAATCTCGGGTTCAATTCAATCCCCCTCTGGGAACAGCACGGTAGGGGTACCGCTTAAAGGGATCAAGTCGAAAACGCGCAAGTTGGACTCATCCGCAGACGCCAGCCGATCGGGCCACTATACTTCTCGCCATGGAACCTGAGCTCGACCTGAAATCGCTGGCCAGCCAGCGGGAGATCGCGGAGATCTTCGCGCCGTACGTACGTGAACGCATGCCCACGGCTTCGGAGGGCTGGATCCGGCTTGCAGAATCGCGCGCGAATAAAAAGAAGAAGGCCTTGGGGAAGAAGCGCGGGCCGGTGGACCGCACGTCAAAGCTCCTATCACCGCTCGACCCGTCGCTCGGAGATTTGGATCGCGCACGCGAGTGGTTTTCTCTCAAACTGAGTCCGGAAGGTAAACCCGTCCCCTGTGAGTGGGGCGATGAAGGTCTGATGGCCAAAGGCGTGGGCACCGCCCGCGTGCAACTGTTTTTGCTGCTTCGGGCGATCGAAGCCCTGCAGCCCGAGAACATTCTGGAAGTTGGATCGGGAAGCGGCATCAACCTCTTCGTTTTGGCCACGCGCTTTCCATCCGTCCGCTGCTCGGGACTTGAGCTCGAGCCAGATTCCGTCGCGCGGGCCAAAGCGATCACGCAAGATCCGATGCTGCCTGAGGCTCTTTGTCAGTTTTCTCCGCTGCCACTCGATACGAACTCGGCCCATACCCGCATCCAGTTCCACCACGGGAATGCTGCCGCCCTGCCGTTCGCCGACGGCTCATTCGATGTTTCATTCACCCGGCTCGCTCTCGAACAAATGCAGGACGTTCGTGACCAAGCGCTCACCGAGCTGCGCCGTGTTTCCCGAAAATATGTGGTGATGATTGAGTCCTTCCGCGACTGGAATGACTCGGGGATTCGGCGCGATTACATACGGTCGAAGAATTATTTTGATGCGTCACTCGAGGACTTGAATCGCTACGGACTCGAACCGATTCTGGCCTTCAATGACTTTCCGTCCAAGCTGACGCTTAAGCCCGGGATCGTCATTGCGCGTGTACGTTAATCAACAGAGCAGGGCCTGCTATGTTTGAAAAAATTAACTCGCGAATTCGCAAACGCTTAAACTTTCGCCCAAAGACGAAACCGCCACAGCCAGTAGCAGTTACCGTACAAACACCCAGCCCGGCTGAGCTTGCTCGACTCTCCAAAGAATTCAATTTAGAACGGATCACACAGCATGTGCACGAACGAATGGCGGCGAGCAAAGTCATTGAAGAACCTGGCCCTCATCTAATCGTAGATCATTTACTTCCCAACGACTTCTATCAAAAGCTCGTTGATGCCGTGCCACCCTCGACATATTTCACGGGCGGAGACAACGTCAGGCTAAAATGCCGGATGAGTACACCCGACCTGCCCCAAGAGACACGAACACTTTGGGGGTTCATGAGCTACGTCGTATGCCCCCAAGTGATTCAACCAGCGACGCAAGCAAAATTCGCCGCGTATTTTGACGACTTCTACGTTCAGGTCTTCGGCAAGGACATGGTTCGGGATGGCCGCACACTGCCTCGCTCGGTTTCTGATCAGCGCTTCTTACTTGGACGCCCCGGTTACAAACTCAAGCCACATATGGATCGCAAGCCCGTCTTACTCACGCATCTCTTGTACCTGCCGAAAGACCCCGGCAGCGATGAGAGATTCGGGACACAACTCTTTAAGGTCGACCGCGAATTCGTGGCCCGTTACGTCGAGACCTACTATCCGGGAAACGATGGCATGCGTTGCGAATACCTCAAGAGCATGCCGTATCGCTGGAACACCATGGCAACGTTGATGAATTCGCGCGTCGTGCATGGGGCCGATATTCCCGCCGACCAAGCTCCGCCCACCTTAGAGCGGCGAGCGTTTCAATTCTACGTCAGTTTGGATCCCGAACCGCTTGAGGAGTTTGTCGATACCCTGCCCGAAGAACTCCGTACGCCTTGGTTTGCAGAACGCACATCACTTGCGACGCCGCTTTAGAAATTTCTTCCGAGAGCGTCGGTAATAACTAGCCAAGTCACGCAGCGGTCCGTGGCTATACGCTTTTGCAAAACGAAGCGGCGCTTCCAATCGATGGCGCAAGTAGAGGCGCACCAACGTCGAGAACAAGGCGTCGGGATCATCCGCACGGATCGCCCTCGCCGGATTCGGGGTCGCGGGCTTCTGGCCGACAACAAGCAGGTGCTGCACGCTCGACCATCGATCCACGTGATTGGCATACATAATTTTAAAACCGGCTTTCTCCACGAAGGCCCGAGTCGAACCGAGCGTCATATGCTGAAAATGCGCGATGGCTGAGTCACCCGAAAGGCTGAAATGCTTGCCGTACGGCCTTGGTCGCGTGATGTCTTTCTCGGACACCAGCACCAGACCACCGGGGTTAAGACGCTCATAGCAATCCCGAAGCAGCTTCGTCGGCGAGGGAGAATGCGATGGTACGTGGATTGTAAGCATCCCGATGAAGTCGAACTTCCCGGGGATCGTACCCAATAGGTCATTCATGGAGCGCGTATAAAACTGCTCGGAACTAAAATGATTCCTCGCGAAAGCGATGTTGGCTTCAAATGGATCTACTCCATGTACCTCCGCACCCATCTCAGCAACGATTTCCAAAACAGGCCCACTGCGCGATCGCACTTCAAGCCACTTCTTGCCTTGAACGTCTCCGAAACGTTTCACCAGGTCCTCGACGTAGGGGCGAAGCTTCTGAACTCGTTTGTGTAGTTTTTCTGCGGTTACGTCCTTGGCCCCAGTGGCTTGAGCCCCGGGATCGGAAACGAAACCATCACGTAGCCACGCTTCTAGTGCAGCAGCCGTCTGCCGCGGGTTCGTATACACCAGACCGCAGTCTCGGCAGATGACCACGGTGTGTGGACGCGTGATGAAACTTGGAAGCGCATGGTAGTCATCGCTTCCACACAAGTCGCAAGCACAGGTTTCACGATCGGTTCGCGTCATCTTCGCGCTGCTCCTAAGGAAGTCGATACGAAAAGTGAGTGAGATCGACCCCGGTCAATTCCGCCATACGTGCATTCCCCCTAACGATTTCCTCAATCTCCTGTGCTGAAAACGCATCTTCCAGGCTACCCAGTACATGCGCGCCAGGTCCCTCGCGATCGTTCTTTGCTGCGCGGTGCATCTTCTGGAGAAGTCCCGGAAGTAATTTCGCCTCAAGTGGGTTCAGGCCTGCCTTATCGGCCAGCATTTTCGCTCGACCCAGGACAAAGCCGTACTCCGGAACTCTCCCACGCACGACATCAGTCGTAGTCATGAGGGCGTCGAACGATTCTCGGTCAACGCCGAGGAAATCCGGTATCCGCCGGTCGGCGTATTCACCGACACCCGCAAACATGGCCTCCATGGGAACGACAAGAACCCGCTCGCTTCCGATTATTGAAATCATTTCCTGAATTGGGGGCCAGAGGTTGCAACACTTGAAAGCGTTCCAGGGTTTGGCGCGTTGGCGATGAGCCCAGTCGCCGAAGCCATCAACGCCGACACTAGTGAAGTGTCGAAAACCCTGAAGGTAGAATGATTCCAGCCAGCCGCGTTGCTCTCGGATCGTGATCAGTACCTTGAACGGCTTATCAAAGACGCGTTGCAAACGATCCAATGTATCCACCGGGTGATTACGAACCGGAGTGTAAAAAGACTCGACGGAAAACAGCGTGCAGCGCCACTTAGGATCAGTATTCGACTTCGACGCAACCAACACCTGAAGATACTCTCGAATATCTGCAAGCGCGGTTTCGAACTCCTGATCCGACGTATGAGAAATATCACGGACGACTTTCTTCGTAAGTTCCCAGTTGGGGAGAACGCCCCATGGCTTGGCAACGTTCTGAATCTCTGGATGTTTCGCAAAGACTTCCGTCTGAAGCAACTTGTTGAAGGTGCTCGGCAGTCCGAGATGGATAACGAGTTCAGCTTCGACCATCGCACCCCCGATCAAAAACCTTTCGCATTATTCACCCGCCAAAACCGCGCGCTGAACCCGACTCAATTGCGCATCTGCAAGAGCGCCAAGCGGTGCACCCTGACGATAGTCGGTCGGCACGGTAAACGCGAAGGGCGTCAAGTACTGCACCATCAAAACCACCCGCGGGGTCGAGCCGGGCGAGACCCTCGAGCCGTAGTGGAAGCAGCGGCTCGAGTCGAAGAGACAGACGGTTCCCGGTGGCCCGGTCACAACCTCAGGCGAACGCTCCTCTCGGGCCTCGTCTATCACCGAGTCGGGAATGCGTTTGGGATAACGGTAGTTAATCCGTGCTCGAATCCGTTCGGATTCCTTCGCAGGAATCAAAGTAAGCGGACCGTTTTCAGGTCCAATATCACTGCAATAGACGAAGGCCTTTACCTGCGCTTTATCGTGGGCATCACAGTGAAAAAGCTGGCTGCTCCAAGGCTCCGTATCGCTGGGCTCAGACAGGAAAACTTTGATATTGGCGAGAATCGGTACCATTCCAAGGTAGCGGCTGACCGCACTGAGAATCTCGGGATTCAGGGCGAAACGAAGAATCGGCGAGTCGAGACTGAGCAGCGCGGGATCGAGCCGATTCAGCAGGAAAGTCTTGCGGGTTGGCTTATGGGTGGGGTCGTGGAACGTGGTCCGGACCATGGTCTGAGCCATGACCGCGACTTCTGCGGCTTCCGGAATGCGGTCGTACGCTAGAGTCGCAATTCCGGTCGATTGCGGAATACGGAACGTGGGGCGTGGAAGCGCCCATGTGGCCAGTTGTCGCTGCACGTAAGTCGTGGGACGCCTCAACCGTCGAGCCAGCGCATAGAGTCTTCGGCGCCCTTCACGTTGGTTAATGAAATCTTTCTTGATGTCGATCGCCATGCAACCACCAAGGGAGGAGGATTCGCTGACACTATACTGGAGCGGCCGACAAAATCACCGTTGCACACAGCCGTGTCGGCCATCCTTGACAGAGCTCCCTCGACGGGCTGGAATACGCGCTTCCGACGGTGAAGACGGTCGGAGGCGGGGGGGAGTTTGATCGTTCAGTTTGAAGAGCTGCATCGCTATCGCGGTGAAGTCGCGATGGTCGATGGGGCGTTCGATCCGCTGCACTACGGTCATATCCGCTACTTCGCCGAAGCGGCAAAGCTCGGGAGCCCGGTTCTGTGCAATCTGGCTCCAGACACTTACGTATCAGCGAAACACGCACCGCTGCTACCTGCCGAGCAGCGGAGCGAGGTGATAGACGCACTTCGCCACATCGACTACACGCATCTCAACGCCTATGACACCGAGGCGGTTCTTGAAGAACTTCGGCCCAAGTATTACGTAAAAGGCTCGGACTGGAAGAGCAAGTTGCCACCCGCTCAAGTGCAAATCTGCGCCAACCACGGCACGGAGATCGTGTATTTGGATACCGTGCTGGATTCTTCTACCAAGTTGCTCGCATCTTGGCTCGACGAGCGCAGCGATGCGTCATCACTCGCGCGCTTTGAACGCTACGCCCAGGATCAAGCGCGAATCGGAGCAGCGCATTACGACGCTGAATACTTCACCACTGATTGGCGCGATGATGGCAACTGCTACACCATCGATGCACGACGTGAGATCGAAGGCAAGAATCCAGCACTGATCAAAGAGATTTTCGAACCGCAGCGGGTTTTAGACCTGGGCTGCGGTCCCGGCTCTCTGATGTTTCTGCTGCAGGAGCAAGGCATCGTCGCGGATGGAGTCGACTTCAGTCCGGGATGCGTCAAGCTCGCACCGCAGGAAGTTCGTGAGCGCATTATTACCGCGCCGGTGACCGCACCACCGGTTCCCGACAACGCTTATGACCTGGTGATTTGTCGCGAGGTTTTCGAGCACCTGACGATTCTCGAGGTTCAGCAAGCCGTTGAGCAGATCGCGCGCGTGACATCTAAGTTTGTGTACCTCACGACTCGCTTCCATCCAGAACCACGCGACTTGCTCGACGTCACCACACAGTTCGATGTCGATCCCACGCATATTACGCTGCTCAACCAGGACTTCCTTCGCTTGCTCTTCGTGATGCAGGGACTACGACGCCGCAAGGATCTGGAGCAGCGCATGGACTGGCTCAACAAAGGTCGTGTGCTGGTCTACGAAAAAGAGGCCTAGCGTGGACCCCAGGCAGCGATCATTGGACTGCGTCGTTGGTTATCACCTGAATCCGCATACTTGCGGCATCGCCAAGTTCAACCTGGTGCTAGCGCGGCAGCTGCAGGTACCGATTCATGGACTCGCCGACCCGGCCGTACGTGATCATCCTCGGATTCTGCTTTCGATCAAAACGGAGGAATTCTCCGAGGCTGCGCTCCACCTACTCACGCGTTTTCTCGACGAGCTCAAGCCACAACAAGAGCTTCAACTCTTCCTCCACGCCTATGCCGATACACCACTCGAACGGCGTTTTCTCGAGCGCGCCGAGCGAGTTTATTGCGGCAATTCCGAGCTCGCGGGTCGCCTTCGGCCTCACCATCGCCAAGTCGTCGAAGCCTGGTGCCCGGGTTCATTTCTCGAGACTCAGCGCTTTGAGCCATCCGAGCTCACCGTGCTGACATTTGGGATGGCCCATAAAGTGCGCGCTTCTCACTTTGAAAAGCTTCAAACCCTATTGGAAGCGACGGGCAAGTCATACAGCCTCTTCGTCTCTACAGCGCTGCACGAGGGCACCACCTTCGAGGGTAGTTTCGCCAAGGCTTTCGCCCAGATTCAGGAAATCTTCCGAGGCCAAGCCTATTTCCTAGGCTATCTATCGGATGCAGGTGTCTACAACTACCTGCTCGATACGACCTATTTTGCCGCATTCTTTGAAAAAGGCGTGCGCGAGAACAACACCAGCGTCAATTCGGCGATGGAATGCGGTGCCGTCGTTATCACCAATCTGGACGACCTGTCTCCGGCCACCTACCGGGGCGGTCGAAACCTGATCGATATCGCGACATGCGAGCAGTTACCGACGAAAACCGAGGAATTGCAGGAAATTTCGGCAGGAGCGCGACAGAGCGCCGACGAATTTGGCTGGAAGCGGCTGGTGGATCGACTCGCGGGACCCATGTACTAGAGGGATTTTTCTCGTTCGTCGACAGGATTTCGGTACTCTTCGAACGAATCCGGGGGGAGGGTTGGACGATGGCTCGTGAGCTCACGATCGGTGGCTTTCGTATCGACGACGACAGCGACTGTTTCATCATTGCCGAGGTAGGACACAATCACCAAGGCGATATCGAGAAATGCAAAGAACTCTTCCTAGCCGCCAAGGAATGTGGTTGCCACGCGGTTAAGCTTCAAAAACGAAGCAACCGCACGCTCTTCACCCGCGATATGTATGAGAGCGCGTATGACAACGAAAACAGCTACGGCGACACCTACGGTAGCCATCGAGAAGCACTCGAATTTGGCTGGGACGAGTATCAGGAGCTGAAGCGTTATTGCGCGGAGATCCAGATCATCTTCTTCGCCACGGCATTTGACTTCGAAAGCGCCGATTTTCTGATGAAGCTCGACGTTCCCGCATTCAAGATCGCATCCGGTGACCTCACGAATCTCCCGCTGATCAAGTACGTGGCGGGATTCGGTCGCCCAGTAGTGATGAGTACCGGCGGCGGCACGATGGAGGACGTTCAACGCGCCTATGACGCGGCCATGCCAATCAACCCGCAGATCACCATTTTGCAATGTACCGCGGGCTATCCGCCGGATTTTGACCAACTCAATCTGCGCACGATCGAGACTTTTCGAGAGGCCTTCCCCAATATTGTGATCGGTCTCTCGGCGCATGACAGCGGGATCGCGATGGCACCCGCGGCTTATGTGCTCGGCGCACGAATCCTCGAAAAGCACTTCACCTTGAATCGCGCCTGGAAGGGCACCGACCATGCGTTCTCCTTGGAACGACCGGGAATGCGGCGCTTGGTTCGAGACCTTCAGCGCACACGAATCGCCCTCGGTGACGGCCAGAAGCGCCAATACCCGACGGAGAAAAAGCCCTTATTCAAGATGGCAAAGAAACTTGTCGCGGCGCGTGATCTCGCGGTTGGACACCAGCTTACGCGCGAGGACATTGCAATTCGTTCCCCGAACGACGGACTTCCCCCGTACGAACTCGAAAACGTCATCGGCAAAGTGCTGAAGCGTTCACTCACGACCGACGAGAATCTCGGTCATGAGGATTTAGAATAACGGGCGAAGCCGAGCGAGGCTTCATGAACGACAATCTATTCAGTCTTCGCGGCCGACCCATCGTGATCACCGGTGGTCTGGGACAGCTAGGGCTGCAATTCACGAAAACGCTGTTGGAGCGCGGCGCACGCGTCGCGATTTTTGACCTCGAAGTCGAGGACGATCGGATAAAAACCGCGCTCGGGCACCGCCCCTCCGAGAGCGAATTGCTAACGCTGAGCGTTGACGTCACCAAACGTATCTCGATCGAGCGCGCACTCGACCAAGTGCGCAAGCATTGGTATACCCCGCTGGGGCTGGTGAACAACGCCGCATTGGACTCGCCCCCGGGCGCGGGCGCTGCTGAAAACGGTCCTTTTGAAAATTACCCCGAGAATTCTTGGGACCGCGTGATGGAGGTCAACACCAAAGGCGTGTTCCTCTGCTCCCAAGTGATTGGCGGCGCGATGGCGGAAGCCGGGCGGGGATCCATCGTCAGCATCGCGTCCATCTATGGCTTGGTCTCACCAGACCAGAGTCTCTATGAGTATCGACGCCAGCGCGGGGAAGAGTTCTATAAGCCCGCCGCATACGCGGCATCGAAATCCGCTCTGCTCAATTTGACGCGATACATGGCGACCTACTGGGCGCCACGAGGCGTCCGCGCCAACACATTGACTCTCGGGGGTGTGTTCAATGATCAAGACGAAGAATTCCTGGAGCGCTATCACGCTCGCGTCCCACTCGGACGCATGGCTCAGCCAGAGGACTACAACGGCGCGCTGGTCTTTCTGCTATCCGACGCGTCTTCGTATATGACCGGTTCAAATCTCATCATCGACGGTGGCTGGACCGCTTGGTAAGGAACACGATGCCTGAATTGCCTTTCCCGCAAGAAATTCCCAATTGGATCGAAGGGAAGGAAACGTCCGCCCTTTCCGGCGAGCGGCTGGATAAGTTTTCGCCTGCCGACGGACGCTTGCTTTGCCGCCTCACAGCGTCGAACGCCCAGGACGTCGAAGTCGCCATCGCTGCCGCACGTGCGGCGGCACCCAGTTGGGCACAAACCTCGGCCGTCACGCGCGGTCAGATCCTACACAATATCGTGATGGGCCTTGAGAAAGAACGCGAAGCCGTGGCCCGGACGGTCGCCCTGGAAACAGGAAAGTCGATCAGCGAGGCCCAAGGCGAAACCGGCGCTGCCATCGCGCAAGGACTCTTCATGTCGGGGGAAGGCCAACGACTCTTCGGCCGGACCATCCCCAGCGGAGGGGTAAATCGGATTCAAATGACCGTACGCCAACCACGCGGTGTTGCGGGATTGATCATCGCGGCCAACACGCCGATCGCGAACGTGGCTTGGAAAGTCTTTCCGGCATTAATTTGCGGCAATACCGCGGTGCTCAAAGCGGCCGAAGACACACCCGCGACCGCATGGCTTTTTGCAAAGATCGCGCATGAGGCCGGGTTACCGGCCGGTGTCTTGAATGTAATTCAAGGAAGTGGCCCCGCGGCAGGTGCTCCATTGGTCGCGCATGCCGACGTGGATGTCGTGAGCTTCACCGGGTCCACCGCTGTGGGCCGTCAGATCGCACGCATCGCGGGTAAAAGACTTGCTCATGTCTCGTTGGAACTCGGTGGCAAAAACCCATTGGTGGTCTGCGATGATGCCGATCTTGAAAACGCGGTGCGCTGGGCCGCACTATCTGCATTTAGCAACGCGGGGCAACGCTGCGCTGCTGGAAGTCGTCTGATTGTTTTCGACGAAGTTTACGCAGCGTTTCGTGACGCACTCGTGACGCACACGCAAACGCTGCGGGTAGGCTCCGCCGAAGGCGATGATCTCGGACCCGTGATCAACGAGGGCCAGCTTGGCAAAATGCTTTACGCGATCCGTATCGCTAAGTCCGAAGGTGCCAAAGTGATCCTTGGTGGCCATCGAATTACCAATGACGCACGCGCGGCGGGTTACTACATGACACCGACCCTGGTCGAAAACGTTAAACCCGACGGCAAGCTATCCACGTTGGAAATTTTCGGCCCGATCGCTGTTCTCTATCGCGTAGCCAATCTAGATGAAGCGTTGGCGTTGGCGAATAACTCTCCGTACGGCCTTACCGCATCGATTCATACCAAGAATATCGACCGTGCGCTTCGCTTCGCGCAACATGTCGAAGCTGGAGTCGCGATGGTGAACGCCGGCACCTACGGTAGCGAGCCCCATATGCCCTTTGGGGGCCGAAAACAATCGGGGAATGGCACACGCGAGCCGGGCACCGAAGCACTCGACGTCTATTCCGAACTCAAGAACATCTGCATCAATTTCAACCCGGAGGCCAATTAGATTGGCACGAGCGGTCGCGCTGATACCTGCACGTTCGGGCTCAGAGCGCGTTCCGGACAAGAATATCCGCAAGCTCGGCGAGCATCCGCTAATCGCATATTCAATTGCAGCCGCACATGAGAGCAAAGTCTTCGACGCTGTTGTGGTTTCAACAGACTCAAGTGCGTATGCCGAGGTTGCCAAATACTATGGCGCCGAGGTGCCTTTTCTGAGACCGTCTGAACTCGCGGGATCTCGTTCGCCCGACATCGAATGGGTCGAGCATATGCTCCGCTGTCTCGAATCAAGTGGTCGCGACTTCGATTGCTTCAGCATCCTGCGACCCACGAGTCCATTTCGTCGTGCGGAGACCATCCACAGGGCGTGGCAGCAATTCCTAGCGTTAGATGGAATCGACTCGATTCGTGCCGTCGAATTATGCAAACAACACCCGGGCAAAATGTGGCTCGTTCGTGGCGACAATATGGCACCGTTACTTCCATCTCCGGCCGACCCACCCTGGCATAGCTCGCAGTATCCCTCGCTGCCCGAGGTTCATGTACAGAACGCGAGTCTTGAAATCGCATGGTCGCGCGTCGTGCAACAGGGCCGCAGCATTGCCGGCGAGCGACTGGCGCCGTTCTTTACCAAGGATTTCGAAGGGTTCGATGTGAACGATGAGGCCGATTGGTTTCACGCCGAGCGACTGCTCGCCGACGGAAGCGCGAGTCTTCCCCCCATACCTCAGACCCCTTATCCCAAGGAAATCCCGTGTCGGAACTGATCTACATTCCTGAAGACGAACTAAAGCGTGTGCGAGAACTCGGCAATAACACGGTGGATCGCACGGCGATCTTTGCCGATGTCTGCCGCATCAACACACTCTATATGATCGCGAATGCAGGCTCGGGGCATATCGGCAGCAGCTTCAGCAGCCTCGACATCGTTTCCCATCTGTTATTGAACGAAATGGATCCTGACCGCGACGTCTATTTCTCATCGAAGGGTCATGACGCACCCGGTTATTACGCAGCACTGATTGGCGCGGGCCAGCTCGAGTTCGAGTTGGTGCATCAGCTACGGCGGCTTGGCGGCTTACCCGGCCATCCGGATGTCTCCACACCTAATGTCGAGGCCAACACCGGCTCGCTCGGTATGGGAATTTCCAAAGCAAAGGGCATGGCGCTGGCCAACCGTGCGCACGGAAAACCCGGACAGACCTTCGTGATGACCGGGGATGGCGAACTTCAAGAAGGCCAGCTCTGGGAATCCTTAGCATCGGCCGCAAACCAGCAGATCGGTGAAATCACTGCGATTGTCGATCACAACAAGCTCCAATCCGATACCTACGTTTCTCACGTAAGCGACCTGGGCGATCTCGAAGCGAAGTTTGCAAGTTTTGGCTGGGCAGTTGCGCGCTGCAACGGACATGACTTCCTTGCGCTCGCGGAAACTTTGCATTCGCTACGCGACGATCCGCGTCCGGGCGTACTGATTGCCGATACGATCAAGGGACGCGGCGTTTCCTTTATGGAGCACCCGCGCTTCAAACCCGACGAACTCTACGCCTTCCACAGTGGCGCACCGAGCGTGGAGCATTATGAGAAAGCGCTTGCGGAGCTTTTGGATCGCACGAATGAACGCTTGTCCAATCTTGGGCTTGCGTCCCTGAACACGCGGAGCCATGCGAGACCCAAGGCTCTCGCAGCCAAGCCCACTCAGAAATTGGTTGCCGCGTACGGCCGCGCGCTGGTTGAGCAGGGTCGACGGAACTCCGAACTGGTTGTACTCGACGGGGATTTGGTACTCGATACCGGATTGATTCCGTTTCGCGATGCCTTTCCCGACCGATTCTTTGAATGCGGCATCGCCGAACAGGACATGGTCTCCCAAGCGAGTGGGATGGCGCTCAAAGGTTGGCTGCCCGCGGTGCATAGCTTTGCGTGTTTTCTGGCCGCGCGTCCCAACGAGCAGATCTACAACGCGGCGACCGAAGGTCGCAAGATTCTCTACGTGGGTTCATTGGCTGGATTGCTGCCGGGAGGACCGGGGCATTCCCATCAGTCTGTACGCGATATTGCTGCACTCGCCGCGATGCCGGGTTTGATTCTGATTGAACCCGCGACCGAACGAGAAGTCGCCGCCGCGCTGGAATTCGCGCTGAATCAAACCGACGAAAGCGTTTACCTTCGACTCGTCACGGTACCCGTTGAAGTGTCGTTCGAGGTTCCCGACCTGCCACTCAAACTTGGCCACGGTCACTTGGTTCGAGATGGTAATGATGCGCTGCTGATCAGTTCGGGTCCGGTGATGCTCCGTGAAGCTATGCTTGCCGCAGAGAAGCTGCGAGACCAGTACGCGATCTCCCTGCGCATCATGGATCTGCCCTGGCTGAATCGCATCGATGCCGATTGGCTCACAGAACAAACCCAAGGGTTCAAGCGTGTATTTACACTCGATAATCACTATTGGCTGGGCGGGCAGGGTCAATTGATCGCAAGCACGCTGGCCACAGCGGGAATCGGTGCAGGCCAACGCGTCGTTCCGTTTGCTGTGGAGAACGTGCCCGCATGTGGTACGGCGGATGAAGTCCTCCACGCGCATGGGCTGGACGCCGTGAGTCTTACCTCACGCATCGCGTCCGAACTCGGCGCTGCATGAATCAGCTCTTTCGCAACTACCTCAAACAGGCGGGGTGGTTCCGTCCGGCTCGACTCATGCGTCATCATCGTCAACAGCGACAAGGTCATCCGGATTGGACACGGATTCTCGACCGTGACCGTTCGGAATGGGAGGCCGCCCTGGAGCGGTCACGTAGCGGACCCAAGGTGTTGATCGCGACCAGTTTTGGCGGGCATCTCGCCGTAACACCCGTGGAGAGTATGCTCGCCGTCGCACTCACATTACGGGGTGCGCGCCCGGAAATCCTACTCTGCGATTCCGCTCTGCCAGCCTGCATGGCATGCGAAGTCAGTTGGTACCCGAATCAAGAAGCGTTTCTTGAGTTCGGACCCAAACCAGATCTTTGCAAAGAATGTTTCAAGCCTGCACATCACATGTATCAGGGCGCGGGGTTTCGCGTACACCGCTACAGCGATTGGTTGGCTACAGCCGACCACACGCGTGCCGAGGAAATTCTCGATGAAACGCCCTACGCATCGATTCCCGCTTTGGTGGTCGATGGAATTGCGGTCGGCGAGCACGCCATGGCGGGCACCTTGCGCTTTTTCGCACGCGGCACGCTCGACGCCGAGCAACACGCCGAAAGTGTTTTACGGCGCTATCTGCATGCGGCACTGTTGACAACGTTTTCGACACAGCATCTTTTGGCAGATCACCCATTCGAAACGGCAGTTTTCCATCACGGGATCTACGTGCCACAGGGATTGATCGGAGAGGTCGCGAGAAAATTCCACACGCGAGTCGTAAACTGGCATCCCGCATACCGCAAGAAGAGTTTCCTCTTCAGTCACGGCGACACCTACCACCAGACATTGCTGCATGAACCCACCAGTGAGTGGGAAAACATGGAATGGAACGCAGAGCTCGAGTCGGAGACCCTACGGTACCTCGAGAGCCGCTGGACCGGGCACGAGGACTGGATCTGGTTTCATGAGAACCCAAGCTTTGATCTGGATGAATTGACGCAAGACATTGGCGTAGATTTACAACGCCCCTGCATCGGCCTGATGACCAACGTGGCTTGGGACGCTCAGCTGCACTACGACGCCAACGCCTTCCCGGATATGTTGAGCTGGTTGTTTGCAACCATCGAACATTTCCGCGGTCGACCGGAACTGCAGCTGATCATTCGTGTGCATCCGGCGGAGTTGCGAGGAGCATTACCGTCGCGTCAAAAGGTCGTCGATGAACTCCGCGGGGCATTCCCGACATTACCATCGAATGTATTCGTCATCGGACCGGAGAGTCGGCTGAGCACCTATGCCGTCATGGCGCGTTGCGACTCGATCCTCATCTACGGCACCAAGGCGGGGATCGAACTCACAAGCTTGGGCGTACCCGTGATCACCGCGGGCGAAGCTTTCATTCGTAACAAGGGCATCACGTTGGACGCCAAGTCGAGCGAGGACTATTTCGAACTGCTGCAGAAGCTACCGCTCGGGGAACGCCTGGTTGACGCCGAGTTGGAACGCGCACGGAAGTACGCGTTTCACTTTTTCTTCCGGCGCATGATCCCATTGGAGTTCATGGAGCCCACGGGGGCGTATCCGCCATACCGTATCGCCACCGATAGCATCGAGCCATTCTTGCCCGGACGCAGTCGCGGCCTCGACATCATCTGCGACGGCATTTTGAAGGGCACGAGCTTCGTCTACCCGGCAGAGGAACTACTCCGCGGCGTTTAATCGTGCTTCCGCGCGGTCGAGTTCGTCGCGCGCGATTTGCACCTCTTCGGGCGGCGATTGCACACCGATCCGCTCGAGTTCGTTCCGTGCACGATCCACCGCTTGCTCCGCACGTGCACGATCGATCTGATTCGAGACCTCCGCAGTCCGAGCCAAGATCGTTGCGCGTTCTTGAGTCACTTCCGCGAACCCGCCCGAAACTGCAACGCGATGCGTTTCACCAGCCACCCGATATTCGACAACGCCGGCGCGCAACGGAGCAAGGAACGCTTCGTGTTCTGCGAGCACACCAAATTGACCCTCGGTTCCGGGGATCACCACGGAATCGACGTCGAGCTCCACAATCGGGCTCTCGGGCGTAACGATGCTGAGATGGGTCGCCATGTGACTTACGCAGCGCTCTTCAACATGCGCTCGCCCTTTTCACGGGCTTCCTCGATGGTACCCACCATCGGAAACGCCTGTTCGGGCAGATCATCGTGCCTGCCCTCTAGGATTTCTTTGAAACCACGCACGGTATCGGCGATCGACACGTACTTGCCCTCGGTGCCCGTGAACTGGACCGCAACCGAGAACGGTTGGGAGAGAAAGCGCTGAATTTTTCGCGCGCGTGCCACAACGAGCCGATCCTCTTCTGAAAGTTCATCCATCCCGAGAATCGCGATGATGTCCTGCAGGTCCTTGTACTTCTGCAGCACCTGCTGAACGTCGCGTGCGACTTTATAGTGTTCGTCACCAACGACCTGTGGATCGAGAATGCGACTGGTTGAATCGAGCGGATCCACCGCGGGATAGAGACCGAGTGACGCGATCTGGCGTGAAAGCACGATCGTCGCATCCAGATGCGAGAACGTGGTTGCCGGCGCGGGGTCGGTCAAGTCATCCGCGGGCACGTAGACGGCCTGCACCGAAGTGATCGAACCCTTCTTCGTTGAAGTAATACGCTCCTGCAGCTCACCCATGTCCGTACCCAACGTGGGCTGGTAGCCCACCGCGCTCGGAATACGACCGAGCAACGCCGACACCTCAGCACCCGCCTGGGTGAAACGGAAGATATTGTCGACGAAGAGCAGTACGTCACGACCTTCCTGATCGCGGAAATACTCCGCAACCGTGAGTGCGCTCAACCCAACCCGTGCACGCGCACCGGGCGGTTCATTCATCTGCCCATAAACAAGCGCGGCTTTGTCGAGCACGGTGCTGCCATCTGAGAGTTCGGCTTCGGCCATTTCACGCCAAAGATCGTTACCCTCACGTGTACGCTCCCCGACACCCGCGAAAACCGAATAGCCACTGTGCTCGGTCGCGATATTGTTGATGAGCTCCTGAATCAACACCGTCTTGCCCACACCCGCACCGCCAAAGAGGCCGATCTTGCCACCGACCGGGAACGGACAGAGTAGATCCACAACCTTAAGACCCGTTTCGAACTGCTTGATTGTCGATGCTTGATCTTCAAGCTTTGGCGGGTGCGCGTGAATTGGGGCAGTCGCATCCGATTTGATCGGGCCCTTCTCATCCACGGGTTCACCAACGACGTTCATGATGCGGCCCAGAGTCCCCGCACCAACGGGCACGCTGATCGGTGCGCCCGTGTTCTTGACCGCCGTTCCACGAACAAGGCCCTCGGTCGCGTCCATCGCAATGGTACGTACGGTGTTTTCACCCAAATGCTGTGCGACTTCGAGCGTCAGATTATCGGCTTTGTCGTTCAGCGAAGTATTCGTGAGCCGCAGCGCCGTGTAGATCTCTGGAAGCTCACCGGGTGGAAATTCCACATCCACAACGGGGCCCATGACCTGAAGTACTTTTCCGTCCATGACTTCTCCTGATGCCTTACAGCGCGTCCGCGCCGCTTACGATTTCGACCAGCTCAGCGGTGATCGCCGCCTGACGTGCCTTGTTGAAATCCAAGGTCAACGTCTCGATCAACTCGCTAGTGTTATTGGTTGCATTCTCCATCGCGGTCATTCGCGCGCCGTGTTCACCGGCTTGGTTTTCCAGCAATGCACGGAACACCGCAAATTCCACAGCTTGCGGGACCAAAGTTTGTAGAAGCTCCTTCGGTCCCGGTTCAATTTCATACTCACCGTCGGCTTCGGATTCATCCGTTACCACGGGCAGCAATTGCTTCCCCGTCGGGGATTGAGTCAGTGCCGATTGAAACTCGCTGTATACGAGGACAACTTCATCGACTTCCTCATTGCGGTAACGGTCCATCAAGTAACCCGCGATTTCGCGCGCGATGTCCGCGTTTACCTGGCTAATGCCTTTCCATGATTTGCCGATCTCTACATTCCGTCGCGCAAAGAACTCTATGGTTTTACGCCCGACCGCGACGAGGGATATCTCGGCGTCGCCGCGGCGCTTCTCCATGAGCTCGAGTGCACGCTTCATGATGTTCGCGTTGAACGCGCCACATAGGCCACGGTCCGAACTCAAGACCACGAATTCGACTTTACTTGTGTTTTCATGCGGCGCGAAGAGCGGGTGCGAGTCTGCATCCAGTCCACTTGAAACCGCTCCCAGAACCTGCTGGATTTTTTCGGCATACGGCCGCGCGGATTTGATGGCACGTGTGGCACGAGCGAGCTTCGCCGCGGAAACCATCTTCATCGCACGGGTGATCTTCTGGGTTTTTTGAACCCCGACGATGCGTTTCTTAATGTCGCGAAGATTCGCGCCCACGTTTCAATCTCTCCAGCGAGTTGGTGTTAGTTCAACTGTTTCGATGGCTGAAAGTTTTCTGCAAACGAATCCAACGCTGCATCCAACTTGGTCTTCACTTCATCCGTCAGCTTTCCGCTCGAGCGGATTTCGTCAAGAATTTGAGAATGTTTGCTTTCGATCAACTCGACTAGCTCTTCGCCAAAGCGCGTCACGTCTTCGACCGGTATGCCGAGAACCCATGAAGGTCGATCGTCGGTCGCGGTCGCCGCATAAATCTGCACCACTTGGTGTTCAACGGGCAATGGCTTGTACTGCGGCTGACGCAACATCACGGTGAGGCGCTGACCGTTCGCAAGCTGATCTTGAGTGGTCTTATCGAGATCACTGCCAAACTGCGCAAAAGCTTCAACCTCTCGGTACTGTGCGAGCGACACGCGCAATCCGCCCGCAACGCCCTTCATCGCTTTCACCTGCGCGGCACCGCCGACGCGGGAAACCGAAACACCGGCGTTCATGGCTGGGCGCTGGCCTGAGTTAAAGAGGTCTGTCTCAAGAAAGATCTGACCATCGGTAATTGAAATCACGTTGGTCGGAATATAGTCCGACACGTCGCCGGCTTGCGTTTCAATAATCGGCAATGCGGTTAAGCTGCCACCACCCTCGGCGTCACTCATCTTCGCGGCACGCTCAAGCAAGCGTGAATGCAGATAGAAAACATCGCCGGGATAGGCTTGGCGTCCCGGTGGGCGCCGAAGCAACAATGCCATCTGACGGTAGGCGGTGGCTTGCTTGGAAAGATCGTCGTAGATGATCAGCGCGTGCTGGCCGCTATCGCGAAACCATTCGCCCATGGTGCAACCCGTGTAAGGCGCCATGAACTGCAGCGGTGCCGGATCGGATGCACAAGCCGCAACCACGATGGTGTAATCCATCGCGCCGTGCTCACTGAGCTTCTCGACCACTTGGGCAACCGTCGACTGCTTCTGTCCGATCGCGACGTAAATGCAAAACACACCCGTTTCGCGTTGATTGATGATGGTATCGATGGCGATCGCGGTCTTGCCCGTTTGGCGGTCGCCGATGATGAGCTCGCGCTGACCGCGACCGATCGGTGTCATCGCATCGATGCACTTAAGACCCGTCTGCAACGGTTCCTCTACCGGCTGACGACTGACGATGCCCGGTGCTTTGACTTCAACACGACGAGATTCGCTGGATTCGATCGGACCTTTTCCGTCGATCGCTTTCCCCAGGCCGTCGACGACTCGGCCGAGCAAACCTTTACCGACGGGAACCTGCAAGATTTCTCCGGTGCGGCGCACGATATCGCCTTCACGAATCTTGCTATCGCCGCCCATGATGGCAATGCCGACGTTGTCCTCTTCCAGGTTCAACACCAAGCCTTGGACCCCGGCAGAAAACTCGACAAGTTCACCCATGGCCGCATTCTCAAGACCATAAACACGCGCAACACCGTCACCCACCGAAAGCACGGTTCCAGTTTCCGCTACATCGATCTCTCGTTCGTAGTCACGAATCTGGCGTCGAATAATGTCGCTGATTTCGGCCGCTTTGATCTTCATCGCGATCCCTTCTCCAAGCTCCCGGCCAGGGAACCCAACTGTGTTTTCACACTACCGTCGAGCAGCAGATCACCCACACGGGCGACAACACCGCCGATTAAGCTTTCATCAACCTTCACCTTGAGATTCACCTGCGCGTTGACGCGCTGTGAAAGAGCGGCACGAATCGATTCCACTTCACTCTCGTCGAGCGCGCGGGCAGAAACAAGCTCCGCATCCACCTGGCCCGCGGCAGCTTGCACCTGCTTTCGCAGTTCGTCGCGAATCGCAGGTAGCAACGCGACGCGATTCTCATCGACAAGAATCATCGCAAACGTACGCATCTCTGGCGCGATCTCTAGCTTCTCCGCCAACTCCGCGATCAAGCCACGGCGTTCCGCCCGCGGATGAATCGGCGTAAAGAGTGCCCGCTCCAACTCGGGACTTCCGGTCACGGTTCCCGTTAGCAGATCAATCTGACTGAGCAGATCTGCCGCGTCGCCAAGACCGAATACCGCACGCGCGTAACGCCGTGCAATCGCACCACCCTTGATCACGCGCGTTCCTCCACTTTCTGGATGTATTCCCCGACCAGGCGACGATCGATGTCCAGAGTCATTTTCTCGCGCAGAATCTCACCCGCCATAGAGATGGCGAGATTTGAAGCTTCGCGCTGCAGTTCACCGCGAGCGCGCGAGACCTCTTGCGTGGCCACGATACTTGCTTCATTCCGAATTCGCGTCGCTTGTTCCTCCGCACGTTCCATGATTCGCGCAGCGCTCGCGCGCGCTTGTTCTTCGGCATCCCCCACCATGCGGTTGGCTTCGGCTTCAAAACCATCGAGGCGTTCACGGATTTCTTTGAGATCTGCTTCCGCGCGGCGCAGACGATCCTGCGAATCTTCAAGGCGATCGCGGATGGCTGCCGCACGATTTTTCAGAAACTCCTGCAATGGCTGACGTGCAAAACGAAACAGCACGAACGCCAACACGAACACGTTGATGATCTGCAGGATGAGCAGACGCCAGTTTGGCTCGGCATGGGCTTCACTCGCGGCAGCTGCGTCCCCCGCGATACCGAAGATCAGCAGAACGAGTGCTGTAGCTCGGATCATGAGTCACTCCGCAATAACTTGTCTGCGATATCGCGCGCAATCACGCGCGCATCGTTGTGTAGCACCGCGCGCGACGCAACGAGCTCTTCGCCTACAGCGTTACGTACCTTATCGACTTCGGTCGTTGCCGCATCACGCGCAGATGCAATCAATTCCCGTTCCCTCTGCTCGGCCTCACTGAGAATACGGCGACGTGCATCGGTGACTCGATCCCCAACCTGCTCGAGACGCGTGCCAAGCTCACGCTCCGCGCGTGCCGCTTCGGCCGCCACCGCTTCCGCCTGATCGGATGCCCCCGCGGTTTGTTCGTCCCGCAGGGCCAAAGTGCGAACCAGCGGATCGATCAAGAACTTTTTGGTGGGAATCATCAGTAGCAGGAACAGAACGATGTTCATTCCAACACGCGTAGGATTGATGTCGAAAAGGCCTCCGCCCCCCGCCGCCCAAACCGGGCCCGCTAGGCTGACGCCCAAGACAATCCATGCAATCTGATTCTTTACGCTCCGCAAGCTGCCCTGTCCCGTGCTGCCCGTCGATAATCCGGATAGAAATGGGAGGAAGAAATAGGCCTGACCGAGATTCCCCGCGGCAGACCAGATCAAATCCGTAGCACCGAATGCCGCCGACGTGGTCGGCCCTCTGCGCGGCCCGGAGTATCGCAAAGACGGAGTTCAAGTCAACGCGATAAAGCGCTTATTCCGCCTTTGCTTGGGGGTTTGGGATAGCCATCGGAGTACCCGTCATTTGAATCTTGGCGTTTAGCCGCGAACCCTCGTCCATCTGTAGCCTCGGTGCCATCACCGTACCCTCCACAACACCCGTCGCACCGACTTCGACGCGCTCCCGCGCAGCGATATCGCCGATCACAGTGCCATAGACCACCAAGCTGCCGACATCGAGCCGGGCTTCGACACGACCCGTCTCGCCGACCACCAAGGTACCGTCGGCACTGACCTCGCCCGAGAAATGGCCGTCGATCCGGACCAACCCTTGAAACGAGACTTTCCCCTGAAACGAAGTCCCGCTGTCTAAAAACGCTTTCAATGACGGATCACTCATGACTCACCTCCAAACAATCGTTCGGTCAATCGTTCCAACTCGGCCTCGCCGAAATAATGCAGTTCAACACGGCCTCGGTTCCGTTTTCCGACGATCCGAACCCGAGTCTGCAGTTCGCGACGCATGCGTTCTTCTAGGTCAACGATGTGAACGTCACGCGATGGCCCCGGTCGAGCTGTTTTTGACGCACTACTTGGTGCGTCATCTGACGCGACGCGTCTAGACAGTTCTTCGGCGGCACGCACCGACAGGCCTTGCCGTTTGATCTGATCACGTACTAAAACTCGTGATTCTTCGGGCGCTTGCAAGATCGCCTTGGCGTGGCCCATGGTGAGATGCTGATCGATCAGCTCCTGCTGAATTGACGCATGGAGTTCTAAAAGCCGTAAATGGTTTGCGACCGTCGAGCGATCCAGACCAACGCGTCGACCCACTTCTTCCTGCGTCATGCCCTCACTGTCGATCAAAACCGCAAAGGCGTTGGCGAGTTCGACCGGGTTCAAATCAGCACGCTGCACGTTTTCCACCAACGCCATTTCAACCACGATTCGATCGGTCGCATCGGTAATGACAACGGGAACGGTGTCGAGTCCGGCCATTTGCGATGCGCGCCAACGTCGCTCGCCGATGATGAGTTCATAGCCATCACCGCGGCGCCGAACAACCAAGGGCTGCAGGATGCCCTGCTCGCGAATCGATGCCGAGAGCGATGATAACTCCTGGTCACGAAAGGATTTTCTTGGTTGATTGGGGTTAGGTGCAACCTTCGAAATTGGGACAAAAAGTGGCCCAGCATCCGCGCTTTGGTCCGACCTTTCGCTCGAAAGCGGCGCAGCTGCCGCCTTGCTCGACGGTGTCGGTGGGATCAGCGCTGATAGCCCGCGCCCCAGGGCTTTACGTGCTGCCATTTTGGATCCTTTCTAATAGCTCCTCCGCAAGTTGGAGATAACTAATGGCTCCTTTGGAGTTGATGTCATAAAGCAGCGCGGGCTTGCCATGGCTCGGTGCCTCGGAAAGTCGGACGTTGCGAGGAATCACGGTTTTGAAAACCAAGTCCCCGAAATGCTCCCGCGCTTCAAGCACAACCTGGGTTGAGAGGTTATTGCGCTGATCTCGCATCGTGAGTAGCAGGCCTTCGACCCGTAAATCTGGGTTGAGCGTGCCTTTGACCAGCTCGATGGTCTGCATCAGCCCAGCCAAACCCTCGAGCGCGAGATACTCACATTGCAGCGGCACCAGGACGGTATCTGCCGCAACCAACGCATTGAGCGTCAGCAGACCCAGCGACGGCGGGGTATCGATCAGGATGATTTCGTAGTCATCCCAGACCCCGGCAATCTGCTTTCGTAGTCGATATTCGCGCTCCGTCGCGGTCGCGAGCTCGATCTCCGCACCCACAAGATCCGAGGTTGTGGGGACCAGATGTAAAAATCGCAGCGGGGTTTCGAGGATCAACTCGGAAAACTTGGCGATTCCGACGAGCCCGTCGTATGAGCCCTGCTTCACGTCAGCGGGCAGGTATCCGAGGCTGGAGGTCGCATTTGCCTGTGGATCGAAGTCGATCAGCAGCGTGCGGCGTTCCGCGGCGGCCAAAGACGCAGCGAGATTAACAGCGGTGGTCGTCTTGCCGACTCCGCCTTTTTGATTCGCCACTGCAATGACTCGTGCCATTCCACCCCCCGATGGCTCCAATGTCGGGAGTTTACATGAATGTTCCACGTGAAAGGAGCAGAACCTTTCGTCATTTGATGTGTTCCACGCGAAACTACCGCCCCATGAGCACGTAACAGAGCAGCAAGGTCTTTTAAACGATGGGAAAAAGGCGCGGGGCATACCACTCCGCTCAACTGGGGCCCCCGAGCTGCCCAAGCTCGCTTCGCGGCACGCCCCGCGCCTTTTTCCCAGTAAATCGCGTCGCTCGGTAATAGAGAACATGTGCCCAAGTAAGCGGAACACATCAAATGCCTCAACGGTGAAGGGGTTTGAGATGCCCTGCGGTGCGAAGCACCGCTTTTCCCTCGCAGCCACGCAACGCCCGCCCCCGCAACGCTGTGCAAACGAAAACACGCGGCTAAACGAAACAGGATTCCGTCGCGAGTGGTCGTGAGGTTACGTCATGGGGTTGGAGCGAACTTGGGCTGCTCTGGGGTCCCAGTTGAGCGAAAACCCCATGACGTAACCTCAAACCCCAACAGCCTCAGGATGGAATCCGGATCACATGTCCACGTGGAAGAGGAATTGTGGTCGCGCCGGCCGGGGCGGGCTTCGTGGTCCAAATCCAAAGCTCCCCGTCGCTGCATAACCAGGGCACGCCCAGTTTTTGACTCGCGTCAGGCGACGCAACGGCACGCATGGTCGCGATGTCAAAACGCTCCGGCGGTGGATCTTCAAGGCGCCGACGTTCCACACGGATGTCGAGGCCAAGGGTGCGTACGATATGACGCAGGAAATGGACCCGCTTCTCACGAATCTCGACGAGGGTTAGATCGAGATCGGGCCGTGCGATCGCGATCGGAATACCCGGTAGTCCCGCACCCGAGCCAAGGTCAGCCAAGCGGATACCTTTGGGGATCTGATCCACCACAGCGAGCGAGTCTTCAAAATGAACCTCGATGTCGACTCGCTCGAGTGAACCGACGAGATTCATCCGCTCGCCCCAGGATTGGAGCTCGGTCAGATACTGTTCGAGCTGGTCTTTGACGCGCTGCTCGAGCGCGTGGCTCATTCCGGTTCGACTTTGACGCGCTTCGTGCGGCCCTCTCCGTCGCTGCGAGACGTCACACCCGCGATCTCCCGGATGACGTTATGGATCACCCAGCGCTCTTTCGAATTCATCGGTCGCATCGTTAGCGCCTCGCCCGATTCCTGCACGTCCGCCGCGGCGGCGCGCGCTTCTTTCTCGAGTTCCTCTGAGCCCTCAGGCATGGCTTCCTGGCCTCTGTCATCCGACACACCGGAGTGCGCCACCGAGACACGTACTCGAACTTCTTCCTCTTCGAGCTTCTGCCCCGCACGGTGAGCCAGATGCGAGAGTGCAAGCAGGGTACGTTGGTCGTTCTTCACCATTTGTGCGATCGAGGCACCACGGATCAGGATCTTAATTTCCTCGCCGTCGCGCGTTTCCTCGACACGACTCTGCGGTCCAAGCGACATCTTCTCCAATATGCCCCGTACAAAGTCTCCAACGGCGCCGACCTCTTGCTGTGGTCCGAGATCCTCTTCGGGTTCGGGTTCCGGCACCGGTGCCTTGGCGGCTACCGGACGCTCTTCACGCGGTTTGCGGTCAGAACGGGATCGATCACGACGCTCGCCGCGGTCTCGATCACGTCCACGATCTCGACCCTCTCTACCGCCATGATCTTCGTCGCGACTTTGTCTCGGCTGCTGATTCGCCAAACCGGCAAGGACTAAAACGCGCCCCCCCAGCCCCGAGATATCGAGATCCTCAGGAACCTGGCTAACGCGTAGCTCGCCTTCGGAAACACCGTAATGTTGAATAGCCTGCGCGACCGCGCTTTCGCGCGAGTCCGCCGCGAATTCCTTCCACTCCATATCAGCTCACTCCTCCTTGGGCCCGTCGTGCATCACGCCTTCGCTGGCGTCGTGCCACTTCGATTTAC
This sequence comes from Deltaproteobacteria bacterium, assembly GCA_029261895.1. Taxonomy (GTDB): domain Bacteria; phylum Myxococcota_A; class UBA9160; order SZUA-336; family SZUA-336; genus JAJDAK01. Next base: position 44,957 of record JAJDAK010000067.1, read on the forward strand.
CCAGGTCTGCTGCAAGATGCCGAGCACGTTGCTTACGAACCAGTAAAGCACAAGCCCCGACGGGAATTGATAGAAAAGAAAAATGAACACGACGCTCATCCACATCATCATTTGTTTCTGTTGCGGATCCGCGGACGGATTCGGCGTCATTTTTTGCTGAAGCACCATTGACGCACCCATCAGAAGTGGGAGCACGCGGATCGGTAGGCCCGCAACCGAAAACAAAGTTTCCGGTGTAGACAGATCGTTGATCCAGAACATGAACGGCGCATGACGCAATTCGATCGTGCCTTGAAGCGCAAAGAACAGCGAGACCAGAAACGGCATCTGAATGATCATCGGCAGGCAACCCCCGCCCATTGCGGAGAGTGGGTTCATACCTTTGCGCTTATACAACGCCATCATTTCTTCCTGAAGCTTGCCCTTGTCGTCCTTGTACTTCTCCTGCAGCGTCTTCATTTCAGGTGCAATCACTTGCAGACGCTTCATCGACTTCATCGAACGCTGTGTCAAAGGGAACGTAATCAGTCTCAGCAAGATCGTCAGCAGAATGATGGCAACGCCGTAGTTGGAAACGACGTTCGTATACGTCCACTTGAGCAGGGCGGAGAAAAGCGCCACCAAACCACGAATCCAAGACCACCCGGTATCCACCGCGGGCAAGAGCGGCGCATCTACTTCGGCGCTATAGGCCGTTACAACGTCACGTTGCTTCGGTCCGATGTAGAGGTCGTAGAAACGCTCGACGTAACTCCCCGCGGGTACTTCGAATGCGGGATAACTCAGCAGCGCAACGCCGGTATCGACGCCAGCGGCCTGCACACTCGCGGAAGCTTCCTCACGATTCTTCGGAATCACGACGATCATGAAGTACTGACTCTCCACACTCACCCAATCAACGGGCGGAAAGAGCGGGTCAACACCGCCAAACGCAAAGAAACCTGGATCGTGGGCGCCCTTGATCGCCTGCCGCTCTATGCCGTCCACACCGAGTGCGGCCACGCTGTAGTTTCCAAAGCCAGTGCGACCGTTGTCTGTTCCGTACAGCGCGACTTGGAATTGCGGTCTCAAGACATCGTCGGTGCGGTTCTCGAGTCGGACACGGAGCTGCGCCCCGTAGCCGGTCTCGTCAAGACTCAGCTCGCGCACGATCCGCATGCCACTCACCGTTTGCGTCAGCTCAACCCGACGCGTTTCCCGCGCAGTGATTTCGCTCCGCTGGCCTGCGAGTTGTTCAAAAACACCGCGGCCAAACAAAATTTCCATGACGCCGAGCTGTTGCTGGGTGACGAGCTCAAGTGGACTGTCGTCGTCGAGACTCTGATGAAAATCGAACAGTTTCACACTGGTCAGTTTGGGGCCCTCGTTGGTCATCGCGAGTTCTAGCTGGTCGTTTCGCAAGACCACGGTCTCGGCATTGATCTTCGATGCCGTACCCTGAACGGGCGCTGGATCTACTGACGCAGCTTCAGGTGTCTTTGACGCGGTCGGAAGTCCACTCTCTCCCAGCGTCGAGTCTGCGGTCTGCGGTGATGCAGGAGGTGGCGCTGCTGGTGCGGTCCAGAGCCAGCCGATCAGCATGGCGACACCTGCAGCAATGACGATGATTTGTATGCGATCCAAGTTCAGGGCTCCCTACGGTAGATCGATGCCGCCCGCCCGAAAAGGCGTGCAGCGGAGCAGGCGCGTAAACGTACGCCAACCCCCGCGCCAAAAACCGTCCATTTCAATCACTTGGACTGCATACTCAGAACAGCTCGGATAAAAACGACAGGTCGGACCCATCATCGGGGATAGTGTCCGCTGATACAGCCGAATTAATCGAACCGCTCCGTTCAAGACAACACCCCGATTTCTCGAAGTTTCTTGTTGAGGTCCGCATTGATTTGATCCTGATGCAGCTTCTGGGGCATATCCCGTTTGGCGACCAGGACTAGATCGCATGATCCAAAGTCGAGTTCGCGTTTGCGAAACCATTCGCGAACCAAGCGTTTAATGCGATTTCGACGGACTGCATGGCCCACCTTGCGCGTGACGGTGATTCCAAGACGTGTTTCGCCTGCGTCCTTGCGTTCGAGCTGAAAAACCAAGAAATAGCGCGTGACGATGCGCCGACCCCGACGTGTCGCCAAGAGAAAATCCGGTCGCCGGAGCCGAGCTCGCAGCTGCCGCTCCGTGCCCACCATGGATTAGACCGAACGCTACTTCCTCTTGTATCCGGGCGCCAGCCGAGCGCGTCCCTTGGCCCGGCGACGGGCAAGAACCCGGCGTCCGGCTGGGGAGCTCATGCGCGCCCGAAAGCCGTGGGTGCGAACCCGGCGAATCCGACTTGGCTGGTATGTACGCTTCATTAGGCTGGCCTATTCAATCCGAAGTACAAGCGGGCTAATGCAAGCATAGGCCCACTCCTATGTCAACGTTCAGCACATAAGCCGAACCCTGACGAAATGTTTTGTTTGTCCCTGCTTCAGCGACGATAAACTCATTGCATTGCTGCGCGGCGCTCTGGTATCACGAAGTAACCTGAAACGAACGTTCACTCGTTGAAAGGTTGACCCCCAGATGTTGAAAACCCGTCGCGGCGTTTTACCTTCGCATGCGGACCACCCATTGTGGCTTTCGATACTCGAAAAGCTTGATGGTAAACTTGCGGGCACGCAGGTCGATGAAATCATCGACGCTTCGCGTGTGCTTCAAGTTTCATCCGCGGATCTTCGTTTAGGTGTACGTCAAGCGCAGTTGTTGCGCTGGGTGCACGATGGTAGGCTTGCGTTACTTGCTTCAGTAATCAGCAATGTTACCGACGGTGGGACTGAGCTTTCTGTTGTTCCGCTCGATGTTGATCTTCCACTTCATCTAGATCCGAGTCTCACACTTGAGAGTTTCATCGGAAGTCCTTCGAACTTCGATGTAATTCAACAAGCACGTGGAAAGCTTGACCGTTTCAACCAAGTTTCGCGCCCGGTGTTCGTTTTCGGCCCATCGGGTTCAGGCAAAACTCATTTGCTCTGCGCAATGGCACAATCTACTGCAGAAAAAGTTTGTGACGGAGAGATCATCTGCCTCAGCGCACAAGACTTTTCTATGCAGATCGTTAACGCAATCCGCGGCGCAGAGCTGGAACTCCTACGTCAGCGCTTACGGAACGCGTCAGCCGTCATTTTGGACGATATCCAGGACCTCGTTGGGCGGGAGGCTTCACAGGAGGAACTCGTTCGAATCCTCGAGGAAATCCGCGAATCCCGACTCGTCACGCTCAGCGCGGATCGACCCGCAGAGACCTTAACCGGGCTGATGGATCCGCTGCGAAAGCGCCTGATTGAAGCCGTCGGTTTGCGCCTAACGCCTCCTGAGTGGGAGACCCGAGTCGCCATTGTTCTGGAGCGCGCGACACGCTGGGGCATCCCGATGTACCCCGAGGTCGCATCCTTTTTAGTGGGCGAGCTCGGTCACGACCTCAGCCGACTCGATGCGATCCTGACCCGGCTGATGATCCATCCCACCAGTGAGAGCGGTTTGATGGATGTGAATTTGGTACGACGAGCATTGACGCAGGACCATCGTTCCACGCGCCCCATCTCTCCTGATGCGGTCATCGAACTTGTCGCGCGTCATTTCAATCTCAAGCAATCCGATCTGCGCACTGCGAGTCGAAGTCCGCGCGTCACGACACCGCGTCAAATCGCCATGTACCTCGTGCGCCGCCATTGCAGCCTGTCATTTCCCGAGATCGCCAGGCGCTTTCGACGCCATCACACCACCGCACTCCATGCCTGCCGTCAGATCGACACAAAGCGAGATCAGCAGGGCAGCCTCCGTGCCGCGCTGGTGTTGTTGGAAAAAGAGCTGCTTCTCCTTGGGGAAGAGTGTGGATAAACTGTTGGGAATTCTCACGATCGACGAGGGGTCGCCGTGAGTCCAAAGTTTCTGCAGGGGTCATGGTTCCAGTCTGTTGATAAAAAACATAACCAGGCTGCGGGTTTGGGTCAGTTATCCCAAAACTCACAGGCTCTCCTACTACTTCCTTATTATTAATCTTTAAAAGGAAGCAGGAGAAGAAGAGATGAAATTTCAAATTGATCGCGATGAACTCTTACGAGGGCTTGGACGTATCCAAGGAATTGTGGAGCGTCGCGGTACGCTCCCGATTCTTTCAAATGCACTTTTTCAAGTACGAGAGGACGGCATCACACTCGCTGCAACTGACCTCGAGGTAGGCGTGACGGCAACCTTGGCGGCAAAGGTGACAAAAACCGGTGCGGTAACGCTCGTTGCGAAAAAGCTCTACGAGATCGTTCGTGAGTTGGAAGAAACCGAGCTTACATTCAGCCTTGAAGAAGGCTCACGTGTTCGTATCGATTCTGGAAAAGCGCGCTTCAGTCTGCTCTCCATCTCCCCGGAGGAGTATCCAAGCATTCCGAGCGGGGATGGTGTGAACTTCGTCGAGATGGAGGCGTCGTTACTTGCAGAGATGGTCGATCGAACGATGTATGCCACTTCCACCGACGAAGCCCGTTACAACTTGAACGGTGTTTTCATGGAATTAACCGAGGACAAGCGCCTTCGCTGTGTGGCTACCGATGGTCATCGGTTGGCAAAAATCGATAAGACACCACAGAAACCGCTCGAGTTTCTTAGCAAGGGAATCATTGTTCCGCGCAAAGGCGTCGGCGAAATCCGCAAGCTATGTGACGAGACCGATGCGACGGTCGAACTCGGTCTTCGCGATGGTTTTCTGATTGTGCGACGCACGGGATTAACACTTTCGTGTCGGCTGATCGAGGGAGAGTTTCCGAACTATCGTCAGGTTCTTCCGGATGATCCCAAGGTTCGGCTGCTGGTCGATCGTGAACGCCTGCTTCATGCGGTGAGACGAATATCCCTGCTCGCACATGAACGCTCGAGAGGATTCCGGCTCGCGATCGAGGATGGAGTTTTGGAGCTATCTGCGAATAACCCCGATTTAGGCGAAGCCGTTGAACAGCTCGAGATTGATTACAGCGGCAAACGCGTGGAGACGGGTTTCAACGCGCGTTACATGCTCGACGTCTTGGGTTCAATGATTTCCAAAGAAGTGAGTCTGGAGCTTACCGACGAACTGGCACCGGCAAGGATCTGTCCCGCGGATGATCCGGACCTACTCGCAGTCATCATGCCGATGCGGCTTTAAGTTACACAGCCGTAGAATTCGGTTCATCTTCAAGATTGGGCAGGCCAATCGCGTCAATAAGCACATCGCTGACCCCCGGCCATCGAATCTTGCGTCCTTGGTTCCTTGCGGTGCGCGCGAACGTATAAAGGAGTTGAACCGTGGCTATATCGAAGCGTTTCAGTGCAGACGTAACGATCACAATGGGATGTTCTGTGAGAAGGGCTTCCTCTAGGTGGCCACGCAGCTTCTGAACGCGATCGATTGTCATATCACCGTCGACTAGGATGGTTGTGGATGTTGGTGGACTCGACGTACACGCATCTTTCCTCACGAGTTTTTTTATTTTGGCCATAGTGTAACAGCACCAGTTAGCGGTACTTCCTCTGGCCTACTGCTCGGCGGTATGCGAAAAAACCTTTACAGTAGAAGTGTCGTTTCCGACACAGAAAAGTGCATGTATATCTACACAAAAATATGTCTATAGCTCGGGATAGCCGTCGCCGATCTAACAGCCCGAGATATACACCAACATGCGTATAAATATGACCATCAAAGTGGCACTCGTGACAACACTGGCATGTGTTGTCGAGTCAATCTTAGATTCGGCCAGGTTGCCGCCCTGGTCTCTTGTTTTACTGAGCTCGGCGGTATGGGTCTTTTGCGTCTATAAAGCGGAGCGATCGGGTCTGTATCTGGCTAAAACAGGGAATAAAGCGGTTGTTAATGACATTGCGATCGGCATGAAGGAAGTTATTGATCGCGAGTGTGAAGAGATGACGCAATCTGTTGAACAAGTTCTCAGTATGGTCTCGGATGCCTCGACCAAGGTCAAAGAGAGCTTTATTGGGATGAACACTGAAACCCGAGGCCATGCGCAAGTGACGGAATCGTTGATTTCGCGAATGAATGCGAACTCGGAAGGAGAAGAGGCTGGAAAGCATGTCACGTTCCGACAGTTCGCAGAGGAGATCGATGAGGTCCTGCAAGGATTTGTGAGCTCGATTGTCACGGTGAGTCATGAGTCGATGGTGATCGTGGCGAATATCGAGGATGTAGCCATTGAGATGAACGAGATCGTAGGTTTGGTCCGTGCGATTCAGTCGGTGGGTCATGAAACACATATGCTTTCGCTGAACGCCACGATCGAGGCTGCCCGCGCGGGTAAGGCGGGTGCGGGTTTCGCTGTTGTGGCGGAGGAAGTCCGCAACCTATCCTTGAATACGCGCGGGGCGAGTGAAAAAATCACCGCGGCGGTCAGCAAGACCCGGGCGAATATTGAAAGCATGCGGAGTGCTAGCGAAGAAATGGCTTCGAAGGATATGAACGTTGCCCTCGAAGCGAAGATCCGAGTTGACGAGATGATTCAGGATGTTGAGCAGTTGAACAGTCTGATCGAGAGTAGCGTGGAGGATGTTTCTGGAATCGCGCAGCGGATCGGGAAGCACGTCAATCACGCCGTCACCGCCATGCAGTTTGAGGATATCTCTGGGCAGTTACTCGAATACATGACGCGTCGGGCGTCCGCTCTGCGAGATTTTGCCACCCATATCTGCCTGGTGGCCAGTGCTGAGGGTCCAGAGTCAGCCGCGAAAGCCATCGAGGAAAAGAGGCGAGAGATCATGGATCTCGGGGATTTCGCTCCGGATAAACCCGTCCACCAAGAGTCCCTTGACACAGGTAGCACTGAGCTTTTCTAGCGTTGCTCTCAGCCTCGGGTAGAGATTCATGTCATGGGTTGCTGGGCGCGAAAAAAGCGTGTCCCTTCACCTAGACCCTAGTCGCTGGTTAAGTTAGATTAGACAGCGATTTCAAGGCCTTGCGGGGCGATGCGAAGCAGGACGCCGGAGCGGAATCCCCCATAGGTAGGTCTCCCCCGATAGCTCAGTCTCAGTGCACCTGGTGCAGCCAGAATTATGCCCGATTGAGCGGATAGAGAAAGAGTATGAGCGAATACGATGCCCGGTCGATCGAGGTGCTTGAGGGCTTGGAGCCGGTTCGAAAACGACCGGCCATGTACATCGGATCCACGGGCCCTGCGGGCTTACATCATCTTGTGTACGAGGTTGTGGATAACTCGATCGACGAAGCGGTCGCGGGCCATGCCGATACCGTCACCGTCATCCTCCACACAGATGACTCCGTCACCGTTGAAGACAACGGTCGCGGGATTCCCGTCGATATCCACGAGAAGGAAGGCCGCCCCGCGGCCGAGGTCGTAATGACCACGCTGCATGCCGGCGGCAAATTCAACAACAAGGCCTATAAGCTTTCCAGTGGTCTACACGGTGTGGGTGTTTCATGCGTGAATGCACTTTCCGATCGTTTTGAGCTCGAGATTCGGATCAAGGGCAAGGTCTGGCACCAGACTTATGAACGTGGCGCGCCAACGGTCGACCTAACCGAGACCGGAACTACAGACAAGACCGGCACGAAGGTCACGTTCCATCCGGATCCACAGATCTTCGAAATTACCGAGTACAACTTCGATATCTTGGCCCGACGGCTTCGCGAACTTTCATTCTTGAATGCTGGCGTGCGCATCCAAATGACCGACGAGCGCAGTGGTAAGACGCACGATTTTCACTACGAAGGCGGGATCGTTTCATTCGTCGAGTACTTGAATCGAAGTAAGACGCCACTCCACACACCTATTTTTGTCTCCGGTGATCGGCAGTTTCAGCAGTCCACCGGCGATGGCATTGTCACGACCGACATCCACATCGAGGTCGCGCTGCAGTACAACGACGGTTACAACGAGTCGGTCTTCAGTTTCGCAAATAACGTGAACACGGTTGAAGGTGGCACCCATCTAACCGGCTTTCGCAATTCATTGACGCGTACGATGAATAAGTACATCCAAGGTCAAAACACCAAGGATCCCGGCACGGTGAGTGGGGACGATACCCGCGAGGGGCTGACCGCCGTCGTCAGTGTAAAACTTTCAGATCCGCAATTTGAAGGTCAGACAAAGTCCAAGCTAGGGAATAGCGAAGTTGCTGGGCTTGTGGCCAGCCTCGTAAATGACAAGTTATCTGAGTTTTTCGAAGAGAATCCTGCCGTCGCGAAAGCTGTGGCATCGAAATGTGTCGATGCTTTGCGCGCACGCGAAGCGGCCCGTAAGGCGCGTGACCTTACAAGGCGCAAGGGTGCGCTTTCCGATGCCAGCCTCCCCGGAAAACTCGCCGATTGTCAGGAGCGCGACGCGAGCAAGGCTGAAATTTTCATCGTTGAGGGCGATTCGGCGGGTGGTTCCGCCAAGCAAGGCCGCGATCGTAGCAACCAAGCCATCTTGCCGATTCGCGGAAAGCTACTCAACGTCGAGAAAGCGCGGCTCGATCGCATGCTTGCCAACGCCGAAATCCAAACCATGATTTCTGCGTTGGGTGTGGGGATTGGCTCCGAGTTTAACCTTGAGAAACTTCGTTACCACAAAGTGATTCTGATGACCGATGCGGACGTCGACGGTCATCATATTCAAACGCTGCTCCTGACGTTTTTCTTCCGGCATATGAACGAGCTCATTCAAGGCGGCCATTTGTATATTGCGCAGCCACCCCTCTATAAGGTGAAACGCGGCAAGCGTGAGCAGTACATCCAGACCGATCCTGAACTTTCCGAGCACCTCTTAAAGTTGGGACTTGAGGGGGTGCAGGTCTTTCCGGCAGGTCATGAAACGGCGCTCAGCGCAGATACCCTCAGAGACTTGGTGGTACAGACCCAGCGCATTGAGAAACGTGTGACCGTGGTCGAACGCCGAGGCATCGACGCTCGCATCGTGGAGGCCGCGGCCCTGGGTGCTGGGTTGACCCGAGCGGATTTGAGCGTTGATGAAGGCGACCATGCGGAACTCGAACGCCGTATCGTCGCGTATCTCGAGACCGCGTATCCGGAAACGCTTCCGGTAGAAATAGACTGGGAACGCGACCAGGAGCACAGTCTCTGGCAGCCGCGTGTTCGTTCCTACCAGGCGGGGGTCCTGCGTGCGGTGGTATTGGACGCTGAGTTTTTGGATTCGGCCGACTATCTGCGCTTCATCGAATTTGGTGAGCAAGTCGCGCAAGCCGGTGCGACGCCGTACCGCGTTGTGTTCGGGGATCGGTCTGAAACGATCGGCACAGCGCGTAATCTTTTGAGTCGCTTGCTCGAACAGGGGACCAAGGGCCAGTACATTCAGCGCTACAAGGGTCTTGGTGAAATGAATCCCGAGCAACTTTGGGAAACCACGATGGATCCGGCGGTTCGCCGGCTTTGCCAGGTACGAATCGAAGATGGTGTTGAAGCGGATTCAACCTTCAGCATCTTGATGGGCGATGCCGTCGAGCCCCGTAAAGAATTCATCGAGCAGAACGCGCTCAACGTAGAAAACTTGGACATCTAAGATATGCCTGAAGACATACCACCAGAAGCAACTACAGCGATCCCGGTAAATATCGAAGATGAGATGCGCCGATCGTTTCTCGAGTATTCGATGTCTGTCATCATCAGTCGTGCGCTTCCGGACGTGCGCGATGGTCTCAAGCCTTCACAGCGTCGGATTCTCGTAACTTTCAACGATCTTAATCTGAGCAACGATCGGCCGTACCGTAAGTGCGCGAAGATCTCTGGTGACGTTTCGGGTAATTACCATCCGCACGGTGAGGCGGTGATTTATCCCTCGCTCGTACGACTCGCTCAACCATTTGCGTTGCGCTACCCGCTGGTCGATGGCCAAGGGAACTTTGGTTCCATAGACGGCGACCCACCCGCCGCCATGCGGTACACCGAAGCGCGCCTATCGAAGATTGCGTCGGAGATCCTCGCGGATCTAGGTCGTGAGACGGTCGACTTTGTTCCCAACTACGACAACACGCGCACCGAGCCAGTGGTTCTGCCGAGTCGGATACCGAATCTCGTCATCAACGGGTCGTCCGGGATCGCGGTGGGAATGGCGACCAATATCCCACCCCACAATCTCCGCGAAGTCGTGGACGCTCTCGTTCTTTTGGCCCGAAGATCTGATGTATCACTGGATGAACTTTTAGAGGTACTTCCAGGTCCCGACTTCCCGACGGGGGCCACGATCTGTGGTCGCCACGGTATTCGCGATGCTTATCGCACGGGTCGTGGCTTGCTTGCGTGTCGTGCGAAGGCCGAGGTCGAAGAATCGAAATCCGGGAAGCGAGCCATCATCGTTACCGAGATTCCGTACATGGTCAACAAGGCGAGCATGATCGAAAAAATCGCCGACCTCGTACGTGACGGGAAACTTGAGGGCATCGGTGACCTTCGCGATGAGTCGGATCGTCACGGCATGCGCGTGGTGATCGAACTTAAGCGAGACGCCAACGACGACATTCTTTTGAATCAGCTTTACAAGCTGACGCCGATGCAAACGACATTTGGCGTGAACCTATTGGCACTGGTCAATAAGCGGCCGCGCACGCTGCCGATGATTGACATGCTAAATCACTTTCTCGAGTTCCGACGCGAAGTGGTGCGTCGACGCGCCGCATACGACCTGCGTCAGGCGGAAGATCGAGCCCACGTCTTAGAGGGCTTCGCGAAAGCGCTCGATAACCTGGATGCAGTCATCTCGCTGATTCGCTCGAGTGCGGGTCCTGCCGAAGCGCGCGAAGGTCTCATCAGCACCTTTGAGTTTTCGGAACGGCAGGCGCAGTCCATATTGGAGTTGAGACTTCAGCGACTGACCGCGATGGAACGTCAGCGGATCCTCGATGACCTGGCGGAGATCCGCGCGCTGATCGAGCGGCTGAAATCACTACTCGCGAGCGACGACAAAGTCACGGATGTCATTGTTGAAGAACTCGAGGAGATCAAGGAAAAATACGGAGATGCGCGCCGAACCGAGCTCGGGGAAGCGGTGGGAAGCCTCACGAACGAGGACTTGATTGTCGAAGAAGAGATGATCGTTACCGTGACGCATCGGGGTTACGCGAAGCGGAATACGCCGGATCTTTATCGTGCGCAGCGCCGCGGCGGCAAGGGCAAAAAAGGCATGGGGACCAAGGACGAAGACTTCGTCACGCGGGTCTTCGCGGCCTCGACGCATGCCTATCTACTGTTGTTTACCAATCGTGGCCGGATTCATTGGCTGAAGGTCTTCGAACTGCCACAACTCGCCCGCAGCGCGAAAGGCAAGGCCCTGGTCAACATGCTGGGCTTAGCCGAAGGCGAGCGTGTTTCCGAGATCCTACCCGTTCGCAGTTTCGACGAGGGTGGCTTCGTCGTGCTTGCGACGCGCAGCGGCCTGATTAAGAAGACCGCACTCGAATCGTATTCGAGCCCGCGTCGTGGTGGTATTATCGCGATCAACCTCAACGAAGGTGATGAGTTGATTGGTGCCGCACGCGCAAGCGGTCAGGAAGAAATTCTTGTCGCTACCGCGCAGGGCAAGTCGATTCGGTTCAACGAGTCGCAGGTGCGGGCGATGGGACGGGCCGCGGCCGGCGTGCGTTCAATATCTACCAAGGGCGATGATCAGGCGGTCGGCATGGAAGTACTGCGCCCAGGTGCAACGATTTTGACACTAACAGCGAACGGTTTTGGCAAGCGTTCGCCGCTCGAAGACTACCGTGAGCAGAATCGCGGCGGCCAGGGCATCATTACAATCAAGACCACCAATCGGAACGGACCGGTGGTCGGTATTCTCCAGGTTACCGATGACGACGAAATCATGTTGATCAGTAGTGGGGGTAAAATTCTCCGACTACGTGTCGACGGAATTCCAACCATGGGTCGAAATACGCAGGGTGTGCGCTTGATGGAGGCCGAAGTCGAGGAACGTGTGGTATCGATCGCGCGTTTGGCGGAAGACGTCGACGATCCACAGGCGCTCGAGAGCGAGGAATCGACCGCGGACGCCTAATTTGCGCACCGCTCAATCGAAAAAACTCATGCGCCGAGCCCGTGAGGTCATACCTGGCGGGGTCAATAGCCCGGTGCGTGCATTCGGGTCGGTCGGGGGTACTGCGCGCTTCATCAAGTCGGCGACGGGCGCACGGATTCGGGATGTCGACGACAACCGCTACCTTGACTACGTAGCGTCGTGGGGTGCGGTCCTTGTTGGACACGCGCATCCGCGCGTGGTTGATGCGGTACGCTCCGCGGCTGCACGCGGCACAAGTTTCGGCGCACCTACGGAAGCGGAAGTCTTGCTCGCGGAACGTGTGATCGAATTCGTTCCGTCGGTTGAGATGATTCGCTTTGTGAACTCGGGTACCGAAGCCGTGATGAGCGCGGTACGACTCGCACGCGGTGCGACCGGTCGCGATAAGATCATAAAATTCGAAGGCTGTTATCACGGACACGGCGATAGTTTGCTCGCGGCGGCGGGATCTGGAGTGGCGACGCTGGGAATTCCAGGGACGCGCGGTGTTCCTGAAGCCGCTGTGCGCGACACGATCGTGGTTCCGTACAACGATCTCGATGCGGTCGAGAATGCGTTTCTTCAACACAGTGATGGCATCGCGGCGGTGATCGTCGAGCCAATCGCGGCGAATATGGGGATGGTCTCTCCGCGGCCTGGGTTTCTCGAAGGTCTGCGAAGTCTCTGCGACACCTATGACGCAGTGTTGATCTTCGACGAGGTGATCACAGGTTTCCGCGTCGCGCGCGGCGGCGCGCAGGGTCGTCTCGGTGTGGTCCCAGACTTATCCACATTTGGGAAAGTAATCGGGGGTGGCCTCCCGGTCGGTGCCTATGGGGGCCGTCGGGATCTGATGCGACACATCGCGCCCGAGGGGGAAGTCTTCCAGGCTGGAACCCTATCCGGGAATCCGCTCGCCACCGCTGCTGGCTTGGCGGTGCTTGAACTGCTGGATGAAGATGGGGTCTATGACGCGCTCGAGCAGCGGTCACGACGAATATCCGAGGGTCTGCAATCCCAGGCCGATGCTGCCGGGGTCCCGATGACGATCGATTCAGCGGGTGGGGTTTTCGGATTCTTCTTTCATCCCGGGCCTGTACGGAACTATGAAGACGTCCAGAAAGCGGATGGAAAACGCTACGAGACGTTTTTTCACGGCATGCTCGATCAGGGCGTCTACTTCGCCCCGTCCGCATTTGAGGTCGCGTTTGTCACCACCGTCCACTCGCTGGCCGATGAGGATGAGACGCTTGAGGCCGCCCGCCGTGTATTTCGGAAGGGTCTTTAAGTATGGCAGCGCGAACACCTTCTGGCGCATCGTGGGGGCGTGCCCTGGATCTGGGTCTACAGTTCGCGTTCTCCATTGTGGTGGGTATGGCGCTTGGGTACTATCTCGACCGCTGGCTCGAAACCGAGCCGGTATTTTTGTTTGTATTTCTGGGCTTCGGGTTTGCCGCTGGGGTCCGGGCGCTATTTCGATTCGCACGCCGATCAGCGTCGGACGAAACTGCGGGGCAAGACGAATCTGATAGCGATAGTTCTGTATGAAGCCGCTCCTATCGATTCATCAAAAGAACGCCCTCATCCTTGGCATCGTCCTCTTGGGAATGACGCCATTCGGATGGGCCGCGGTTAAGGCCGCAGCGCTAGGCGGTGGGATGCAAATCTTGAATTTACGCGGACTCGAACGGAGTGTAGTGGGTATGTTGGGCCTAGCGGTTGCTGGGCAGTCCACCGCTGCGCGCGCGTTGATCACGCTCCGCTGGATCTTTTTATTCGGCGCGATCGCCGCCGTTCTGTTTCTGGCCGAGATTGAGCCAATTGCGTTTATTACTGGACTATCGATTCTTGTGCCTACCGTGATTTGGCATGGCTTAGAAGACGCGCGACTTCAACACCACAATAGTGAGTTCTAACGGTGGTCCACGTCCCCACGATATTCGATTGGCTCGCAACCATGCACATCCCTGCACCCGTAGCGACGGTCGCTCTCACGCTGATTCTTGTACTGCTCGCCAGCTGGGCCATTCGCGGATCGGTTGCGCGTGACGAGGGCGTGGTTCCGTCGGAGAAGTTCACCTTCCGCAACGTGATGGAAATTCTCTGCGAAGGTATGGTGGATCAGATGCGACAGACCATCGGTCCCGATTGGCCACGTTTTGCACCGTTGGTCCTCACCTTGGGGTTCTTTATTCTCGTATCGAATCTGATGGGTCTAGTCCCAGGGCTTACAGGGCCGACGGGTTTTATCGATACCAACCTCGCTTGGGCAGGTCTCTCCTTCGTGACGTACAACGTCGCGGGATTGCAAAAGCATGGCGTGGCCTATCTGAAGCATTTCCTGGGCCCGATCCCGTGGCTTGCACCGTTGATGTTGCCGATCGAACTCGTTAGCCATGCGGCTCGGCTGCTTTCGCTCACCGTGCGACTCACCGCGAATATGTTTGCGGATCACACACTGGTGGCGATCTTCTTGTCTTTCCCTGCAGTGATCGCGGTTGCGGTACCGTGGTTGGTGATGGGTTTGGGCCTGTTTGTTGCCTTTTTACAGGCATTTATTTTCGCGTACTTAACTGTGGTTTATATCGGGCTGGCGGTTGAAGACCATCACTAGTCCAGTTTGTCTTTAGGAGGAAGAATCAAGATGCGAGTTCTCTGGTGTTTGACATTTGTATTAGTGGCGCTGATCGCGCCGGATTTAGCTCTTGCCGAGGATGGCACGGGCGGTTCAGGTACATGGGGCATCGGTCTCGGTGCCGGACTAGCCATTGGTCTCGCCGGATTGGGCTGTGGTCTGGGTCAGGGCAACGCGGCCGGAAATGCGGTGCAGGGCATTGCGCGTAATCCTGGCGCGGCCGGTCAAATTCAGACGCCGATGATTATCGGTCTCGCGCTTATCGAGTCGATCGCGCTCTATGGGCTGGTGATCGGCATCATGCTTTTGAACAAAATCTAGGCTCTACTCGGCCGAGACCTCAACTCGGTAGCGTTGCCGTATCGCGGCCAGTGCTTGGTCGTTCCGTGGTGAGTTTGGAATCCGGGTCACGTTTGGTGGCCCGGATTCTTTGCGTTCATGAATCCACACCGCATGCAGTCCGTACGCCGATGCCACGGGTCCGATCCACGTGTTCAACTCCGCGCCCGCGAGGGCGTCGAGAAAACCTTGGCCGAATCTTGATGCCAACTTTCGCTCGGTGAGTTTGGGTTGATCCGGTTTATAGAGCGACGGATCGCTGAGTTCATGCGCGGCCTGGGGCGCGAGGTTCTCTCCGCGTAGCTTTTCGAGCAGCATCGTGGCGTCGGTCTCCAGCGCCTCCCCCCGCTTATCCCGACTCAGAAAAATCTGGGTGACGTGTACTTGCCCTGACGCATTTCCAGCTTGATGAACGGGCAAGGGCGGTAACGGCTTCGCCGTTGCCGCCCTTGCCCGTTGCAACAGTCGTCGTCGTACCACGATGTCGGTGCGGTGCATGCCGAGCGCTCGAGCTTTCTGGTAGAGCTCCGCATGGCTCAGGCGTAGTTCGGGTTCGAGAAAGCGCATGTTCTGCACCAGGCGTCGATAGATCACGGGATCGTTCTGATCCCAACCGAGACGTAACGCTTCGCGGAAAAGCATCTCGTCATCGCCGTAGGTCTGAATGGCTGCTTCTAACTCTGACTCCGTAGGCGCGCGCCCCATCTGCTTGCGCCACTCCCTACGAATCTCTTCAAGCTCGGTGGCAAGGATGACGATCGTTTCAATCTCAGGGGGGTTCCACTGCCGCTCGATCGTAAAAAGCAGCCCGCCGACCGCGAGAAAAACCAAAAGAGGTTTCAGGGCCGATACCAAATCGGTGAACTCCAGGCGCGTTCCTGAATCAGTTTCGGAACGTCGGCATCGCAGCAGTAGTCGAGGTCTTCCTCGAGATCGTCGGGTTCTTCACAGGCAATTTTCTTGTCTTCACAGTAAAGCGTAGACCAACGTTTTGTGGGAATTTCCATGACTCGGGTGTAGTAGAAGGCATGTTGCGCGGCGTTGAACTCGGGATCGACCCAGAATGCACAACTCGTATTCCCGCTACCCGCGATGTCGTAGACTTTCTCGTGCAGCGCGTCACCGTCCGTCCAACCTTTAATAATCTGGATTCGGTCGAGCGCTGCACCGTCGGGATCGCGCATCGCGCTTACGACAAAACGTGGTGCTGCCGATGTGGCTTCCGGAAGTACCCCGCCCATCGGTACGCCCTGCTTGTAGCCGGACTCTACCAAGTGGCTCGAGCTGCATAGGTCAGCGTCGTAGTCCCAACCGCCAAAGAAACGCAGCAGAATGCGGGGTCCGCTCGTGCCGTAGGCTTCGCGTCGTTTCATTGCGGTGAAGAGTGATTCGCGCGTGTTCTGCTCCGCCCAAAGCACCGCGAGACCCCCGGGATTGTAATCTGGTCGATCCACGAAGCCGGGTGGCAATGACTCGCGCGCGGGTTTTCCTGCGCCACCGTGCCCCGGAAAATCCGCGGTCTCCGCGACATAACCTGGAGTTCCCAGGTGGGTATCGGTCGATGCGATCATGCCGAATTCAAACGGATTGATACCCAGCTCCGCATCGAGTTTGAGCCCCGTCTTGAGTGCGCTCCGTGCGTAACTGCCCACGGACGGCGGTTGATTGAGGAACGGCACAAACTGTCCCATGAAACTCGTCGCTGTGAGTTTCTCGAAACCGCAGAGCTCATCGGTGGAGCCGAGGCCAGGGCTACATTCCGAATCACCCTTATGCTGCATCACTTCAACCAATGGCTCTAGCGAAGCACGCATCGCCGCGGTCTCTGCGGTGGCGGGGCTTTTAAAAATCAAACCCCCGCTGAGGTTCGAGTTATGCGGAATAATGACCGCATCGCAGCCGGTTTCAGCTTCCGTGCATTCGTTGCGAATACGCGTCCAAATCTCTTCGGGGTTCCGCACTTCGAAGTTGGATACCGGCAGCTTCTGCACCTGCTCGTTCCTGAAGATCACGTTGCGGTGCATGTTTTT
Source organism: Deltaproteobacteria bacterium (assembly GCA_029261895.1). GTDB lineage: Bacteria > Myxococcota_A > UBA9160 > SZUA-336 > SZUA-336 > JAJDAK01. The sequence goes on from JAJDAK010000067.1 coordinate 61,978, forward strand.
ACCGCCGGGCGCACCGGTGATTTCGTAACCGACAAAAGTCGTGAACGAACAGGGGTCGTCGAATTTCTTCGCCGCACTTTGAATTCTTTGCCACGGCCGACTGGCGTATTTCAAACAGTGTTCGCCGTTGTCACCGCAAAAACCATGGCGCGTGGGTTCTTCGGGATAGGCGGCGTTCGTATGCATGATGAAAAACGCGGCCCGTGGCCAGCTGCGATAAATCTTACAGACCCACGAGGTGTAGCCTTCGAGCTCCGGGTCCGTGCAGATTTCGAGCTCACCGAGCATTTCCGCGTGATCCGTCACCGAGGTGAAATCCAAGGGCTGCTTCAGCTGCAAACTACGCATCGGACGATCGTTGGGGTCGTAGGGTTGAATGCCTACGCGTGCGCCGCGCGCGAAAAGATAGGCGTCGCGTGGTCCGTTACGTGTCCCCATCGTGGCTGCGTCCAAGGAAAGCGCCGTATGGACATGAAGGTCGCCGAAATGTGCCGTTCTATGCGGGTTGTAATCCGGACATCGCCCGGCCCGGGCCATGGTCGACATCGAGAGCGCAAGCGCGATCAGTAGGAGGAAACGCATCCTCCCTATTTACCACGTCGCACCGCCAAAGAGGCGGGTGGCCCAAAATGCGAGTCGACAGCGCCAGGCCGCCACTCCCTCTTCGCGCATGATGGCCTTGAAGAGCCAATCGGTTTCTTCCCGGCTGTACGCGCGGGGCGGTTCAATGGCTCCGAGCGGTGGATTGCCCTGATGCCGATATAGGAAGTCGTGAATCAACGGCGCCACGACCGATAGTTCGAACGGCGAAATGACCCACCAGAAAACGCGCGGTACCGAAGCCAGGTCGAATACAAACCCCTGCGGAATTTCGATGCGGAACGCACCTGCTTGATAACGATATGCTGCTTCGAGACGCCAGCGCTCCTCCTCGGTGAGATAACTTAGAACAGGCGCGGATAACCCAGATCGCGGAATCGCAACCGCCTCTTTTCGCAGCGCCTTGATCCACTCATTCACGATGCTCCTCCAGTGATAACTCCTCGATCAGAACTTCGATACGTCGCATGCCTTTGCGGAAGTTAGCACGTGAATAGACGTCCACCGCGGGTCTGGTGTAGGTTCACTGGCGATGATGCGCTTGGAAGAAAACGCTCAAAACGTTGGCATGCGTCTTGCCTTGTTATCCGGCTGCTTGCTGGAGATCGCCATTACGGGACCGGTGATCTGCGGCGGGCTTTTGCCGGATGGGGAATGGGGTAAGGCGTGCGGTTAACGGGGTGAGGCGTACGCTGTCCCCATCCGGTTTTTTCGTCGTGCTCGAGGGTATCGATGGTGCGGGAAAGTCCGAGCAGTCGCGCCGCTTGGCAGCATGGTTCGCGTCACGCGGCGAATCCGTTGTGCAGACCTTCGAACCCACGGATGGGCCGTGGGGCCGCAAGTATCGTGCGTGGGCCAAGGGCGAATTCGAAGCCACGGCGGATCAGGTCTTGGAATTTTTCGCGCTCGACCGTCGCGAGCATGTCGACACGCTGATCAAGCCAGCGTTGGCTGCGGGCGATACGGTTGTTTGCGATCGCTACATCGCGTCGACGTTGGCTTACCAAGCGGCTCAGGGGATTGATCGCGAGCGGGTCGCAGCGGCGATGGAGAAATACGATTTTCCCCAGCCCAACCTGGTGCTTTGGCTGCGCTTACCCGTCGAAACCGCAGTCGGACGTATGGGTGCCGAGCGCGAACGTTTCGAGCGCGCAGCGTTTCTGGAGAAGGTCGATGCGGAGTACGAACGCCTCGGCTTGGATCCTTTGGATGCGTCTGGCGATGTCGATACAGTGACGGTGCAGATTACCGAGCGGGTCGAGCGCGAACTTACGGAGTGTCGTGCTCGAAACTCGTAAGCGTATCCTCCGGCTTTTCGTGAATCACCAAGCGTAACCCGATGCCGGTCAGCAGTGCCGCGGGTGCAAGAAACCCAAACGGGGTGTGGGGGACACTCAGGTCGTCGAACCCCGGAATATTCCAGAAATCGGATAGGCCACCCACGGTCGCGACGCCGAAAAGCATGTGAACCACGATGCAGGGCCAGAGCGAACGTCCGCTCCCACGAAGAATTCCCAGCACAATCGCTTGGCAGAAAACAACAGCAACACCGACCGTCGGAAACGCGAGTACATTGAGTGCAGCGGTAAGCAAAATACCACGAACACGACTGGTCGCACGCACGAGTGAAGGTTGCAGCGCACCCCGGAAGAAGAGTTCTTGCATCACGGGCAACGCGATTACAAAGACCAAGCCATACTCTATGACCGTGAGCCAGGTTTCTGGCGTCCCCATGCCTTCGTTCTCGGGAACTTCGGGGAAGAGGGGTCGAATCCAATTATCGAGTTCGCTTGCGAGCAGCATCGATGGTACGAGCAGGATGGCGCCCGTCCAAAGTGTGCGAGAGGCGTTGAAAAAGCCGAGTGTGATCGAGGGTGGAGGTGGAATCCGCGGCGCAGTCAGCGCGATGCCAATGCCGAAGGCAATGACTGTGCCGATACCGACCGCGCCGAAAACATTCCCGGGGCTGAGCGCAATAACCGTCGCAACCGCGAACACCAGGGTGAATGCGACCACCATCGTAACGAAGAATGCGAAGCCCGGTCCGATGGGCTCAGGGTCTTCGTGGGGTGATTCGTCGCCTGGAATCATGTGTTAAACAGAATGGGTTGAAGCGCCTGACCCGTGTAGGAAAGTGGATTATTGGCGAGTTCTTCGGGTGTACCCTGCATCAGAATATCGCCGCCTTTGTCGCCACCTTCCGGTCCGAGATCGATGATGTGGTCGGCGGTCTTGATGACATCGAGATTATGCTCGATCACGACGACGGTATTGCCGCGGTCCACGAGCTTGTTCAAAACCTCAAGTAGCTTTTCCACATCGGCGAAATGCAGACCGGTCGTGGGCTCATCGAGAATGTAAAGCGTGCGTCCTGTAGAGCGCTTGGAAAGTTCCTTTGCCAGCTTGATGCGTTGCGCCTCTCCTCCCGACAATGTGGTGGCTTGTTGTCCCAGGTGGATGTAACCCAATCCAACATCGTAGAGAGTCTGTAGACCGTTGCGAACGGACGGGATGTGCTCGAGAAACTCCAACCCCTCTTCCACCGTCATCTCCAACACATCTGAAATCGATTTGTTCTTGAATTTGATATCGAGTGTTTGTGGGTTGTAGCGTTTACCCAGGCATTCTTCGCAGGTGACGAATACATCGGGAAGAAAGTGCATCTCAATGCGTAGGATGCCATCGCCCTGGCATGCTTCGCAGCGTCCGCCTTTGACATTGAAGCTGAAGCGACCGGGTTTGTAACCACGGATACGGGCCTCAGGCAATTGGGTGAAGACCTCGCGGATCGGCGTGAAGATCCCGGTGTAGGTCGCGGGATTCGAGCGTGAGGTACGACCGATAGGGGATTGGTTTACGTCGATGACTTTGTCGATGTGTTTCAGACCGTCGATTTTCTTGAAGTGACCGGGCCGCTCCTTCGAGCCGTAGAGCTCCTGTGCCAGCGCGCGATACAGGGTGTCGTTCACCAAGGTGGACTTTCCGCTGCCGGAAACACCTGTCACAACGGTGAAGACACCGAGGGGAAAACGGGCGGTGACGTCGCGTAGATTGTTTTCCCCGGCGCCTACCAAGGTGATGAATTTATCGGAACCCGGGCGGCGTTTCTCAGGGATCGGAATCGAGCGTCGGCCGCTGAGAAATGCGCCGGTGAGAGATTCTTTGACGTCGCAGATCTCTTCGGCCGTGCCTTGGGCGACCACTTCGCCACCGTGTCGACCTGCGCCGGGCCCGAGATCGATTACATGGTCTGAGGCGCGCATGGTCTCTTCATCGTGTTCGACCACGAGAACGGTGTTCCCGGTATCGCGCAGCGAAAACAAGGTCTTCAGCAAGCGCGCATTATCGCGCGCATGCAGTCCGATCGAGGGTTCATCCAAGATATAGAGTACGCCGACCAAACCCGAGCCGACTTGGGTGGCGAGTCGGATGCGCTGCGCCTCGCCGCCGGAAAGGGTTCCAGCGGTCCGACTCAAAGACAAGTACACCAGACCGACGTTGGCGAGAAAACTCAGGCGCTCCCGAATTTCGCGCAGGATGCGTCCCGCGATCGCTTCGTCCTGCGTGCCGAGCTTAATGTTCTCAAAAAAATCGAGCGCATGAGCGACGGTCATTTCGCTGATCTCGTGAATGCGTTGGTTCGATACGAGTACTGAACGTGCTTCCGGTCGAAGCCTTGCGCCCTCGCATTCGGAACATTCCGTCATGCTCATGAAGCGTCGCAGATCTTCACGCACCGTATCGCTGTCGGTTTCGCGATAGCGTCGATCCAAGTGTGCAACCACGCCGGGCCACGGGCGTTCGACGGTAAATTTTGCGCGTCGGCCAAACTTAAAGACCACATCGGTCTTGCCGGTCCCGTTCATGATCTTCTTGCGAATCGGGGTCGGCAGCTTCTTCCACGGCGTATCTATATCGAAATCAAGATGCGTAGCCAGCGAGCGCATTAACCCGGAGTAGTACCGCGACGCGCGCCCGCGTGCTTTGAACGGTGCGATCGCGCCGTCTTTGATCGACGCTTCGGGATCGCCAATGAGGAGATCGGGATCAAAGAAGTCGCGGGTGCCCAAGCCTGCGCATTCAGCACATGCGCCATGTGGATTGTTGAAACTGAACATCCGCGGATTGATCTCGGGGTAGCTCGCACCACAATCCACACACGCGGCGCGTTCGGAGAACAGCATCTCGCGCTTGCCTGGACCGATGTCGATTTTTGCGAAACCCTCGCTGGTCTGTAGTGCGGTCTCGATGGAATCCGCCAGCCGCTTCTCAACGTCGGGCTTCACCACAATGCGGTCTACCACGAGGTCGATATTGTGTCGCTTCTTACGATCCAGTGCAGGAACTTCATCCAGCTCGTAAAGTTTGCCGTCAACGATGACGCGAACGAAACCCTGTTTAGCAAACTCGCGAAACTCTTTGCGGTATTCGCCCTTTCGGTCCCGCACGACCGGCGAAAGAATTTGAATCTTCGTCGACTGCGGGAGACTGAGGACTTGGTCCACCATCTGCTGCACGGTCTGCGCCTGGATGGGGTTATCGCATTCAATGCAATGTGGGATTCCAATTCTTGCATAGAGCAAGCGCAGGTAGTCGTAGATTTCCGTGACGGTACCGACCGTCGAACGAGGGTTGCGGCTGGTGGTCTTCTGCTCGATCGAAATCGCAGGCGATAGACCCTCGATGGAATCGACGTCAGGCTTTCCCATCTGTTCGAGAAATTGACGCGCGTATGCGGAGAGACTTTCCACGTAGCGCCGCTGCCCTTCGGCATAGATCGTGTCGAACGCGAGCGACGACTTGCCAGAGCCAGAAAGCCCGGTGATGACCACGAGCTGATCGCGCGGAATGCGTAGATCGATGTCTTTGAGATTGTGCTCGCGTGCGCCGCGGACGTGGATCTCGCTCGGGCCGCTCGTTACTCGGGGCGCTGGGCGCTTCGGCTGTTTTTGGACAGTTCTCGACATAGACGGATCGCTTCCACCATCGATGATGCATCCGCCTGCCCCTGGCCTGCGATATCGAACGCGGTGCCGTGATCAACACTCGTGCGTACAAAAGGGAGCCCGAGCGTCACATTCACGGCCCGGCCAAACGCGTGCACTTTGAGCGGGGCGAGTGCTTGGTCATGATACATACCGAGTACTACATCAAACTCGCCACCCACTGCACGTGAAAACACGCTATCGCCCGAAAGAGGGCCGTAAGCGTCGATGCCCTTGGCTCGCGCGGCTTCGACGGCGGGACCAATGACGGTGGATTCCTCGTTCCCGAAGCGCCCCCCTTCTCCCGCGTGAGGATTTAGGCCGCAGACCGCGATGCGTGGTGAACCGAGTCCGAAAAGCTGGTGCAGCCCACGGTCGAGGACTTCGAGCACATCAATGAGACCCCCCTTGTTCAATAGGTCAGGAACCTCGCGGAGTGCGCAATGAATCGTCGCCAATGCGACGCGCAGCGAACCGCCGACCAGAAGCATCACGGGTTGTTCGACATCGGCGGCCTCCGCGAGCAATTCGGTATGGCCTGGGTACGCGAAGCCTGCTTGGCTCAAAATCTCTTTGGAAATCGGTCCGGTCACCATGCCGTCGATTTCCCCTTTCATGCAGTCATGGGCCGCGGCTTGAACCGCTGCCACGGTACCGGCTGCGGCGCGTGAATCCGGACGACCCGGTTCTACCGCGGCGGAAGCATGCGGCCGCAATTCAACACCGCTCGGCAGCTCGAGATAGCGCGCCAAGCTCGTAATGTCGCCGTAGAGGCGAAGCTCGGCGGGGTCGGCGCCGGCGTCACGAAGTACCGCAGCGACGATCTCTGGACCAACGCCGGCGGGGTCACCAAGAGTCACGCCCAATCGACGGCTCATTGGAGTGTGGGGTCCACGATCTCGATGTGCTGGCTCTCGCGCAGATTGGTCAGCCACTTCGTGAACTCGGGAAGCGTCTTACGTTCGGTGAGTTCAGCGCGGATCTGGTCCGCGACTTGCGGCAGCGTGACCTTGGATGGGTCGAAGCGCTCGACCATCTGAAAGATGTTGAGTCCATGCGCGGTTTCCAACAGCGAAGTGCGCTCACCGGGTTCGAGCGCGGCCACCGCGAAAGCGATCTGCGGCGCGAGGTCGCCTTCTGTGAAATCGCTCATGCCGCCCTGCTGTGCCGAGGGTGCTGCTGAATATTGCCGCGCGACCACTGGGAAGGGCGCGCCGTCGTCAAGCGCCTTCTCAATTTTCTGGGCTTCAACCATCAGCAGTTTCTTATCGGCATCCGTAACTTCCGCTGGCCACGGCAATAGTATGTGCCGCATGCGAATCCGCATCCCGGTGAGAACGTCCCCGCCATAACGCTGGTTGTAGAGTTCTTCGACCTCGGTATCGGTGACAGTTACGCGGCTCTGCACGGACGATGAAATAACTTTCATCCGAGTCAACTGTGTGCCCAATTGTTTTCGATAGACGGGGCGACGGAGGCCTTGGCGCTCCGCTGCCGCGTAGATCTCTTCCGGATCGATGCCTTCATCGCCTGCGATCCCCGCAACAGCAGCATCGATCTCTTCTTCGCTTGCGGCGAGGTCGAAGCGCTTGGCAATCTTCTGAATCAACTTTTCGTCGATCAACCCCTGCAGTGCCTCGCGACGAATCGTTCGCATGGCGTCGGGCGGGAGTGAGCCGTGCTGCGCCTCGACGCGTTCCTGCAACACAACCGTCGCTTGGACCAGCTCGGAATCAAGAATCACTTCTTTGTCCACCACGGCAACCACTGCGTCGATGACATCTGCGCTCGCGAAATGCGGCAGCATGAGCAGTAGTGTGAGCAGGCAGTGCCTCATCGCAGGGTCTCCAGCAGCGGTTCGTTGATGCGGATGTTTGAAACGCGACGTAGATTTCGAAACCAATCGCGTCGTAGTTCCGCCAGTTGTTTCTGTTCTACCTCGAGCAAAATGTCGTCTCGGACCTCTTCAAAGTCAGGTTCCTTCGGAGGACTTCGTGACTCTACGCGGAAGATATGAAATCCGTAGCCTGATTCGACCACATCTGAGTGTTCCCCGACCTTCGAATCGAATGCGATCTCAAAAACCTCAGGCATCTCCCCCGATGCAAAAGCCGGTAAAAGTCCCCCCAACTTCGCTTCGGGTGCAATGCTGTGCTCCTGTGCCAAAGTCGCGAAATCTCCTCCCTGTTCTAATTCGGTGGCCAAATGCTTGGCTTTAGCTCGATCCTCGACGACGATCTGCCTAACGCGAATCTGTTCGGGACGGCGGAAACGGTCGCGGTTTTCCTCAAAGTACAAAACCAACACGCTTTCTGAGACGTGAATCCGACCGGCTAAGTCCACCAAAGACGTCCGTTCCAGGCGCATTTCGTTGCGCACCATCTCGCGGAAATCCGGATCACTGGCATCGAATTTTTCACCGTGAACCCGGGTGATTCGAGCATCTACCTGCTCATCCGCGATCTCGATTCCCAGTTGTTCAGCCCTTGTCAGTACCACGAGCTCTGTGACGAGACGATTGAGTTCCTGATTCAACACGTCTTCGCGCTCGAGGCCCTCCTGCTCTTCGAGCCGATTCTCAATACGCTCTTCAAGCGTGGCCAACACCACCTGACGACCGTTTACATCCGCGACCCAGTTCTGATCCGCTACCTGACGACACGCGACGAAGATAATCAGACCCACGATCAGTTTCCGTGAATGTTTACTCATGCGCTCTCCGCGATCGCCGTACCGGCGTTCGATTTTGCTTCTGGGCCGAGTAGGTCGAGCAATCCATGTGCTTCAGGAAGTGCATCTTCCAGCGTACGAAGTGTGAGAAAGATACGGTGGTCCGGTGTGACACGTAACGGTGTTCCCGGTTTGTTGAGTAGACCCACGAGGATGTCGGGACGAATTTTGGTGGATTCGGTTACATGCAAAACCAGTTCTCCATTTGCGGTTTCGATGGATTCGATGCCCAGTCGACGACAGCCGATCTTCAGTCGAATGACCTCGAGCAGATTTTTCGCAGCCTCCGGAAGCGCACCGTAGCGATCCATGAGGTCATCTCGAATTTCATACAATTCTTCGTCACTTCTTGCGGACGATAGCTGCTTATAGAGCACCAGACGTTGATTTACGTCAGCGACATAGTTGTCAGGCAGTAGCGCGGAGATCGGCAAGCGGATCTCCGGCTCAATCGCATCTTCGAGGTTCTGACCCTGTAATTCAGCGATCGCCTGATCGAGCATCTCAACGTAAAGGTCATATCCCACCGACGCGATATGACCCGATTGTTCGCCGCCTAAAACATTTCCGGCGCCGCGAATCTCGAGATCCTCACTCGCCAGCCGAAATCCCGCGCCCAGCTCAGAAAGGTCTTGAATCGCTTCGACACGGCGCTGTGCGTCATGTGACAAATTACCGTGCGGCGGCAGGAAGAGGTACGCATATGCGCGCCGGTCACTGCGCCCGACGCGTCCGCGTAGCTGGTACAACTGCGCAAGTCCGAAGAGGTCCGAGCGGTGTATGAGAATTGTGTTTGCGTTCGGAATATCGAGACCTGACTCAATGATCGCCGTACAAACGAGTATGTTGTATTCGCGATCTACGAATTTAAGCATGACGTCTTCGAGCTTCTGACTCGACATCTGACCGTGTCCGATCGTGATCTTGGCCTCGGGTACCACACCGGAAAGGTACTCAGCGAACTCTTCGATGGTTTCAACGCGATTGTGAACGGCGAATATCTGCCCATCCCGTCGTAGTTCCCGTAGGATCGCTTCGCGTACGACGTCGTCCGAGAGCCTGCAGACTTGAGTTCGAATCGCCGTACGATCCGGCGGAGGCGTCATCATCACCGATAGATCACGGAGTCCCGTCATCGACATATGCAACGTACGCGGAATCGGCGTCGCAGAGAGTGTGAGCACATCCACGAGCTTCCTCATCTGTTTGAGCTTCTCTTTATGTGTAACGCCGAATCGATGTTCCTCATCGACGATCACCATGCCCAAATTTCGAAACTGAATATCCTTGGATAGCAGCCTATGTGTTCCCACAACGACGTCGACTCGACCGGAAGCCAGACCTTCGCGTATCTCTCTGGCTTCTTTTGCCGATGTGTAACGCGACAGCCCCACGATATTGACCGCGGTGTTTGCGAAACGGTCTTTCAAAGTTTGCATATGTTGCTGGCAAAGAATCGTTGTCGGTACCAGAAAGGCGACCTGCCGCCCCCCCGCCGTTACGAGATAGGTTGCGCGGCACGCAATTTCCGTCTTGCCGAATCCAACATCACCACAGACCAAGCGATCCATCGGACGTTCGCCCTGCAGGTCGGCCAAAACTTCGTCCGCCGCACGTCGCTGGTCGGGTGTGTCCTCGTAAGGGAACGCAGCTTCGAATTCCTCGTAGCCCCGATCGGGCGCGGGATAACGATGACCGCGCAACAATTGTCGTGCGGCGGTAACGGCTAAGAGTTCTTCGGCCATCTCTTTGACCGCGTGCTTGACCCGCTGTTTCGTGCGCGTCCAGGTCTGGCTTCCGAGTCGATCGAGTTTCGCATTTTCGGCATCGGCGCCTGAATAACGTTGCACCTGTCCGAGGCGTGAAATGGGCAGGTAGAGTTTGTCACCCTTGTCATAGAGCAGCAGCAGAAACTCTTGGTCGACCCCCCCGACGCTGAGTTTCGCGAGTCCCCCGTACTGCCCAATGCCGTGTTCCGCGTGAACTAAGGTGTCGCTGTCCTGTATCTGCGCCAGTCGATCAATCGCGAGGCCGCTTCGGGTACGCCGTGGGGGTCGGCGCTGAATCCGCGCGCCGAAGACATCACGTTCAGTGACGACGACGAGCTCATCCATCGGAAGCACGAAACCTTCGCTGAGGCTGGCGACAACAATCTGTGGAAGAGGTTCGTCGGTCGCGTCTACCCAACCGTCGCCACCGGCCTCGCGGCGGACAATCGGGACATCGTGCCCGTAGTCGCCGAGAATGTCGTTCATGCGTTCGGCGGCGGAAAGCGACGGGCAGACAACGCGTACGCGTTGCCCGCTGTCGGACCATTCGGTGAGGCGCCTGGACAGCGGTTCAAGGGCGCGCCCGGAACCGCGCGCTTCTTTGACCTCGCGGCGAAGGTCACGGTGATCCCCCGTGTTGATCTTGAGCTGATCCTCATCCAGGCGTGACTCCATCAGCCCAAGTCGATCCATCAGTAGCGGCCGTCGCTTCCACACGTGCTCGCGTATCTCTTCGTCGGTGAGATAGAGTTCATTCGGATCGGAAACCAAGCGGTCCTGATGCTTGGCCTGCCCGTGTCCTTGATACACTTCTTCGAGATAGGCTTCTGCGCGGGATAGACCCGCTTCAGGGTCGTCGACTATGATAAGTGTTGACTCGGGTAAGTAGTCGAAGAGTGTTTCGAAGCCCTCGTGGAACAAGGTTTCGACGTTTTCGATACCGGATGGAAAATGCCGCCGAGCAAGCGCTTCGTTCAACGCGTAAATGTTTGATTCGGGCACGCCTTTGTCGCGACCCATGTTGCGCACGCGGCGGAGCAAATCGTCCAGGTCACCGGGTAGTCGATAGGAACGCGGCGGTATCGCGACGATGTTGCGCAGCTCTTCGTCTGAACGCTGATTGGTGGTGTCGAAGTAACGGATCGAGCTCAGGTCTTCGAAATCGAACTCCAAACGTACGGCACGATCGAGTTGGGGTGGGAAGAGATCGAGAATGTTCCCACGCGCCGCGACCTCGCCACGCTCCTCGACAATGCTCGTGCGGTGATAACCGGCAGAGACCAGTACATCGAGCAAGGCATCACGATCGACCGTCATGCCGCGCTCAAGATGCGTTACACGGCCCCGTAGTTCGGTGCGGGGTAGCACGCGCCGCAACAATGCCGACCAGGGCGTGGTCACGGTCAGGTTCGAACCGTCGTCCGCGCTGAGCAATCGATAGAGCAGGCTCATGCGTCGAGCCTCGAGCTCCGGATGTGAGGAAAATCGATCGAAAGGCGGCGTGTCGTGGCGTGGGAAGAACAGCATTTCCGCATCCGGAGCGAAGGTCTGCATATCCGCCGCGAAACTCTCAGCCTTGGTGGAAGTCGGCGTGATCACCAGGATGGGTCCGGTATGCGTGGCGCGGATCCGGGCGAGTAGAAATGCAGACGCAGATCCACGGGTCTGCTGCAGGCGCAGTGGCTTTTCGCGCTCCAAACAGCGCTCGACTAATCCTCGTAGCTGCAGCTTTTCCCCCTCCCCGGACATAGAAAGGCCCTGCCCCCATATGGGGACCGGGTCTTCATAAATAGAGCAACCAGTATAAGAAGGGACGGGTCTCCTCGCATGCGGCGAGACCCCGAGCTATAATGCGCCGCCCCCGACCCCCGGGGATCGTTTTGGAGCGTTTCCGATGACCCATGAATTCCTCGGCCGCAAAGTCGGCATGACACAGATCTTCGACGAGGCCGGCAACCGCATTCCGGTGACCGTCGTGCAGGCCGGTCCATGCACCGTTGTTCAGAAAAAGACTGATGAAACAGACGGTTACACGGCTGTCCAGCTCGGATTCGAGGACAAGAAGGAAAAGCACACGTCCAAGGGCGAGCAGGGTCATTTCGCAAAAGCCAGCGTGGTGCCCAAGCGCCACCTCTACGAGATTCGGATCAGCGCCGAAGATGCGGAGGGTTTGGAGCTCGGCCAGGAGCTGGCGTGCGGTCCGATATTCGAGGAAGTGAAGAAGGTCGATGTAACGGGCAAGAGCAAAGGCCGCGGTTTTACGGGTGTGATCAAGCGCTACGGCTTCAAAATGGGCACCGCCAGCCACGGCACGCATGAGTTCTTCCGTCATGGCGGCGCGATGTCCGCGGGTTCCTATCCAGGGCGCGTACTTCCGGGCAAGAAAATGGCCGGCCAGCATGGCAATTGGAATGTCACGACCTCGGGTCTCCGCTTGGTAAGGGTCGATGCAGAGAAGAATCTGCTCTTTATCCGCGGCGCGGTACCAGGCGCAAACAACGGCCTGGTGCGTGTGCGCCCCTCCAGCCGCTAGGGCGCGTGACGGCCAATTACGATCGCCAGGATCGCTTCTATCAGCGCGCAAAAGCCGAAGGTTACCGCTCGCGCGCGGTTTATAAACTCGAAGAGATTCTGAAAAAACTCCCCAAGTTGAAACGCGGTTCGCGTGTGGTGGAGTTGGGGGCCTGGCCCGGTGGTTGGTTGCAGCTTCTCGCTGAGGCCGTCGGACCCGAGGGCCGCGTGGTTGGCGTGGACCTGGAGCCGATTCTGGGTCTGGACGAGACGGTCAAAACGCTGGAGCTTGATCTCAGCGAAAGCGAAACCATCGATGCGATCGCTACCGCGTTGGATGGCCCTGCCGACATGGTGTTTTCTGATGCAGCACCAAAACTCACCGGTATCAAAGACGTGGATCGTGCTTCCGAAGAAGAGCTCTACGATGCGGCGCTTGCGGTCGCAGAGCAGATGCTTAAGCCGAATGGATGTTTGGTTGTAAAAGGTTTCCCGGGGCCGGAAGCGGATCGCATGCGAAAAATCCTGCGTGAGCGTTTTGGCCACGTGAGTGAGTTCCGTCCTGAAGCCAAACGCAAGACTTCCAAAGAATTTTACTGGATCGCTAAGCCGAAGCCGCGCTAGCGTAGTTCTCGAAGAACACTTTGCGATATTCCATGAAACGTTTGTCGACGATGGCTTCGCGCATCTCAGTCATCAGCGTCTGATAGAAACTCACGTTATGGATCGCACCGAGAATCGTTCCGAGTATTTCGTTCGACTGATATAAGTGGTGCATGTACGCACGGGTGAAATTTGCACACGCGTAGCAGGCACACGATGGGTCGATCGGAAAAAAGTCTCGTCGGTAGCGCTTATGCGTCATGCGGATCTTGCCGCGCCGGGTGAAGATGGTTGCCGAGCGTGCGTAGCGTGTTGGGATGACGCAATCGAACATATCCATGCCGCGTTGGACCGACTCGACTAAGTCTTCAGGCAAGCCAACGCCCATGAGATAACGTGGTTTGTCTTTGGGGAGGCGTGGCTCAGTGGCGTCGACGATGCGCTTGAGTTCGTCGAGTCCTTCACCGACTGAAACTCCACCAATCGCGTAGCCAGGCAGGTCCAATTCCACCATCGAGTCCGCACAGTGAATTCGCAGCTCTGGAAATGTTGAGCCTTGAACGATGCCGAAGAGCGCCTGCGCGGAGTTCGACGAGATATGGGTTTCGATGCAGCGGTTGAGCCAGCGTAAGGAATTTTCGACACCACGTGTCGCATGTTTCAGCGTCGCAGGATATGGGGTGCATTCATCAAGCGGCATGATGATGTCTGCGCCGAGTCCGTGCTGAATTTCGATTGCGCGTTCCGGCGTCAGATTGATCTTCGAACCGTCGACTTCACTCTTGAAACGGACACCGTCCTTGTGGATCTCTTTCTTCGGCAGGCTGAAAACTTGAAAACCACCGGAGTCGGTGAGGATCGGGCCGTCCCACGACATGAAGCCGTGGAGACCGCCCGCTTTTGCCACCAACCCGGGACCAGGTCTTTCCGCTAGATGGTAGGTATTGGCGAGCAGAATCTTTGCGCCGGTTTTCTCGAGCTCCAGCGGTGTGAGGCCACGCACGGCAGCGTGCGTACCGACAGGCATGAAGACGGGTGTCTCGACTTCACCGTGTGCGGTATGCAGTCGACCCGCGCGCGCACGGCAGCTAGGGTCGGTCGCTTCCAAACTGAAGCGAAGCACGTTTTAACTCAGCGCCCTTCGCGAACGAAGAGTTTGGAGTGACCGATGAGCCCTTCGCCCGGAAGCAGGACTTTGCGTTCGGGATCTGCAACCGCTTTGCCCAACACCCAGGCGTCGCTGCCACAGGCGTGAAGCGCTTCGAGCGCTTTATCGGTATCGCCGGGTGCGACGGTGACGGTGAGTCCGATTCCCATATTGAAAACCGTGCGCATCTCTGCGCGCTCGATGCCGCCGATCTTCTCGATCAACTGAAACACCGGGGGTGGTTCGGGAAGATCTGTGATCTCGTATCCCACAGCCGCTTCGACGCGGCGCAAATTAAGCAAACCATCGCCGGTGATATGCGCGATCGCACGCACGCGAACTTTCGCGTCGCGTAACGCATTGGCGTGGGGAACATAAATGGTGACCGGGCGTAACAACTCTTCGCCGACGCTCTGCTCGAATTCAGGCACATACTGATCGATGGGCCATTCACCGAGTAGGACGCGGCGCGCGAGCGTGTAACCGTTGGAGTGCAATCCGTTCGATGCCACGCCAATCACCACATCGCCGGGTTCGATCGCTGAGCCGTCGAGCAGTGCACCTTCGTCTACGATTCCGAGCGCCATGCCGACGAGATCGAGTCCGCGGCCTTCGACAACGCCTTTGACCATTTCGGGAACGATGGCGGTCTCACCACCGATGATGCTGACGCCGGCCTGTTTTGCGCCTTCGGCTAGACCGCGGCCCAGCTGTGCAAACACTTCGGGGTCGCTGTTCTCCACTGCGATGTAGTCGAGCATCGTGAGCGGTGTTGCGCCAACACAGATCAGATCGTTCACATTCATACCGATGCAATCGATTCCGACGGTGTCGTAGCGACCCATCTCCTCGGCGACCAAAAGTTTGGTCCCCACCCCATCGGTGGTCAGCGCGAGTTGGAGTGGACCTACACGGATAACCGCGGCGAAATGGCCGATGCCTATTTCGCTGCGCGCACCAAAGGCCTGGGTGGGCGTGACCTCGAGCAGCAGACGAGACAGAGCGCGATCGGCTTCGGTCGTGTCGACCCCGCTGCGGGCGTACTGGCTGGTGCTCATTGGGGGGAGCCCGGCTACGGGTTGCGGCGCTCGCCGCGGGTTTGACGCAGCCGCGCCTTGCGGTTCTTGGCTCTCAACTTGGCGCGATGGCGCGAGGTTTTCTTCCGATTTCTATGCGGTAGGGGCTTCGACTTCTTCATGATCCCGACAACTTATGCGACGACGAGGTCCCGAGCAACCAGGAAAGCGAAGCGCGCTGATTTGACGGCCGATATCGCGCTACCAGAGGCGAAATCCACCGGTTTTGACCCCTGCGGCGTGGGCCTGCTGCTCATCGACACGCTTTCG
This sequence comes from Deltaproteobacteria bacterium, assembly GCA_029261895.1. Taxonomy (GTDB): domain Bacteria; phylum Myxococcota_A; class UBA9160; order SZUA-336; family SZUA-336; genus JAJDAK01. The sequence continues at coordinate 77,669 of JAJDAK010000067.1, forward strand.
GAGCTCGCGACGCTTCTGATCGAGCCGCCGCTTGACCTCTTTGCTGTCCACCTCGGCGCGGAGTTGATCACGTTTTGAGCTGAGTTTTCGCTTGAGCGACGCCTTTCCGACCTGAGTCCAGGGGCGGATCTCGGCGCTCTCGCGGTAGCGCCGAAACTGAGCGTAGGCGGCGAGCTCGTAGCGTAGATCCTGCGCCATGAGCTCAATCATGATCGCGTCATCGAGAAAGCCGAGTCCCGGCACCGGGTCGGGGATCAGATCCTGGGGATCGGTGAAATAAGCGAGTGCGGACAGGATCTTACGCCGCATCGGGAGCGGCAGGTTGTAGTCCTCGTCCTGGAGCAATTCAACCAGGGTCTCGAGCTTGTCGATTCGGGTGACCACGTAGTCAGGTGGCTTGAATTTGCGAACCTCGCCCGCCATGGCCATCGCTGCCGCGATGATCGAATCCTCGGGCTGATTCTTTACCGCGGTTGTGGCTTGGCGCATGATCCGCCGCAGATGCTTGAGATCTCGATCCCGCAGTGTGAAGGTAACTTTGAGTTCTGCCATTTCGGTCCTTTTGGTCCCCAGCAGTTCCACCTTAATCGAAGCGGGTCCCACGGGTCAAACCAGGGTAACCGCTTGAAGTTAGAAGGCTATGCAGCGATTGGGCAAGGTACGCGTCGCAGCTCCGGTTCCTGAGATCGGGCTGAAAATACTGCGGGATGCAGGCTGCGAAATCGCGCTCGGCGGGCTCGATCTGAGCGACGCCGACGCCCTGCTCTGTCTGCTCACTCACCGGATCGATGCGGCGCTACTCGCCCGAGGTCCGCGGCTCAAAGTCGTTGCCAATATGGCGGTTGGTCTAGACAACATCGATCTCGCGGAAGCTCAAGCGCGCGGAATCGTGGTCACCAACACCCCCGATGTTCTCACCGACGCGACAGCCGATTTGGCTTTTGCGTTGTTGCTCGCCACCGCGCGGTCGTTGGTCTGGGGGGATCGCTTCGTGCGCAGCGGTGCGTTTACCGGTTGGCGACCGGATGTCGGCGTCGGGGCAGATGTGACAGAGCGCACGCTCGGTGTGATTGGTTCGGGTCGGATCGGCCAGGCGGTTGCTGAGCGCGCACGTGGATTTAGGATGAATGTGTTGGAACGTAGTCGTCGCGGCGGTATCGAACTCAATGAGTTACTCGAACAATCGGATTTTGTGACGCTACATGTACCGCTTACGCAGGAGACCCATCACCTGATCGGTGAAGCCGAGCTTCGACGCATGCAAAAACATGCGATTCTGGTCAACACGTCGCGCGGTGCGGTGATCGATGAAGCCGCGTTGGTCAAGGCGCTGCGCGAAGGTTGGATCGCGGGTGCGGGGCTGGATGTGTTCGAGCACGAACCCAAACTCAGCGCTGGGCTTGCGGCACTCTCTAACGTTGTGCTGGCGCCGCACGTCGGTAGCGCAACGATCGCGACGCGAAATCGCATGGCGGAAATTGCTGCGCAAAGCATCGTCTCTGTTCTAACCCGCAATTAATGGGGACGGTCCTTAAAAGGTTGCACTTTTTTGACTAGTCAAAAAAGTGCAACCTTTTAAGGACCGTCCCCATTAATTGCGGGTTAGAACAGAGACGATGCTTTGCG
>JAJDAK010000068.1 GCA_029261895.1 Deltaproteobacteria bacterium
TCGGGGGCCACCGAATCTTTGTGGTGAATAAGCAATAGGGCGCGTCCGGGAGGGAAAGCGCCGGATGCGGAAGGATCTCCACGGAATGGAGCACGGAAACGGACATCAGCCTGAGTACATGCAGGCGCAGTCACAGCAGTCGAAGAAGCGGAACCGCGTACGAGAACTTCGTGAGAATAAGCTGATGACGCAGGCACAACTCGCCAAGAAGGCGAAAGTAGCGCTGCGCACAATTCATTCCGTTGAAAAGGGTATGAATTGTCGGATGGACACGAAGCGAAAAATCCTTTTGGCCTTGGGTCTTCGATTCGAAGACAAAAACCAAGTTTTTCTGGATTAGCTCGAACGAAGCTTAGAACCCTTTTACTGACGCGCGGCACACATTCTCTGGATGTGAGTCGCGCGTCCTTTTTTGCTTCGGTGACTTTCGTTGACACGAGATTGTCATGCCGATAGCGTTGGCCTCGTTGAATTAAGTATTCGAGGAAAACGGCGTGTCGGAGCACCAGACGGAGCAGGACGGAGCGCGTACTCAGCTCACTGAGTACTTGGCTCGCAATGGGATGAAGCAAACCCGCCAGCGCGAAGCCATCCTTGAGTCCTTTCTCGGGGTTTCTGGGCATATCACCAGCGAAAACTTGTACGAGTATGTGCGGGCGCAGTATCCGGACATCGGTGCCGCCACGGTCTACAGAGCGCTCAAGCTCTTTTGCGATGCCGGACTCGCCCATGCGCTTCACTTCCAAGATGGTGTGACGCTCTACGAACACGAGGGGCATCACCATGATCATCTGATCTGCGTTGGTTGCGGGGAAATCGTCGAGTTTGAGTGTGACGACATCGAAGATTTTCAATTGCGAATTGCACGGGATCACGGATACCGGCTTACGAAGCATCGCCACCACCTCTATGGCTACTGTGCCAAATGCCAATCCAGCGGGACAGATCGTAAGTAGCAGAGAATAAAGGGTTTTCTGGTATGGATGGGGTTTTCTGTATTTGATATTGATAATCGTTCTCAACTAGCGTACCCTCCGCCACGATGTTGATCTGCGAGTGTTATGGCGTATCGGAGCATCAGGTCCGGCGCGCGATTCAGAATGGCGCCCAGTCGCTCCAACAGGTGCGCAAGGCGTGCCGGGCGGGCAGCGGCTGCGGAGGCTGCACGCTCAAACTGAAGGCGCTACTTCGCGAGTCTCGCGACGAAGACACGCAGGCCAGCGGCCTTCCGTCGCTACAGGAATCCGCCACCGCACTCTCCTAGCGGCGTGCCAGCCTTCGCGGTAGTACTTACCGAGTGAGTCTCACCGCTGCATCCATCCGTGCGCATCTCTTCGAAGATTTGCTTCCGCTTTGGCGTGACCACGGCGTCGATCGATCGTACGGCGGATTTCTTGGCAGGCTCTCGCCGGAACTCCACCAGGTGGACAGCTTCAAACGGCTGGTGGTCCAAGCGCGGCAAGTTTATGCGTTTAGCCATGCGTCGATTCTCGGTGCCGGAGACTGGGCGCTGGATACCGCGACCCACGGTCTTGAGTTCATGCTCGATAAGTTCTGGGATCCCGTGCACGGCGGTTGGTTCTTCACCACGCGACTCGACGGCGCGCCCCTCGACCCGCGCAAGGACACCTATGCGCATGCGTTCGTGCTCTTTGCGCTCGCCTACAATGCGCGTGCAAGTGGGGAGCGTGAGCCGCTGCATTGGGCGACCCGCACGCTCGACCTTATGGAAGATCGCCTCGAGGATACGACGCACGGTGGATTCTTCGAAGCCGCGAGTCCGAGTTGGGAACTTCTGTCGGAGCCGCGCCGACAGAACCCGCACATGCACCTTTTGGAAGCATTTCTCGCGCTTTACGAAGTGACAGAAGAATCGCGCTATCGCGATTGGGCGCGACGCATCGCGGATCTCTTACGCGGGCGTTTCCAAGATGAGCAATCCGGTTGTCTCGGCGAATACTTCACCGAGGATTGGCAACCTGCTGCAGGTGACAAAGGACAATCGACCGAGCCCGGTCATCACTTTGAATGGGTTTGGTTGCTGCATGAATATGCGCGTCTAATGAACGATGAATCGGTGCTAGAAAATGCAAAGGCCCTGTTCGCGTTTGCGTCGAAACACGGTGTGGACCCAAACGACGGTCTATGTTTTGACGAGGTGAGCCGCAGCGGCGAAATCCTACGAGATACCAAACGCATGTGGCCGCAAACCGAATTCGTAAAGGCGCTGGTGGCGCGCGGCGAGACCGACGCTGCAAAGGTATTGCTTGATCGTGTGTTCGAAGCGTACATCAAGCACGGCCATGGTGGCTGGTCGGATCATCTAACGCGTGAAGGCGAGGTCTTTTCCAAAGACATGCCCGCCACGAGCATCTACCACATCACGCTCTGCCTGAGCGAAGTGCTCCGCACGATCGAATCCTAAGGCAGGAACTTGTCGGGGTGCTCAAGCTTCTGCGGTAGGTACTCGTCGATCACGTAGTTGAGCCCCCATTTAGCGAGTGCCTGTTGCTCGGCACGAACACCCATCTTTACCAGCTGCTCGATCGCTTTCTTCCATGCGGGATGGCTTTTGAAGAACGGATCGTTCTTCAGTGCATCCTTTGCGCGCTTGATATCGACGTCGGTTAACTTATGCGTGGGCAGTTCGTAGTCGATGATATCCTGCGGCGTGACGCCGAGAAAACGCGCGCTGGGTACGCAGAAGAATTTGTTGATATGGGCGGACGAACCCGATCCCACTTTGATTGTGCGATAGATATTGGCGATTCCGTATGGGTCGCAGTCGACGAAGGCATAAACGGGGATGCGCTCTTCGTCGGCCAGTCGGCGCACGAAGCGGCGTACTGCGCGCGTGGGCACGCCTCCCATTTCGACTAGGATGCAGTTCATGCGTTCCCAGAAGCGATGTGATTGCAAGCGCTGGAACATACCGCCGGTTTCGATGAGCAGAATAAAGTCCGCATTGGTTTCGAACTGCAACGCTTCGACAGACGTGGGTACCGAATACGCACCCGATCCGAACGACGAACAATCGATCCGCGCCACGCGGCCAGTATTGTCCTGGTCGATGACGACCAACGGACCCGAAACTGAGCCTCCGTGTTCTTCGGGGTAGAAGCGTAGTTGTTCACGATTCACCGCTTCCACACTGAAGAGGGCTTCGATGTCATCCATCACGGTATCGGATTCGGGTTGCTCGTCGAATTTGGCTTCTTCCCAGTTCTTTGAGATGTAATACGCTTCTCGCTTGGTGGCGAAATCGTTGTTGGAGATGAGTTCTTTCGAGAGCGACATCATCCGTAACGTCTGAGCAAAGTTCTTGACCGTGTTTACGCTGAGCGTGCGGACTTTATTTTGATTTCCAATCTCGAGATAGCCGCGCTTAGGATCGTAGGAGACGTTGGAGAGTGAACGGATCGGCAGTTTGAGATCGGGACGACCGCTCTTGTGAATGGTGTCATAGATGCGTTTGGCCGTGGAGTCGATCTGATCCATCGTCTCCTCGTCGGTCGCATGGATGCGCTTCTCGCCCTGGGGCGCGCGCTTGCGTGCGATCTTGCGTACCGACTTTTTTGCCGAAGTTTTCTTTGCTGCTTTCTTCGCTTTGGCCATTACATCTTCCGACTTCGCTCAAGTACGTCCGTGAGCGTGACAACAGTTCTCTCGCGGTCCTTATCGCTGAGTTCCAAGATCTCTTGGAGTGCGGTCGCGACGTGTGGAATGTATTTCGTAATGTAACTGCGTTTCTTCTCTTCGTCGGCATCGCGGCGTTTGCGTCGCACGTGTGCCCCGAGTTTGCGACCACAGTCCTGCAAGCCAAGCTTGATCTCTTTGATGATCTCGGGGTAATGGGCGATCGCTTCTTTGGACTCGGAGGTAAACGGCACCCAAACGCTTGCGATATGGACCATCAGAACCATCGGTCCGACGGGCACCGAGCCCTTGGGTTGTTGAAGGCCGTACTTTTTCCAATCAGTCGCCGCAACGGCTTTGGAGATTGCACAGGCGCCGTGCTGGTACTGCAAAGGCACTCGGTTTGCGTAGCGATACACAATTGCAGCATCGTCTGCAGAAAGTTCCGCGCCGCCGTACGCGATCGCGGTTTCAACCAAGAATGGATTCCCACGATAAACCACCGGTCGGCGTGTGGTCGCGGTGATGAACTCGGCCGGGTGAATGGACGTCAGCGCTTTCTCAAGCAATTCTTCGCCGATGGGTGCGATGCAATCCGTAGGCGGCGCCATGATCTTGGTCTGCGGAATCGCCTTATGCAGCGCTTCGGCTTCTTTGCGATCGACTTTGGCGGGTTTGCGATTCGCCGGAACCCGCGCCAGTTTCGCAATGTCACCCGCAACTTTGTTCGAAACCCGACTGAATTCCGTATGAAAGAAATTCTGCACCGTGCGCGCTTTGGTTTCGCGGAGCATCTGCATTAGCACGCCGAGTTCCACGCCATAGGGATGCGGCTGAATCTCGGCGGTTTCGGGCGGCAGCTCGTTGGTCACGCCTGCATAGACTGTGAGGTCCATGTCATTCGCACGATCGGGCGCACGATAGCGCAGCGTTGCATGCGGATTCGCCAGTGAAATCTGGCGGATGTAGTTATCAACGCTGTGATGTCCCTTGCGATAACTGGCTTCGAGTTCGATCTCTACGCTGGTCCCGTGCGGGCGGTCCCATTCGATCTCGTCCTGTTTCTTGACCGCGGGGTGATTCTTCTGGGTATCGATTGCGATCTCGAATCGATTGGCCGGTTTATTCTTGGCGGTGCGTGAGATAACGCGAATCGCATGGCCGGTGGTGAGCAGGCCGTACATGCCGGCGGCACTGACCCCGATGCCCTGTTGGCCGCGACTCATCTTAAGACGGTGAAACTTCGACCCATATAGCAACTTGCCGAAAACCAGCGGCACGTTCTTGGGCACGATGCCCGGGCCGTTGTCGGTGCACGTCACCCGGAAACGATCTTCCGAGATTTGATCGATGGTGATGTCGACCTCGGCAGGAATGCGGGCTTCGTCTGCGGCGTCGAGCGAGTTATCCACCAACTCTTTGATGGTGGTGAGCAGGGCTTTGGCCGGATTATCGAAGCCTAAGAGATGACGGTTCTTCGCGAAGAATTCCGAAACCGAAATCTCGCGCTGTTTCTTCGACATGGACTCGGCCGAGGGCGCGGGTCCGGGTGCCTTCTTGGATCGGGGGGCCGCCTTTGTTCGCGTGGATGCGGACTTCTTGGTCTGCGGCGCTTTCTTTTTGCGAGCGGGCGCTTTGGGCTTCACAGCCGATGATCCCCCCTCATCAAAGAGTAGCCCCTGCTTCCCTTTGGACATTCGGTCTCCCCCTCAACTCTCAGCCCCGTAGATCGGCCGGAAGTTAGCGTGAGGTGACGCGGACGTCTGCTCCCTGGAAATTACCGACGAGCTGAACCCGGCCGGAATTGATCAAGTCCGTCACTGCGGCGACAACTTCGCCGTCGGTTTCCGCGACGTCCGCAAGAGCTGCCACGAGTTCCAGCAGCGTGATTTCGCCCTGGTCGATCGCACGATGTTGGACCTGATCTATTTTGCTTGCCGTTTGTGCCATGCCGGTAGGGAAAGCATCAGGCGTGCCAACGACCGCCGTACCCGTTCAAAGTCATAAGTGATTGAAATTACAGGGATAATTTAATTCGGTGGAGAGCCCCCGATTCGCGAAACGGCCGCTCAGCGTCACCGGCATGACGAGTATCGTCAGCGTTTTGGCGAGCCGCCTAGCTCTTGTCCTTGCGGAGAAGGTCGGTCCAAAGCTTGGTGTCCGAACGAAAGAGCAGCACACGGCGTGAGGTCACGATGCGGATGCTGTTCTCCTCGAGTTTGAAGGATTCGACAGCCTCTCGAGGCGTGAGTTTGATCTCGGCAAAGCCTGATTTCTTCGCCGAAAATCCGATCGCTCGACGCTGTGTGAGTACCGCGGCCACGTTCGTGTCGACATCCATGTTGAGAATTCGCTCCTTTGGCCCGAGTTCGAGCTCCGCCCAGCGCGGAATGGTGGCGGAGAAGGCGACGAGTCGAGTGGGTAGGGCAACCAGGATGACTCGATCCTCCACGTGCAGTTGGTCGGGAGCGTTTCGATTGCGATCCATCACCCGATAGCGGATTTCCTCCCAATTATCGGATCGGATGGAGACCCCAAGCAGTCTTACGTTGGTGGCGACGAAGCCCATGAGTCCTTCATTGTGCAGGCTCAATACCCGCTCACCACGCTCCAATGTGACTTCGATCGGTTCCCCGGTCTTGGTATTGAACGCGATCAGTCGCCGATCGACTTGAAATACGTCGATGCGATCTTCGAGCTGAAATCCGCTTTGCAGCGCATCTGCGCCGAGGCTGAGCCAGGCGGCGAGGATTGCGACTCGGATGGGATTTCGGTTCGTCATTGATGGGCCCCTAATCCAAGGATAACCTGGCGGCCCTTTTGAAGACGGAGGAATGATCGTTGGCATTCACGCGGGTGGCGTCGCTCTCAGAAGTACCGCGCGACAGAGGCTTATGTGTACGCGTCGGCGATGAGGAGATCGGCCTCTACCGTATCGGCGATGACGTCTTTGCGATGCATAACAGCTGCCCCCATCAGGGTTATCCGCTTTCGGAAGGCGAGCTCGATGGAACGCAGATCGTTTGCCCCGCGCATCTATGGGCGTTTGATGTTTGTACGGGTCTGGGGCCCGGCGAAATCGATGAGGAAGCCCTACCGCGTTACCAGGTCGCGATCGAAGGCGACGATGTACTGGTCGACATCACCATCCGTATGCTCTAACGGCAATGATGCAATTATGGGGATGCAATTAATGGGGACGTTGGTTGAAACTGCAATTAATGGGGACGTTGGTTAAAAAGTTGCACCTTTTTGCCAGGGCAAAAAGGTGCAACTTTTTAACCA
>JAJDAK010000069.1 GCA_029261895.1 Deltaproteobacteria bacterium
CGACTCAGCCTGACGATTTCGTGCAAGAATAGGAACCAAGCCATGATGATTACCCCCCGATATTGGATGGTGCTGCTGCTAGCGCTGACGGCCTGCGGCACGACCATGCGTGAAATGCCAACCGCTGCGGTGATGGAAACCGGTGCGACCGAATTGACCCAGGAATACACCATCGGCCCGCGCGATGTGCTGCAGGTTTCGGTTTGGAAGCAACCCGAACTCACCGTGCCGAATCTTCAGGTTCGCTTGGATGGCAAGATTTCAATCCCGCTCTTGGACGATGTTCACGCCGCGGGCCTCACGCCAGCGGAGCTCAAGGCCGACATCACCGAGCGCTTGGCCGAATACATCACCGCTCCCCACGTGACCGTGGTGGTTCGCGAGATGAACTCCAAGTTGGTTTACATCATCGGCGAAGTGACCAAAGAAGGTCCGATGGTGCTCCAGGCCAAGATGCGTGTACTGGACGCGATCGCAACGGCCGGTGGCTTCAAGCAATTCGCGAGCAAGGGTCGCATCAAGGTCTTGCGAGAGCGAGAGGGTGCCGGACCCGCAGAGTTTCTCTTCGACTACAGCTCGTTCGTCGCAGGCAAAGATTTAGAGCAGAACATCCTATTACTCCCAGGAGATCGTGTTGTTGTCCCCCAAGAAACTCCGTTCTGGACCAATTAGTCGCGGCATACTCCCGCTACTGATTGCGACGCTGCTGATTCCGTCAGCGGCGTTTGCGCGCTTAACCCTCAAGCCCGACTTCCGCTTCAGCCAGGAACTCGATTCAAACGTTTTTAATCGCGAGTCTGCCGACAGCGATTTCGTCACACGCGTGGCGCCCGCCGCCATGCTCGAGTTTCTCGACGACTTAGGTCATATGCGCTTACGCGGTGGTCTGCGCTCCCGCAGTTACGCGGACAATAGTAAACTCAATGCGATCGATAAGTTCGTTAATTTCGATGTGAAGCGGAGCGTCACGAAGCGTACCACCCTCACTTCGAAGGGTACGTTCGACTGGCGCGAACAGATCGATCAGGTCCAGGATGCGGATGTCGTGGTGCGTGACGCGCGGCCCGATCAAACCAAGCAAAACGTGAGCTTAGGGTTCATTCATTCCCTCACACCGACAACCAATTTCTCGTTTTCCGGCGGTTTCCGAAACGAAAACTGGTCGTCGATACCTCTTGCTGAAACCACATCGTTGCGCCGCGATAGCGATTCTCTCTTTGCGACGGCTGCATTGACGAAGGCGCTATCGGGTAACGATGCCGTCAGGGCGACCGTCGGTTTCGACGATACCAGCTACGATGGCGCAATGGGTATCACGGGCGCCGTCGCGGGTGAAGACACGCAGACGATTTCGATTCTGGCTGGATGGGCCCGGGCCTGGAGTAATGTGCTCGCGACCGATGTAAACGTCGGTTTTCGACTGCTCGACATCGATACTGATTCGACCGCGACGCAAAAGGGTGGCTCCGAGTCTTCGACCGGCCTGGTGGGCAACCTGAAGCTGACGCGCGTATTTCCCAAGGGGAAGCTCGAGCTCAGTGTGAACCAGGAGACCCGGCCTGGCAGCGGCGTCAGTTCGAGTTTGGACGTACGAGAGTTTAAGGCGCTCTATGAAGGCAAGCTCAGTGAACGTTGGAGCTACGATATTCAGGGCTCGATGAAGGACCGCGAGTCCGCCAGTGATCGGCGTGTTGAAGATACGGCTGCACCGCGAGTGGATCTTCCAGATGGCATGGGTGGTACGTTTCGAGCGATCGCATGTAACGATGGAACTTTCAGTCCAACAATTCTAAATTTATGCACCCGCGAGAACAATATCGACGTCCGCTTGTTTGGCGCCAAGGCCAAGCTAAACTGGCGCGTGCGTAAGGACCTGTTCAGCTTCCTGAGTTTTGAGTTCAGGCAGCAGGAATCTAACGGCAGTGCGAAACTTCAGGACTACGACGGCGCGCGTGTGATGCTGGGTTTCCGCTACGCGCCGCCGATCGATCTCAGTCGATAAATCTTTCATCATCGCAGAGGGGGCGGGGTGTCGAAAAAGCGTGCATTGATCACCGGTGTGACGGGCCAGGATGGCTCGTACCTCGCCGAGTTCCTGTTGGCCAAGGGCTATGAAGTCACCGGTATGGTGCGGCGTTCCAGTTCGGAAAATTTCGAACGGATCTCGCACCTGGTCGACCAGATCGACCTACGCCAAGCCGATCTCTTGGATCAGTTTTCCTTGGTCAACATCATCAAAGACGTCGCGCCGCAGGAAGTCTATAACCTGGCGGCGCAATCCTTCGTGCCCACGAGCTTCTCGCAGCCCCTGCTCACCGCGGAGTTCACCGCACTCGGCGTGACCCGAATTTTAGAAGCGATCCGCCTGGTAGATCCCTCGATTCGTTTCTACCAAGCCTCGTCGAGCGAAATGTTTGGCAAGGTGCACGAGTCGCCGCAACGCGAGACGACGCCGTTCTACCCGCGGAGCCCCTACGGTGTGGCGAAGCTCTACGGGCATTGGATTACCGTCAACTATCGTGAGAGTTACGACCTCTTCGCGTGTTCGGGAATCCTGTTCAACCATGAGTCCCCACGGCGCGGAAGGGAATTCGTGACGCGAAAGATCGCGGAAAGTGCCGCGAGGATTAGTCGTGGTCTCGCCGATAAGCTCTTCCTGGGCAATATGGATGCCCGTCGGGACTGGGGTTATGCGCCGGAGTACGTGGAAGCCATGTGGCTGATGTTGCAACAGGATCAGCCAAAGGACTACGTGATCGGAACTGGCGGTCAAAACACGCCACAGGAATTTTGCGAGCACGCCTTTGCACATCTGGGTCTGGATTACCGCGATCATGTACGTGTGGACCCGAATCTCCTCCGTCCCGCTGAAGTCGAACATCTGTTGGCGGACGCCCGCTTGGCCGAAGAGGAACTTGGCTGGAAGCCTCGAACAACGTTTCGAGAACTAGTCGAGATCATGGTGGATGCCGAATTGGAGCGCATCCAAGAGAAGAGATCAGCGCGAGGAATCTAGTTCCGTGAAAATCTTGGTGACCGGTGGCGCGGGAGCGATTGGATCGCACCTGGTTGAAGCATTCTTAAATCGTGGCGATGAAGTCGCCGTGCTGGATTGCTTTCATGACTTCTATCCCCGCGCGATCAAAGAGAAGAATCTCGCGGCGGCGCGTCAGCATGCCGGTTTCTCATCCTTGCATGAATGCGATATACGCGAGCCCGCATCCGTGCGCAGCGTTTTCGAAACCGAACGACCCGACGCTGTGGTGCACCTGGCTGCGCGCGCTGGCGTCCGACCCAGTCTAGACGCGCCCGGTGAGTATGCGGATGTAAACGTCACCGGTACTACGGTGGTGTTGCGGGAAGCGATTGAAGTCGCCGTGCCACGCTTCATCTTCGCGTCTTCATCGAGCGTCTACGGCGAAAAACCGCGCGGGCCGTTTCATGAAGACTTGGACGCGGATCATCCGCTCTCACCCTACGGCGCGTCAAAGCGCGCGGGCGAGTTGCTCTGCCACGCGATGCACCACACCAGCGGTATTTCGATTTCATGCCTGAGGTTTTTTACCGCCTACGGTCCCCGACAGCGTCCAGATCTCGCGATTCATAAGTTCGCGCGGCTGATTCAACAGGGGAAGCCGATCCCGATCTACGGTGATGGCTCGGCAGAGCGAGATTTTACGTTCGTTTCGGATTTGGTCGACGGTATCGTGCGCGCGACTGACCGCGCCGAAGGATTCAAGATCTATAATCTGGGTCGTGGCGAACCCGTCACCCTGAACGAGACCATCGCGAAGCTTGAAAGCGCGCTGGGGCTACCCGTCGAGCGCAATCTCCAACCGCCAGTGAACGGCGATGTTCCACGTACCTGGGCGTCGATTGATCGCGCGCGTGACGAACTCGGTTATAAACCGCGCGTAAGTCTTGACGAGGGCATCAGCCGCTTTGTCCGTTGGCTCGGTGAGGAGGGCGCGTGAAAGCCCTGGTAACCGGCGGCGCGGGTTTCATCGGTTCGCATCTTGTTCGTGCATGCGTTGAAGCCGGCGATGATGTTCGCGTGCTCGATGATTTTTCGACCGGCAGCAGCGATCATCTCAGTGGCGTGCTCGACGCGGTGGAGCTGATCGAAGGCAGCGTCACCGACGCCGCCAAGCTACGCACGGCGGTCGCCGATTGCGACGTGGTGTATCACCACGCCGCCTGGGCTTCGGTGATCCAATCGTTGGAGAATCCGATTCGTGCGCACGAGGTCAACGTGATCGGTACGCTGCAGGTGTTAGAAGCCGCGCGTCAGTCGCGCGTGCGTCGGGTGATTTACGCGTCGTCTTCGGCGGTCTACGGTGACTCGAATCGATTGCCACTCGCCGAAGAGGGTCCGCTCAATCCGTTGTCGCCGTATGCGCTGCATAAGCGTACGGGCGAAGGGTACTGCGAGCTGTATCGAAAGCTGCACGGACTCGACTGCATCGCGCTGCGTTACTTCAACGTCTATGGCCCGCGTCAAAACCCATCGTCACAGTATGCGGCCGTGGTTCCGCTTTTCTTGCGTGCGGTTCTCAAAGGGGACGCGCCCACTGTGGATGGCGACGGTCAGCAGACCCGTGACTTCGTAAATGTGCAGGACGTGGTGGCGGCGAATCGTGCCGCAGCGCAGATCTCGCGCGACCAACTCGAATCTGTGTATAACATCGCCTCCGGCGAGCGGACGTCCCTGCTGCAACTGCTCGAAGCCCTGGGGCATGCGCTGCGCAGAGCGGTTCCAGAGCCCGTATATCGCGCGCCGCGCGCGGGCGATGTTCGAGATAGCCACGCCGACATCCGCCGCGCCAAACGCGGGCTGGGCTGGGAGCCCACGGTTTCGCTTGGGGCCGGGCTGCGAGAGATGGCTCGAAGCGCCGCGGGAGCGGTCTGATGATTCGGCTGATTCCGTCGAGGATTATCGGCGTGGTGGCCTATATGGGGCTGGTTTTCGCGCTCTCGTCGCTGCCCGCGAGCCAGACCGCCCGACTTGGCTGGTCGATCATGATGATGAATTTGGCGCATGTGCCGCTGTTCGCAGGCCTATCATGGGTTACCCTCTGGGCCGTCGCCGGGCCCCTGCGGATGCGCATCCTGTCAGTGTTATTGGGATGCCTCCTCTTTGCCGCGGCGGATGAGTGGTACCAGTCCTATGTGCCCGGGCGCATTTCGTCGCTCGGAGACGTCGGTGCAGATCTGATCGGCATCATTATTGGAATTGCGTTGAGAGTGGTTTGGAGCACAAAGGTGCTGGTTTGGAAGGGAGAATAAGCGGATGAACGTAGCGGTGATTGGAACCGGTTATGTCGGCTTGGTGACGGGCTCTTGTTTCGCGGAGTTCGGCATCAATGTGACTTGCGTCGATAAAGACGAAGACAAAATCAAGCGCCTCAACGAAGGTGAGATCCCGATCTACGAACCGGGCCTTGAAGAGGTTGTGCGACGCAATCGCAATGCGGGTCGTCTGCACTTTACGACCGATGTGCGCTCAGCGGTGCAGAGCTCGTTGGTCATTTTCATCGCGGTACCCACACCGCCTCAGCCCGATGGAAGTACGGACCTCAGTTATGTCGACCAGGTAGCGAAGACGATCGGCGAACATCTCAACGGCTATAAGGTCGTGGTGACCAAGAGCACGGTTCCGGTGAAGACCACGCATCGTGTAAAGCGAATCATCGACGAAGCGATCGCGGCGTCGGGACGTGAACGCTTTCGTTGTTCGGTGGCGTCGAACCCCGAGTTCTTGCGTGAAGGTTCCGCGGTCGAAGATTTCATGCGCCCGGACCGCGTCGTGGTCGGAGCGGAAGACCCTGAAGCGATCGCGATTTTGCGCGACCTCTACAAGCCGTTAAACCTGATTGAAGTTCCGCTGATCATCACGAGTATTCCGACGGCAGAGTTGATCAAGTACGCGTCGAACGCGTTTCTTGCGACGAAGATCAGCTTCATCAATGAAATCGCCAATCTCTCTGAGGAAGTCGGCGCCGATGTCCACCAGGTTGCGAAAGCGATGGGCCTCGACGGTCGTATCGGCCGTAAGTTTTTGCATGCCGGTCCGGGCTACGGCGGTTCATGTTTTCCTAAGGACACGCTTTCACTGGTTCAATTCAGTCGTGAGTTCGGTGTGGAGCAACGGATCGTGTCTGCGGTCGTTGCTGTCAATGAAGATCAACGCAATCGCATGGTCTTGAAGATTGAACGACTCGTGGGCGAGCTTGAGGGTAAACAGATCGGCGTGCTGGGATTGAGCTACAAGCCAAACACCGATGACGTGCGAGATTCTCCCGCGATCGATATCGTGCAAAAATTGCAGGATCGTGGTGCGAAGATTAAATGCTTCGACCCAGAAGCGATGGACAACGCGAAGCGTCTGTTGAAAGACGTTCAGTTCTGCGAGAACGCGTATGACGTTGCGGAAGGCTCGGATGGTCTCGTGCTTGCGACGGAGTGGAACGAATTCCGCAAGTTGGATCTGGATCGCGTGCGTGAGTTACTCGCCGAGCCGGTGATTGTGGATCTCCGTAATGTGTATGAACCCGCGGAAATGGAACGCCAGGGTTTCCGCTACACGGGAGTAGGTCGATAAAGAAGCCGCCGCCGATCGCGGGGCTGGTGCTTGCAGGGGGTGCGGGCACTCGCTTTTGGCCCGCGAGCCGCCGCGCGCACCCTAAGCCATTTGTGCCGCTCGTCGGGAAACGAACGCTCTTCGATGCAACACTGCGGCGCTTGCGCGCACTCACACGCGCCGATCGCATCCTCGTCATTGCTGCAGACGCGCAGAAGAAACCGATCCGTGCCGAATTAAAGCGCAGCAAGGGCACGCAGCTCCTGCTCGAGCCCGAAGGTCGCAACACCGCAGCCGCGATCGCTTGGGGGGCGGCCGTGGTCGCGAGCAAAACATCCGATGCTGTGATCGCGGTCTTTCCCGCGGATCATCATATTCCGGATACGAAAGCGTTTGTGAGCACGTTGCGGAATGCGGCGAAGGTGGCCGCGCGTCACGACGAGATCATCCTGGTCGGCGTGGAGCCCAGCATGCCATCGACGGCATACGGCTATTTACAGATATCCGATGAGTCTAAGGACGGCATTTGCGATCTGCTTCAATTTATCGAGAAACCCGACATTCGCCGCGCGCAGGAATTTCTGGCGGTTGGCAAATTCCTTTGGAACGCCGGGATGTTGGTGGCACGCGCCGAGGTGATTTTGGATCAGGTCGCAGAGCATTGCCCTGAAGTGTGGAAAGCCCTGGGTCCGAAACTCGAGCTGATTCGTCAGGGGCGAAGAGTGCCGCGTGACGGCTGGAATCGCGCCTATCGCCGCGTGCAGCCCATCAGTTTTGACTACGGGGTACTCGAGCGCACGAAACAGGTGCGTGCGATTCGGGCGGGTTTTGCGTGGTCGGATCTCGGTAGCTGGGACAGCCTCGGAGAACATTTGCCTGAAAAGGATGGAAATCGAGTTTCAGGCGCAAAGCCCCTGATTTCGATCGATGCGAAGAATAATGTGGTCTGGAGCTCGTCAGAGAAAGCGGTCGCTTTGGTCGGCGTGGAGGGGATCGTGGTTGCAGAGACCGAGGACGCGATTTTGGTCTGTGATCTGAACCGCGCTCAGGACATCCGCCTGGTGGTGGAAGAGCTTGAACGTCGCCGCCGCCGCGACCTGACGTAGAATAGAACTATGAACGATCGAATCGAAGCTCTTCGCTGCATTCCGCTGTTTCAAACGCTATCCGATGGCGATTTGGCGGAGATTGCGGGTCTCTTGATCGATCGAAAGTTTCCCAAGGGCGCCACGATTTTCGAAGAGGGTGTTTCTGGCGATTACATGTACGTGATCTCGTCCGGTCAGGTGAAAGTCACCAAAATGTCCGACGACGGCCGTGAGAAGATTCTCGAAATTCTTGCCGACGGTGATTTCTTCGGAGAGATGGCGCTGCTCGATCATGAAATGCGCTCTGCGTCGGTGAAGACGACGGTGGACTGCGTGTTGCAAGCTCTCTCACGGCAGGATTTCATCGCACTACTGCGCCGGAATCCGGATATCGCGATGGAATTGATCCGCGTGCTTTCAGCGCGACTACGCGAGACCGACGAACAGATTCGTGGGTTGCTCTTCGAGCGTGTCGATGGCCGCACCCGTCGCTTGCTGCGCCGCATGGCGCGAGATGACGTGCCATCCCAGCCCGAATATCTCGCGACTCCTACCATGACGCATCAGCAGCTCGCGGATCTGGTTGGAACCAGTCGAGAGACCATCACGCGTGTGCTCAAAGATCTGCGCGACGAGGGCTGGCTGATCCAAAAGGGCAAGAAGTACCTCGTTCCCAAGGACTAAGCTGTACTAGGGGACGGTCATTGAAACCTGCAATTAATGGGGACGTGGGGTTAAAAGTTGGGACAGTTTTCCCAGGCACAAATTTGGAG
>JAJDAK010000070.1 GCA_029261895.1 Deltaproteobacteria bacterium
TCACTGAGTTGCTGTGGGCTTCGGTTCACGAAGCTGAACTCGGGTTTGGGGGTCGGTAGGAATGAAGTTGAAGAGCAAATTCCAAGAACCGTCTCGGTTTTCGAATGCGACGCCAATGCGCGTCCAGTAGCTCTGCTCCGAGTTCGGGCGATTGACGATCCCGAAGATTTCTTTGCGATTTCGGTTCTCGTTGTTTGTGTTGGTTTCCATCTTGAGTCTCCTTTGGTTGGGCCCCTTGGGGCCGCCTCTTTTGCATCAACACGGAGAGGCGGTCCTCGGGGCTAGCGGGAAGCGTGGAAAGCGAAGCAAGCGATGCGGTGCGGGAAACGTGAACGGAGTCTTCGAAGGGCGCGGTTCGTCGCGAGAGGAGCGAAGTCTGAGTTCGCGCTTCCCGTGGTTGAAGGAGACCAGGTGGAAGCCAACGGATGACAACGAACCGTTCAGCAAATATGTCGCGTGGAACTCATAACTTCAGCGTGCTGAAGTCAGCGTTGGTGAAGCTCATGCAAGAACGACTCGTCTGAAATGGAGGGACCCGACCCCGGATAACGGAGTTCATGATGCAGTCGCCTCGTTCAGGAAGTTCAGCAACACAGGAGCGCTCAGTTCGGACCGTAAAGCCAGGGGAGCGACGAGTGTTGGTAGGGCACGTGGTGCGTGTTTCTCAAGCGGATCGAGAGCGTACGGTACATGTTTCGAATGGACGAACGATCTGGTCCATACGAACGGAGCAAGAAGTTACTGAAGGCCAGAAGGTTAGAGCGCGTTCTGTTCGCGTTGTGCAAAGCTCCGGGATTTCACGATGGCTTTGGCAATTGGATGAAGTCGAACGCGTAGAAGATCGGGAGCGTAGTCGGGAGAGGTCCCGATGACCCAATCTTCGGAGCTCTATCGGATTCCGGTCGGAAGCCGCAGTATCTCGATGGGGATTTTCCTGGAGATATTGGCGGTAGTCCTCGGGGCGCTGATCATTCTGTTCTGGGGGACCACGCAATGGATGGCACGGAAACTGGGTTTTGCGAATGCACTAGAACCGGAGCTTTGGTTTCAAGTTCCGAGCGGAGGACGTTGGGTCTTCGGAGTTCTCGGTGCCTTTGCGTGTGCGAGCGCATTTCTTCCCTGGGTACGTAGCACCCTCGGTCGAAAGTCGATCGTTCTCGTCTTAATCGGTGGTTCGATTCTTTTCGTAGGGATGCAGCCGGTCTACCAACCGTTCGCGTTCGTATGGTGGGCGATTCGTTTCCGCTCGATCGAATCGATTCAGCCGTTGATCGAGACCGGGATCTGGGTGATCTCGGTCCCGGCTCATTTTCTTGTATTGGCTTCGGTGATCGTTGCGATTCGCCGTGCAAGACAGGTGAATGGCCCATCGGATACGCATGGGTCCGCGGATTTCGCAGAAGCGAAAGATGTAGAGGCATGCGGACTTTTCGCAAGAAACGGTGTTGTACTCGGAGGATTCCAGAACAAGGGCCACTATCGATACCTGAAACACGATGGTTCGGAGCATTGCTTGGTCTTTGCTCCTTCTCGTTCAGGAAAAGGAACCTCGATCGTCATCCCCACGCTGTTGTCGTGGGCCGACTCCTGTGTGGTTTTTGATCCGAAGGGTGAGAACTGGAATCGTACGGCGGGTTGGCGAAAGCACGAGCTCGGAAGCCTGTGTGTTCAGTTGAATCCAGTCGATTCTAGCGGCAACAGTGCCCGCTGGAATCCACTGCAGGAGATTCAGCGTGGAGAGCGAGAGGTTCGAGACGCGCAGCAGATCGCAGAGATTCTTACGAGCGGCGAGATGGGGTCGGAAGATCCGCATTGGCGGACCACGGCCGCAGACCTTCTCACGGGTGTCATTCTACATTGTCTCTATGCGGAAAGAGACAAGACACTCCCCGGCGTCCTGGAACTTCTCTCAGACCCGAGACGCAGCGTTGAAGCGACCTTACAAGAGATGCTCGAGACCCAACACGATCCAGCAGGCGAGGAAGGTTGGGTGGATCGTCTATCGGGGGAACAGAGTTTAACGCACCCGGTGGTCGCGTCGGTCGCTCGGACGATGTTGAACCGATCGGAAAACGAACGAAGCTCGGTACTGTCTACCGCGGTGCGCTGCCTTTCCCTTTGGCGGGACTTTGGGGTCGCGAAGAACGGTACCAAGAGCGACTTCACGATGAGCGATTTACTTTCCAAGAAACAACCGATGTCGATTTACCTGACCGTTCCGGTTTCGGATCTGTCACGTACGCGACCATTCACACGACTCTTCTTTGCGTTGGCACTGCGCCGATTGACAGAGCAACTCGAAAGTATGCACAACGCGGATCGGCCTCGTCGGGTGTTGCTCGTTCTCGATGAGTTTCCACAACTTCATCACATCCCTGAATTCGAGAGTGCATTGTCTGTCATCAGTGGGTTTGGGATTCAAGCGCTGATCGTCACGCAAGACTTGATGCAGATCTATAAATACTACGGTCGAAACCAGGGGATCGTCGGAAACTGCGATGTGTTGGTCACGTTTCGTACGCCTAACATCGATACCGCAAAGCTCGTCTCGGAAATGGCGGGCACGCGTACCGTCCGACGCCAGCGCCATACGTACACGGGCAATCGGCTAAGCCCGTGGCTGGGTCATGTGATGGCCAGCGAACAAGAGAGTCAACGTCCGTTAATCTCGCCGGACGAAGTAACACGACTTCCCGAAGACGCGACGCTGGTCTTTGCGGGAGGGAAACCGATTCAAGGAACGAAGACTCCCTACTTTAAGGATGTCGAGTTTCGGCGACGAGCATTGATTCCTCCACCGCAACAGTCTGATCGACTCGCCGTTCTCGGCCAAAATTGGCCAGAAGTGGCGATACGCCCAAGCGATAAAGCGCAAATAGAGACGCTGAGTGATGTCGACGCTGAAGATCAAGTAGATGTTGAACCCTTTGAGCTAAGTTCAACACCAAGTTGAGTATATGGTCACTACTAATTAGAGACACGAATGAAGATCAATGAGTTTATATCGTCACACTTGGATAAGCATTTCGACATTCGATTCTAAGTAAGGAGATTCATTTTGAACGCGAGTTCACAAAAGGGGAGGAAGAAGCGCCGTAACTAAGCCCCTAACCTTTCAGGTTCATCGTCGGTGGGAATGTTCTTTCCATCAAACACTGACTGGACCTTCGGTTCTTCTTCCTCCCGCACCCGCGAACGTTGATCGCCACCTGTGGGCTTGAAATGAGAATGTGCACATGAACCCGTCTATACCCGAACAAGAAAGAACCCGCCGTTTCGCCAGAAAGCTTCGTGCAGAACTGGGACCGGACATCGTTTCAGCGATCGAAGATCCCTTAGTCGTTGAGATTCTGATTAACCCTGTGTTGCAGGGTGAAAGCGCCTCCAATCTTTGGGTTGAGTCACTCGATCGTGGAATGGAAGACACTCATGTCGCGATTCCACCTGCCCAGGTAGAGAACATCATCTGCACAGTGGCAACGCTTCTTGGAACCAGTGCCAATCGAGAGGCACCCATTCTAGAAGGGGAGCTTCCGTACGACGGTTCACGCTTCGAGGGATTTCTACCGCCAGTGGTGTCGACGCCGGCGTTGGTGATCCGAAAACGCGCGTGCGTTGCTCGAACACTGGATGCGTATGTATCCGATGCGGTGATGACCCCGGATCAACGCGATCAGATTCGTCATGCGGTTGAAATGCGGCAGAACCTCCTTGTGGTGGGAGGTGCGGGATCTGGGAAGACCACACTCGTGAACGCCATCCTAAAGGAGATGGTCTTGCTTGGAAAACCAGGCGAGCGCTTCGTTGTGTTGGAAGACACGATCGAGATCCAAAGCGACGCGAAGAACACACTTCAGCTTCGAACCTCGGTGGATGTAGACATGAACGCGTTACTTCGGGCCACGCTTCGGGCACGCCCCGACCGTATCGTGATCGGTGAGACCCGAGGAAAAGAGGCGCTCACGTTGCTTAAAGCGTGGAGCACGGGTCATCCCGGCGGTGTAGCGACGTTGCACGCGAACTCGGCTGTTGCGGCGCTCGGCCGGCTCGATCAATTGGTGCAAGAAGCGGACGTCCCGAGCCAACCCGAACTGATCGCAGAGACGGTGGACTTGGTGGTTCACCTTCAACGCGAAGGACTCACAAGACGAGTGAGCGAAGTCGTCGCTGTACGTGGTTTTTCCCGGTCGACCGGCGAGTACGTTCTCGCTCGGGTGGCCTAAATCAAGGAGAACAAGATGAGTTGGAACAAGATTTCGAAATCGACAACAAATGTATGGGTACTGATTCTACTCTGGGCGGTACCCCAGATAGCATGGGCGACCACTTCAGGGCCGGCCATGCCTTGGGATGCACCGCTGACGCTAATTCGAGATTCGCTCTCGGGAACGATCGCACACATCGTGATCATGATCGCGATTATCCTCACCGGGATTCTCTTTGCGATGGGGGATCACGGATCAGGCATGCGGCGTGTGGCTGGCATCGCACTCGGCGGAAGCTTGGCTCTCGGTGCGATCACGTTCATGACCGCTTTGGGTTTCGCAGGCGCGGTGATCTGACATGGCTGAGCGATCTCGCTACCGCGATCCAGAAAGTCCGCGGGAACTTGCGATTCATCGATCGTTGGTTCGTCCGAACTTGCTCGCAGGTGCAGACCGGGAGCTGGTTCTTATCAACATCTTTGTAGCGATGGCTTTGGTGTTCGGTGCGGGTCTCAGCTTTGTCACATTGGGTTTAGCAGCGTTCCAAGTGACCGTAGGCCATTTCGCTTTGGTCCAGGCTGCGAAATACGATCCGGAGTTTCGGCGCGTGTATCTGCGACACGTACGGCATCGCACGTATTACCCCGCACGCTCTTCGGTTCACGCTCCAACCGTAGCCCTGCGTTGAAAAGGAATGTCTGAATGATTCTAAAAGACTTTCGATCCCATGCGCGCGGCATCGATGACGTGCTGAACTACGCGGTCTACTTGGAAGACGCGGGTGCGATCCTCAACAAGGACGGCTCGTTTCTGGTGGCCTGGACTTATGCTGGGCCTGATCTAGGCGCGGCGAGTCACACAGAGCTTGCGGCACTATCGAGTCACGTGAATCGCGCTTTGGCTTCGCTCGGCGATGGCTGGGTACTTCATGCAGATTGCATGCGCGGAGAGGCGGCGTCGTACCCGGAAGAGGGGGCGTTCCCCGATCCCACAACACGCGTCATCGATGCAGAGCGACGGCAGCAATATACCATTGCAGGGGCGCACTTTGAGAGCCGGTACTTTCTCGCTGCGACCTATTTGCCTCCAGCCGAAGTCGCATCGAAAGCCGCGGCACTCTTCATCGAAAGTACGGAGAAGAAGGAAAGCGGGTGGCAGTCGATCCTGTCCGGATTCGTCCGACAGGTGGATGCATTGGAAGACGCGTTATCGAATCGACTTTCTTTACGACGTTTGGTGGCAGATGAGCTTCTGACTTACCTACATGGCTGTATCACTGGCCTGTCGCATCCGATCCGTTTACCCGATCGGCCAGGGTTTCTGGATGAGATCCTTGCGAGTCAGGACGTCATTGGCGGTCTCGAAGTTCGAGTGGGAGACCTGCACGTGGCGCCCGTCTCGATTTCGGGCTTTCCCGTCACCAGTGTTCCCGGAATTCTTGATTTCCTAAACGCGTTGCCCATTGAGTATCGATGGAGCAACCGATTTATCCCGCTCGATCCAAACACCGCTGAAAAGCATTTGGACCGTCACCGGACCCATTGGTTTCAGAAACGAAAAGGTCTTCTCGCGCTTCTTCGAGAAAGCTTTGCACAAACTGAATCGACGGAAGGCTTTACCAATGCCGACGCGGTTTCGATGGCAGACGACGCGGACGAAGCGAAGGCTGAGGCCAGTGGTGGGCTCGTTCGATATGGGTACTACACACCGCTGATTCTTCTTTTCGGGGAGGATCGAACCGAGGTCGAGACCTGTGCCCGTGAGGTGATGAAAGAGCTTGGCCATCATGGCTTTGCATCTCAGATTGAGACGCTGAACGCGCTGGAAGCGTATCTTGGATCCTTACCCGGCCACGGGGTGCCGAACGTACGCCGGCCTTTGATTCATTCGCTGAACTTCTGTGACTTGATGCCGCTTACGAGTATCTGGGCCGGTCACGCAACGAATCCCAACCCTTACTTCCCAGCGGAGAGCCCTCCGCTCCTTCTTGCAAATACGTCAGGGACGACTCCGTTCCGTCTAAACCTTCACTGCGGATCGGTGGGCCACACGCTGGTCGTGGGAAGTACAGGAAGCGGGAAGAGTGTGTTTCTGAATTCGTTGTCAGCCCAGTTCCTTCGGTACCCGGACGCACAAGTCTTCTATTTTGACAAAGGCTACTCAAGCTATGTGCTTTCGAAGGCCGTGGGCGCGGACTACTACGACATCGCCAGCGAACGAAAGGACGGCTGTACGTTCTATCCGCTAGCGGAGATTGATTCGGAAACGGAACGACGCTGGGCAGAAGAGTGGATCGCTCACTTGATTCAGCTCCAAAACGTTCCCCTCACGCCGGAGCGGACGAAAGAGATCCACGAGTCGATCAGGCGATTGTCTGGCGGCGAACACCGCACGCTTACCGACTACCAAATGACGATCCAAGACCCCGAACTTCGTGCAGCGCTTCAGCACTACACGTTGGATGGTGCCATGGGCACACTTCTGGATGCGACCCAAGATGGTCTCCGGAAAGGGCACATTCAGTTCTTTGAGATGGAAAACCTCATGAAAGAGGGGGATCACAATGTGATCCCCGTCCTTCTCTATCTCTTTCACCGGATTGAGCAGCAGCTCGACGGTCGGCCCACACTCGTGGTCCTAGACGAAGCGTGGCTGATGCTGGGACATGGCGTATTCGCGGCGAAGCTTGAGGAATGGCTCCGCGTCTTGAGAAAGCGAAACGCGGCGGTGGTTCTGGCTACGCAGACGATTGCAGAGATTGTCGACTCGCCGCTCAAGAACGTGATTCTCGAAAGCTGCGTCACCAAAGTCTTTCTCCCGAATGTGGAAGCCGGTCGGTCAGACGCGATCCGAAGCGCCTATGAAGCCGCAGGACTCTCTGAAAGAGAGATCGAGATTCTGACGGAAGCGATTCCGCAACGAGACTACTACGTCGCATCGCGGGACGGCCGACGCTTGATCGATCTAGGACTCGGCCCTGTGACATTGGCGTTTGTTGCACAAACCGGAGAGGCCGTGATGCGTCATATCGATGCGCTGGAAAATGAGTTCAACAGCGATTGGCCTGCGGCTTGGCTTCGAGAACAACGGCTCGATGACTGGGCGGACTTTTGGACTGCCCAGAAGGGAGAAATGCAATGACACGAATAGGAAAGAGCTTGGTGGTCGCGCTTCTCGTGGCCGGGTGGGGGGGCGGTCCGAGAAGCGCCCATGCTCAGGTGCCCGTGATCGAGATCGGCCCGAACCTGATTCAGACGACGCTCAATACTTTGAACAACCTTCAGACTATGCTGACCACGATTGATGATTTGATCAATCAACATGAACAGCTGACAACCCAGATCTCCGCATTGGATCGTCTCATTCTCGATGGGACCGCTGTATCCGGTGCAGAGTGGGCGCAGTTCCGATCTCAGGTCGCAACGCTTGCGGCGCTCGTCGAACGCGGACAAGCCATCGCTTACCAGCTTCCGTCGGTCGCCTCCGCATTCGAATCCGAGTTCCCGGGATACACGACACCGGTATCTTGGATATCGGAGTACAGCCATCGAACGCAATCGTCGCTCGACACATTGGCCGGAGTGTTGGACGCCACCGGTCGGAACATCGGAGACGCGTCAGCAGTTCAGGACACCCTTAATATTCTTCGAAGCGAGAATGAATCTGCGGTCGGGCAGCTATCGGCGATTCAAACCGCAAATCGGGTTGCCAGTAAGCAAGTAGAAGAGACCGTCAAACTACGGCAACTCGTCGCGGCGCAAACGAACGCGATCACGGTGTTCTACGGACAACAGATTCAAAAGGAAGCCGCATCAGAAGCCGCTTTCCAAGAATTCCTCCATGCGCCGGGGACGGTACGAACCTATGGAAGTACCGGCTTTTCCAGTCTGCCGACGCCCTAGAGCCTAAATCATCATGCGAATAACAAATACATCCCTACCGAAACATTGTCGAAGGCTCTCTGTTTTCGCGTCCGGGTTCGGTCTTCTCGGGATTCCAGCGACCGCGATCGCAGATACCGCGATCTTGGATGCAGTCGTTGCACAGTTTGAAGCCGCGACTTCGGGTTGGTATGCGACGCTCTTTCCGATCGCGAGGAACCTATTCATCCTTCTCGCGACGATCGAACTCATCGTATCGGCGATGTGGTGGGCGATCGATCGCGACAGTCTTCCATCGGTGTTTACCGCCTTCCTGAAACGGATGGTGGCTCTTTCGTTTTTCTTCATGGTTCTCCTCAACGCAAATACCTGGATCCCGGCACTTCTATCGTCGTTCCAGACCGCAGGTGCCACCGCGGGAGGTGTACCTAACATCTCACCAAGCAGTGTCGTGGGGCAGGGCATCGACCTGGCCTCGGTGCTGCTCGAGGACGGGTGGTCGCAGGGCCTTACGTTCAATCTCAAAGGTGCATTCTTGGGTGTCCTTTGTGCCCTGTTTCTCTTTATTGCGTTTGTTGTCATCGCCGCGCAGTACGTCATCACACTTGTCGAGCTCTACATCGTGATTGGCGGTGGCGTATTGCTCTTGGGATTCTCTGGAAGCCGCTGGAGCATCGGATTTGCGGAGAAATACATCGGCTATGCGTTCGCTACCGGGGTTAAGCTCTTTGTACTGCTGCTGATCATTGGAGTTGGAAGCGGCTTAGCGCTCGGATGGCGTGCAACGCTCGTCGATGGCGATTTCGAAAACATGCTGGCCGTGGTTGCTGCGGGTTTTCTCTATATGGGGATCGCCTGGCAAGTCCCTTCGTTTGCGAGCGCGATGATCGGAGGCATGCCGGCACTGACGCTGGGGTCGACCGTCGGACCCGCGGCGACTCTCGGTGCAGCCGCAGCCGGTGGCATGGGTGTCGCCGCTTTAGGGGCTGCGCGAGTTGCAGGCGGAATGAGTGCCACCAAGGCAGCAACACAATACGGCCGAGTGCGTGCGAGCAATGCAGGTGGTGGTGCCATTCTCGCGGTGGGGCATGCAGCAGGTGTACTGGCACGCGAAGGCATGAATACCGTGGGACGAGGTACGGCATCACGCACCGGCGCGGGGCAAACCGCTGCTTGGATTCGGGAGCGCACAGCAGCCGAAGGGGGGCCGGCCGTTCCGCCGCCCAGGCGGTCATCTCCACCCAAGTCCTCGCGAAGTTTGCGCACGCGTGCAGCTGCGCTTCAGAAACACCTCGATGACCGACCCCCGGCGGTATCCCCGCCCCCAATCCGAACTGGCGAGTAAAAGAGGAGACCTAGGATGAACATCCCTTGGCGAAAGAAAATCCCGGAACACCCGAGCGAAAGACCGTCTAAAAATGAGAACCCGCACATCGGCGCAGGAAAGCAGTTTCACAACGATCGTTACATGGATCTTGCGATCGGGCGGAGGAACTGGCGGCTTGCCGCGTTCATTCTTTCCGGTTGTGTGGGTGTACTAGCGATCAGTCTGGCGTGGCTTGCGGCCCAAAGTCGTGTGCAACCTTATGTAACGGTCATCGATGATCACTTCCAGATTCTCTCTGTCGGTCCTGCAAAGAAGACACTTGAAGACCCGGAGTTGGTCCAGCGCGTGGTTCAAGCGGAAGTCGTGGACTTCATTCGAAACGCGCGTTCGATCTCCGGAGATCCTATCGCGCAGGTATCGCTGATGGATGAAGTGTGGACGCATGCCGCAGACGACACCCGCCGCACGCTGTCGACTTACTACCAAAAGAACAATCCCGGTGTGGCGGCGCAAGCGGGACGACGCGTCTCTGTCGAGATCGAAAGCGCGCTGCTCCGCTCGGATCGCACCTGGGATGTACGTTGGAGTGAAGTGGATTGGGATCCCAGCGGAACCGCGAAAAGAATGGACCGCTGGGAAGCACGTCTCCAAGTGGACATCGTGCCACCGGAGGATTCGGAAACCGCCATCAAGAACCCGCTTGGCTTGTACATCACCGGCCTGACTTGGTCTCGGTTGATTCCGTAAGAAG
The DNA here is from genome assembly GCA_029261895.1 of Deltaproteobacteria bacterium. Lineage (GTDB taxonomy): Bacteria > Myxococcota_A > UBA9160 > SZUA-336 > SZUA-336 > JAJDAK01. The sequence continues at coordinate 10,165 of JAJDAK010000070.1, forward strand.
GAGAATACGATGATGAAATGTAGATGGATTGTACTAGGACTCGGACTCGCGGGACCTCTTGGATGTGGAACCCCAAAGCCGGAAGTAAATGTCAGAGCGTACCGACAAGCGGTGCAAGTCGTGGAGAAACCCGTTGCCGTAGTGCCGGACTACGCGAAGGGTCGAGGCGCGAACTTCGAACTGATTCATCCTGAAAGTCCTGAAGTAAAAGCCGCGATGAAGGAATTCGAGGAAACCGGCCGAGCACCCTCGATTCGGAAGAACGGATTTCTCTATCAACCGTACACGGGCTATCAAACCAATCTCTACTGCAAGACGACGCGCGTATGTCGCATCGAGCTTGCCGTCGGAGAGGTCCCGGTGGAGAACGCCGTCTTTTTGGGCGACACCGCACGTTGGTGGTGGGGTCTTGGAGTCCACGGCGAGGGAAGCGAGCAAGCGTATTCGATTCTCTTCAAGCCACTCTGGTCAGATGAAGAAGACGGGGAGACTTGCTCGTACTCCACAAACATGGTCGTGCAAACAAATCTTCGGACGTATCAGTTTGGTCTGATCTGCAACGAGATCCATGCCTACACCAGGGTCATGCGGTTCTACTACCCCGAAGCCATTCGGAAAGCCTGGGTTCGAGGCGCCGATGCCGCGGTGAAGCAAGAAGAAGCCAAAGTCGCTGAGATCTCGCTGGGTCCTACGATCGACATCGAGCGTTTGAACATGGATCACTATCAGATCCGCGGAGATAACGTGGAATGGAAACCCATCCGAGCATTCGATGATGGGAAACGCGTGTATCTCCAAATGCCGGAAAGCATGGAATCGGGAGAGGCACCCGCAGTCTTTGTACGAAGCGCGGATGGTGAGCTCGCACTTGTGAACTATCGACACATCGGTCGTTACCTCTTGATCGATCGACGGTTCAAAGAAGCCGTCTTGATTGTTGGGAAGGGACGACGACAGAAGAAGGTGTCTGTTCGATACAAGCCACCGAAGGGATAGACGATGACACAGTTGGAACACCTCCCTGAGAGTCCGACAGAGTTTCGGACAGTGGAACCGAAAGACCTTGCGGTAACGCGTTTCAATCGTATGGCATTATTTCTGGTTGTCTCTGTTGCTGGAGCAGCACTCGTTTCCGCCGTTTGGGTTTTGGGAAGTCACGATCAAGCGGCGCAAGGTCGTGCTGATGCTGTGGCACCGATCGCTGACCCAGAGCCATGGTACGAAAAACTCGATACTGCGATGCCCATGTTGGAGCGTAATGTTCCGGATGTCGCCGAAGCGCCGATGGGCACAGGGGCGGAAGGACTCACTTTCGATGAGACGAAGCCCTTCATCATTTATGACGTCGGTGAGCCTGTTGACGCGATGCGAAACCTAAAGGTACTTGAAAAGGCAATCTCTTCCGTTCCTGTAATTCCGAACGGTTCTGGGGTCCGCGTTTCGAAAGCTACGCGCGGCTCTACGGGTGAGTCGCGATCACTAGGGACGCCTGAACGTGACCGTTACCTCCAAGCCGTTCAGAATCTTATGGCAGCGCCCGAAGGAAGTGCGCCCGGCCTGACGACGATCGCGGGTTTGGGGAGTGTGGATGAGAATCGGCAGGGTGAAAAACGCGGTTTCCTAGCCGACGCTGCGAACGATCGCGCAGAAACGCGGCTTTCGCACACGCGTGTGCTAGCAGAATCGCCGTACATGTTGTCCGAGGGAACGGTTCTTCCCTGCGTGCTCGAGGGCGGAATTAATTCTGACCTGCCCGGCGCGATCCGCGCAAGAGTCAGCGAGAACGTCTACGACAGCGCAACCGGACGGTTCTTGTTGATCCCTCAAGGGACGCTGCTCTCGGGCGAATATCAAAGTACGGTGACGTTTGGTCAATCGCGGGTGTTGGTCGCGGGAAAGCGTTTGATCTTCCCCGATGCTTCCAGTCTTCGACTTAGCGGGATGCCGTTGGTCGACCTCCAAGGCTTTTCTGGATTTGAAGATCAAGTAGATCGCCACTTCTGGAGAACTTTTGGTTCAGCGGTCCTCATGGCCGCGATCAGTTCAGGTATGCAAATCAGCCAGGGGTCGTTCGATAACGGTAGCAGCGGATCCGACGGAGAAAGTCCCCGCGAAATTCTGGCCGCGGCACTTGCACAACAACTCGGTCAGGTATCGAGTGAGGTCATTCGAAAGAATCTTGGCGTGCAGCCCACAATTCGAATCCGACCTGGATATCGATTTAACGTCATGGTGATGCAGGACATCGTCCTGCCCGGACCATATGCGCCCACATATCTCCCAGGCAATTGAATGTAAAAGACGCGGTTCTTCTGAGGTTGAAGCAATGGAGCACTACACAGAAAACACAAACGAATCGATGGATCGATTGCGAGAGGAGATCCATCAACAACGACAAAGCCCGCTGACCCTCGCAATTCGACTTCGTGACTTGATACGAAAAACGGGAATGAAGCAGAAGGAGTTGGCGAAACACTTGGCCCGCTCCGAAGCTTGGGTGACACGTCACCTGAAGCTTCTCGAAGTGAATGGTTTGGTACGGGAAACATTGGAGGCGGGGCTCATTCGCGATGCAGACTGCGCCTCGATCTTTGCGCGTCTTCCACAAGTGGAACAAGAGAATTTGGTTGCGAGCGCCCAGGCGAAGGGCCGCGTCATTAGCCGCGGAGCTTGCAGATGTTTGCTTTCGAAGGAGGGGGAGACTTCTGAACAAAAGGAGAACGCAGATGAAACAACTTCGAATGACAGTGTTTCTGACGGTGATCGTTGCCGGGCTTTGGATTTTGGTAAGTCCAGCTGAAGCAGGTCGAACACAAAATCGGCAGCTGTTTACGCTCTGCACGCTGGGGCTGCCAGGTTCACAAGGCGCATCCGACTGTGAACAAATCTGGATGGAGTGCGCGAGCAACGGCAAAAAATGGCGCAAAAAGAATTGCCGGATCAGCTTCTATCCAAGCGCGCACGACCAAGCCCAACAGCTGATCGATGGGCTGCGCCGTCAAGAAGTGAGATGAGGCCGTTCAACTGAGTCGAACTCTCGGTTCTTGCCATGGCGAATATCCCGAAAAGCCACTCCAAACGGTCGAGTATCAATGGAGTCGTGCGTGCACCTGACAATCCGCAAGTCAAAGCGTTTTTGGAGGAGTTAGCGGAAATAATTGCGGAGCAGGTCGAGGAAGCGCTGCGTCGACGTCAAGTTCGCCCGAATCGACCACCTGCGCGACGTAAGTCGATGAGGTAATCTAGGCCGTATGCGTTGTGCTGTTTACGCTAGGATATCGACCGACAAGCAGTCTGCAGATTCGCCCGGCGATCAAATCGACCGGTGCGTTCAGTTCGCTGATGCCAGAGGCTGGACCGTCGTACAGGACCTCATAGCTGAAGAGTCCGGCATATCGGGGTCTTCGCGGCACAATCGCCCTGGACTGTTGGAACTCATCGCACGCATCGATGAATGGGATGTGCTGCTTTGTTGGGAATTCTCACGACTAGCTCGTGATTCAGAGGATCTAGGCTGGATCAGAAACCGTCTACGTCTGCACAAACGAATCGCCTACGAAGCTGCTTCCGCGATGGATATTTTCAATGTGGGTGCCAAGATCATGGGGGTCTTGAACGAAGAATTTTTGGTAAAACTTCGACTAGACACGCACCGCGGGCTAAGTGGAAGGGTTCAGCGAGGCTTTTCCGGCGGCGGGTGTCCTCACGGCTATAAGTCAGTACCTGTCTACGAGTCCGGTAGAACCGATCCTCGTGGAGTCGCGGTTGCGGACGGATTCCGATGGGAGGTAGATGAGAACCAAGCGGAAACCGTTCGAAAGATTTTTACTGAGTATGTAAATGGCCTCGGGATTAAGGCGATTGCCCACATGTTGAATGCTCAGGGTGCTGTGCCGCCACGCCCTCGAGCCCAAAAGCATCACAAGCCCTCGTGGTCGCCGTCTTCGATTCGTTCAATTCTGTTGAATCCGATTTATCGGGGCGAGTACATTTGGAATCGTTCGGAGTGGGCCAAGGATCACGAAACAGGACGGCGGAAACGGTATGAGCGTCCGGAATCAGAATGGATCCGCCAGCATGATGACGCATGGCGAATCGTGACTGAGGATCTGTGGCAGAAGGCCCATGAACAGTTCAAGCACCGGAGGCAGGCTTATAAACGCAACCGACAAGGACGACTGCTGACAAACGGAAAGACTGGCGCTGTCCGAGGCAAACATCTATTGGCCGGCTTTTTAGAGTGCGCCGAATGCGGCGGAAACTTCTACGGCATCAACCATCACGGTCGGCGATACGGGTGCTCATGGCGCCGGGATCGAGGGAACGTGGTTTGTAGCAATGACATGAGCGTTCCGCGCGGAGAGATCGAAGAACGAGTTGTCGGTGCACTGCAGGATCGAGTTCTGACCCCGGAGAACGTCTCCTATGCCGTGCATCGCGCTCTGGAGATCGTTGAACGCCGACTATGTACTAACGCAGACCGAGGCTCATTAGAGGCACGTCTCGCGGAGATTGAGCGGGAAGAAGAAAATATTGTGCGGTTGGTGGCAAAGCTCGGTCACCTCGGTGCGAATGAGCACGTGCTCAATGAGCTGGCTGAAGAGCGAAGGAAATTGGCCTTCTCGCTAGCCCAGGCGGATCTGAAGGTCGATCGCGCGATGTTAGAAGTACAGATCAAGGATCGGCTAAATCATCTCGACGATGCTCTGCATGATTCGCCGGAAAGAGGTCGGAGTGCGCTCCGCTCATTACTACGCAAAAGGCGGCTACGTGTGGGTAAGGATCCCGTCCGAGGTTTCCGGATAGACGGTCAGCTCGAATTTGGCGTAGATCTCGCTCTAGTCGCCAGTCCCGCCGTTTCCCAGCGAGCTACGGTGGTAGCGGGGACAGGATTCGAACCTGCGACCTTCGGGTTATGAGCCCGACGAGCTACCAGACTGCTCCACCCCGCACCAAGGAGGCGGGACTATAGGCGCGCTATTACGAGGCTGTCAAACCTCCGGCTGCGTACCCATGAAGCGGCAGAGTGACACTTCCCTTTCTATAGTTGCCACTTATCTCGCAGAGGGTGAGTAGAGGTTTAACTCATGCGCTGCTTGATGTTGCTAAATATGATGATTTTCTCGCTGGCCGCGGGGAGCGCGCAGGCTGATTTCTACCGTTACGAGACGGAGGAAGGCACGCTGTCGTTCGCCGATCAGCTGAAGCAGATCCCCGAGCGCTACCAGGAAGAGGCCGAAACCGTGAAGCCCGCATCGCTCTGGGATTACCCGCGCATGACGATTGCGAAGGCGCCCGCGCCCGTACGCCGCGAGCCCGTCGTTGCGCCGCCCTCTAAGAACACCCGTGTTTCGAAGCCCGCTACTGGAACAAAGTTGACGGTGGAAGCCGTGCCCGGCCTCTTGGTCGACATCGATACGGACTCAGAGCATCCGGTGATGATCGAACGCAATCGCTTCTACTGGACCGACGGCAAGTACCTGCCGCATACGATTGTTACGCAGGGTGATAAGACGCTCGCGATCGTTCGCCAGCGCTAAGTCCGCGCCGCGTTAGCGCCTCGGGCCTTGGTACAGGCCTACATCTGGCCGAAAAAACCACGTCTTCGTCTCGTGGTGATACTTCCAGATCTGATGTTCGACCACCGAACGCTCTTGAAGTGCGGGGAGTCGAATCATTTCAAAACGCACCCAAGCATCTGCACGATTGGGATCTTCGGCGAGCTCGACCGTTTGCACGGCGTAGTCGGTGAACTGAACGGTTGTCGGTTCCTGCTGCGCGAAGCTGACGAAACCCTCGCGTACCTCCGGGTCGACCCAGCGCAACGCGGTTTCAATGCGCCCCCAACGAAGGCTATTCGCATAGGCCTCGACCGCGTCTTTGACGCGATACTCGCGCTCTCCCTCCAGTCGATGTCCCAGATTTAGGCATGCGGTCAGCGTCCCGAGCGCGATCAGAGCCAACGCGGTTGAATTCCGTTGCATGGCCGAGAGGCTAGCGAGAGAGGGGAATTCAGCGAGGAAGATGCGCCGAGGGCGGATCTATTGCCGCCAAAATGGCATCCTTCGAGACAAGGACGACATTTCCGGATTAGTCGTGGGGGTTCAGTTTGGCGGATCCAGATCGCTTGCTCTTAGGTATTGATATCGGGGGAACGAAAGCGGTCGTTGCGCTTGCGCGCGCGACCGGGGAGATCCTCGCGGAATCTCGTTTAGACGATTGGTCGAGCGGCTCTTGGGAACGCGATATCGAAAAGCTCGAGGCGCACGCGCGCGTCTTGCTCCGTGGTGTGGGGGTCGATCCGGCCGAACTCTACGCGCTCGGCCTGAGCGCGCCGGGGCCGTTGAATCCCGTGACAGGGACGATTATGGAAGCGCCGAATCTTCCGGGCTGGAAAGACGTGCCCTTGGTGGAGCGCTTTTTCGCTGCGTTCGGAGTTCAAGCGTTACTTGAGAATGATGCCAATGCCGCGGCACTTGCCGAGTGGCGCTACGGTGCCGGGCAAGGCACGCGAAACATGGTGTACCTCACCATGAGTACCGGTGTGGGCGCCGGATTGATCTTGGACGGACGCCTGTATCGTGGTGCACGTTTTGAAGCCGGCGAAGTCGGCCACATGCCGATCGTGCGTGGCGGCCGCGCCTGTGCGTGCGGACTCTACGGTTGCCTCGAGGCCTACACGGGCGGCAATGCATTGGCCGAACATATTCGCGAAGACGCGCGTGCGGGCGCGGCCAAAGCGATTCTTGCGCTGGCGGATGGCGACATCGCAAAGATCACCACCAAACACTGGGTCGAGGCGATCCGAGCGGGCGACGCCTACGCGTGCTTGCTCCGCGATGAGTTTCTCGACGTGCTCGCGCAAGCGCTTGCGATTCTCATCCTCGGCCTGAACCCGGAGTCGATTGTGCTGGGCACGATCATCCAGGCGAATCCGGATTTATTCTTGGACATGTTACGCGAGCGCGTATCGGAACGTATTTGGCCGTCGCTGCGCGACGTGCGTATCGACCCCAGCGAACTCGGTGAGCGCTTGCCCGCTTATGCGGCGCTATCGGTTGCGTCGCTGGAACCGACCGATTTCGGTTCATAACTCCGTCGCCAATTATCACGCCAAGACGAAAACTCGCCGCGGCCGATTGCGTCGCGCATGGCAGTCATGAGCTGCATGTAGAACGCGATATTGTGTAGGCTAACGAGTCGCGGCCCGAGCATCTCGCGTGCTGCCAAGAGATGGCGTAGGTAGGCTCGTGAGAAGCGGGCACAAACCGGGCAAGTGCAAGCCGGATCGAGCGGAGAGTCATCGATGCGAAAACGTGCGTTGCGGAGTTGAATCGGACCTGTGTTGGTGAACGCAACGCCATGACGGCCGTGGCGGGTTGGGATCACACAGTCAAAGAGGTCAACGCCAAGGTTCACGGCTTCGACCACGTCTTCGGGATGACCAATGCCCATCAGGTAACGGGGTTGGTCAAGGGGTAGCGGCCGCAACGCCGCGCTCACTAACAAAGCTCGTGCGTTGGTGTCTTCACCCACACCGAGTCCACCGATCGCGTAACCATCAAATCCAAGCGCGCGGGTGCGCTCGGCGCTCTCTTCACGAAGATCTTCGAAACCACCCCCCTGGACGATACCGAAGAGCTGTTGGTCTTTACGTTTGCAGCTGGATTTAGCGCGCTCTGCCCAACGCAAGGTGCGTTCCATCATCTTACGTACGCGCGCGGCGTCGGCTTGCGTTCGATCCAGAGGAATGGGTTCGAACTCATCGAGGATGACGATGAAGTCCGCACCGAGCGCTTCTTGAATTTCGATACAGCGTTCGGGTGAGAGAAAATGCTGACTACCGTCACTGGGATCGCGAAAACGCACGCCGTCCTCGCTGCGTTCGCAGAGATGATCCAGCGAATGAACCTGATAGCCCCCGGAGTCGGTCAGGATGGGATGCGACCAGGCCATGAAGCCGTGTAAGCCCCCGTGCTTTTGAATCAACGCTTCGCCGGGTCTCAGATGTAGGTGATACGTATTGCCAAGCAAACCGCTGACGCCGACGCTTTCAAGCTCCGCCGGATCGATACCCCGCACCGCGCCGTGCGTACCGACGGGAAAGAATGCGGGCGTCCGCACTTCGCCATGCGGCGTTTGGATCAGACCGGTCCGTGCGGCGGACGCGTGATCTTCGGCGACGACCTGAAAACCCTTTAGCGTATCCACATCGCATCCCCGTAGGAGTAGAAGCGAAAGCCATGCTTGATCGCATGACTGTACGCTTTGCGCGTGAGTTCAACGCCCGCAAACGCCATCACCAGCGCGAGCAGCGTCGAGCGTGGCAGATGAAAGTTCGTGATCAATTCATCCACGACTTCAAAGTGATATCCGGGCTGAATGAAGAGGTCGGTACGTCCTACGCCCGATACCAGGTTGGACGCTTCCAAGCCGCGGACCACCGTGGTCCCCACAGCGATCACCTGCCCACCCTGCGCCTGGGTTTTTTGAATCGCTTCCACGGTCTGAAGTGGGACCTCGTAGCGCTCGGCATCCATGCGATGGTCGTCGAGTTTCTGCTGCCGGATGGGTTGAAAGGTTCCGAGCCCCACGTGAAGGGTCAGTTTTTCGATCCGTAGCCGCGCGGCAAGCTCTGTCGTAAAATGCAGCGACGCGGTGGGCGCCGCGACGGCACCGGCTTGGCGCGCGAAGATCGTCTGATAGGACTCGGTATCTTTGGGGTCGAAGTGACTTCGATCGATGTACGGCGGCAAGGGCATTTCGCCAAGCTTCTGCCGAACATCGCCTGCGCCGTCTTCAAATTGCAGCATGACGCGACCGTCATCGAGGACTTCGATCACCTCGGCACCGATGCCGTCGAAGTTCAGCTTGAGCTCAGTGGATGTTCGTCCACCGGATTTCATAAATGCGATCCAAACCCCAGGCTCGCGTTCCTCGAGCAGCAGCACCTCGACTTTGCCACCGCTGGCTTTGTGACCGCGAAGCTTCGCGGGTACGACGCGCGTGTCGTTTACGACGAGAAGGTCGCGGCGATCCATGAAGTGCGGCAATTCCGAAAACCGACACTCCTCGAAGCTTTTACTACGGCGATCAACGACCAAGACCCGAGAATGATCACGGGGCTCGACCGGTGTTTGTGCAATGCGGTCGCCAGGCAGTTCGTAATCAAGATCATCGACAGTGATCACTGCAAGGCTTCCTGCGTCCACTGGAGCGTCTCGGGTTTTTCAGCCAGGGAATCATAGGAGAAAAGCACGATCCCCGCGGGTTCCTGCGCGCGGGCGAGTGCAAGCTGATGCTTCATCTTCGCGGCGTCGTTCTTGAACAACCACGTGCCTAAGCCGAGCCAAACACGATCGCCGCCAACTCCGGCAACGAGATCTTCAACCAGATAGCTCACCAATTTATCGTCGCGGCTATAGACCATTGGAACCGCAAAATCGATTGAGTCTTCGCGCAACCAGCCGCGCCAATCCTGCATCGCAACTAAATAGGCGCGATCCGCCCAGGGCAAAACCGCGGCGGAATAGAGCCACGGCTCCGGGATTCGTGCGCCGAGACGCCGCACGGTCTCATCGACGGCTTCGCGGCGGAAACGATCCCAGTCTTCACCCGGCGCGTAGTTCTGCCCCGTGGTTTCCTTGTAACGCCGTTTCGAATCCACGCCGAAACCAAACTCGAGCCCGCCTTTGAAACGCGTGCCGGGCGCAAAGGGCAGGGAGATCGGATGACGGATGAAGTCGAGATGAAATCCGTCCAGTTCGGGTGCTGCCTTTACCAACTCATCCACGATCGCTTCGAGATATTCGATGACGCCCGGCACCGCGGGGTCGAGCCAGATGCCCGGTGTGCCCAGCCGAATGCGTAGACGGTCGGGAAACGGAACGTCGTTCTTGGGATAGTCGAGCAGACTGCGGCCCTCGCGATCAACATGAACGGCTTGGGGGCCGATCGCCCGAATGATGGGTGCGTCGCGATTCACCGCGACGTTCAAGACATTGAACCAGGCGTGCACACGGATGCCCTCGGCATGCGCGGCCGCGATCAACTGCGGCAAAGTGCTCTCACCCCAGCGCGCGATTATTTTCTGATGGGGCGCATCGTCTGCGTATTCCGACGCAAACCAGGCGCGGCCGCCCCGGTAAATCTGAACAAAGAGATCTGTCGCCTGTTGAGCATTGGCGTCTTGGATCAGGCGGGGGATCCGATTCGGATCCTCCAACACACGGTAGGAGCCCTCCGCAAGCACCCAGAAACCGATACGTGGCTTCACGGGCTCCACCTCTACCGGAGCGGGTGGTTCGGGCGGCACTTCGCCGCCGCCACACGCCAAAATCAGGCCGAGCAGAATGAGGGGTTCGATTCGTCGCATCAGACGCCGAAACGTAGCAGAGCAGAAGCCGGAGCGATCCGGTAGATTCAAAATCAACGGGGTAGGTAAGAGGTTTTTTGTCGGCATGATGCGTCCAACGTTGCTCGTCAGCGGCCTGATTCTCGGAATCAGTGCGGGGTCTAGCCTTGCGGCGAAGGAGCCTTTTGAAGTGCTGCAACAGGCCCGACTGGACTGGGAAGCGGGCAAGCACGGCAAAGCGATCGAGCGTGTGGCCAAGCTAAAAAGTTCGCTGATGGCAGATCATATTGCGCTGCTGCGCGCGAGTTGGCTTCGCGAACAAGGACAGCTGAAAGAGGCGATGGAGGCTGCAGAGTCGGCTCTCGCATTGAACCCACCCTCGGAAGTTCGTGCGCGCGTATACCGAGAGATCGCGCTGATTCATATCGCGGAAAATGATTTGCTGAGTGCTTATCGTGCGCAACGTCGCGCCTGGAAGCACGCCAAGAATCCAGAGTTTTCATCGAGTTTGGTCGCCGAGCTTGCGAAGGTATTTGAGCTCAATGCACGACCGGGAGACGCACTCCGTCTTTACCGAAGTATTTGGTCTTCTTGGCCGTTGAGCGAGCAGGGGACGGCAGCCTTTAATCAGTCGCGTTATCTCGAAAGGGCGACCGGGGCACCTCCGGCGGAGGTCGATACGTTGATTCTCTTGGCCGAGCGATTGCGCGAGTCCTATCGATGCGAACGCGCGATTGAAGCCTATGACGAAGCGGAGCACCACCCGGAGCTCAAGCCGGAGGCAAAGCGAGAAATCGATCGCGGTCGGGCGGATTGTCTGTTTCAAACCCGTCGGTACCCGGAAGCGGTGGGTGCATACGCGGAACTCGAAAAAGCCGAGCCCGCCAATCTCGATTTCGCGATTCGGCTTGCACGATCCTACGCGCGCGGGCGAGAAACCACGACCGCACTTAAGAAACTACGGGCGATTGAGAAACGCGGGCGCGGACGTGTACGTGCGCGCGCGCAGTATTTACAGGCGGTGCTACTACGGGATCGCCAACCGAAAGAAGCAGATCGACTTTATCGAGCGGTCGAGAAACAGCAAACATTGCCAAGTTTGGCCCGGATCGCACGCTGGGCGTTGGCGTGGAGTCAGTTTAATCAAGGCAAGTACGAAGCATCGATTCGACGCCTGGAGCCGCTCGTACGCGGTTCGCGCTATGACGTCGAAGTTCAGCGCGCACAGTACTGGACCGCGATCGCGCGGCGTCGATTAAAGCAAGTACAAGGCAATGCGGGTCTACAGAAAATTGTCGATGAAACGCCGCTTTCGTACTACGGCTTCATCGCGGCCGATCGCTTGGGCCAGAAACCGCGTTGGGACCAAGGTTCAGTTGGGGCGCGCACGCTTGGGGACGCGACCCGCGCCGAACTGAGAACGCGAACGCTGGTTCAAGCTGGAATCGAAACCGCTGCACGCGACGAGCTCGAGAGTTGGATGCGCGCTGGCAAGTTGAGCCGCGAAGAACGTGTTACCGCAGCCGGGCTTTGGCAACAGGTTGGAGATCACTTTCGTGGCGTGCGCCTGATCGTGGACGGCTTTGGTGGAACGCTCGATGAGGGCGTGGATCCGGCTTGGCGCGAAGCGTGGGAGCTCGCTTGGCCGCAACCGTTTTCATCACGAGTAAAGGCGGCGATCAAGGAGTTCGAGTTCGATCCGTCGTTGGTCTACGCAGTGATGCGGGAGGAGAGCACGTATCGACCTGGAATTGTTTCGCCTGCCGACGCGCGTGGACTGATGCAGATTATTCCCCCGACCGCACAGCGGATTGCAGATCAGTTGAAACTGAATTCGTTCGAGGTCGAGCAACTCTTCTTGCCGGAAATCAATATTCGCTTCGGGACATTCTACTTACAGCAGTTACTCGCCAAGTTTGACGGTACCAAAGCATACGCAATCGCGTCGTATAACGCTGGGCCCGATGCTGTAAAAACTTGGCTGAATGATCAGCCGTACGAGAGCATTGATCGCTTCGTTGAGTCGGTGCCCTACGGAGAGACGCGGCGTTACCTGCGTAAAGTAATGCGCTCTCAGCGCGTCTATGAGCTGCTCTATCGCGATGAAGCCCCAGCCGACTCCGCGCGCCGCCCCGCTCAACTGGACACGCTCGCCAACCGATAGAGAGGGTATGCGAGGGCCCATATTCTTCTTATTCCTGCTCCTAGCCGGCGCTGGTGCATATAACTACCATCAGAACGCCCGGTTAGACGCAGAACTTGCCAATCGCCCGCATGCGGGAATGTCGGATCGAGATCTCTCAACGTTGGTTCTCGCCTATCGCGTGGACGTGGCAGAAGGGGAGCGCCTGCTCGGTGAAGTCCCCGACTCATCCGATCGACTGCGTGGCTTCAAGCCGAGCGAGGTCGAGAACCGTGTCCGAGCCTTCGAGGAATTCCAGAAGGACGCGGCGTCCTGGAAAGATCGCAAACGCGAAACGCTCGAACGTCGCATGCGGCTCGAAGAGTTGCAGCATGAGCAGGGGATCCGTGCCCAAGGCCTGCATCAGCCGTGGTGGCGCCTCTGGCGGCGCGTCAGCACCATCAACCTTTAGGCGCTAATCGTCGTCCGAGACAGCGGGTGCGTCGCTGATGGATTCACCGAGGTCGACGCCCTGGTCAATTAAAGCATCGGCTCCGTCATCCGCAGGGTCGGCTTTCTTCGCCGACTTTCTCACAGCCTTCTTTTTGGTGGCCTTTTTCGCAGCAGCCTTTTTCTTGGTGGCCTTTTTCTTGGCTTTCTTGGGATCAAAGGCGGGAGATTCGCGCTGATCGGCGCTGCATTTCGGGCAGATCGGCTCCGGCTTGTTCAAATCGTAAAATTTGCCCTCGCAGGAGTAGCATGCCCAGCGGCGGCCCAATTTTTCTTTTCTAGCTGCATCCATCATGGTCGAGCGATCCCCCGAGGGCTTAGTTGCGAACAGTCCTTATAACAGGAGTTGCTGGGAGGGCAACCCTGGTTCCCTCTGTGTTATTTGATTTAACAGAATACCCATTATCGGAAGTTGAGGGTTCTCACCCCGGAAATCGTTCGGGGGTAAGAAATGATCGGATCTGTATCAGATTCGGCGGCCAAAATGGCGCCGATCACGTCAATCCCAATAGCCAACGATCAGCTACTTTATTTACGTAAAATTGCTGAGTCACTGGACCGGATCGCGTCTGCACAACAGGCCGCGATAGCCGTTTCAGTCGTCGAACTTCACAACCGCCACGGCTCATCCACTCACTCAATCATTGTCGAAATCGTCCGGACCCTCAAACGGCTCCGCGAAGCAAATCACGATGCGGAATAGCTACACCTTGTGGGGGGTGCGGAGATGCTATGCCGAAGCGGAAGCGGAAGGCATTGGGTCGCGAGCCCAAGGTCTACGAACCGGCATTTCACAGGCTGCCAGACGAAGATCAAGCGAGGATCTGGGACAAAGCGGTGGTGGACTACTTTCGGAAGATGCGGATGTCGAAGAACCGCGCGCGCGCGCAGGGTCACTGCTGCGATTGCACCAAGAGGATCGACCGACTCGAGCGAACCATGGAGGCGATTCTGAGAGGCCTGACCGATGAGGCTCCGGGTAGTTCGCTGTCGCCCGATCACTCCCGCACAAAGGATGCGTGACGACCTCGTTGTGCTCGAAAAGACGCTGCGTTTGTGGTCGCGATCTGCCACTCAGTACAGCGCACCCAAGGGCACAGCGTACGAGAAGTCGGCGAACGCCATCCAACGCATCCTAAAGAACTACCCAATCGAAAAACTGGATGCGGGGGAACTGTGACACCTCGGCAGTTCGAAGTGTTCATTGTGGGCCTGTATGTGGTTGGAGGCGTCGTCTTCCTTCTCAGCTGTTGGTGGATGGTTCCATGATTTCATTACCCCACCCACGCGGAGCTACCGGCAAGAACTCGCCGGAGTTTGCCGGTAGCTCCCAACCCCCGGATATCCCTATTTCAGCCATGGAGCGTTTTCGCGCAGGTACGCTCGGACGGTCGGGGGGCATTCGGAGCGTACCGGGGTGCGTCGGATCTTGCCATAAGGATTCGGCGCACCCTCACATGGGTTTGGAATTTGACAGCATCACAATCGTGCCTATTCGCTACAGACGGCTCCCCCCTAGATCCCGCCTGAATTCAAATCATAAGGAACAAACAGATGGAAGATCAGTTAGTCGAGCGAGCACGCAAACACTTCGACGAATTCTACGATGCAACCGAAGAATCCCGTATACGAGAGCAGTTGCTCGACGTTCAGTTGAAAAACGCCAAGCAGTTAGATGGCATCTCATCGCTGTTACATCAGATCCTGATAGCGGTTCAGGAAATCGCGGTCTCGGCCCGAAATCCCAGCTAGCCCCCTTCTGTTTACTTGAGACTCCCCCTTCGGGGGAGTCTGGAAATAAGTCCCGAAAAAAACCGCTAACACCCCGACTTAACTACGGTTTTATTTTAGGATCTCCGACGCGCGGAGAGAATCTTACGGCCCCAATTGACCCTGGTTGACCCGGGCCTCCAAGAGGTTCCCCGGCAAGAACCGCTGGGACCGTGAGGCCGTCGCGAAGGCCTTGGATGCGGACGATTGCCCCGATCTCGCCGACCGACTGCGAGAGTGTCATCAAAACGCAGTGCCCTTTTCGTGCGAATGCACCGGCCGCGGTACCGGCATCCGCGTAGCCGTTCCCGTCGGCTGCAAAATGCGAGTTTGCCGCCGTTGCTGTCGGAAGGCTGCGCGCGCCCAAGCTGCGAAATGGGGGCACATATTTCGCCGTCGAGTCTCGATGAAGGGCCCGCGATATGGCCATCGGTTGATGATGGTCACGATCACGCGAAAAACCGAGCGCGCGGCCGTGCTGCGACAAGAGGAGCGAGAACCCGGAAAGCGCGCACCACGAGTCTGGAATGAAGCCGTTCGACGATTCTCGCGCAACGCGCGATCGTTACTGCGCGAGTTTTACCCGGGTACACCAACCGAAACCGACTTTGGGAAGATGCGAACGGGCTCGGGCGGTGTCGGTGTGATCGAACTCGGCTCTAACCACAACTGGCACATGCACGCGCTGGTCTGGGGGCCATATGTCCCGCAAAAGGAACTTTCGGAGCGATGGGCCAAAAAATCGGTCGTGCTCGTTTGTAAAACGTGCGGCTATGAAGCGGACCCACCTCGCCAAGGTCGTCGCGGTACTGCGGGGAAACGCGGTCACGTCGAAGATCGTCGAGGCATCCGAACGTGCCAGACGAAGTCCTGCCCGAAGCACGCAGCGCCGCTTGAGATCTCACGATCGACCGTTGTGGATATCCGCGAAGTTCGCAGCCCGAAAAAGGCTGTGGCTTACGTGCTCAAATACATTCTGAAGCCAACATCGGTAGAGCGACCGCAAACCCACTCGCTGGTTGAGTGGTCGCTCCAAGGATCACGTCGCGTATTTTCTTGGGGTGCACTCTACAACGTGCCAGCTCCACCGCGAGAAAAGGGGTTTGGTTTCACCTGCATCACATGTCGCAGTGAGCTCCGGCCAGACGAAGTTGCCGTACGTGTGTTCGGCTGGGTGATCCCGATTGAGGAGTTGATACGCCCTCCCCCGGGTCGCGAACGTTATGCGACTTTGGAAGAGATTGGACGCGGTGAGTTTTTCGGTGGGTTCGTCGATTTGTAAGTTATTAGACGTGCTCGGGTTTTCGGTTTGTTCTGGATCGTGAAAACGATGAAACTGAAACGCGATGAAGGATCCAATTTCGGATATCGGCCGGGATATCGCGGGAGGAGCGCCAGACGTTTCGCCGGGCGCTCCAACCAAAGAGAAAACCAAAGCAGCCACCTTCGACGATCGTTGGAAGCACCTAAAAGACAAGCACGGCCGCAGCTTCGACCCAAGTTTCCATCAACGAAATGCGGACGGAGCTCCGAAGCTGTCGTCAAAAGGTCGGTTGCAGGGAATTCCAGGGCGCGCGTTGCCACCGCCATCGAAGAGTGAAGCAGGTTTACCGCCGCCGGAACGCAGTGCGCCCCCCGATCCGCAGTCTACCCCTGCTGCGGGTCGCACTGATCCCGGTGAGGAACATTTGCAGGCGGCTTCTGTTGTGGTTGAAAGCATCGTCGGAATTGCCTCCATGGTGTTCGGTCCCGAGTGGCAACCGCAACGCACAAAACACGGGAAGGTCACCATCGACGAACGCGACCAGATGGTGCGCGCATGGGCGCTTTACTTCGAGGCGCGCGGAGTTTCCGACGTACCGCCTGAAGTGCTCGTAGGCGTGACGATGATCGGCTATGTCGCGCCACGCATGGCAGCAGAATCGACGCGCAGCAAAATCTCGACGGGCTGGGCACGGTTGCGCGGCTGGTTTCGAAGGAGACGCGGTGCATCTACTGATCTGCGGGACAACGATGAGCGGGAAAACAACGCTGGCGCGACAGCTCGCAGTGGAGATGCGTCGACACGGGTTCCTAGTTCTCGTTCTTGATCCACTCGAAGATCCTGGCTGGCCTACGCCCTACCGCTACACCAACCGCGGAGAGTTTCTAAAGGCCGGGCAGAATGCGCAGCGGTGTTTGCTGATCATCGATGAAGCCGGTGAAATGATCGGCCAGTTCAACGAAGAGATGCGCTGGTGTGCAACGCGCGCTCGGCATCTGGGTCACACGTCGATGTTTATTACGCAGCGGCCGGCGCAGCTCTCACCGACGGTCAGAGACCAATGTTCGAAGCTTTTTTTATTTCGAGTCTCGGTGGACGATGCGAAGACGCTAGCGCGCGATTGGGCGCGCCCTGAACTCGAAATTGCATCCACCCTGCCCCAAGGCCAAGCACTCGCTGTGCCACGTTTTGGAGACATTCAGCGAATCAATGTGTTCGACAATTCTTATGTAGCTGAAAAGTAACGGTTTTTCGGTTTGGCTCAGCGTTGCGTCTGTCGCAGCCTAATAAGCGTGAATCCGATCGTAGGGATAGCGCTGGGGCTGCTTTCAATTTTCGCAGCCTTCAGCCTGGAGGAAAACCAAGATGAAGCGAATCGCAACAATGGCGGGCATCGCGGCGGTGGCGATCCTGCTGGCGAACCGGGTGCCGGCGGTCCGAAGCGTAACCGGACCGGGAGTCTGAACCGTGAGCACGAAAAACATGCTCATTCTTCTCGGCGTGGGTCTCGCGACAATCGCCGTCGTGAACCGGACGGGACTAGCAAGCCTGGTTCGGATGAACGGATAACCGATGGCGAAACGACGCAAGAGGAAGAAGAGCCGGACGAAGAAGCGACTGCCACCGCGGAAGAAGAACGGCCAGTTCCGCAAGCGACGGAAGAAGGGTTAGTCGATGAACACCAAGAAGATGATCGCGTTGTTGAAGGATCACGAGAAACGGATCCTGAAGCTGGAGTCGAAGAAGCGGGCAGCCGCGAAACCGACACCGCCCGAGCCTGACACCGTCGACGTCAAAGGCAGCCCTGAAAATTCCGAGGCGAGTGAATGAGCGGACGGACGATCGCGCAGATGGCTTTGGTGACGATGGGCACGATGTTTGTCATCAGCGCACTACGCACGCGCGTGCCGGTCGTCGCGCAGGTGTTCGCATGAGCAACAAAACGATTTTGCAAATGGCGTTGGTGACTGTCGGCACGATGTTCGTGCTGAGCATGATTCAACGCCAAGTTCCCGCAGTGCGTGACGCGCTGTCAGGGCAAACTGATCTTGTAGGGCCGCGAGGCCCAAGCGGTGGGTTCTTTTCGCAAGACCTTCCGCTAGTGGCTTAGGAGAAACAACCAGTGGGTCAAAACGTACGCAACCGACGGCAGAACGTTCTCAAGTACGTATCCAATGGGCAGGCCGCGGAGGGCTTATCGCGCGGCATGATCTATCGCGAATTGTACTTGCGATTGAAGGGCCAGATCGCGGTCGCTGCCATCGACAATACGACGGCAAAAACCAAGCGCGGAGATGAATGGGGCGCCGTCAAGGAAGTGCGGGTTATTGCGAACGGAACCGACGTGATTTTCTCCGTTTCGGGTAACGCGCTTTGGTGGATGCAGTATTTCTTCTACGGAGCTCCACCGGCGGTTACACCAACGCTGGGCGATGCCACCACGCTAAACCCCAGCTTCGACTCCACGTTGATTATCCCGTTCTGGATGCCGCTCGCGCGGCGACCGATTGATACCGCGTTGGATTCGCGTCGCCTGTCGAGTCTCGAAGTCGAAGTGACTTGGGGATCGCACACGGATATCAACGCTTCGGCAACTGGTTTTACGACCGAACCCACAATCACGCTGTATTCGCTAGAAAGTTTCAATGTGCCTAAAGAGTTGCGCTTTTCGCAATTTCGGCGATTCAATATCGAGCAAGAAGTCGCAGCAGCAAATCCTCGGTATCAGGTTACTCTGCCTACGGGGCCGATGTATCGAGGCTTTTTGATCAATGCGTCGAGCAGCAACGCAGACGTAGCCACGATTTTGAATAACGTGCGAATCGTGTCGGGTTCGACGGTGTACTACGATATGAACGCGGAGGTTATCAGGCAAGTCGCACGCGGACGCCACGGTTTGCATCGAGGATTCAGCGGCGCGGCATACGATGATATCCGTATCGGGGACAGCAACGACGTCGATGGCTGGCACTTCATCAACCTTGTGACCGATGGGCTCCTAACTGAGGCCATCGACACACTTGGTTTCTCGGAGTTCCAGCTAGAGCTCGACGTGAGCAATCCGGGTACCGATAAAATCAATGTTTATCCGCTGCAAGTTATTCCGGTTCGAGGCTAGCCGCTATGGGTCCGTTCTCAGCGGGCACGTCAGCGACGCCGTCGGTCGCGGGTGGGAACATTCTAAGCCGCGCCGGCGACACGCTTCAGGGAGCGTTCGACACGTTCCTGAACGGCGTGAGCAACGCGGCTGCACGTACACTTGATGCTGCCGGTGAAGCCGGAGCAAAAAGCGTACAGGAGATTCTGCCGATTTGGGCCGGTACTCAACTACGAATGCAGCTAACAGATCAGCTAGACGACCCAACGATCGGAGATGTCGACAAACTGCTAGCGCAGCGCATTGACCAGAATCTTAGAACGACACTGGACGCAGAGCCAGCAGCGGATTTCAACTTCGGCAGCGCGAACCTTGGAATCTTGGAGCTAGCCGTTGTGACGGGTATTGCCGTGATTGGTGTGTTGTTGGCTGTGAGGGCGTGACACGATGGCCGGCGCTAGCAGCATCGAACTCGAAGACGTTTTTGCTTCGAACGATCGATCCGTCGATGATGCCGTCCTAGAATTCGGGTTCCGCGAACTCGGCATTCCAGCCGGATGCACTTGTGAGGTCGAGCCGTGTTTTTGTGGTGGCGCAGAGCGTATCGGAGATTCGATTCAACCGTTCACCACGGGCGCATTTCCGGGTGGCGTCGCGTTCACACCCGTATCGATTAGCGGCGGCATTGGCCGCGATCTTTTTGAATTCAATCAAGGACGTCAGTTGGATCGACAGCGCTCGGCCGCTGCGAACGGTGACGCGATCTTCGGCGCAGCGATCTTCGGATTTATCGCGTTTGTTTTGCTGCGGCAGGTGATCTGATGGCGTTCGCAACTGGCGCTCTGCTCGCGGGCTCGCTTCTATCGTCCCAGAAAGGTGGTGGAGGATTCGGTGGCTTACCTGGGCTCGGTGGCGGCGGCGGTGGCGGCCAGTCGACGGACAACTTGGCATCGCGCTCCGGCAACATCACCGATAACCGCATCATCAACATCGGTGGCGCTTCGAATATCGGTGAACTGATCCGCATTGCGAACGAAGGGTCAGCAAGCAACGGTGGAGCCGGAATCATCCGTAAATCGCCAAATCTGACCGGCCGAGTTTCAGTCGACAGCCCTGTCGGTGCGTTTGAGGCTGGCGGGGATTTCTCGACTATCGCTTTGCTCGTTGCGGCAGCGATCGGCGTGGTTTTCTTTGCGAGGAAGCGATAATGGGTAAAAAGAGCGCTGACAGCAAGACGTCGCAATCGACGACGATCACGACCACGACGAATGTACGAGATATCGGTTTGACGGGTCCCGCTGCAGTCGAAGCAATCGCGATACTTGAGCAAGGAGCCGTTGATCGAGAACGAATTGCATCGGAGAGACTGAATCAGATCGCAACCACAGTGGGGCAAACCTATCAAGCGCTCGTCGGTGGTGGAGGTTCCCCGCTCGTCGTCGCTGGGGAAGTAGAGCCGGGTATTCCTATACGAGTGCCACTAGCGTCGGCAGCAGCCGGTGGTTCTAGTGGAGCGCCACCTCTCTTTCTATTGGCTGCTACCGCGGCTACGGCGTGGTGGGCGTTCCGATGAGGACTGCTGGTCATCATTTGCCCATCGCCGCGATTGCGACCGCGCCTGCGGAGTTCGCGCAAAACGCACCGCGTTTGCAAACCGTCACGATCGATCTCAGTAACGCGCGCCAACAAGAGCGACTCAAGATCACCGGAACGTTCATCTGGGCGGTGAAGGCCTCGCAGTCCGGCTCTAATCTCACGATTCAGTTCAATGAGCAGGCTGGTCAAGGAATCGAATTTTCCGAGGGTCTCTCAATCGGTGGGCAACCGTTTGGCCAATTGTTCCTAACCAACACACCACAAGCCGGCCAGAGCTTGACCCTCGTTTATGGCGTTGAAACCATCGGTGGTTTGCGCGTCACCAATCCCGGCGAGATCGTACAAACGTTCCAGCTTCAAAAAGCAACGACCTGGGACGCAGAGCAAGTCGTAACCGTAGGAATAGCCGCCGTTCAGCTTGCCGCAGCTCAGGCCGATCGCCGAGAAATTATCATCAACAGCCCTGTGGCGAACGCGCAGAAGGTCTATATCGGTAAAGCGAACACCGTCACGGCTGCGAATGGTATCGAGTTGCTGGGAAGCGGCACACTCGTCTTGAGTGTTACCGGTGCGGTTTGGGCAATCGCGGACCTGGCAGGCGCGTCCGTCCGCATCGCGGAGATTCGCGACTGATGAAAAAGCAGTACGGCCGAATCTATATCGACGCGATCACTCGCACAGTGCACCACGTGCACACGAGCGAGCAGCCTATACAGGGCGATCAAATCACAGCGTTCGATGAGCTTGGAAACGAAATCCTGTATTTGATGACTGATGTCGAGTTCGACGTGCCCGACAATTTCAATCGCGTGGTTCGAGCACGGGAGTTCGTCGACCATATAGAAGAAAAGCCGACACGTGACGGTTTTCGTTGGAAGGCAACGCAAGATGCGGGTAGGAAATTCGCAATCAGGAAGCGTCGATGAGTCGCGGGCATCAAAATTTAGCCGTGCAAGGCAACATCCGCACAGCGACGGAATCGTTGGCCGGCACGATTTTAGATAACACGGTCGCGTATATGACGATGCAACCGTACGCGTTATTTCCGATGATTCACACCACGCAGCAGGATAAGATGTGGATCGCTACGCACAACGTCGACGGCGCAGACCCGGACCTTCCAAGGATGGGAATCCGTAACGGTGGATCGGGCTTCACTCAAAGTTACGATATCGACTATCGGTACATCGATGAGTAGCGCTGCTAACGCAACCATCGGCAAAGTGAATCTACGCACCGGAACGGAGGCGCTCGCGGGCTCGATCGCCGCCGACGCTACAGTCGATATTGCAATGCGTGAATGGATTTTTTGGCCGATGTTTCATGCAACGCACGCAACGCAGCTTTCTGCGATGACCGGACACTCAACGGATGCGGTCGATCCGGACGCTGCGCGTCTGGCGCTGCGGAACAATTTTAATGGCGTGTTGCAGAGTTGGGACGTTGACTCACGGGGGATCGATCCGTGAGCCGCAGCAGCGTATCTCAATATGGGCGCAGCAACTTTCGAACCGCAACGCAATCACTCTCCGGCGCGCTTGTGTCGCTAGGGAGACTCGATATCACGCTAAACAGCTACGGCTTCTTTCCAATGCTGTGGTCGGGTACGCCATTTTCAACCCTGCTCGATTTTCACAACACCGACGGCGCAGATCCAGATCAAGCGAGGTTCGCGATCGGGATCAATAATTTCGGCGGGTCCTACGAAATCGATCAGAGGTACATTATCCAATGACAGAAGCGCTTATCGTCCTCGGTGCCGGGTTGGTTGTTGCGTTTGCGTTGCTGCAACGTGCTAAAGGCGATGTGCGCTCGACGAGCAGCCCCACTATTGTCGAGGTTTCTAAATCACAGTTACCAACTGCCGGACGCGATAGGTCGACAGAAACGATCGATGAACCACTGCCGACGGCGGATCGTGGTTTTGACCATGTGTTTCGCGCGGAAGCTGCAAAGAATCGACTCGATTGGGTGTTGCTGAAGGCTATCGCGTGGGTCGAGTCACGTTTCAATCCGTTGGCAGAGAACCCGGCCGACCCAAGTTTCGGTTTGATGCAATTGCTTTGCGTACCCGACGGCCAAGGTAGTTGCAAAAATCGGCTTCCGGCAGTACGCATCTGGCCGCCTGACTCTCGTGATGATCTTTTTAACGTCCAATACAACGTAGCGGTGGCGGCGCAGATCTTGGCCGCGAACCTCACGAACAAAGGCGGCGACATCGAATGGGCCATCGCGGCATATAATTCGTTTCGTGCGTTCCGGGAAGGTCGCGACGTCAACGGCCAGTTTCATAACCAGGGTTACGTTGACAAAGTGCGCGACGCGTACCGGCGTTTTGGTGGTCGCTTACTATGGTGATGAGCAACCCGGTGCATATCGATCACCGCGTCCACAACGTCTGGAAGCACCTTTACACGAAACCCGACGACGAAGATTGGCAAACGTTCGCGGATTCTGTGCGGCTATACCTACCCTGCGGCGACGGCGCAATTGTTGCGTGTGAAGACCGTCACGAACCGCGCGTTTGGTGGATAGACGCTTGGAATGATGGCCGGCGCTTTCCGTTTCGTGATCGACTGCACCACTTCATCGCGGCGTGCGCAATGGCCGGTTGCGCTGAGCTTCGCGCGTACACGGGCGACCGCCCCACACGCATCTACCTGCTCGACGGCTGGTCTGAGATTGCTGAGAACACCTACGCACTGGGGCTGAAGATCGATGGCTGAGCTCCAATTCATCGAAATCATCAAAGAAATGGGGCCGCTGGGGGTGCTGGCTTTCTACATGTGGCTGCACCGCCCGAACGGAAGGAAAAACGGCAATGGACAAAGAACGCAACCGCCTCATTCAGCCAAGTCTACGTGACGAACTGCCGTGGGCGATCCTCGGCTTCAGCATTTGGATTTGGTGCGCGATCGCGATCGGCCTTTTTGTTTCTCTTTCAGGCTGCACGCTGGCCGTCAAGGCATGGCCTCCTCAACTGACGGCCACAGCGGCGGGTAGCTTCTGCGTCGAGCGTGCGAGCGTTCTAGGCCTCCGGATCGACGAAATGGAATGGGGCGAGGTCGAGTGCGAGGCCGAGCCGGTGGTTGAGCCGGAGCGGTGACCGTAGCGCGCGCTACACGAAACAGTTTCATTCAGCAGCCCGCTGGCGGTAAGATGCCGCGCTATGGATGTCAGTTGGAGCGTTACCCCGCATTGGATCCAGATCACCTTTTACGTCGCTACAATTGGGATGATGCTCGTCATAACGGGTGTTCTCGTGGACTGGCGACGCGAATGGCGCGATCGCGATCGCAAGAAATAGCGCGCGGATTCCGATTTTTGGTCCTTGACGGCCGTGCTCGCCGCGGTACGATTGAGGGCATGCGTTCAACTAACCATTCATTACACCATCCAACGGTTCTCCGGCCGCCGGGGCCACCTGTCCAATGTCTGGTTGATAGTGGAACGCATCAGGTGTGCCCTGCGGCTGGGGTCTTAGCCGGGGTGGGAATCCTACAACGACCGTGTAAGGTATTGTCCTCTAAGGGTTTATCGACCTTTTAACAGAACACGATACCCATTATCGGAAACTATTGATAATGGGGCCGACTCAATCTGAAGCCGCTCTCCCGGGCCGCTTGAGCCCTAGAATATCCCCTCGACCGCTGCTCCGATCAACGCGTCCGCGGCGCGGCGGGCTGAACGCATTTGTTGCTCCGGAAAGCCCATCATCCGTAGATCTACGCAGGTGAAACACAGCGCCAAGATATGCGACGCGATGTCCTCTCGGCGCGCTTCTGGGATCTCCGGATACTGAGCCCCGATCTCCGCGCCAACCCGTTTTTGGATCCCGAGATATGAGAGATGCATCATTTGTCGCGTGCTCTGGCAGCGATTCGCACGCGCCAGGAGATCTCGAAACAGCGGATCGAGTTCGGGGTCCGTGAAACCGCCGAAGAACATCCAGTCGAGTAGACCCGGTAGACGGTCCTTGGCCGGCAGCCCGTCCACCTGTTTGGTGAAATTCTCATCTCCGCATTTGAAGATACGACTCACCGCCGCTTGCTCGAGTTGGTCACGCGACTTGAAATAATGCAAAACCATGCGGCGACCGAGACCACATTCGTCGCCGATTTTGTCGAGCGAGGCAGCATCGAGTCCATACTTTTTGACCGCACGTTGGAATGCATCAAGGATGGCTGTTCGACGTTCCGGAGCAAGACTTTTGCGACCCACGTTATCCCCGTCTCAGTTTGAATTAGGCGTTGGCTTCGTCCGCTTTCTCAGGCATGTAGATGGAACGTTTTGCCTGCGCGAAAACGTTTCGGAGCATCG
Source organism: Deltaproteobacteria bacterium (assembly GCA_029261895.1). Classification (GTDB taxonomy): domain Bacteria; phylum Myxococcota_A; class UBA9160; order SZUA-336; family SZUA-336; genus JAJDAK01. The sequence continues at coordinate 35,198 of JAJDAK010000070.1, forward strand.
GTGTGAAAAACTCCAACGGCAAAGTGTCGTAGTCGGGATCGAAACAATTCTGATCGTACGCCGCGCAGAACTCCGCACATTCGATGAAGTAAGCGTGTGTTGCCGATTGCAAGCTATGGGTCAGACGATCGACCGCATACCCGACGGAGTCGCCTTCCAAGAGCTTGAGATGCGCGAGAATTCGGTCGGGCAAGCCTTTGACCATTGCGACACTCCGCATTGCGATAATGCGATAGTCCTCCGCGGTGCCGTCTTTCATCGCGGTGAACGTGGTGTTCTGCGCTGCTGGCTCCACCCGAATGCCTCTCGTTCATTTCGAACGAACAGCATAGACCTCGAGGCGGCGGAAGTGAAACCTGGCTATGGTTGGAGATCGCTCAATCGAGTCAGAACGCCGCTGCGCTCGGCCAGCTCGGGATCCGCACCGAGGACCTCTTGGTAGGCTTGAATCGCACGTTCATTGTCATCGCCACGCACAAAACTCTCCGCGGCCGCGATCCAAAGCGTCGCGTGACCGGGGTACGTGGTGACGCCGGCGCCCTCTTGGTACGCTTCTCCGGCTGCCGCGAACTCACTACGTTCTTCCAAAACATAGCCCCGCAAGCGCAGTGCCATCGCGCGGAGCGGCGCACCTGGGTCCAACCCACTGAGGAGACCACTTAAACTCGCATCGGCTTTTTCGAGTTGGCCCAGATCGATCTGATGCTCGACGGCGCGAAGCCTTGCGATATCCGCAATATCTGCGCTGGCGTGCTCGGCCACGAATGCGTCGATCGCGATCACTGCAGCTTCGCGTGCCTTCGTCGCTTGATCGCGATTCGCAGGTTCCGGAATGATCGGCTGCTGGTCGCTGCCCCCCATCGCTGTGGCGAACTCTGTTTCGATCGCCGCAAATGCGGCTTGGGCACTTTCTTCTACCTGCTGCCTGTACTCGTGGATCCCCGCTACCGAAGCACCGACTAAAAGAAATCCGCCGATTCCGATGAGTACGAGCTTCGAGTTGTCCTGAAGCCAGTCGAACCCGTGTTGGATCGTTGCCTCGACGCCCCTTACCTTGCGGTCGGTATCGCTATGATGCTCTGTCGTCATGTTCGTTCTCCAAAAAACCGCCGGGATTCTAGCGTCTCCGTGGCGAACTACCTCGCTTTGGCCCCGGTTCGGATGGGGTTTCATCGCCCGCTCGGGAACGCGCTCGTAGGCGTAAACGGAGCGGACCCGAACGCAGCTTCATCTTTGTTCTCAAGTAGGACTCGAGGTATCTTCGGTAATTGACTGGAACGTATTCGGGATTGCTAACGAAAATCAGGATCGTGGTCGGCCGGATCGAAACCTGGGTCGCATAGTAGAAACGCGCGGGCTTCTTACCCATGGCAGGAGGCGCGTTGCGGGCCACGGCCTCCTCCAACCATTCGTTGATGCGATGTGTCGTAAAGGATTGCTGCGATGCATCGTGAACTGAAATCGCGCTTGGAAGCAGCTTCTTCACCCCCTGCCCCGTCAGTGCGCTGAAGAAAACGATCTCGGGGTCGCGCACGAAACCGAGTTTGCGATCCAATTGTTTTGCGAGTTCCGGACGGCGCGTCGATGGGTCGATCTCGTCGCACTTATTGACACCCAAGATGACCGATCGGCCGGTATCCAGCGCGAGCCTTGCAACCTTCGCATCCTGGTCCGTCACGCCCTCGATCGCGTCGATCAAAAGCAGCGCGACATCGGCTCGTTGCAACGCGCGAAACGCCATATGGGCACTGCCTCGTTCCAAGCGGTCGCTACGCCGTGCTTGTTTGCGCAGGCCGGCGGTGTCGATCAACACAACGTCGCGTTCTCCAACCTTGATCCATGAGTCCGTCGTATCGCGTGTCGTGCCAGGCTCGTCGGCTACGAGAGCATCGGCGCCGTCGACCAGCGCATTCAATAAAGATGACTTGCCGACATTGGGTCGACCGATAATAGCGATTCGTAACGCGTTGGGATCCACATGGGGAACCACACCGGACTTCTCTGGCAGCATACGAGCGATGGTGATTTCTAAATCTGCGATGCCTCGGCGATGCTCTGCCGAAGTCGCCACGATCGTGTCGAAACCAAGGCCATAAAACTCGCCTACCGCAGCATCCAACTGCACGCCATCGGTCTTATTCGCGACCACGATCACGCGCTTTTCGGCACGGCGTAACCGATTGGCGATTTCACGATCAAGCGGCAGGACGCCCGTCCGTGCATCGGTCACCAGCAGAATCACATCCGCATCCTGCATGACCCGCTCGGCCTGGCGCCGTACCGCAGCCGGGAGCCCCTGCTCGGCCTCGGGATCGAGCCCACCGGTGTCGACCAGCAGCACTTTTCGTCGCTCGATCTCGGTCTCCGCGACGATGCGATCCCGGGTAGCCCCCGGTCGATCATCGACCAAAGCGCGGCTATTGCGCAGAAGCCGGTTGAAAAGCGTGGACTTGCCTACGTTTGCTCGGCCCAGGAGGGCGACCATGGGAGGGCCGTCGGCGTCACGTTCATGCACGGATTTGCCACCTATCGTAGAATGCATCCAGTTGTTTTGGCGGCGAGGTCCGGCCTCTGTGTCGCTCGTCTGCGGAGGATTGATTCATGTTTGCTCGTACTCGTTTCGTATCTCTGTTTTTGGGCCTGGTGCTCGTCATCGGGCTCGCCCCGGCGGCCCAAGCCGATTCAACACAACTCTGTCGCGCGGTGAGCTCCATTCTACTCGCTCCCAGCGATTTGATCCTCGGGCCATACATCGCCGGCAAAGATCTCCACTACGGTCTCACCGAACAGGGCGATCCGATGATTCTGAAAGTCATCGGGACACCCCCAGGTTACGCTTATTTGGTGATGATGCAGCTGGGTGGCAGCATCTTTCGCGTGATTGCCGGTGTTTTCGAATTGCCCATGGGCATGTTTACGTTGTTCCGTGAAGGCGCCGAGGGACCGCTTTTCAAGTCCCAGGACGAAACCTACGCGCTCTACTCCGAGGACTTTGGCCCCTGCCCCGTACGGATTGGTTCATCGTACAACACGATCAACGAGTTTTAGCGCACGATCGAGCAACGCTTCCGGATTGCTCGCGTCGACCCATTCTAAATTCGGCTCAGCACGAAACCAGGTGCGCTGTCGCTTTGCATAGCGTCGGGTGGCGATCACGATGGCTTCTTTGGCTTCGGGCTCGCTGAGTTCTCCCTTTAGCAATGCGTTGGTTTCTCGATAGCCAATGCATTGCAATGGACTGAGTTCCGGGCCAAAGCCCCGCGCGTGCAACCCGCGCACCTCATCGACCAAGCCCGTGCTGAACATCCGTTCCACGCGTCGACGAATCCGCGCCCAGAGTTCCTCGCGCTCGAGATCCAGCGCGAACCAACGCATGCGGTACGGACGGTCGCCGAATTCATGGCCACGATGTTGCTCCGAAAGCGGCTTCGCGGCAATGCGATGGGCTTCGAGCGCACGGACCAGCCGTATGCGGTCCGCACCCTCGATGCGGGCTGCTGCCGTCGGATCAACTTCGCGTAGTTCTTCCTGCAGCGTTTCACTGTCCAAAGCTTCGAGCTCCGCACGAATGGTCGGGTCAGACTCGACCCCGCCAATCAATCCGCCCGCGAAGGCGCGCGCATAAAGGCCACATCCACCGCAGAGCATGACCGCTTTTCCCCTGGCTGTGATCTCGGCCGCGGCCGCGCGCGCGAGTTCCAGAAAGCGACCGGCCGACATAGGGTCATCGGGGTCCACCACATCGATGAGGTGGTGGCGAACCGCGTCCAATATTTCGTGTTCGGGCTTTGCGGTGCCAATGTCCATACCTCGGTAAACCTGCATCGAATCTACGCTAATGATTTCCGCGTCGATGCGTTTTGCGATTTCGCACGCGAGTGCGGTTTTTCCGGTGCCGGTGAGACCGACGATCGCCAATACCTCGGGTTGATCCATTTGCGAATGCTACCGACGCAGGAAGCGACGTTCCAATTCGGCTTCGCTCAACTCCCAAAGAATGGGCCGCCCGTGGGGGCAATTGGGAAACCAAAGCGTCGAGTCTAAGGATTCAAGCAGGCCCTGGACCTCGGCCTTTTCCAGCCGATCGCCTTTGCGAATCGCGGCGTGGCAGGCGGCGGTCGCGAGCACGCCGTGAACGGCTGCATCGATGCCATCGCGGGTCTCGTAATCATCGGGATCACGCAGCGCGCCCGCGGTTTCCTCGAGTAGTATTTGCCAGTCCTGCGTACGCCGTGTAGCCAAGACGGCCGGCACCGCGCGTACGCCGATCCGTACACCGCCTTTCGCGGTGGTTTCTGCAAACTCCAATTCGAAACCGGCGCGTTCGAGGTCCGCTTGTGCCTGCTGCAAACTATCGGCGGTGCTACGTGTTAGTTCGATCCAGACGGGAACCAAAAGCGCCTGCCGTTCGAGCTTTTCATTCAACAGACTCTGGCGCATGCGTTCAAAAAGTACGCGCTCGTGGGCCGCATGTTGATCGAGCAGCAGCAGGCCATCCGAACCTTCGAGGATCAAATACGTTCCCATGACTTGCCCCACGAATTGCAGCACAGCGAAATTTCCGGTTGAGACAGGCGTTGCAAACTCGGATGGGGTAGCGGTGGAATCACGAGTTCCATAGCCCACAAAATCCGCTTTCGATGCGAGCATGAAATCGGACTGCGCGGGTGTCGCAGGCCCGCCCGCGTCGGCCACGTACATCGCGCGATCTGTGCCCTGGCGTGTGCCCAAAAATGTCGGACGGGGCGCATCGGTTTGACGTCTTGAGGGTAGTCCCAATGCTTCTACGAGCGCTTCGCGCACCAATCCAAAAATGTCGCGGGGTTCTCGAAAGCGTACCTCCCATTTTGCGGGATGAACGTTGACATCCACTTCCGCGGGGTCAACCGAGAGGTAGAGTACAGCGGCCGGGTGTCGTCCCGGTGGTAGCGCATCTCGATAGGCGTCCCGCACGGCCTGAAGCAAGAGTCGATCGCGCACCGGTCGCGCGTTTACGAAAATATGGATGTCACCGGCGGTACCACGGAAGAGTTCGGTCGGCGTCGCGAATCCCTGGACGGATGCGGATCCGAAGCTTCCTTTTACTGCGATCATGCGTTCGCTCACGCTTGGCGGCAGGACGGCTACAACACGCTCGCGAAGATTCGATGTTGGTAAGAAGAGCAGCGCGCGCTGACCGTCGCGTTCGAGTTCAAAATGAACATCCGGGCGCGCGAGCGCGATGCGTTCCAACCAGCGCACGATATGGCCCGTTTCCGTTGAACCGGTCTTTAGGAATTTCTGCCGCGCCGGCACCAGCCCAAAGACGTCGGCGATTTCGATCGAGGTGCCCTCTGGACACGCGACTTCCGTTACTTGATCGATGCCATTGCCCTCCCCGGAAACCTCCGTTCCAATGGGATCGGATGCTGTCCGCGTACGCATTCGTACGCGAGCCACCGCCGCGATACTCGGCAAGGCTTCACCGCGAAATCCCAGCGTTTCGATACGCGTGAGACTCTCGGCGTCTCGAAGCTTGCTCGTCGCATGACGTTGGAATGCGAGCTTCGCATCGTCAATGCCAAGCCCGATTCCGTTATCGGTTACGCGGATCCAGCGCTTGCCACCATCGCGAATGCTGAGCTCGATTCGCGTGGCCTCAGCATCCAGCGCGTTTTCGACCAACTCCTTCACGATCGACGCCGGGCGCTCGACGACTTCGCCGGCGGCGATCTGGTTCACCAGCGGATCTGGCAGCACACGAATTCGACCCATCATTGGCACCTAAATAGCTGTGGATTTGAAGCGCGTATAGTAACCGCTTGGTACCCGACTGAAACGCATCCGATGCGCCTAACACCTGGATTTTTCAATTAAGTCTTGACACGACAGGGAGTTAGGTCATCTATTTGTAATAAGGGGGGAATTTTCAATGGCAGGTTCAGCGTCAGGCCCAGATCCGATTGCCACGACTGAAACATCGAGCTCGAGTAGCCCCGCCAGGGACGGCGTGTCCCGAAGACGTGGCGATAGACTTGCGGGTACCAGCCGTGCGATCCAGCGCGCGCTAGAGCAAATCGCTGTCGCCGGACGCGGGCGTTTCGCCGTGTGGATTCAGGGTGAAGAAGGTGTGGATAAAGACCTCGCCGCAAGACTGATTCATGACGCGAGTGAATGGGCCCAAGGCGGCTTCTTCGCGCTTGATGCGTCCATCGTTCCTGAGTCCCTCTTGGCGCGCGAACTCTTCGGCAGTGTTCAGGGCGCGATCCCTGCATTGGCTGCGGCATACGAAGGCGCGTTCGCGCGTGTGCGTACTGGGACCGTATTGATCGAACGTATCGAAACGTTGCCTAAAGATCTGCAACAGCTGCTTGCCACGGTGTTGGAGCGTGGCGAGTTTCGAGCGGTCGGTAGCCAAAGCGATCAAGCGTTGGGTGGACGCCTGATCGCCTCGAGTGCCAGTTCGTTGGATACGCTGGTGTCGGAGGGCCGATTGGTTGCTGAGCTTGCAGAGCGCTTGCGCCTCTTGGAAATTCGAATTCCGCCGCTGCGTGAACGCAAAGAAGATATCTTACCCACCGCTGCACATATTCTGAACTTTGCGCGCATGGAAATTGAGAGTGAAACGGGGAAGCCCTCGACGGTTCGTGGTTTCACGCGAGAGGCGTTAGAGCGCGTTGTCTCGCATAGCTGGCCGGGCAATGAGCGCGAACTGAAAGAACAGATTCGTGCGGCGCTGCGCTTAGCGCGGAACGACGAGTTAGGACCCGAAGACCTACTTCTATCCTGGGATGCATCCGATGACATCCCATCGTTTCGAGATGCGAAACGAGCCTTCGAGCGTGAATACGTGACCCGTGTGCTCCGGGTCTGTCATGGCAATATCAGCCGCGCAGCGCGGATCGCCAAGAAAGACCGCAAGGATTTCTACGACGTGATGCGCCGCAATTCGATCAACCCGCAGGAATTTCGATCATAACTAGCGCGGTATCGGCGGGCTTTGCCCGCCTGCGCGCACGGCAGACAGCTTCGCGTCTGCCTTCGGACCTAATTAGCAACGAAGGCGCGCGCCGGTGCTAATTACGAGGTCGTTAATATCCTGTGGGCAGCATTCTTACCGGCTTCGACGCCGGGTTGGTCGAAGGGGTTCACGCCGTAGAGCGCGCCACAGAGGGCGGTCTGGAGCTGCTGCAGTAGGAGTAGCTCGCCAACCGTCTCCGGTGTGATCTTCGGGATGCGCAGGCGTACCAGCGGACGCCTGGCGGCAATCAGGGCTTCTTCCGTGCCCCGCGCTTCGGCATCGAGCACCGTCTCCATGCGTTTGCCCTTGATCGCGGGCTGTGGAGCCCTGCGACCGATCGCTACCCCGCGTCGAAACCGGTCGACCCGTAGGATGGTGTAGAGCTTGTCATCCGGACCATCGACGTAGAGTTGGATCTGCGAATGCTGATCGGTGGCACCGCGCGCGATCACAGGTGTGGGTCCGCGTCCGTTCTTACCGAGACTCTCTGCCCAGATCTGGCGAAACCAATCGCCGGTCAACATCAGCGCATCGGCGTAGATCATTTCGACATGGATCGGACGGCCGTGTTTTTCGGTATGAATGAAGTGGAGGGCGGCGAGTTGACCCGCAGGTCCCAGCATGGCGTCTTTGCGACAGCGTGACTCCATGTCGCGCGCGCCCTGCAATATCTTCTGTACCGGTACCCCACAAAGTAGCGGGACCAGCAATCCACTTGCGGTGAAAACCGAGTAGCGCCCAGGCACATGCTTCGGGAAGTCGAGCACCTCTAAGTCCTCGGCTTCCGCCAGATCGTGTAACTCACCGCTATCGCCGGTGGTGACCACCCATTGCTTTGACGGTCGATAGCTTTTGGAGCGCCGACGAAAAGCTTCCCACAGCGCGTAAAGTTGGGCTTGTGTCTCGAGCGTGCCGCCGGACTTACTCACGATGTGGACCAGCGTTCGGTTCGGATTGAGCACATCCAGCAAAGCTCCGAAGCTTTCAGGGTCTATATTGTCTGGGAAATGAAAGCGCGGTAACGGCGCCTTACGCGTTTCGTTATATCTCGGCGGAAGCAATGCCCTGCAGACCGCCTGTGCACCAAGAGAACTTCCGCCGATGCCGAGTTGTACGACATCGGTAATTTTAGGCGGGAGCGTCTTTTTGACTCGTCGCATCTGCGCAAGAAGCTCTCGGTCCGCGGTCACGCGCAGAAAGTCGCCCTCTGGAGCCGCGTCGAGGTCGCGTAGCGCATCACGCAAACTCGACCCATGGGACCGCAATTCCTCTGCCGGAACCTGCGCCGCGTCGAGATCGATATTGAGTGGGGCCATAGAGACTCCTTTGCGAATGGCTACTCTCTAATTAGGATGAAAGCCGCAGTCGTTCAACTCAGATCGGTAGCAGACCTTGGGCATAACCTCGAGCGCGCACTGCATTGGATTGCTGAAGCCGCAGGCTCAGGGGCAAGCGTCATCGCCCTACCGGAAAATTTCGCGTATCTCGGCGAAGTCGATTCGGGTCCGTGCCCGGTAGCGGAGCCGATCCACGGCCCAATCGTTTCGCAGCTACAGCAGGCAGCCAGGCAACACGGCGTCGTGTTGGTCGGCGCAACGATTCCCGAGCATGATGAATCTACTTCGCGAAACTACAACACGGCCGTTGTGATTGATGCCGATGGCGAGCTCCGTGGTCACTACCGCAAGATGCATCTCTTCGATGCGGATTTACCCGATGCGACGTATCGCGAATCGGCTTCGGTCGCAGCGGGCGATGAGATAGCGCTGGTCGAAGTCGGTCCGCTTCGAATCGGTCTATCGATCTGCTACGACCTGCGCTTTCCCGAACTCTATCGCGCATTGCGCGCACGTGGCGCAAACATCTTGATCGTACCCGCCGCATTTACCGTCCCTAGCGGCCGCGATCATTGGGAAGTCCTATTGCGCGCACGTGCGATTGAAAACCAATGTTTCGTGCTCGCGCCAGGCCAGCAGGGTCGTCACGGCGAAACCCGGGTTTCGTACGGGCACTCCATGATCGTGGATCCTTGGGGTGAGGTTCTTAGCGTACTCGAAGACGGTGAAGGCTACGTGTCTGCCGATCTGGACTTTGAGGCACAAGTTGCACTCCGAACGCGTGTGCCCGTTCACGAGCACCGTAGAACAGAGCTGACCTAAAGCCGGCATTCCTGACGGCCGATGAATTCTTCGACCATGAAAAATGCAGAATTGCGTCTAATCGAAGGCGAGGCGCTCGAGAGCCGCTTTGTCGTGGCGGCCGGAGATGTACTTCTCGGTCGCTCCAAAGACGCTGAAATGCGGCTGACCGATGGAGCCGCGAGTCGTGAACATGCTGCGATCCTTGCGGACAGCGGTACGTTTACGCTCGAGGATCTCCAGAGCACCAACGGAACGTTTCTGAACGGAAAACGCATTCGCTCCGCCAAACTCGAAGACGGCGACGAAATCCGTATCGGCCGGACCACTTTTCTTTTCGTTTTACACTAGAACTACCGTTTGCCTGCGCGCGGAAGAGCAGTTCCTATTTTGGGCATCCAGCGCACGTCGAAACAGCTCAAGCCCGCGTTACCGAGCTTTTGACTGGGCACGGCTCTTGCTCTTGATAGGGGCATGAGTTGTCCCCCCCCAATGCATATAGATGATGTGGTGGCCGAAGCCATCCTTGAAGAAGACGGTCTGGAAGTCGATCGCCTACTCGTATCGGATGCGATTGTGAGTCGCGAAGGCAATCACTACCGGATTGAGAGCGGCGGCGAAAGCTGGCAGGAGCTCGAGCAGATCGCGGTCCGGCACGGTGCTGACGGCGTCGGCCTCTGCGACTGTGGAGCGCGCCTATCCCGCACCGAGCGATCTTGCTTCTGTCGCTCCTGTGGTCGGAACTACCGCTCTTAGCGCCGGCAGCCGAGACATCGAACTTGAAGCTTGTAGCGCGACGTAATGCGATCGCCCTGCTCCGCGTCGAGATGCATCTCGATCTCCGCCTGCGAGCCACTCAGCCGACCGTCGGCCAGAAGTTCTGACTCGCCCCGAACCTCGAGCAGGAGTCGCCCCGATAACCCCTGCTGAATCCGTAGGTCATCCCGTTCGACACGACTGTGCCAACGAATCCACGTGCGTTCGTCTTCGCCGATGGTGGTGTTCTGATAATGCAGTGGCAGGCGGATTCCAAGCTGATACCGACCCATCGGGGGTAGGTCGCGGTGGCCGTTCCAAGCGGTTTCGGTCTCTGGATGGGTGACCGGATACGCGAGCATGGCCCAATCCAATACGTGTAGGCCTGCCAGAATCGGATCGAGGCTTTGTATAATCTCCGCAGTCGTCGAACCGTCCTCTGCGATGAGCGCGCTCGCTTGCGTTTTCTTCAACAAACCGCGAATCGTTCCGCCACTGGGATTGGCATCGTTCGGATCAAGACGCGTTTCACCTTGATCGGTACGGGTCACGAGACCGCGCTCGCTGATTGCGAGCTGGCTCGTACCCGTTGGTGCGCCCTCAACGGTTTCGAAATAGCGCTGCAACTGGAGCTCGAGTTCGGTTTCCCCACGTTGAGGTCGCGCGAGTAATCGATAATCCGCGACTTGTTGCACGTCGACCTTGCGACCGTTGATCTCCGTCTTGGCATTGAGTTCGAGTCGGAAGTTCTGCGTCTCGAAAGCATCAAACCCGTAGGGCGCTCGTGGTGGTTCTGCGGGCTGACACGCGAGGGCTAGCGAGCAGATGAATGCGCCAATGCATCGCATATGCATCAACCAAAAAAAGTTTCCGCCAAACGGCGAAAATCTTCGGGGACTGTTTTGGGCTCAGCCACCGCATCCGCCAATGACACGGCTACGATCTCACTACCCGATAGCGCGACCATCTGGCCAAACACGCCACGATGCACGAGCTCGGACGCATGAAAGCCATAACGTGTCGCGAGTACACGGTCGTACGCTGTCGGCGTCCCGCCCCGTTGCACGTGTCCGAGTACGGTGACGCGCGTTTCGAATCCTGTTTCGACTTCCATGCGTCGCGCGAGGTCGTGACCGATACCCCCGAGTACCACGTGGCCAAACTCATCCTTGCGATCACTTTGCGTTGTCTCAAGGCCGCTGATCTTCGCTCCTTCCGCTACCACCAAAATGCTAAAACTCCGCCCTTTTTCTGCTCGGCTTCTGACTGTTGCCGTGATTTCATCAAGGTTTACTTCATGTTCTGGAATGGCGATGAAATCCGCGCCGCCAGCGAGTCCCGCATGTATCGCGATCCATCCTGCGTGCCGACCCATGAGTTCGACGACCATGACCCGGTTGTGGCTTTCCGCGGTGGTGTGCAGCCGATCGATGGCGTCGGTCGCGATCGAGACCGCGGTATCAAAACCAAAGGTGTAGTCAGTCGCGTTGAGATCGTTGTCGATGGTTTTCGGTACACCGACGACGGGCCACTGATATTCTTCGTATAAACGGGCGGCGACACCGAGCGTATCTTCGCCGCCGATCGCAACCAGCGCGTCGATTCCAAGATCGCCCCAATGGGCGAGTAGCTTTTCGAGTGTCTCTTGATCGCGAAAGGGATTCGTGCGTGAGGTTCGCAAGATCGTGCCCCCCTGACGCAGGATTCCGCGTACATCGTCTGGGACAATGGGTCGCGACTGATTTTCGATCACGCCACGCCAGCCCTCAAAAAAGCCGATCACATCACTGCCGTGCTCTGCGGCGTTACGAACCACCGCGCGGATGACCGCGTTGAGGCCGGGACAGTCCCCGCCACCCGTGAGAATGCCAATACGCATGGCGCGCAGTCTCGCCCGCACCCGAGCGCTCCGCAAGCCTGTGTTAGGCTGCGGGTATGTTGGACGAGACAATGCTGCTGACCGACCTACGCGCTGGCAAAGATGCGGCGTTTGAAGAGCTTGTGCGTAGCTACGGTCCTCGGCTGCTGTCGGTTGCGCGCCGTTTCATGAAAAACGATGAGGACGCCCAAGACGTACTCCAGGATAGTTTTATCTCCGCGTTTCGCTCCCTAGGCCGCTTCGAGGGGCAATCCAAACTTTCGACCTGGCTGCATCGAATCGTCGTCAATGCCTCGTTGATGAAGATTCGCTCGCAGAAGCGCCGACCGGAGACTTCCATCGAGGAGCTGTTACCCCAGTTTCTGGAGGATGGACACCATGTCGATATGCCTTCGCCTTGGAAGTCCAACCCGCATGAAGAATTAGAATCCAGTGAAACCCGAACGCTGGTTCAGGAATCTATAGGAAAGTTGCCCGAGTCCTATCGCACGGTTTTGCTGTTACGGGATATCGAAGGCTTGGACACGGAGGAAACGGCAAAGATGCTTGGTATTAGCAGCAATGCGGCGAAGATTCGCCTTCATCGAGCGCGCCTCGCATTGCGAGAAGTGCTCGATCCGCATATGCGAGGCGATGCATGACGTGCCAAGACTTGGCCGATTTCTTGATGGACTATATCGAAGGCGCGTTGCCACAGACACAGCGTGACGAATTCGACTCGCATCTCGGTGCTTGTCCGCCCTGCATCGAATACATGAAGAGCTACGAAGAGACGATTCGTATGGGTAAGACGCTCTGCGATCAACCCGATGCGCCGATTCCCGACGACGTACCCGAAAAATTGATACGCGCGATTCTTAGCGCACGGGCGAAATCAGCGTCCTAACCCGTCCAGCGGAAGAAGGTCTTGAAGATCTTCTTCACCGTTGGTGTGAGTCGTGTTCTCGAGTACAAGCCGGCGGTCGCCTTAATGGCTTCGGCTTGCGTTGGATACGGGTGAATAATGCCGATGAGTTTTCGCAGTCCGACCTTAGCTACAATCGCCAACGTGAGTTCGCTGATCATTTCGCCGGCATGTCGTGCGACGATGGTTGCACCTACGATCTGATCGGTACCCTTCTTGGTATGAACTTTCACGAAGCCTTCATCGTCACCTTCCGCGAGTGAGCGGTCGTTGTCTTTGAGTGGCACGCGATAGGTTTCGATCTCGAAGCCTGCGGTCTTTGCGTCGTGCTCGTACAGGCCAACGTGCGCGATCTCTGGCTCGGTAAACGTGCACCACGGAACCACCATGTCGCTGGCTTTGAGTCGGCCGAAGAAGAGCGCATTTTGCACGACGATTTTGGCGGCTGCATCCGCGGTATGGGTAAATTTGTATTTCAGGCAGACATCGCCCGCGGCGAAAATTTTGGGATTGCTGGTTCGAAGTTTTTCGTCGACTTCGACCCCCTTGCGAGCGTCGTACTTCACACCCACGACATCCAGCCCGATGCCTTCGACATTCGGCGCGCGACCCACACCGACCAAAATTTCGTCAACCTCGACCTTATGCTCTTGGCCGTTCTGCTCATAGTGGAGGATTTTTCCTTCGGAGCTCCGTTCGACCCGCTGCAGTTTCGCATTGAGCACGAGGTTCACACCATCGGCGATGAACTGATCCTGCACGACCTTGGCCGCGTCTCCGTCTTCGCGGCCGAGAATATGCGGCCCCATCTCAAAGAGATGAACTTCGGTACCCAGACGTTGAAACGTCTGCGCCATTTCACAACCGATGGGTCCAGCGCCGATCACACCCAAGCGCTTAGGCTGCGTGACCAATGAAAACACAGTCTCGTTGTTGAGATAGCCCGCATCCTCAAGACCGGGTACCGGCGGCGCCGCAGCGCGCGCACCCGTCGCGATGACGGCCTTCTTGAAACACAGCGTGCTGCCATCGACTTCAACCGTATCCGGACCGCTGAACTTAGCCGCTCCCAGAAAGACATCGACGCCGATTTCCTCACTGAAACGTTTGGCCGAGTCATGTCCGGAGATATCAGCGCGGATCTTTCGCACGCGCTCCATCACCGCAGCAAAATCAACCGTGGCACCCTCAGGAACATTGATACCGAAACGCTTGGCATCACGAACATCGGCAATCGCGCGTCCGGATCGAATGATGCTCTTTGACGGCACACAACCCACGTTCAGGCAATCGCCGCCCATCAGGTGTTTCTCGATCAGCGCGACCTTTGCCCCGAGACTCCCGGCCACAACCGCCGTCACCAAACCCGCGGTACCCGCGCCTATAATCACAAGATGGTAGCGGTCCTGCGGTGTGGGGTTCTGCCAAGTCGGTGGATGGACGTGACTGAGAAGCGTCTTGTTGTAAGCGTCGTCCGGAACCAGTGTTGGTATTTCACGCATGATCTACTCCGCCAGCGCTTGCTCTTGGAGCGCGCGTTTTGCAATTCGTGTAACAAAAATCGTGACCGCCAAGGTGGCGACCAAACCCAGACCCAGGACCGCATAGTATTCGGGGCCGCGGTCCACGTCGGCGCCGCCAGCAAGTGCAGCGACGTCACCCAGTACTTTTCCGTAGTAGACAAAGAGCAACGTGCCAGGAATCATCCCAATCGAAGCTGCCACATAGTTGCCCAGCGAAACCCGCGTAAGTCCGAGTAAGTAATTGAGTGCATTGAAGGGAAAGATCGGGCTGAGCCGCAACAGCGCAACAATCTTGAAGCCTTCGTTCCCAACCGCTTGATCGATCGCGCCAAACTTCGGACTATTGGCGATGCGTTCTTCGACCAAGTCTCGTGCAACGTAGCGAGAAACGATGAACGCACCCGTTGCGCCGATGACGGCAGCGATGAAGGTATAAACCACACCCGGCCCAAGGCCGAAGATCGCGCCCGCGGCGAGCGTCAGCACCGAGCCCGGGATGAATGCGATGGTGGCAATCGCGTATCCCAAAATGAAGAGCACCGGCCCCCATGCGCCCTGAGATTCGATCCAGGCCGCAAACGCGGGCACCTGATCACCGAAACGCGTTGCAAGATAGATCAATCCGCCCAACACCAAGACGATCGCGGCAATACGCGCCGCTCCGTCGCCGCCCGCCGCTGTGTCTTCTTCCGTGCTCATGTAATCGATCCTCCGCAACTCGACCCGGATCCCGCGGTGCAACCGAAACAGTGGTCGCCGGTTTGAATGGCTGCGCTGCTCAATTTTCCCAGGTCCTCAATTTCATAGATGCTCCGATGCAGACTCGGAACCGGAAGTTTCAACGCTTGATTGAAGTCGCAATCGAAGAGCGTGCCATCGTATCCCACGGAGACCAGCGATCGACACATCAGCTCAGATAGAGTCGCGGGGTTGAAGCTGTCCACGAGTGTTTGGAGATAAGCATCGTATTCACCGTGCCGTCGCAGTGCATCCGCGTATCGCGTGATCGGCATATTGGTGATCGTGAAAAGCTGATTAAATTGAATGCCAAAGAGGCGGTAGAGCTCCTCGCGATACTTCGACTCTAGCTCGGCCTGAGCGTGCGGAAGAAATGCGCCAACCGGATTGTAAACCAGCTGCAGATCCAAGCCCGAGTCGGACTGTCCGTACCCCACCGCGTTCAAGCGCTGAAGCGCACGCACACTACGATCGAATACGCGGCGTCCACGTTGTTGGTCGACATTCTCCGCCGTGTAACACGGTAACGATGCGATCACTTCCACTTGATGAGCGGCAAAAAACTCGGGCAGATCATCAAAACCAGGTTCGAAAAGGATCGTGAGGTTGCAGCGATCCATCACATGACGTCCCAGCGATCGCACGCTTTCGACGAAATCACGAAACTCAGGGTGGAGTTCTGGCGCACCGCCGGTCAGGTCGACCGTCTTAACCTGTGGATTGCGTTTAAGCAGCCACAGAACGCGTTCAAGCAGTTCGGAACCCATTGCTTCAGTCCGCTTGGGCGAGGATTCAACATGGCAATGCTGGCAAGCGAGATTGCAGCGCGCGGTCAAGTTGAGCTGAAGGGTCGTGACTTCTGAACGCGAAAGCTCATGCCTGAATGCTGGCATGCTCATTCGTGTGCCATAAAACCAGTTGTTTTCATGATGGTTTCATCAGCTACCTCAAGCCTTTGCTCCACGTTCTAGTACCTCGCCACGTCCATCGAATACCCATCATAGCCAGCCTGAATCGTTTCACGCTCTACTTCCGTCGAACTCGGGCCAGCATCGGATCCGCTAGAATAAGACGCTCAAATGCTCAATTTGGTTCCAAAACTACTGGTTCTTGCCGCCCTTGGCTTGCCGTGCGCAGCTTTGGCACAGGTCCAGCTCGAGCGTCCCCCTGCCTTGGAAGACACGGCCACGATCGCCGCCCGTTGGATCGAGGGTCGCTTTCGAATGCCCGTGACCTGCCTGAAGAAGGACGGTACCCGGCTTGAGCTAGAGGAAGCGGTGGTCATTCGGCCCTCACGCACCGATGAAGTCAGCGTGCTACGCGCGACGTTCTTTGGTATCGATGCACCGGATATCGAGCGTTGTTACAACACTGCGATGCAAGAGATTCCGGACCGACGTGGCACCTTGTACTTGAAGCGCCGCGGCATGAGTCGCGAAGACCTGGGACTGACGGACTTTCGTCGCGACGTACGCGATGGAGAAGTCAGCTTCGCAATCGAGCGTGGTACTTTGTCGGTCCGAGACCTCGCCGACCCAAACGCCGTAAGGCAGCGGATTGAATTCAAGCCGGGCAAGCACGACCTGGTCACGCGGCAGATTCTTTCAGGCTCAGATGGTGCCAAGCTGCTTGAGGATTGGTACGTGGAAGGTCGGAAACAGGGACTTCGACTACGGCGAATCAAATTTAGCATCGATGAAGTCGATGCCTTTCAGTTCAACGCCTACTACATCGAGGATCCGAAGCGCAGAAAGCAATGAGTTGAGGCTGATCGCACTTCCGGACCAGGTGTTACCCGCGCCCGATCAACGTGAGCTTCCCGTGCCATGGCGGCTCCGCGCGATGCTCGGACCTGGGATCATTCTCGCCGGCCTTTCCATCGGCAGCGGTGAGTTCGTACTTTGGCCACGTCTCACGGCTCAGTTTGGCTTCGACGTTTTCTGGGCTGCGTGGATCGGTGTGACGATTCAGTTCTTTCTCAACATGGAGATCGAACGCTACACGCTTGCGACCGGCGGTGCAACACTTTTACACTGGGAGATCGGCGGACCCGTGACCGTTTATGCGGTGATTGGCTTGGTGGTTTGCGGCTTAGTCCTATCGCTGGGTCCGGTGGTGTATCGAACCGTGGAAGCGCTGCAGATTGGATTGGTGAGTTTTATCTTTCTGCTCCTCGCGGTGCTCGCATTTGCCGTGGTACGCGCGGATGCATTCACGGCGTTGTTCGAAGGCGCTATTCGCGTCGGTCACGTGCCGGATGGAATCGAACTTCCCCTCTTATTAGGCGCACTCGCATTCGCGGGCGCAGGTGGCACTGTGAACCTTGCCCAGTCGAACTATATTCGTGACAAGGGCTAAGGCATGGGTCGCTGGATCGGTCGCATCACGAGTCCGCTCACGGGTCGAGTCGAAGCCACGAGCGACGTGGGGTTTGTTTTTGATGGGACCGATACGGAATTGAGTCGATGGTCGGTTTGGTGGAAACGCACCAACCTCGAGCATCTGGCGTCGTTCTACTTACTCTGCGTGCTCTCCCTCGCGCTACTTTGCTTGATCACATATTCGCTGCTTGGCGTGGGTACTGAAGTCGGCCAAGGTTTTAACTTCATCCGTGCGCAAGCCGACGCATTGGATGCGCGTTTTGGCCGCTGGGCATTCCACGCATTTGTCGGTGTCGGTGTAGCGGTACTCTTCTCTACAGAGCTCGCGCTGCTTGATGCGGTAACCCGCGTGCTCGCGGATTTACTACGCATGCAATGGTTTCGCGGCCACGCGAAGTGGACGCTCTCAAAGCTCTACTTCACGGTGCTCTGGTCGCTGATCGCATTCGGCATCGTGGTTCTGGTGGCAGGCTTCAACAAACCGCTACTGCTGTTGATCCTCTCTGCCTCGCTCAACGCCTTCGTGATGTTCATCTACTCCGGCCTGCTGCTCTGGCTAAATCTACGTGTGTTCTCGGGCCCGTTACGTCCCTCGCCAATGCGCATCGCAGCGCTGCTTACTTCACTAGGATTCTTTGGCTACTTCAGTGCGATCACCATTCATGCGCAACTTCAGCACTTGCTCTAGTTGCACATCTCAAGACCCGGGCACCCGCGCCCGATAGGACAGGTGATGTCAGATGTGCAAGGTAAAGAACGCCGCCGTCTCAAACGAGTGGTGCAACGGATTCCTGCCCGATTTCGGGCGGGTTCGGTAGCCGGTCAGGGGCATATCAAGAACATCTCCAAGGAAGGCCTCTTCATTCGTACCGGTGATCTTCCCGAGGCCGGGCAGACCATTCAGGTCAGCTTCGAGGCCCTCGACCAGAAAGTCGATATCGAGGGCACGGTCTGCTGGACCACCGACCAATTTCCCGAGGCCAAAGACGCGCCTCCGGGTTTTGGTCTACGCGTCGATTCACCATCCAGAGACTTCCTGCATTTCTTCGAAAATCTGCTGCTCGGCTAGCGTACAGCACCCTCGCATTCTGCGGCTCTTTTGCCGACAATCCCCCCTGCGGCCCTCTCCTCCCGATAAGGGCCCGTTAGAGTGATTGAGCGAAGGAGTTCTAAATGCGCACCCCCAAAGAGTTTTTTCTACCGCTAGCCCTCGGAGCCCCGGACCCGCTGCGCGAGATTCCCGTGAAGCCGTCGCGGATGATCCACTTCTTCGATCCCTCGAACCCCAAGATGGCCGCAAAAGTGCCGCAGATCGCCCAGAAGGTCGATGTGTTGCTCGGCAACCTCGAGGACGCTGTGCAGGCCGACCGCAAAGTCGAAGCGCGCGAAGGACTGATCAAGATCGCCAAGAACACCGACTTTGGAGATTGCGCGCTTTGGACGCGCGTCAACAGTCTCGATAGCCCCTGGTTTCTCGACGACATGCTGCGTCTCGTGGGCGAGATCGGTGACAGGCTCGAAGTCATCATGGTGCCGAAGGTCACCGGTGCTTGGGATATTAATTTCGTCGATCAACTGCTCGCGCAGCTCGAAGCGAAGCATGGACTCACGAAGCCGCTGCTCATTCATGCGATTCTCGAAACCGCCGGTGGGGTATCTAACGTCGAAGAAATTGCAGGCGCGAGTCCGCGCATGCAGGGTATGAGTTTGGGACCTGCTGATCTCGCGGCTTCGCGTCGTATGAAGACCACTCGCGTGGGCGGTGGTCATCCCGGCTATCTGGTGCGCACCGATCCGGATGAAACCAATCCCGAAGCGCCGCGTACCACAGCGCAACAGGATCTATGGCATTACACGATGGCGCGCATGGTCGATGCCTGCGTGCAACACGGCTTGCTCCCCTACTATGGACCTTTCGGCGCAATCAATGATCCTACCGGTTGCGAGGACCAATTCCGTAACGCCTTCCTGCTCGGTTGTGTGGGCGCTTGGTCATTGCATCCGAATCAAATCGAAATCGCGCGTAACGTCTTTAGTCCACCCGTCGACGAAGTGGCCTTTGCGCGCAAAGTCATCGACCAAATGGGCGACGGTACCGGTACCGTGATGATCGACGGCAAGATGCAGGACGACGCAACGGTCAAGCAATGCCACGTGATGGTCAACCTCGCGAAACTCATCGCCGAGAAAGACCCGGACATGAAGGCCAAGTACGGCTTTTAGCTCGCAGCGTCCCTATTAAGACCCATGACTGCTATACGAACCCGATGACGTCCACTCGACGCCTCGGTTTCGCGATGGGTCATGCCGGTTTTGAGCTCACCAACGGCATCGTTGTTGCGATCGCGGTGTACTTCTACCTGCCTCCGAAAAGCTCAGGCCTTGCCTCGCCTCTTTCCGATGAAATCTTCTTTGGCGTCTTCACGGTCTTTGGTTTAGCCATGATGATGGGTCGTGTTTTCGATGCGCTCACAAATCCGATTGTGGGTTACCTCTCCGATCGTTCGCGATCGCGTTTAGGTCGGCGCCGAGTATTTATGATGATTGGCGTACTACCCATGGTGGTGCTTCCCGTGCTGCTCTTCTATCCACCGGCACCGAATGGCAGTTGGGTCAACGGCGTTTACTTGGCCACGATCCTCTCGCTCTACTTCATCGCGTTCACCATATACGCGGGACCGTTTTATGCCCTGGTTCCCGAGCTCGCGATCGAAGAAGACGATCGTGTCCGGCTCGCGCGTTTGTTGGCGTACGTCGCATTTCCCGTGGTGGGTCTCTTCGGGCCGATCTGGCAGGTAACGTTTGATGTTGCAAAGTCCACGGGCGTTGAACCGGTCGAGGCCGTGCGTTGGGTGGTTTGGTCGGCGTCGGGCCTGGCAGCCCTCCTCTGTCTCGGCCCGATTATTGCGGTCGACGAAGCACGACACGCGCAACCGAAACCCAGTGATCTCAAACTGCGACAGGCGTTTTCCACCACTGTCTACAATCGACCGTTTATGATTTATTTATTGGCACAAGCGGTCTTTCTGCTGGCTGTCGGGATGTTCCAGCCAATGCTTCCGTACTACGCCACCGTTGTGCTCGGTCGTGGTGAGAGCGCAGGTGCGTATCTCGGTGTGGCTTTCTTTCTCGGTATCGTATTGGGATTCGCGTCCGCCACACGCTTCGTAGCAGCAGTGGGACCTAAACGAGGCATCGTGCTCTGTTGCTTTACATTCAGCCTCATTGTTCTACCGCTTGTCTTTCTGAGTCCCGATGTGGCCGGCGGTCCAAATGATTTTCGCAATTGGGCGTTATTGCTAAGCGCGCTCTTTCTCGCGGGCATGCCGGTTGCGGGCTTCTTCATCTTGCCCCATGTCTTGATCGGTCAAATCATCGACGCTGATCAAGCCGAAGTGGGAACCAATCGCTCGGCGATCTACATTGGCGTTCAGGGATTTGCGACGAAAGGCGCCTTCGGCGTATCGGCCATCGTGCTGAGTTACCTATTCCTGCGCTTTGGTAATAGCATGGAAGAACCCGCTGGAGTGCTTTGGGTTGCGCCGATCTCTGCCCTGCTTTGTCTCTTTGCCGCCGCTCTCTATCTTCGTTATCCCGAGCAGGAAGTCGTTGCGAAAGCAACGGTGTTTGCAGGACGCGACAAGTAACACGGCCTAAACGTCCGCCCGTTAGGCCTCTACCAGCGTCGCGCTACGGCGCATGAAGCCGCGGAGCGCGCAGTACATCAACAAGCCGATCGGTCCCAGCATCAAAGTAAAGAAGAGACACGGCACGAGGGCAAGGTGTGGGATGTCGTGGCGTTTCGCATCGCGAACTTCCCACGCGCCGATGAAAAGATCAAAGACCAGATAATGGACCCAGCCGATCAACACGCCCTGGGGCACGGTGAAGAGCAGCATGACCGCTTCGAGCGAGCCAAAGCCACCACCCTCGGGCAAGGCGGGCGCGGTAACCACACCCCAGAGATAGACTCCCCCGAGTAAGACCGGAACCAAGACCGAGTGAACGAGTCGCTGCGTCCAGATCCAATGCGGCGCGACCGCGAGAAGTAGCCAAAACGGCAATACACCCGTGTTACAGATTAAAAACACCAGTGATGGATCCATGCATCCCTCCTAAGCAGGATTCTGGACTGAACTACGGAGCTGTAGCGCTCAACCCAACCGACAGACGCAAGACTCCGAGTGCATCTACAGCAGTGAGCATGCCATCTGCAGTGACATCGAGTCGCGCTGTCTTGCTGGCATCGGCGGTGTCAATTCCTGTCGCGATTCGTAGCGTGGCGAGGGCATCTCTGGCAGTGACGTTCCCATCGCCATCTGCATCGCCCTGATCGACCTGAATCATGACCGAATAGCCATCACAGAGCCCCTGAAAGAGGTCGAGTTTGCCGTCTCCATTGATATCAATGAATTCGATATCGTGCGCGCGGAGATGAAAATTCCGGGTTACTGGAAGAGGGTCATTTGGATCCGTCAGATCAAGATAGGGATCAGTGAGCGCTCCGAGACCATCGTTTTGAAAGAGGCCCAGCTCCCCTGAATCGCAGGTACTTGCTGTGTTGACATCCACCGGCGATATAGCGACGTCGAGATCCCCATCTCCATCCAAATCAGCCGCTTTAAGGTTGCCACCGCGTCCGTCGGTTCTGGGCGAGTCCAGTAATGCAGTATCGTAGTCGACCGTACCATCCGGGTTGATCGCGGTTGCGAGATTCACGCCATCCTGAAAATCAGTCACTTGAACAACATCTAACATGCCATCGTTGTTCAGGTCCGCAGCGATGTGCATGTAGGACTCCGGAATTCCGTATTCGTAGTACGGCGTTGTATTGAAGACCCCCTGCCCGTCATTGAATAGCAGAAATGCGGCACGAGCGTTGAATGGCTCGGCATCCCCGAGCACAGAGTTTTTGATGATGTCGATGGCTCCGTCGTTATTCATATCGGCCATCACAGCTGACGTGCCAAAGAACACATTTGCGTAGTCGCCCAAGCGTGCCGTTGTTTCATCGGTAAACGCACCGTTACCGTCATTGATGTGGAGTGTATCCTGTACCGTCCCGCCGAACGTGTAATTGCCATAGAAAATATCGAGTGCACCATCCCCGTTTATGTCTCCGGCCGCTGCCGCGCATAGCCTGGGTTGGAAGAACGTGGGGAGCTCTAGCGACACATTTTCAAACCCTTGCCACGTACCACCGATCTCGCCTTTGTTCCGGTAGTACCGGGGTTGTTGGAAGTACGTCGTCACAATGAGAAGATCATCCCAACCGTCCCCATTGAGATCTGTCAGAAGCACATCACGAGCATCGCTATGGTCAAGGATCCATTCCGGAAAGTAGAGGGCGGTGCGGTCTTGCAATACACCGGCTTCATTCATCAAC
This sequence comes from Deltaproteobacteria bacterium, assembly GCA_029261895.1. GTDB lineage: Bacteria > Myxococcota_A > UBA9160 > SZUA-336 > SZUA-336 > JAJDAK01. Next base: position 57,903 of record JAJDAK010000070.1, read on the forward strand.
AACAGGTCCTGCTCTCGTCCTGCGTTGACCGGAAACTTGCGCACGACCACGAGGTCGATCCACCCGTCCTTGTCGAGATCCGCTTGTGCGATGTCCTTTTCCTCGCGATCGAGTCCGGTGATCGTCGTGATGTTGAGCAGCTCATCCGTGCGATCCACGAAATGAACCCATTCGGTCACGGCTGAAGCTGGAGACGCCACGAATAAAGTCATCATGGCAGCAAGCAATTTTGCTGGGAATCTCATGGTAAGTTCTCCACCAATACACATTGCAGATGAACATCCGTCCGCGGTTGCATATCTGTTCCAAAGATCTCCTCATTGAGGGTCGGATAGGTTTCGCAGCCTCCTCCGCTTCCGCCAATAAACTGAATCTGGATCAGCATTCCACGACCCACGATGCCAATCTCATCGGCCATGACGAGGCGAATTTTCGAGTATTGTCCGCCCGCCGCACCAAAGAAGCGCCCCACATGCTGCGGTAGTACCGAAAGAATGCCGCCAAACGCGGGCTCGACCTTGACCTGTTCGCCGTTTAACCCTTTGAGCAGCGGCGTTGAGCCTAGACCGCTCTGTAGATCTACCGTAATGGCACCGATAGGCCCGGATGGCCCGATCAACGCGTACGACACTGTCTGGTCCGGTGAACATCCAGCGCCTGAAACGCCGATCGACACGACCAAGAGTATGACGATCCGAAACCACTGCATCCATCGAAACACGTTGATTCCCCCACCCCGAATTCACGTGAAGGGCATTGGAGACCTTCACGGTAGGGAAGTCAAACTGCCCTCTCTACGGTAGAGCGCTGCTGCGGTTATAAGCCGGAAACGTGGCAGGCCTATACTGGAAGCGCCAATCTATATACCCGCAGTCCCCGTAGCTCAGATGGATAGAGCGACTGCCTCCTAAGCAGTAGGTCAGAGGTTCGAATCCTCTCGGGGACGCCAACTTAGGGGCGCACTTCGAGGCTGGTTGCATCTGGTTGGTCTAGCTGTGTTGCAGTTACACGACTGCATACCCGCACATCAGCCCTACGTTCCGGATAGCATCTAGCAGGCTTTGATCGGATAATGCGCGATTGAACAGCGGCGACCTTGGGAGTGCCGACTGAGAGCGTTCAAACAGCGCAACCAATGGCGCATTGGCTAACATCGATGATGCGTAGCGAATCCCGTGGATTGAAGGGTACGCCTCATAGATCGCCCGCGACCAACGTTGTGCACGCGGACGCGGTCCGGAGTTGATCGCAAGAGAAGCCCCAGCCTGGGTTGGCCATGCGAAGGTGAAATCGAGAAGCTCCAGCGGTTCGATGAGTTCGAAAGCAACGAGCCATGGATTGTTTCGGGATCGGTCTATCACGCGAGAGTCCTGGAACACTTCTGCAAAGCAGGGTGGTCCCTGTTCCGCAGACGCATAGACTATTGAACGCTCTTGTTGCCTGGGGGGCGGAAGATGGTGATCGAATCGACTGGTCGTTGGTCCGAAGTTGCGAAAATCGTTCCAGCTAATCGGATGTTTTCCTCCACGAAAATAGACTCTCCACAGCCGAACCCCTTCGTGGAGCCGATGAATATCGGGGGGAAGGTTACTCGCTAGCCAATCTGCCGATGGAGGTTCAGGAAACTTGGGCAAGATCGTTACAGCGCTGCAGCCAACCGAACAATATCGTCGACTGCATAGCCAGCCTTGAGCCACTCAAGAGGCGAACTCGCTTCTCCGTTCGAAGTCACAAGATCGGGACTGGTGCTCTTAAACCACGAGATGACTGAAACCGGATTGAGTGATGGATCAAGCTCCCGAATAACTTTGGCAATTCCTGGAACTTCGCGCTGTTTCCAAAATTGAAATTTAGGAAGCAGCCATTCGCCGTACGGCTTGACCCCATAGAGTGATGGCCTCTCCGACGTAAGCCGTTGTCGAATTCGACTGGTATCCACCTCTAGCATCTCCGCAACCTCTGCCGTGGAAAGAGCGGTCGCAATGATCGCTGCGTAATCAATTGCACCCCAGAAAAGCGGATCTTGTCTTTCGACTGCAGCAGCCTTCTCGAAGAACCCCCCACTGTCCAGGAGCACCCTCTCTGCTTCAGGAAGTCCGAGCATCCCAGGCACAGGAGGCGTCTCCCCTAGCGCAGCGCGGAATGCATCACGTGTCAGATCCAGGAACTCGGCCTCAGTCATCTGTACGCCTTGGTTGCGAAGGAATTGTTTTAGCTGACCCATGTGTAAATTCTCACGTATTATTGTATCGTTAGGAGTCGTTAGTTTACAATACTCTACGGCGAAATACCGCGAAAACTAGAGGGAAAGCTTGCTGTTGGGCAAAAATATAAAATTCATACAAATCAAATACTTACAGAATTTATTGCCGCCTTGTTCCATGCCCAATCAGAATGCTCGAAAGATGTTACCGAAACCACCGTTTCTCACGCGCTCCGACTGCTCCGAACGGCCGGAGTCGTTCGAGCGCGCCGCGCTGGGCGCATGATTCACTACAGCCTCGATGATGCTCACGTCCGTTTGTTACTCGACGTCAGTCGCGAACATATCCGGCACATGCCGAGTGAAACACGATGAGGTCCCTATCGATGCCAGTCCTCGCGCTCACTCTTGCGCTGATCTGGTTCTTGGTGCTGTTCGTCCTCCGTTCGATTCTGCAGTGGCATAGAACCGGATCCACAGGTGTCCATCTCTTCTCCGGGCCAGTAGTCTCCACCCAGTGGTTCGCCGGGATGCTGGCCGCAGCTGCTTCACTTTTCGGTGTAGCGGGGCCGATTGCACAGCTCGTCGGATGGATTGACCCCTATCTGTGGCTCGACCACAGTACTACCCATTTCGCTGGCATCGGTTTGTACACCGTCGGGCTTCTGGGCGCAGCTGCCGCCCAGCTTCGAATGGGGTCGTCTTGGCGTATTGGGGTCGACAACTCCGAGCAAACCGATCTCGTGACAGGTGGTCTTTTTGCAATCGTCCGTAACCCGATCTTTTCATTCGTTGGGTTTACCGCGGTCGGATTCTTTCTCTTAACCCCAAATACCCTTTCGCTGATTGCTGTTCTCTGCAATTTGGCGTTCGTTCAGCTGCAGGTCCGTGTTATCGAGGAACCTTACCTACTACGAACTCATCCTATTACGTACGCGGCATATGCCGCGCAGACTGGCCGCTTTGTTCCCGGAATCGGGCGAATCCCTCCGTCAGCGTTCGCTAAACCGCAACGATCAACAAGCACCCCATCGTGAATCAGCGAACCATCGAAGAAACACAGACTACCGGCCTCCGGTGGCATCGTATCGCTCTGACACTGCTCGTGTTCACCATTACCTACAATCTGGCGGAAGCTGGCGTAGCCCTTTGGTCCGGTTGGTACGCGAGTAGCGTTGTGCTTGTTGGCTTCGGCTTTGACAGTGTCATTGAGTGCGCTGCAGCAAGCATGGTGCTGTGGCGGATTACGTTTGAGGCCCGAAGTAGATCAGGTGTGATACTTGACGCAGCTGAGAAGCGCGTCCACCGATTTGTTGGATTCACGTTTTATCTGCTTGCCCTTTACGTGCTAGCGCAATCTGCGTGGACATTCATAGTGGGCAATCCGCCAGAAGAAAGTTTTCTCGGAATCGCGCTGGCTGTCCTGTCACTTATAATTATGCCGCTGGTTGCGTGGGGAAAACTTCGCGCGGCAGAACAAATCGGTAGTCGCGCTTTACGGGCAGAAGCGAAGGAAACGCTGGCGTGCTCCTATCTTTCCTTGACACTACTTATAGGACTCGGGGCGAACGCTGTTTGGGGCTGGTGGTGGGCCGATCCAGTGGCTGCTTTGGCTATGGCGCCTTGGTTGATTCACGAAGGACGGGAAGCATTTGAGCACTCGTGAGTCAGCCATGATGTTGTTACCATCGAGTGTGTCCTCAAGTCACTCCAACACCCGGTCGATGACCTCCTGAGACACCCGAAGGGCTCGAATGAATCAGCTCAGCCGAACAACACGAATTTCTGTAGCGCTATTGGCGTTGCTTACGGCCACCACCGCTATGGCAGACGGGCTCGTTCTCTGCTTTGGTTCGGACGGCCACGTTGCGATCGAAGCGGAACACCAAGACGCAGGCTGTCCAGGAGTCAGCGCTTCCGCCGATTCGGCTGAGTCCATCGAGTCATCTCAGGCGGGAGTATGCACTGATCTTCCGACCGGTAGCGCTGGCGAGCTGAGCATTTCATCGTCGAGCGCGTTCCAAGTTTCAGCCCCCATCCATATTGCAATGTTTCGCCAGCCAGAACCCCGCCTCGTCGCCATTTGGCCCATAGGCGCGCTGAACAGTGATAGCTCCCAAGCGGTGTCTACTGTGATTCTCCGCACCACCATCCTGCTCGTCTAAAAGCAACTCGACTTCTCACTGGTTTTTCCAGGGATTGAACTGGAAACCGTCTTTGTCGTTGTCTTCTTTTAGGCAGGATTATTATGGGTTACGAACTTCGACCGACCAGATTCCTACTCGCGTTTATAGTTGGACTAACTGCGCTCACGGCGTGCACATCACCACAGTCACTAGCTAAACCTACACCCCGACCACTTGGTGTAACGCTACCCGCGTATGAAGCGTCAGACTCTCCGGAGTCCGGAGCGGATTTATCGATACAACGAGTCGATCCCAACGGGGCCATGACACTGCGTGATGCACTCGCTGCAGCGCTCTTGCAAAATCCAGAGCTCAGCGCTTTCTCTTGGGAGGTGCGCGTGCAAGAAGCTCGCACGCTTCAGGCAGGACTCAGGCCCAACCCGGAAGTCCAACTGGAACTGGAGAACTTTGCGGGGACGGATGACTTCGGTGGGACAGGCCAGTCGGAAACCACCCTTCAACTCGGTCAACTCATTGAGCTCGCCGGTAAACGCATTAAACGACGGCGCGTTGCTGAGCTTGGTACCACACGCGCAGGTTGGACATACGAGATCCGTCGCGTAAGCATCTTCGCGGATGTTGTGCGAGCCTTTACTTCGGTCTTAGCCGCGCAGGAGCGGCTTAAGTTGGCTACGGAAATGCTGGCGCTTGCGAACGAGACCCGGGATTCTGTCGCACGCCAAGTTCGCTCGGGTGCAACCTCTAAAGTGGAGCAGACGCGTGCCGAGGTAGCAGCCGCTTCACAAGGGATCGAGGTTCAGCGCGCCAGATCGGCGATTGAAGCCACCCGCCTCCGACTCGCTTCGCTTTGGGGCGCTCAAGAGCCACAGTTCGAGAAGGTTCTGGGTGACCTCTATGCGATTGCCCCGCCCCCTTCATCTGATGCTGTCGTGGCCTCGCTCGAACGAAGTCCGGTGCTTCTACGCTGGCTAAACGAGATCGAACGGCATGAGGCCATCATCGAACTTGAAGACGCGCAACGGCTCCCCGATGTTACGGCGAACGCAGGTGTTCGACGACTTGAGGACACGAATGATAGTGCGTTCCTGGTCGGCGTCAGCATTCCTTTCCCCATATACGACCGCAACCAAGGTGGACGACTCGCAGCACGCCGCGAACTCGCGAAGGCTCGTCACCTGCAACGCGCCGCTCATGTCAAGATCGGAACGACCCTTCGCACAGAACTCATTGAACTCAAATCAAGCTACACAGAACTGAACGCCCTTCGCGAGATCGCGATTCCTCAGGCCAAGAGCGCCTATAGCGAAATACGCCGCGGCTACTTGCGTGGTCTCTTTCGATATGTGGATGTGTTGGATGCGCATCGCACGCTCTTTCAGCTGCAAAGCCAAGAGCTTAACGCGCTGCACACGTACCACACCTCTGTGGCCGAGCTGGAGCGCATCACCGGAACGCCCCTACGTCCGCAAATACAAGGAACACAACGATGATTCGATCCCACCTTTTATTCCTTCTCCTCGTAGTTGGACTCATATTGTCTACGGCTGCTCTTGCAGAGGATCACGGTGACCATGAAGAGAGCGTCGTTCTCTCCGAGTCGGTGATCAAAGAGTTCGGTATCGAATTGGCAACCGCGGGCCCTGGAACCGTATCGCGATGGGTCTCGCTTCCCGCAGAGGTTCGACCCAACCGTGACCGACTCGCACATATCGCACCGCGCTTTCCGGGTCTTGCAATAGAGGTCCGTGCCGAGATCGGCGATATTGTGAAAGCTGGCGATACATTGGCCGTAATCGAAGCGAGCCAAAGCCTCGCACCCTACTCCCTGAAGACATTGATCGATGGCGTCGTGATCGAGAAGCACGTCACGCGTGGCGAGCCCGTCTCACAGGAACGTGGCGCCCTATTTACGGTAGCAGACCTGCGCGACGTTTGGATCGACCTCAGTGTGTACCAGAAACATCTCTCGGAGTTAGCTATCGGCCAGAGGGTCCGGATCTCGGCCGGCCATGATCTTGATGAGGCCGGCGGAACTATTTCCTATGTCGCGCCCATCATAAATGAAGAGACCCGTACAGCAACAGCTCGAGTGATCATCGCGAATCCAGACGGGGTATGGCGGCCCGGGATGTTCGTCATCGCACGCGTCGAGGTTCAGCAAGTTGATGCCGCAGTCGTCGCACCGATCAGTGCGATCCAGCGGGTCGAAGGCAAAGATGTGGTGTTCGTACGCGATGAAGACAAGTTCGTTCCTCGGCCAGTCACGCGAGGTCGTGAGGGCGAAGACAGCATCGAAATTCTAGATGGGATCTCGACGGGCGACGTTTTTGTTACGAAGGGTGCTTTCACGCTGAAGTCTGAGCTGGCTCGTGGTGAGCTGGCAGGCGGACACGGTCACTAGGAGGAGAACCCATGCAACGCATCATCGACTTCGCTCTTGCTAGTCGCCTCCTCCTCATCGGATTGGGGTGTCTGATCGCAGCCGCTGGTTATCGTAGTTACCAGCAGCTCCCCATTGACGCCTTTCCGGATGTATCGCCGAACCTCGTCCAGATCTTCACAGTGACGGAGGGCCTATCTCCCGAGGATGTTGAGAAGTACGTTACGTATCCAGTCGAAACGGCGATGAATGGTCTGCCTGGCCTTGAACGCGTTCGCTCCGTCTCCAATTTCGGTCTCTCGGTGGTCAATGTCTATTTTTATGATGATGTGGACATTTACTTTGCACGCCAGATCGTAAACGAGCGCCTGCAAGAAGCACGGGAACAGATTCCCGAAGGGTTCGGTGATCCTGCGATGGGTCCTATCTCTACTGGAATGGGTCTCGTACTCTTCTACTACCTTGAGGACACCACAGACCGCTACTCGCTGACGGAGTTGCGAACGATTCAGGATTGGTTGGTCAAGTTTCACCTGCAAACCGTCCCCGGTGTGACCGAAGTACTAGGGATTGGCGGCTATGAAAAGCAGTTCCAGGTGCGCGTTCACCCAGAGAATCTTCTTCGCTACGACATAACCATTGCGCAAGTCATCGATCGCATCCGTGAGAACAATCTAAACGTCGGTGCGCAATTCCTCGAGCGCAACTCAGAGGAATACGTCGTCCGATCCGTAGGGCTTGCTTCAGATGTTGATGACCTCGAGAACGTCGTGGTCAAGAGCCAGGACGGTACACCCGTCTTCCTGCATGAGATCGCCGATGTCGAGATCGGTGGCGCTATTCGCCGAGGCGTTCAGACGCGAAACGGGATCAGCGAGGTTGTGGCCGGGATGGTGGTCAAGCTTTTCGGGACCAACTCGTCGACAGTTATTGGTGAGGTCGAAGCCAAGCTTTCGGAAATCAACGTGATCCTACCGGAAGGCCTGCGACTCGTTCCGTACTACGAGCAGAAAACGTTGGTTGAAGCTTGCGTGCGCACCGTCCAGAGCGCACTCATACAAGGGATTGTTCTTGTCGCCATCGTATTGATGGTCTTCATGGGAGCGCTGCGACCGAGCATCGTCGTGGCACTATCGATCCCGTTCTCTGTGCTTTTTGCCACGCTTGGAATGGGGTGGTTCGGACTGTCTGCCAACCTCATGTCATTCGGTGGCCTTGCGATCGCGATCGGCATGATGGTTGATGGAACAATCGTGATGGTCGAAAACGTGGATCGTCACTTGAGACAAGCAAGGCCGGAGGAGCCAAACACTCAAGTCATCGCACGCGCGTGCGGAGAGGTAGCACGGCCCATCGTTTTCGCGATCTCTATCATTGTAATCGTGTTTCTGCCGCTGTTTACCTTGGAAGGCGTCGAAGGTAAGACGTTTCGCCCGCTGGCCTACACCGTTGCACTTGCCATGGCTGGCTCACTACTCTTTGCCATTGTCCTCGCCCCGATTGCGTCGGATCTCTTGCTCCGCCGTCCGCGTGGGGATGCAAAAGAAGTCTGGATCGTTCGGCGCTTGGTCGCATGGTATGAGCCGCTGGTTTCATACTTCGTACGGCGCCGGGGCGTAGCGGCACTTTGCGCGCTGGGTCTCTTAGCCGTTGGCGCTATCGCCTTTCCATTTCTGGGGTCCGAGTTCACGCCACGGCTACAGGAAGGGACGATCGTGGTGCGGCTTTCGATGGCGCCCTCCATTTCTCTCCGTGAAAGCACACGTGTGACTCAGATCGTTGAACGACGTCTGATGAATGTCCCAGAAATCAATGGTGTCGTCACAAGGATCGGCCGCGGTGAAGTAGGGGCCCATACGGATCCCATCAACAGCGCGGAGATGTATGTACTGCTGCAGCCACAGTCTGAATGGCGATCCGCCTCCACGCAGGAAGAGTTGGAGCGAGTGATCCGTGACGAACTCGGAGAAGTACCGGGTGCGCTTGTGAACTTCACACAGCCCATTGCCATGACTGTAGATGAGTTACTTGAAGGTGTCCGGGCAGAACTCGCGGTCAAGATTTTCGGGGATGACCTCGACGTACTCGCGGATACGGCCGCCGAGGTCGCCCAGGTCGTCCGCGGCGTGAACGGTGCGGCCGATGTTCAAGTGGATCAAGTCGCAGGTGCCCCTCAGCTCGTGATTCGTGTCGATCGGCAAGCGGTCGCAAGGTACGGCCTTAACGTTGCGGAGGTCCAACGAACGATTCGTGCCGCAATCGGTGGTGAAACAGCGGGTGAGATCTTCGAAGGAATTCAGCGGTTTCCGATCTATGTTCGGTTCGCTCCTGAATACCGAAACAGCACGCGTGCGATCTCAAACCTACTCGTGGCCGCCGCCGGCGGCGCACGGGTGCCGCTTTCCGAACTCGCGACGATTGAAGAGATCGTCGGCCCCCGCCAAATCACACGTGAAAACAACCAACGTTTCATAACGGTCCAATGCAATGTCCTCGATCGGGACATCGGAAGCTTTGTGGCAGAAGCTCAGGCGGCGATCGACTCAACAATCAAGCTACCACCTGGGTACCTCGTTAGTTGGGGCGGTCAGTTCCGCCTACAGCAGGAAGCGAATCGCCGACTGTCGATCGTTGTCCCTCTGACGTTACTCATTGTGTTTCTGATGCTCTATTCGAGTTTCCAGTCGGTGCGCAGCGCCAGCCTCATTCTCCTCAATATCCCGCTTGCACTCGTAGGGGGAGTCGTCGCATTGGCGCTTTCAGGGCAAGATCTCTCGGTTCCCGCATCCGTTGGTTTCATCGCACTACTCGGCATCGCGCTCGAGAACGGTATGGTGCTGGTAACGTATCTGAACCAGCTCACAAGCGATGGCGTTCCAATTGAAGAGGCGTCCGTCCGCGGCGCGTGCCTACGGCTCCGCCCGGTTCTGATGACGGCCGCCACGACCGCACTAGGGTTGTTTCCTCTGCTCTTCTCCACTGGAACAGGCAGTGAGGTTCAGAGACCTCTTGCTACGGTCGTGGTCGGAGGGCTCGCGAGCTCAACGGTATTGACGCTGCTTGTTGTACCGGCGCTCTACGCTTGGTTTGTCCCCAGTGCAACCTCCTCCGTTGAACGAACTCCGTAATGCAACGTCTCATGCGCTCTGTGAGCGCAGCCTTCTTCTTTATAGCTATTCGGGGGGTGGCCCGTTGAATTTGATCAGACCGTGATTCGTTTGCGTACGAATACGACCTCGCTTGACGATGAACGTATCGATTCCATCCGGAATCTCGACCCAACCCGCGTTGAGCGAGTTGAGAACACGCACCGTCTTACCAAATTCATCGATCTGTCCAACGGTGTACGAGACACCGTTGAAGAGATCAAAGAGCGAAAAGTAAAACGTGACAATATCGTTGTACCCAACCAAGACTCCCTGATCGGTAATCACGGACGCACTCGGGTGATAGTTGCATGTAATCGCCTGTGCGTCGTGGGCCGCATACGCTTGGTACAGGTCCTGAACAACCTGGCCCGGACTGCGATCGCGGTAGCCCATGGGACAGTTGGGATCTGCTGCCTCGAGCTGTTCCGCTAACTCAGCCGCGCTTGAGTCGACTTCGCCTTGCAAGATCAGTAGATCCCCTTCCGTAGGACATATTCCGGGTCCTGCCTTCTCCTCCGCTTTGCCGAACTTTTTTGCGAAGGTCTCTTCGCAGTTTGTATAGTCGGGTTCCGTGCCTTTGAGCTTGGCCTTGGCATCGGCCTTAAGAACGCAAGCCGCATACAACCCTACAAACTTCAGCTTCTTCGACGCGCACTTTGCATCCGGCTCCGCAGCGAACGCATTCGGCGCTGCGAGCCCGAGCGCCAGACATAAAATCCCAATTCTTCGAACGAGCTGCATGAGAGACCCTCCCTTGAATGTTCACCGCCTCGCACGATTCAACCTGCTCAGCGGAACGCTAGATCCAGTATACGTCCAAGGTGACCGCACGAACAGAATATTCGCGGCGTACGGGCGCAGCGCAATAGAGCGAGGGCTCTCGAACGTTAAGGATCTTATGAGCCTAGACGCGTCTGCCGTGTGCAGCATGTGAGAGCCGAGATCAATGAGTGCCAAGACGGGTCCGGCTCGGCTGCTAGGCGCAGATGAACCCAGTCGGACATGGCTCTCTTTGGCTTTGGTGGGCAAGATAGCAGCGAGGCGGTTGAATTCGCGAGCGAAGACGTCCGATAGGTTCACTACAACCGGCCAGCGGCTTTTCCAACCTACAGCGAGGCAAAATGAAGCGAATAAAACCCAGCGCACTAGCACTCCTGTCGCTCGGAGTCCTTCTCTCGACCTCCTGTTTCTACAACATTCCGCACTACCACTCGGCGCCTGAGGTCCTACGCGTCGGCGTCATTCCCGACCGGAGCGCAGAAGCGTTGGAGCAGGCCTATCGGCCACTGCTCGAGCATGTATCCCAGCGGGTCGGGGTGCCGTACACGCTGATCATTCCTGAGTCCTATGACGATCTTCTCGCAAGATTTCGCCGGGACGAGTTCGACCTTGCGTACTTCGGCGGGCTTGGCTTTGTCAAAGCAGCCAAGTCAGGTGGCGCGGTTCCATTGGTAATCCGAGATGTAGATGCGTTTTTTGAGAGCTACCTGCTGATTCGAGCCGAGCATCCCGCCCAGAAGCTCGAAGACTGTAGGGGTCTGCGTTTCGCATTCGGTCCCCGGCTGTCGACCTCCGGCCATCTGATGCCGCGGCATTTCATGCAGCAACAGGCGATTAACCCGGAGCGGTTTTTTTCCGAGGTTCGCTACTCCACAAGACATGACCTGACGGCACTGGCGGTCAGGGACGGAGAGGTCGACGTCGGTAGCGTCAACGCGGAGATCGCAGAGGCCATGTATGCGGCGGGCACGCTCGATCCCGAGCAGGTACGCATACTCTGGGAAACACCGCCTTACGTCGATAACGTATGGGTAGTGCACGACCGCCTGCCGACGGAACTATTCGATGCGCTGCGCGATGCGTTTTTGGAACTCAGCGCTGGAGATCCCACGCACGAGCAAATACTCCGCGGTCTCGGGGCGGAGTTTTTCCTGCCTGCCCACGAAGAAGACTTTGGTACCTTGCGGCAGATCGCAGCTGCACAGCAGAGCGCGGATTGAATCCTATGCTGTCTCCCCACCGAAGACGCTGGCTCTACTGGGTGATCGGCACACTGGGTCTCATCTGCGTGACTCTGATCGTCGTGTTGCCTCGAAGTGCTCACACGGCCCATTCGGGCGCCGAGGACGATCCCGCGAACGGTCGTGCGCGCCAAACGGATTATCACATTACCAGTCTCATCCATCTAAGCGCGATCAAAGAAGCGCTCTGGGAACTCGAAGCGATGGCCCAGAAAAGCCGCTTCCCCGAATTCGACTCGACAGCCGGAGCGGAAGGTTCGGAGCGACACCGATTCTACCGAGACTCAGTCGAGGACGAGCTCACCCTACTGAAGATCCACATGGACGGCATCGGCGAGTTACAACGCGTGAATGCGGCGGACGCCTACGAAGGCTCAGTGGCCCGGCTAGCAGAGGCTTATCGTCGCCTCGCTCGAGTCGAGGAGACTGAGGGCGAACGGGGCACAGTCACTCACGACGAGCTCATCGCGCAGTTACCGCTGATTCGAGTTCGAGCAGAGCAACTCATGCGACTCCACATCGGTGCACAGGCGAAGCTCACTGAACAACTGCGGATCCTTGAAGAAATTCAATTTCGGAATGCTCAGATTCTTATCGTATTCCTCGTGATTACTGCATTCGGCCTTGCAGTGTATGCATTTCGCCAGACAAGATTCCGACACCGTAAACCACGAGCCGTGGAGTCCAAGCCTCAGCTTCGAGAGAAAGAGACTGCAGCGTCTGGCTCGGAAAAGCGGAGTCGGGCCTCGTGGATCCCGCCGACGGGTTTCGCGCTTGCGCTGGGCATTTTCGCGGCAGATCTTCAGCTGCCACTGGGGGTGGCGGTTGGGATTCTCTACTCCGGCGTGGTTCTGTTGGCGCTCTGGTCGCCCCGAAGATCCGACGTGCTGACGCTGGCAGCCGTGGGTATCGTCTTTACGATCGCGGGGTACTTTCTCTCCGCGCCTACCACAGAGCCATGGAAAGCGTTGGCCAATCGTGTGCTTTCGATCTACGCGATCGGTTGTCTATCGGTCGTCGCATTTCTTCGCGGTCAGATCGTAACCGCCCTGCACGACAGTGAAACTCGGCTTCGCACGATTTTGGATTCGGCCGCTGAGGGAATCTACGGGATCGATCGCGAAGGGATCACGACCTTTGTGAATCCCGCGGCGGCACGGATGATCGATCGGGAGCGCGGAGAATTGATCGGCAAGCCGCACCACGAAAACTTTCACTACTCGCAGCCAGACGGTTCCGAATACCTACCTGAGGAATCTCCCATCTATGCCACGTTGATCGATGGCCAGGCTCATCGCATAGAGAATGAAGTCCTTCGGCGAAGCGATGGTTCGTCCTTCCCGGTGGAATACATCTCGGCCCCCAGCTACGAAAAGGGCCGGCTCTCCGGTGCGGTGGTCTCCTTTCGAGATATCGCTGCTCGTCAGAAGGTTGAGTCGCTACTTCGATCGCGTGCTCTCGAAGCAAACTTGCTGCGTCGGGCGACCACCGTCGGTATGGAGCAGGAATGCCTTGATGAGGTACTAGAGTCCTGCCTCAATCTCGTGTGCGAAACGATGGATTGGGCGATCGGTCACGTGTATTCAGTGGAAGACGAGCCAGACGTCCTGGTCCCGACGTCGCGTTGGTATTGTCGAGAAGCCAATCGCTACGCTCGTTTCCGTTATGTCACGAACCGGACTCGCTTTGCCAAAGGCCAAGGGCTCGTGGGAAAGGTCTTTGCCTCGGGTCAAGCGGCCTGGATCCCGAACATAGACACGGAAGCCGGATTTGTTAGAGCCGAGTGCTGTCGCGAGGTGGGCCTTACAGCGGCGCTGGCCTTCCCTATCAAGTCCGGTAATACGGTGCACGCCGTTCTAGAGTTCTTCTTCGAAAAAGCACCGAACCTTGACCAGGAGTTCCTGGACCTGATGACCAGCGTCGGTACGCAACTGGGAGAGAGTCATGAACGCTTGCGAGCGCGAGAGGAATTGCGGATCGCGAAACAGGTTGAACAAGGACTGCGGGAGGCCAAGAGTGCAGCCGAAGCAGCGGACCGCAGCAAGAGCGAGTTCCTTGCAAACATGAGCCATGAGATCCGCACACCCATGACTGCGATCCTCGGCTATGCCGATGAAATTCTTCTTACGGAGGAGTCGGAGGGTTTAGCTCCGGGTTGGCTCGAGGCTGCGAACTCGATCAAGCGCAACGGCATGCATCTCCTCCAGATCGTCAACGACGTTCTCGATCTCTCCAAGATCGCAGCGGGGCGTCTCGAAATCGAACGAATGCCCATCCCGCTGCGCTCGTTCCTTCTCGAAACTGCATCACTCATGCGTGACCCGATCGAGGGCAAGGGTCTGGAACTCTCTATCGAGTTTCCGACCCCGATTCCAGAAACACTGATGAGCGATCCAACCCGACTGCGGCAGATCCTGATGAATCTTCTGGGCAATGCCAGCAAGTTCACTGAACGGGGGAAGATACGTCTTGTGGCTCGCTTGCTCGAGGACGGCGCAGACGGCAAGCTTCAACTCGAGGTCGTCGACTCGGGTATAGGGATTGCGCAGGAGGACCTCTCGCGCCTGTTTAGGCCGTTCGAACAGGCCGACGGCTCGACCACGCGCAGGTATGGTGGCACGGGTCTTGGTTTAAGCATTTGCCATCGCCTGGTAACCCTACTCGGAGGCTCCATCGAAGCGCACAGCGAGCTGGGGCGCGGCAGCTGCTTTCGCGTAATTCTTCCGCTGCCTCAGCTCACGGAACCAACCACGGTGCAGAACAACTCGCTGGTATTCACGCGGCCAGAAGCCATGCGTGCAGAAGACACCCCGATTCCGCCCGACATAAGGCTTGAATGTCGCATCCTTGTCGCTGAGGACAATCCGGATATCCGCATGCTCGTTCGACAGACTCTAGAGAGAGCGGGCGCACAGGTCGAATCCGCGGAGAACGGCCAGATTGCGGTCGAGTACGCACTGAAGGCACTCGAAAATAGCGAGCCCTTCGATCTCATTCTCATGGACATGCAGATGCCGGTGCTCGACGGATACGAGGCCACCTTGATACTGCGCGAAGCCGATTATCCGTGTCCCATCATTGCACTGACCGCGCACGCGATGTCGACCGACCGGGAAAGGTACCTTCAGGCGGGCTGCGCTGACTACGTACCTAAGCCGGTCGATCGGACCACGCTCATCGCGACGCTGTGGCGCCAGCTTGCCGCCACCCGGCCGTAGGATCGATCTCCGCGGCTGGACAACGATTAATCTCGACGGTGACGTGGACAAGATCCCGATGATCGGAGAGCAGAGCCTTGTAGTGGCTCGGGTCCCTAGGCTCATGGGTCACGACCGAAACGATCGCCGCCAGGTGCCGGGGCCCTACTCTCCACACGTGCAGGTCCGTTACCGTGTTGTCGGCATCGGATTCGATGGTCTCGCTGATCGCGTCGCGTTTCCGAGTATCGATCTCCGCATCCAACAGCACTCCACTCGTATCGCGAAGCAAACCATACGACCAGTGTGCAATCACCAGCGAACCAACGATTCCCATGATCGGATCCATCCACACCCAGTCCAAGAACTTCCCAGCGGTAAGAGCCACAATAGCGAAGACGGAGGTCAACGCGTCGGCAAGCACGTGTAAGTACGCGCCGCGAAGATTGTGGTCGTGGTGGTGATGTCCGGAATCCGCGTTCACACCTTCGTGGTGCATTCCGTGGTGATCTCGTAGCAACAACGCACTGACGACATTGACCATCAGGCCGACAACCGCGACGCCAATTGCCTCATCGAAGCGGATCGCCACGGGCGAAGCCAAACGTGAAGCGCTTTCTCCGAGTACGACGATTGCCACCACCGCAAGACCGACCGCGCTCGCAAATCCTCCGAGCGCCCCGACCTTGCCGGTCCCAAAGCTATACTGTGGGTTGTTGGCGTGTTGGCGAGCGTACAGATATGCGAATACCGTCACACCCAGCGCCGCTGCATGGGTCCCCATGTGCCAACCGTCTGCGAGGAGGGCCATCGAACCAAAGGCCATCCCAGCCGATATCTCGATAACCATCATGACCAACGTGAGTGCGATCACCCAGCGGGTCCGACGTTCACCGCTGGTCTGCACCTCCGTACCGAATGAATGACTATGCTTCCAATGATCAACCGTCTCTTTGTGCATCTAAACCTCCATGGACCAATCGATACAGTGCGGGTAACACCAACAAGGTGAGCAGTGTCGAGGAAAGGATGCCCCCGATGACGACGGTTGCCAGCGGGCGCTGCACTTCCGACCCGATCCCACTGTTCAGCGCCATGGGCACAAAGCCCAGTGCAGCGACCAACGCGGTCATCAACACGGGACGAACTCGAGTCAAAGCCCCTTCGATAATTGCGTCCTCGAGCGGCTGACCTTGAGCGCGGAGGTCCCGTATAAACGCGACCATCACCAAGCCATTCAATACCGCTACACCGGACAACGCGATGAAGCCGACACCAGCGGAGATCGAGAACGGAATACCACGAATCAGAAGCGCAAACACTCCGCCGGTAAGAGCC
>JAJDAK010000008.1 GCA_029261895.1 Deltaproteobacteria bacterium
ACATTTCCGGCATCCGCCGGAAATGTGCAACTTTTTAACCAACGTCCCCATTAATTGCAGTTTCAACCAACGTCCCCATTAATTGCACTACTTGGTAACGCGGTCCCAGATCGAGCGAAACAGACTCGGCACGTCCCAGCGATCACGAACCAACTGAAAGTAGTGGTCACCGTCATCCTTGACGAGAAATCGCGCGGGGTGTCCAGCGAGCGCGGTTGCAGCGTCCTTCCCCGGTTCCGCCGGCGCATCGAGTTTCGCGAAAACACGGCGGTCTCCCACCGACAACAGTGCCACATGAATCGGCCCGGGCGCACCGGACGTAACGTAAATCGTCGTTGCAGCCTCAATTTTGGCACGGCGCCCGTGCAGCTTCGCGGGTGGTGCGGAGCGTTGATCTGGCGAAGCTGCATAACGCGGCGGCTCCGACAAATGCGCCGCGATCTCACGCCGGTTCTGCCTGTTCTCAATCAACGTGACATAAACGTTATTTCCTGGGCCGCCGATGGAATGCGCGAGTCCGACCTTCGCATCTTTCACCTGAGCTCTAGGATTCGGGAAGCGCCCCATCAGCTGTAGATAGAGTTCCGCGATCTGAAACAATCCCGTGCCCCCAACCGGATGGCCACGCGCTTTCAACCCACCCGAAAGATTGACCGGTATCTGACCCTGCGGACCCGTGAGTGGGTTCGCGTAAGGATCTTGCGCGGATTCGCTGCCGCGTTTAGGGCCGATCAACGCGCTCACTGCATCGTCAGCATCGAATAGACCAATGTCGACCATGTTGATCGCCAGCAAACTGTTGAACGCGTCATGCACTTCGGCAACCAAACCCTCGACCGCTCGAATATCCGATATCCCAGCACCGTAGTACGCAAACGCTGCCGCTCGCCGGGTTGCATCGAGTCGCGTCAATTCCTGACGGTCCAGAAGTGAGGACGTATCGGTTGCAGACCCGAGACCCGCAACGCGAACCGCCTGCGGAGCTGCGGTGAGAATAATCGCAGCAGCCCCATCACAGACAGGAGAACAATCCTTGCGCATGAGCGGTGTAGCCACGGGAAGATTGCGACTCTCGTCAAAGTAAGCTTCCAACGGTTCCGGTTTCTCGGCGAAAGCCGCCAACGGATTGTCGGCGCCGAAATGATGGGCACGATGCATCAGCCGCGACAGCACATCGGCTACATCGGGCCCGCGAATCTTTCGCTCTTCCATGAACGCTTGAGTGATCAATGCGATCAGCGCGGGCATGGTAAATCCGAAACGACGTTCCACCGGATCGACCGTCTTCGACATGATCCGGGTCGCTTCCGCGGTCGCGACGGTTTTCATCCGCTCTCCGGCCAGGACCAACACCGTATCCGCCGCACCCGCGCGAATTTTGAAACATGCTTCATGAAACGCGGCCGCACCCGTGGAAGATGCGGTTTCTGATCTCACCGCGGGCACGCCGACAAGATGCAGCCGATCCGCGATCTTGGCCGCAATGTTGGCTCGGTTTTCAAACTCCTCCGAGTCCATGATGCCAATCTGCAGCGCATCAAATGCGGGCGGCTTGATGCCGTCAATCGCGCGCTCGTACGCGTCTCGAAAAAGATCAAAAACGCTGCCGAATACTTTTCCCGTGAGATCCACCTTGGTGAGCCCTACGCTTGCGATATAGACTTCTCGACCGCCTCGTTTCATCCTTCGCAGGGTAGACGGTTTTCAAGGAGAGATCATGCGTGTGGTTCTTGTCATCCTCCTCGCAATCCTCGTAGTCGGATTTGTGGGGGTTTCTTTCTTGGGCTCGGGCCCCGATATCGACGAAGCGTCGGTACTCGTCTTAGAACTCAGTGGGGAATTCGAAGAGACGCCGGCGATCGATACGGTGTCGGCGTACTTTGGACGTGGACCCGCAATACCTACGTTATTGCTGCAGTTTGAAAAGGCCGCCGCCGATGCGCGGATCCAGGCAATCGTGCTGCATATTCGCCCGCTCGCGCTGGGTTACGCCCGGATTCAGGAGCTCCGCGATGCGATTATCCGCACGCGTGAAGCCGGTACACCCGTCCATGCGTTGCTCGACATCGCAAGTTTCAACGCCACGCGCGAGATCTACCTGGCTTCCGCAGCCGACACCATCCATGCGGTACCCGGCTATCTCGGGCCCTTTGCCGGCATCGCGGGACAGTACTTACACCTAGGCGGTTTCTTAGAAAAGTTAGGGATCGCGGTCGAGTTCGAACGGATCGGTGAGTTCAAATCAGCGCCTGAAATGTTCGCTGAACGCAAGATGAGCGCACCCGCGCGCGAAATGATGAACGACTTGCTCGATGGCGTGTTCTCCCAAATCGTCCAAGGTGTCGCGGAAGGCCGTGGCGTTGAAGCCAGTCGCGTTCGCGAATGGATCGACCAAGCACCGAGCACAGCGGATGAGCTCGTCGAAGCCGGGCTGGCCGATGGACTCGCCCACCGCAAGAACATTCTCGATGCCCTCGAGCTCGGTGATGCCGAAGAAGTGAGCTACAAAGACTACGTCCGTGTCGATCCGCGCGACCTGGGGCTGCGCGACGGACCCGAAATCGCACTGATCTTCGGTGATGGCACGATCGAATCCGGCGGGCGACAGCGCGGATTGAAGCGCGGTACGTTCGCATCAGATTCGATTGTCGAGGCGTTGCAGGACGCAGCCGATGACGATGATATCGCGGCAATCGTCTTGCGGATAAACTCGGGGGGCGGTTCCGCACTTGCGTCAGAACAAATTTGGGATCAGGTGCGACGTATCCGCGAAGAGAAGCCAGTCGTGATTTCGATGGCTGAAGCCGCGGCGTCAGGCGGGTACTACGTTGCGAGTGCCGCCGACGCGATCGTGGCGGAACCCGCAACCCTCACGGGCTCCATCGGTGTATTTTTCCTACGACCGGTGGTTGCGGGGATGTACCAGAAACTCGACATCGGAACCGAGGTCATGACACGCGGCCGCAACGCTTCGATTGCAGGAACCGATCAACCCCTGACCGCGGCGCAGCGGAAACGCGCCAGCACGTTCGTGCGCTCCATCTATGACACGTTTTTGGAACGTGTTGCGACCGGACGCGGAACTTCCACCGAAACGGTCGATCGCTTGGGGCGAGGCCGTGTTTGGCTCGGAACCCACGCACTCGCAAACGGGCTCGTGGATGAGCTTGGAGGGTTATACACCGCCGTTCAACGCGCGAAAAAGGAAGCCGGGATCGACCCCGATGCCGATCCCGCACGCGTCATCTTCCCGGGCCCCCGCAGCCTTGGGGACCAGCTCAACGAGGTGCTGCGAGGCGATTGGGTCAGCTGGTCGGCAGAACGCGTCCTACCTTTTAAAGTACCGTCGATTTGGAGCTTGACCTCACTACCCCAGGAAGGAGAGGTTGCGTATCTGACACCGTATTGGATCGAAATCCGCTAGAGGAGGTCATAGATGAAACTCGAAAAGGAGTTCTTCGTTAAGCGCGACCGCAAGTCATTGATCGAAGCGCTTGAGAAAGACGAGACCTTCGGTGCGCTCTTTCCAGATACCACGGTAAAACGCGTCACCAATCGCTGCGTTGAGACCCTCACACCGTTTCAGCAGCTTGGCCAAGATCGCGATATTCGCTTCGTCTTTGATCGTCAGCCTGACGGCAACGTGCGTTTCCACAAAGTTTGCGATGGAAACGTGTGGCGCTCGCTTGAGGGAGAAGTTCGGCTCGAAGGCAATCAACCCGATCTAACTCGCGTACGGCTTCTCATGCAAGGAACCACCCGCGCCCTGGTTCCGGAGTTCACCATTCGTGGACCGATGCAGGAGCAGATTCAGACCATGGCGGATTCACTGCGGACCCAATTGGAGCAAGCCTAGTGGCATTCACCGAGGCCAGTGACGGTACGAAAATATTCTACCGTGCCGTCGGAACCGGCCCGGTCCTGATCATTTCGAACGCGAGTTTTTCAACGCACCGACACTGGGATGACGCGGCCGCGCGCCTCTCCGACAGCTATCGTGTCGTCACCTGGGATTATCGCGGCCACGGTCAATCGGACGCGCCGGATGATGACGCACGATTTTCATTGGACCGCGTTGTAGAGGATCTGGCCGAGATTCACCGCGCGGTCGCCGACGATGAACCCGCATTCGTCGCCGGGCTTTCCGTTGGCGGAATTGTCAGCATGTCGTATGCGCTCAAATACCCAGATCGGGTTCGGGCGCTGCTGCTCTGCAATACCGGACCGGGATTCAAAAAAACCGAAGCGCTTGAGCAATGGCAAACCATGCTTGGCAAGGCCGCGGCCAAATTGGAAGAAGTCGGCATCGATCGCTACCTGAGCGGGCGCCGGGCCAGCGCCGAGTTGCTCGGGCTAAACCCTGACTCGGAGCTCGCACGGGAAGCCCGTGAGGGCATGCTGACCTCCGACGTCGCGGGGTTGGCGCGTTTCGCCCGCTGCGTCGCGGGGCCGGTTCCCAATCTGGTCGATCGATTGGCAGAGATCCAGCACCCATCCCTCGTACTCGTCGGGGAACACGATCAGGCGTTCCTACGGGCCTCAGAGGTCATGGCGGCGAAGTTGCCCCATGCCCACCGGGTCGTTCTCAAGGGCGCCGGGCACCAGGTCAATATGGATCAGCCGGGTCCGTTTGCAGATGAAATCCGTAGATTTATCAGTAGGTTACAGGAAACATAAAGGCTTTTGACGGCCGGGGGCTGGCTATGGTCTACTGTGCCTTCGCCGCGTTTGGCGGCCTGAGGAGAAGAATCGATGTCGTGGATTTTCGTGATGATGCTGGCAATGATCGTCGGGTCCATTCTCACGGAATGGCTCGTGCCCGCCCGTGTGAAGCAATTCGTCGGCGTAGCGGCTTGCTGGATGATGATGACGATCACCATGACCTTTCTTGGCATGGCCACGATCGCACTGATTCTTGTCGTCGTAGACAACTACGCGTACGACTTCTCCTTCATTAATCTATAGCGCGGACCTTGGCGGATCGAGCGACCGCCGGGTGCGGTCCGTTACACTGGTCCCATGCCTGTTAAGTCTACGATTGAAATCCTCGACACCACCCTGCGTGACGGGGAACAAACGCCCAACGTCTCCTACACGCCATCCGAGAAGTTCCAGCTCGCGCAACTGCTCCTGAAAGACGTTCAGGTCAGTCGGATCGAAGTCGCGCAGGCAAGGATTTCGGAAGGCGAGGCAGAAGCGGTTCGACGCATTACCGCGTGGGCGCGAAAATCTAAGCTCGCGAATCGCGTCGAAATCATGGGCTACGTGGACGGCAAGATCAGTGTTGACTGGATCGTCGGCTACGGCGGCAAGGTGATCAATCTGCTGACCAAAGGATCACGTGATCACTGCGAGAAGCAGCTCCGAATGACCCCGGAGCGGCATTTCAAAGAGATCGCCGAAACCATTCGCTATGCGCGCCGCCGAAATCTCGTCGTCAACGTTTATCTCGAAGATTGGTCCGGCGGCGTTCGAGGCAGCTTTGACTACGTCTTCGCCCATGTATCGAATCTGACCAGCTTGGGGGTAAAGCGGATCTATTTGCCAGACACGCTGGGAATTCTGGACCCCGAGTCGACACATCGCTACGTCACATTGATGACGCAAACTTGGCCCGATCTACATTTTGAGTTTCACGCCCACAACGACTACGGGCTCGCCGCAGCGAACTGCTTAGCTGCAATCAATGCCGGTGCCCGCGGCGTGCATACCAGCGTCAACGGCATGGGCGAACGCACCGGAAATACCCGCCTCGCCGAAGTCGTCGCATGCGTTCACGACATGACGAAATATCGTACGACGGTGAATGAGCATCGACTCACGGCGGTCAGTGAAATGGTGACGACGTTCTCGGGCAAAGCCATCGCGGATAATACACCCGTTGTGGGCCGCGACGTCTTCACACAGACTGGCGGGATTCATGCGGATGGCGACGCGAAAGCGGATCTCTACGCCAACAAGCTACTCCCCAAACGATTCGGCCGGCGGCGCTCCTATGCGCTGGGCAAAATGTCTGGCAAAGCATCACTCGATCAAAATCTAAAAAAGCTTGGCATCAAACTGATGCCCGAGAACCGCGACCTGGTGCTCAAGCGCATCGTTGAACTCGGAGATAAGAAACATACGGTCACTGCCGAAGACCTGCCGCTCATCATCGCTGATGTACTCAAATCCCCGCGTGAACAGACCGTCCGCATCGAGAAGTATGAGATTAACTCGTCGACGGAGAAGCCACCCAATGCCAGCCTGAGCGTGAGCTTTCAAAATGAAACGGTTTCCGCGGCTTCGGATGGCGACGGTGGCTACGACGCATTCATGCGCGCGCTCGCGAAGGCCACACGGAAATTGGGGCTCAAGCTACCCACACTTGTCGACTATAAAGTTCGAATTCCACCCGGGGGGAAATCTGGCGCGCTGGTCGAGACAGTGATCACCTGGCAGAAGACTCCCAGGTCGGAACCGTTTTCAACCCTTGCGGTGGATCCCGATCAAACGGCAGCCGCCGTTACAGCTACTGAGAAAATGCTCAACCTGATTGCGACCCAACAGATTGCGACCCCACGCGGTCAGGGGTGAGACTTTGCTGAAGCGGGGGTGGGTTATTTTACTGGCATGCGCGATTTCCGCGTGTGCGTCCGCGCCTGAAACGAATTCACGATATGGCGCAACAGAGAGTATTCTCGAAGTCGTCTCCGTCTTACGACTCCATATTGGCGACGACACCTATCGCTTTCCCCCGGCACGGGACTTCACTGGCAAGAACGTGTATCGCACCACACTCAATCGCTTGGAGAGCCTCGAGCAAATTCACGATAAGAAGTTCAGCTCGGGGTACCTGATCGATGTCATCTTATTTGCGAAAGCCCGAGCGCTTGAGCGGCTCGCAGAATTTGAGGTCGCCGGACAGTACTACAAACGTGTCACGGATCTTGATTCGCCATTGCGAGCCGCTGCGCGCATCGGCGAACAGGTTTGCAAACACCTAAACAATGCCGCTGCGATGCAGCCGGAATCGGGAATCGATCCAAGCCGTGCGATGGCACTATACGATAAACGCCGCGCGCTTTTAGAAAAATTGGTCACAGAGGTCAAGGACACGCATTACGAGATCGTCGCGCTTGAAGAGCTGGAACGCGCCGACCGCGAACGGGCGGAACACTTCGGGGCGCGTGCACGCTTGGATTCATGGCTCGAGATCGTTGCGCTGCAGCAGTACCAACATTTGGTGCAACGTCACAAACTGAGCAAATTCCGCAACCGACACCTTCTGGACCTCGGCGATCTCTATGCCGCTCTATCCCGTGAATACGTGCAACGGAACCGTCCCTCTTCGCTGACGTTCGATCCGGCAACATTCGACGAGTATTCATTTGGCGCAACGCGACTCTACGAATCGGTCACTCAGCAAGATGGGGCCATCGAAAAAATCGAAGCCTCACGCAAGCTCGAAGCGTATCTCGCGTTCACCCTACAGGTTCACGATGAGAAGTTACCCCGTTAGCCGCAGCGTATTCGGCATCGTGCTTCTCTTTTGCATTTGCGCGTGCAGTCAGACCGGCGGCCCCAAGCGAATCGACACATTTTCCGACCGTACGGCTTTGAAAGCACCCCTACCCGATGACGTGGAACGCGCAGCTGGCCGCGTCGCGGCATTATCACTTGCTGGCCTCGCAGACCGCACGGCTACCGCATATCAAAAATTTGCCGAGTACGATGAGTCCGCGCAGGCAGAGGGCAAACTCCCCACCGGTCTGGCGGATAACGCGCTCGACCTCGTCTATGCGCTCGAAGGAATCGACGTCTACGGCGAAAGTGCGGTCAAATTACTGGAGCGTGAGGACGTCGATCCTGTTCTACGCCGACGGACTGAAAACTTTCTCGATAACGAGCCACTCGCGATCGCCGAAAGTCGACTCTCCCAAGATCGCGCCAGAAAGTTTGCGTCGGTTTTCAATCGCATCATCGCGCCTATTTCGCGCTTTCTGACGGGTGGTGCGCTAAATCCGATCGAAAGTGGACGCGCGGCATTAGCGTCGCTTTTAATCATGCGCAGCTTTCCTAAAGCCACCACCCAAGAACGCCAGGCGTTAAGAGCCTACCAGGACTTTTTGCTTCGCTTTCCCGACCACCCAGACGCACCTTGGGTGCGCGAGCGTGTTATTCGATACGAAGGCGAACTCAAGGAGTATCTCCGCGACGAAGCCATCGATGTCGCAAACCTCAGCATGAAACTGCAACAACCCGATGCTGTGCGGAGTCACCTGGATCGCGCGGAGCGCATTCTTCCTGGCGACGAACGTGTGTCTCGCTTACGAGAAAAGGCAGACGCCCAAATCGAAAAACGTGATTCAGCGTTCAAAGAAAGCTTTCAAGCGACAAGCATCATTGGTTTGCCAGCGGATCCATCGCTAAAGAAAGACCTTCATCAGCTGGCGACTACGCTGCTCATCGGCTCGCTTGCAGATGCAAACCAGCAAGCGCGGCGTTTTGAAACGGAGCGCAGTCCAGGTCCGCTTTGGGATGAGTTGGCGTTTATCGAAGCCATGGCTGGCGATGGAGAAGAGCGCTTTTTCGAAATGATGGAAATTCTGGCCATCTATGAGACGGACGTGAGCAATATGTCGCGCCACGCCGCGATGCTTGTCTCTGATCCAGAACAGAACCCATACAAAACTTACCGGCACGCTGTGCGTACGGACACGCGTCAACGGCGCATGTGGCTGATGCTTGGCAGCCGTGCGCGCGGGCCGTTGGATCGCAAGCTTCCCCAGGCTCTCGAATGGATCATCGACATCCCTGGCTTCGTGGTCGCGATCATCACGACTCCGATTCGAGCGATCCAGTACCCGAACAATGTTCAAAACTTTGGCGGCCAAGTCATCAGCGCCGGCGAACGCTATCTCGCGCGTTTTCCTGCCGGTATTCACGCCAATGAAATCAATGCGAAACTCGAGTCCCTCTACAATGATCGTCAGCACTGGTCACAAGCGTTGGCTCACCATCAGGCACTCACCGAGCCCAATCCCAAACGTCTTGCTTCGTACCGGGAACAGATCGCCAAACGAACACTCGCATCTGCACGTTTGCAACGTCGATTCGATGTTCGCGGTGCACTGTATCGATCAGTCATCACAGAATACGCCGACACACCCCAAGCAGAAACCGCGCGCGACGAAATGAAACAGCTCTTCGCATCGTACTCCACACAGAGCATCCGACTTTCGCGCGAGTTCTTGGAAGAAAACCCCTCGCTTTGGCGCAGCGATACCCTGGGATTCAGGCGGGAACTTTTCGACGGTGACAAGAGAAACGGAGAAATTGCAGATGACGGGATTACACTGCTAGGAAAAACTCTCGTCCGAGTCGAGCTCAAGGGGCGCGAGCCGAATATCGCTAAGATTCCCAAGGAAAACTTCGCACGCTTCATCTCGGCGTTGGAAGAGGTTCGCTACCGACGCATCGCCACCGACACGCGGGACCAACCTGTACCCGATCCAGCGCGAGATCTATTTTTCGAGCGCGCAAAACTCGGGCTTCTCGACGACGTTGACGCCCGCCCCACCGCGGCTTCGGGCGCTGAGTACCTGGGTCGCCAGGAAGAACACGGCGTGCGCAAACAAACTTCGATTCTTCCGGTCGAGCTTGTGGTTCAAGGCGGCCTGGAGGATTTCGGGTTTTCTGCCTTTCCGCGTCTCAAGCGACCCGCCGACACGCCCGACGCGTTTCTCTACAAGTAGGCCCGCGCAAGTAGTTCAACCGGATGAACCACATCGATCCGAAGCCCGGCCTTGCGGACGCCGGCACCGAGTTGCAACAAGCAACCTGGATTACCGGTCGCCACAGCGTCAGGCGCGATCTCTTGCAGTGCACGCAGTTTCCGATCGAGAAGTGTTTTGGACATTTCAGGCTGAGTAAAACTATAAATACCCGCCGCGCCGCAGCAATCGCTTGCACCCGGCAAGTCGACCAGCTCGAGCTCGGGGATGGACCGAAGCAGCGCACGCGGTGCTTCATGAATTTTTTGAGCGTGCAGCAGATGGCATGGATCGTCGTACGCAACCCGCATCGGAACAGGCTCGGTCGGCTTCACCCACTCGGCTTCGTACAGAAACTCCGAAATATCCCGGATTTTCTCAGCCAGACGGTCACCACTGTCTTTCAGCGCTGCGCCACAGCCAGCCGAGTTCATGATGATCGCATCCACGTCGTCGATACGAAACGCCTGGCGATTTCGACGCAATAAACGCGCTGCACCGTCGGGATCGCCTGAATGCAGATGCAGCGCGCCACAACAGGTTTGCTGGGCAGGAATTTCCACTTCGAAACCATTCTGGATGAGAACCTCGATGGTCGCGCGGTTCACCGACGGGAAAAACTCCGGCATCAGGCAACCTGAGAAGAGCGCCACTCGGCCGCGGCGACGTCCCTTCGCCGGAACCTGTACCGGCGGACGATACGCTGGGGAGAGCTTGGGCAACATCGCCTCAGCTTCCGCGAGCCGACCCGCGACGCGCAGAACATTGCTGCGTCGCAGAGCAGCTTGCATTCCGCTGTTCTGATAGAAGCGCAAAAAAGTGCCCAGAAGCATCATCAAGCGTCGAGAGGGAAGCAGGTGACGAAAGGTAAAACGTTGCGTGGTTCGCGTGACGATTGAACGAGCGCCGCGAGCATCGATCTCCGCGCGCATGCCTTCAACCAGCGCACCGTAGCGAACACCCGAAGGACAAGCCGACTCGCAGGCGCGACACGCAAGACAGAAATACATCTCACCGACGACCTGGGCGTCCAATTCCAAGCTGCCTTCGGCAACACCGCGCATGAGATAGATTCGCCCCCGCGGCGAACTGGTCTCACGACCGGTTTCTTGATAGGTCGGACAATGGGGTAAGCAAAGACCACAGTGGACGCAGTCAAGCGTCGCGTCGTAATCCAGGTATTGGCTCATGCGTCAGATCCTGCCGACAAAACGTCCAGGAGATAGCACGCCTTGAGGATCGAAGCGCGTCTTTAGCGCCCGCATCAGCCGGAGACTCTCCGGCCCATGGCCGAAAACATCGAACCTGGCTTTGACCCCTGGCTCGGCCGCTTCAATAAAGACGGACCAAGAACCATCATCCGCACGCGCGAAAAGGTCGCCCAGTGTCTCCGCCGGAATATCGGCATAAACTGCACCGAGCGCCGGTAAGACCAAGACAATCCGTTGATCACCGACAAGCTTTGCGACCGCAGCACGAATCTCAATCACATCGGTCATGCGCCCCGCAATACGAACACGCGCAGCTCCGTTTTCCGGGGGCTGGAGCATTCGCTTTCGTGCGATGTCCCAGGCATGGGCATCGACGCGATCTCCGCCGTCGGTCGGCTGGGTTTCGTAGCGCGAACACATGCTCACCGCTCCCGACTCGGACCAAAGTGCGAGTCCATCGGGATCCGCATTCAGAACACCGAACGCGGTGTCAAAAGCGGCTTTCCAATCCGGGAATTCTTCTTGCCGCACGAAAACCTCATCGGGCAAGGGACGCAGGCGCAAGGTCGCTTCGGTCACCAGTCCAAGCGTGCCCCACGCCCCGCAGTAGAGGCGCGTGAGATCGAAGCCGGAAACGTTCTTAACCACGCGGCCACCGCAGCGCGTGCGGGTTCCCCCCGCGGTCATGACCTCCAGACCCAAAACATCATCTCGCAAGAGTTTCCCCATCTGCGCTTCCAATCGAAGCGGATGGGTGGCGATCGTCCCGCCCACCGTCGCGTGTGGATACAGTCCGTCGAGCCAGGTGGTCTTTCCAACTTCGCGCGCCGCAGTTTGCAGCGCCTCGACCGGCGTGGACGCACCGACAGTCACGATACCCTCCTCTACGTCGAGATCGATCTTCGATCCCAATCCTGCGAGGTCGAGCAACGATACTTGCTTTGCACGCGGCGCATTTCCCCAATGCAATTTTGAGCGCCCACACGCCGGTACCAACGCTTCGCCCGACTTCCCCGCATCAATCAGAAGTGTCGCGAGCCTTTCCAAAGACTCGGGTCGATGCGTGGCGGCAACCGGGATCCCA
Organism: Deltaproteobacteria bacterium; assembly: GCA_029261895.1. GTDB lineage: Bacteria > Myxococcota_A > UBA9160 > SZUA-336 > SZUA-336 > JAJDAK01. The sequence continues at coordinate 12,051 of JAJDAK010000008.1, forward strand.
TCGACATCTTCAAGCGCATCCAGCATCGCGATTAGAACTCCACTTTATCGTAACCACGATGGCGCGGATTGCTTTCGGTACACGCACGCGGCGTTGGGATCTGTTTACCCGGGTTGCAACGATCGTCGGGGTCAAAACTATCGTGGACCCAACGCATAGGATCGAGATCCTCTTCGCTAAACATCAGGTGCATGTGATCGCGCTTCTCCAAACCGATGCCATGCTCACCCGAGAGAACGCCGCCCGCGTTCACGCAGATTTCAAGAATACGATCACCGACCCGTCGAACGCGTTCCATTTCATCTGGGTCACGACGATCAAAACAGATATTCGGATGCAGGTTGCCATCCCCGGCATGAAGAATATTCGCGAGTAGCAGACCTTCCTCTTCCGCGATCCGAGTGATTTCTTCGACGACCTCGGGCAAACGTGTGCGTGGCACTACCGCATCGTGCACGTACAGATCGGGTGCAAGACGGCCCATGGCGCCAAACGCGCCCTTCCGCCCGCGCCAAAACGCCGCAGCTTCAGCCGCATCCTTCGCCACACGTACCTCGATCGCGGCCCGCTCATGCATGATCGATTCTATCCGCACACGATCGGCCTGAACTTCCGCCTCGTCCCCATCGAGTTCGACCAAAAGAACCGCGCGGGCATCGCGCGGATAACCCGCAGCATACACCGAGTCCTCCACGACTTTGATCGTGCGCTCATCCATCAATTCCAAAGCCGCTGGGACGATGCCGCGCGCGATCACCATCGACACAGCTTCACAGGCCGCACGTAAACTGTCGAACGCAACGAGCATTGTGCAAACCTGTTTCGGAATCGCGACCAGGCGAACCGTTGCCGCAGTGACGATGCCGAGCGTTCCCTCGGAGCCAACAAAGACACCGCGCAGGTCGTAACCGACTTGGTGTCCATCGCGTCGACCCAAAGAGACGACTTCGCCATCGGGCAGCACGACCTCGAGCGCTAAGACATGAGGGCTGGTAGTGCCGTACTTCAGCGTGTGTGGTCCACCGCTATTCTCGGCGATATTGCCACCGATCGTGCAAGCGGTTTGGCTTGAAGGGTCTGGCGCGTAGAGCAGACCCAATTCGTGCACGGCTTCGGAGAGTTTCGCGTTGATCAATCCCGGTTGAACGGTCGCGGTTCGATTCACCGGGTCGATCTCGAGGATTCGATTCATCTGCGAGCATTCGATCAGAACCCCACCGTCAATCGGTGTCGCACCACCCGAGAGTCCCGTACCTGCACCTCGAGCCAGAAACGGCACACTGGCTCGGTTGCAGGCACGCACGGTCTCGGCAACGGCGTTCCGGTCCAGCGGCACCACCACTGCGAGCGGCTTTCCACGCATGAGCGTTAAGCCATCGGACTCATAGGCAAAGAGATCTGCCGGACGGTCGAGCACTTCCCCGATGCCGGCGATTCCACGCAGTACGCGCAGCAGACCGGGGCGGTCGAGACTAGTTGAGGCTGAGTTGTTCGATCTGTTCTTCATCAAGACCGAGATAATGCCCAATCTCGTGCTGAACGGTGATTTGGATTTGCTCCGTGAGATCTTCGTGGGTCATCGCGACCTTCTCAAGGTTGCGTTTGAACAGCCAAATGCAGTCCGTCTCCGACTTAGGTCCGCCGTCCATTTCGTTGAGCGGAACCCCGTCGAATAGCCCCAAAACCTGTGGAGATACATTCTCGCGCCTGATCAGCTCAAGACTCGGAAGCTCGGCGACACGCACCGCACAGCTCTCGAGATGCCTACGCACAATTGCGGGCAGCGATCGAACCGCGTCATCGGTGATGGCCTGAAACTCGTCGGGCGCTACACGGATCGGCAGTGGATAGACGTCGGGCGCGACTTGGGCGGCACGAACGAAATAACGCTCCGATTCGGCATACCCACCCATCTGCTCGTGCACCAGCGCGCAGTGGTAGAGCGTGTGCGCGCTCTCTGGATCCAGCGCGAACGCGTGCTTGAGCGCACGGAGTGCGGCCTCGAAACGTCCCTGTTCAAAGAGGATCTGCCCCTCAAACCCGCGATAGACCGCGATTTCAGCCTCGAGTTTGATCGCGCGGCGCAACAGAAAGTACGCGCCATCCAGGTCATCACAGTAGAAGAGCGCTTTGGCCTTCAGGTAATAGACCTCGGCTTCGACTCCCGATTCGAGCGAACGCTCGAGCAATTCATCGCCAAGGTCGAGCGCCTGCTCGTGCTCCTGAAATTCCTCGATCAGGATCTCAATCCGATTCAGATGCGCTGCGAAAAGGTCAGGGGACGCCGCCGCCGCTTTGGTAAACTCGCGGAGCGCCTCTTCGGGGCGTCCGCTGTCCCAGAGGATCTCGCCACGGCCGTTATAGGCCTCCACGCCTTCGGGATTGGCGCGCAGGGCCTCATCGAGCCAAGCAAGTGCCTCGTCCACACGACCGCCAGACGAAGCCTGCATGGCTTGGTCGAGACAGTCCCAGTAGCGATCCTGGTCGAGCATCATCCCTTTCAGCCCCCCCAAGCTCGGAGGGGAGTCTAGCAAATTCCAGAAATCGCCGACCGCGGCAGCGTCGTCGACAAAAACTCATAACTATTTGATTTATATGAGTTATTTAGACGTTATTCGGACGGATCGTCGGCCTCGTGGCCAGCTTTCTGGTCGATCGCCAAATTGGCCAAGCGATCGGCTTCCTGGTTCTCTTTGCGACGTATATGGACATAATCGACATGATCGAACTTCTGCTCAAGTACCCTTGCTTTAGCGTGCAACTCCTGGAGTCCGGCGTTGCGCACGCGGTATTGACCGGTCATTTGGCGGACCATCAATTCTGAATCCGCGCGGATTTCTAATTCGTTGATGCCGAGTTCTGCCGCGCGTTCGAGCGCGAGCAGGAGCGCACGATACTCGGCGACGTTGTTGGTGGTTTCCCCTAGATATAGGGTCGCCTCATCCAACGTCGCGCCCGATGCGTCGCGAATCCAAGCGCCGGCACCGGCTGGCCCTGGATTCCCCCGCGCCGCGCCGTCCGTACATGCGATCCCTCGGCGTGAACTCATTCCTCGGGAATCACCAGAATCCGTTGGCACGAGCCGCAGGCTTTCATCTCGCCACGAATGACTTGGTTGATCCACTCCGGTGGAATCTGATTGTGGCAGCGACCGCAATTCCCGTTGACCACCCAAGCCGTCGCCGTGCCATGTCGCTTGTGAATGCGCGTGTAATGCAGTTTGGCGGCATCTGGGAGTAACCCCACTTCCGTAATACGGCGTTCCTCTTGGACCTTGAGATCCCGCTCGACTTCCACGAGACGCTTGCCGTACTCGTCGATCTCACGGCGAAGTCCGGCTTCGATTTCACCCTGTTCTTTCTCAACGATTTTGTACTCGGCGAGACGCCGATCGCTTTCATCCATCGCGACAAGAATTTCTTCCTCGATCGCTGAAATTTTCTGCGTTGCGACTTCCACTTCATGAAGTAGCGCGGTGTATTCCTGATTGGTCTTCACCATCGGCGCCTGGCCCTGGAATTTCTCGCGCTGGGCCTCCGTATCCTGGAGTTCGACCTCTTTGGCTCGACGGTGCGCGTCAGCCTGGTCGACCCGCGCTTTCGACGCGTCCGCGACGTCGCGTGCGGCCTCCGCCTTGGCTTCGAGCTCAGCGACCTTCGTCGGGATTCGCTTGCTCTCTCGAAGCAGATCTCCGCTCGCCTGGTCACAAGCAGCCAGAGACCAAAAGCGATCCTTCAGATTTTCCATTAGCGGGAAGATTTCACGTCTCGGTACCCGCGGTCAACGGAGAAAACTCAATTTTCGTAACGACCTTTGAGACGCTCCGTCGCGCGACGATCGCGTTTAGTCGGGCGGCCAGCACCCGGATCACGGGCAGCATCGCGCTTCGGCCTCGGTGCTGGCGGTGGCGTATGGTCGATGTAGAGCTCACGCGCCGCTACGGGAGACAGGCGTTTCTCTGCGAATGCCACGACCTCTACGTTGCGGTAGATGCGAACCTTCTGTACTTCGACGCGATCCCCAACCTTTAAAGCCTGATTGGGCTTCGCGTTCTCACCGTTGATTTTCACCCGACTGGCAACACAAGCGTCACGCGCCTGCGTTCGCGATTTATAAAGTCGCGCGGCGGAGAGCCAGCGATCTACCCGTACAGATTCCACCTTCGAATTGTATTACAGGAAGACTTAGGCTCCGAGCTTTTGGCGAAGTTCCTGGAGACCCGGGTAGTCGGCATTGAAGAGCGCGATTCGTTCCGCAACTTCGGTGGCACCTTCGCGATCACCCAGTTGGTGACGCAAACCAGCCAGCGTGAATAGCATGTCGAGATTCGCAGAGTGAAGTTCCGTGAATTCCCGCACACGAGATTCTGCAATGCGTAGCTCGCCGGTTTGGAATGCCGCTTGAACCAAGCCGTAGATCGCGGCTTGGCAATCGTTTTCGAGATCCAACGCGGACTCGAACGCCGACAGTGCATCACGGGACTGACCCTCCGCGGCGAGCGAAAGACCCAGACCCGACCACGCTTTCGCAGACTTGTCGAATTCTAGCGCACCACGGAAATAAGTTTTCGCGGTAGCGGGATCGCCGGCATGCAACGACAACGTACCGAGTCCAAGGCTGGCATCGGCGAGCTCTGGCGCAAGACGATGTGCTTCCGTAAACGAAGAAAGCGCATTGTCGATGCGGTCACCTTCCAACTGCACGCGCGCAGACTCACAAAGCACGCGTCCGAGTTGTTCACGCGCCAAGCTTTCAGCGCGACGGATCGAATGTTTCGCGTCATCGACTCGACCGGCTTGTCGCTGAGTCGATGCAAGCGATCGCAGCACTTCGGCACTCGGGCGGGTTGCCGCATATGCCTCAAGTTCGGCGATCGCGCCCTCCTGATCACCGAACGCGACACGCGCCTCAATGTTACGAAGAATTTCGTCTTCGGGTGATTGCATTGTCGACATCTCGTCCTCCGCCTGCCAGCCGATATGCGAGAGCAACGCTTCCGCGATCACTGTTGCGGCTGGCTTAGTGTTTTGAATGAGTTCCGATCGTTCGCGCCCCTGCGCAGACAACGCCTGCGCTGGATCCGAAAGTATTTTCTGCAGCGCGCGCTTCAAGTCATTGATCTCTTCAATATTGGCGGCACCGATGCGCAACGCGGGAACGCCGAGCGCGATCGCTTCATCGAGCAACGGACTGCCGTCAGAAACAACCACGTCTGCAGCGGCCAGCAACACATGTGGCTCCACGTTTTCGATCGCAGCCAAGCCCGGAATCCTCGCGGCAAGGCGTCGATACTGATCGACCCGGGCACTCGGCCAGGCATCACAAGCGATCAAGACCTGATAGCCCTCCGCAACGAGGTCGCTGATCTCCTCGCCGAATTGGACCACCGCGGAACGCTGCGAATTACCACTTGCCGCATAGACGACCGTTTTGCGATCCGACCAAAGCTGCAATGCGGTCCGTGACTGTGCGGCTTGATCTTTCAGCCCCGCGGAAAGCGCATCGATCCACGGAATGCCGGCGGGCACGACCACGCCGCTCACACGTGAGCGCAAGGCTTCCGCTTGCTTGGGACCGCCCACGAATATCAGGCCCGCGGCGCGCAGCTCTGCGGTCACGTCGATCTCACCCAGTCGATCCACTAGCACAATCGATTCCGCCTCTGACGCCGGCATCGAACCGGACCCATGAATCGAGACGCGCGTGTCACAGGCGATGGGCCCAGGAATCCACGCTTCTCCAGTGCTCGGCGCACGGACGCCCGGAGCGACCGTGAGCGTTGGCCTGCAGCCCGAAGCGACCAGCGCCTCCGCGAGGGTCTGGAGCGCCAGGAGATCCGATTCGCGGCGAGCGTGGAGTTCTACAGAAAGTTCTTTCATCGGGCCTGCACCTTCCTAGGTATGCAAAGAGACTCTTAAACAGAGCGGCAACTATGGGGAATCGCTTAAGAGCGAATTGTGAATGGGTCTTAAAACCCCCGCTTTGCGCAGAGCTACCCCGGAGATCGCCAAATTGCACCGATGACGCGGAATCCGGCCCGCTTAAGGATGCCCGGGTTGCCACCGGCTCGTGGGCAGGCTAATAGGGGTCCCCTTGAGCTTGAGGAGAAGTCGTGGGTAAGAGCCTGGTCATCACTGAGAAACCGAGCGTGGCGCGCGACGTCGTGGCTGCTTTGGGAGGCTTCCAGGAGGACGATGGCTTCTGGGAAAATCCCGACTACGTGGTCACGTTTTCCGTGGGGCATTTGGTCGAGCTGCTCTCGCCCGAGGATGTGGACCCCATCTACAAGCGCTGGACGCTAGACACCCTGCCGATTCTTCCCGAGCAGTTCAATCTGAAACAGAAATCCGGTACGGCGGATCGCTTCCGCATTTTGAAGAAGCTGCTGAAACGCAAAGACGTCGATACCGTGATCAACGCTTGCGATGCCGGGCGCGAAGGCGAGCTCATCTTTCGCGAGATCGTCGAGTATCTCGAAAGCGACAAGCCAACGCTCCGACTCTGGCTCCAATCGATGACCACCGATGCCATCCGCAACGGTTTTGCGAATCTCGAACCCGGCACAAACTACGACGGATTGAGCTCTGCGGCGAAGTGTCGCTCACGCTCGGATTGGTTGATCGGCATGAATGCGACGCGTGCGCTGACGCGCCGTCTCCAAGGCCGCAAGGAAAAGACCGCATGGTCAGCCGGCCGCGTTCAGACGCCGACCTTGGCCATGTTGGTCGACCGCGAACTCGAGGTGCTCTCCCATGTTCCGGTCGCGTACTGGCGTCTCGACGCGACTTTCACCGCCGCGAACCACGAATACACCGCGACTTGGTTTGATCCCGACTTTCGTGCCGTAGAGGACGACCCGGGTCGCAAGGACGATCGCATCTTTGATGAGGCACGCGCCCAAGCCATCGTGGCCGCGGTCACGGGCCAGCCCGCAACCGCGCGCGAAACCCGCAAACCGAGCAAGGAAACCGCCCCGCCTCTCTTCGACCTGACAAGTCTGCAGCGAGAAGCGAACCGCCGCTTCGGTTGGTCGGCTCGACGTACACTAAACGCCGCACAGCGTTGCTACGAGGGTCATAAGTTACTCACCTACCCGCGTACTGATTCGCGCTGCTTGCCCAACGACTATCGCGCGAACGTCGATGAAATTTTGAACACGTACGCAGCAGAAGGCGAGTTCCAGGCTGAAGCTGCGCCGCTGCTCGAGCACGGTTTGCAAAATACCAAGCGCACCTTCGATGACTCCAAGGTTTCGGACCACTTTGCGATCATTCCAACCGGGCGGCTCCCTCAAGAAAAACTTACAGGGGACGATGGTCGACTCTTTGATCTCGTCGCAAGACGTTTCCTTGCAAACTTTTATCCCCCAGCGGTTTGGAACCGCGTCGAGCGCGTGACCGAAGTCGCCGACAATTCTTTCCGTTCACGTTCGCGAACCCTCGACGAGCCCGGTTGGCGCTCGGTCATGGGGCAGATCGAGCAAGAGGACCAAGCGCTTCCGGCGCTCATCGATGGCCAAACGGACGCCAGTGGCGTCGCCGCACGAACCGGTGCCATTGAGTCCAGCGCGGAGAAAACCAAGCCGCCCGCGCGCATCACGGAAGCGCGACTGCTGAGCTTGATGGAGAACGCGGGTAAGTACGTAGAGGACGATGACGCCGCCGAAGCCTTGCAACTCAAGGGCATCGGAACACCCGCCACAAGAGCAGACATCATCGAGAACCTGATCATCAAAGGTTACTCGGTCCGCGTGAGCAAGGCATTGCGTCCCACCGTCAAAGGCATCCGCCTGATCGACGTTCTGCGCCGCATTCACATCGATCGCCTGGCATCACCCACACTCACAGGCGAACTCGAATCCGATTTACTCGAAGTCGAGCGTGGAAAAATGACGCTCGACGATTTCATGCATGTGATCGTCGAGTACACCAAAGAAATCGTCGAGCGTGCAACGACGTTCGACTACGAAGATCTCTATCCCGAAGGGGAACCGTTCGGCCACTGCCCGCTCTGCAAACGGCCGGTCTTCGAATACTCCTGGTTCTATCGCTGCAAAGAACAGCCCAATGTAGAAAAAGAAGACGACTGCACCTTCCGCCTGTGGAAGGACAAAGCCGGTCGTTACATGGCCCATCAGACCGTTCGCACGTTGCTGGAGAAAGGTGAAACCGAGGAGCTCGACGGATTTATGTCGCGCGACGGCCGAACCTACGCCGGTATGTTGAAGGTCGAAGAAGACGGAACGCTGTCGCTCAAATCCGTCGCCGGAAGTAGCGAAAGCTTCACCGATCTTCCCGAATACGAGGTCAACGAGGCACCACTCGGCCCGTGCCCGAAAGATCATGACAGCGTGGTCGTCGAGACGCCAACCCACTACGTCTGCAAGAGCTCGCTCGAGAAAAAAGATGATCCGACAGAAGCGTTGGCCGCCGTCGCCAAAGCCGCAAAGTCCAAGAAAAAGGCGGCCGCGGACGACGAAGACAAGCCGTGTCCCTTCATACTCCCGCGCACGGTTTGCAAACGTGAAATCATGCGCGATGAAGCCGAAGCCTACGTGAACAATAAGCGCACGGAGATGCTTGCGGATTTCATTTCCCGCCACGGTCGACCGTTCGGTGCAACACTCTTCATAAAAGAGAATGGCCGCCACGGTTTCGAATTTGCCAAGCGCACAGGTGGCGCGGGCAAAAAGAAGGCGACGACGAAGAAAAAGAAGAAAACGACGAAGAAGACCACAGGTAAGAAGTCGACCCGCAAGAAGGCCACCACGCGCAAGAAAGCAACGCGGAAGGCCGCAGCTGCTAAGAATCCTCCACTAAAAAAATCCGACTAGGGTTAGAATCCCTGACTTGGCTGGCTTGACCCCCAAGACGACGCGACGCATCGGGCTCGCGCAGATGCAGATGTCTTCGGACACGGATCAGAATCTCGACCATGCGCGTGAGATGGTGCGTCAGCTTGCCCAGTCAGGCGCCGAAATCGTCTGCCTACCCGAACTGTTTCGCAGCCCATACTTTCCGCGCGAGGGAAACACGTCGCATTTCGAACTGGCGGAACCCATCCAGGGGCCAAGTACGGAAGCGCTCTCGAGACTCGCTGCAGAACTTCAAGTGGTCCTGATCGTACCCATCTTTGAAAAGCGCGAAGCCGGGCTGTATCACAACACCGCCGTTGTGATCGATGCAGACGGGCAGGTCGCGCATACCTACCGCAAGATGCACATTCCAGATGACCCCTACTTCTACGAGAAGTTCTACTTTGCACCCGGCGACCTCGGTTTTCATGCGGCGGATTGCCGCGCCGGACGTATCGCTACGTTGATTTGCTGGGACCAATGGTTTCCGGAAGCCGCGCGACTGGTTGCACTCGATGGTGCACAGATGCTCTTTTACCCAACGGCGATCGGTTGGATCGATGGGGAAGACGACGACGAAAACGCTGCACAACGAGAATCGTGGCTCACAGTGCAACGTGCGCACGCGATCGCCAACGGCGTATTCGTGATCGCGGTCAATCGCGTTGGACAGGAAGAGAATCTGAACTTCTTTGGTAGTTCGTTTGTCTGCGATCCCCAGGGTCGCATTCTCGAACAAGCCGCGGCAGACAAAGAACAAGCGCTCATCGTTGAAATCGATCTGAATCGGATCCAGGAGATGCGGCAGGGTTGGCCTTTTCTTCGAGACCGTCGTATCGACGCGTATGCGGATCTCGACAAACGCTTCCGCCGCTAGATGACCGACGTTTTGCGCATGCCCGCGGAGTGGGAGCACCACCGAGCCACTTGGCTCGTTTGGCCACATAACAACGACACCTGGCCGGGATGCCTCGCTGAGGCAGAGGAGGAGTACCTCGCGATGGCTGTCGCGTTCGCGGCGGCCGAGCCCCTCGAAGTCATTCTCAAGCCAGATGACGAAACGCGCATCTGTGAAAAACTACGGCGCGCGGGTGTGCAGAACTTTCGCCATCATTTGTTTGAAACCGACGACAGTTGGGCCCGCGACACGTTACCGAGCTTCGTGCATCAAGCGGATGGTACGTTGGCAGCCGTCGATTGGATTTTCAACGCGTGGGGTGGCAAGTATCCGCCTTGGGAACGCGATGCCGCGGTAGCGCGTTTCGTCTCCGAACAGTTGGAGATACGTCATCTCGACGCCCGCTTGGTTTTCGAGGGCGGTGGACTCGAAACGGATGGCCGCGGCACATTGCTCACGACCGAATCCGTGATACTGAATCCACGGCGAAACCCCGATCTGACACGGGCGGAAGCCGAAGCGGCGTTTGAGCGCTGGCTCGGTACCTCAACGGTCGTGTGGCTCCCCGAAGGCCTCGATGGCGATGACACCGATGGACATATCGATGACATCGCACGTTTTGTGGAACCGGGACTCGTCGCGTGCGCACGTGAACCCAATACCGCCGATCCCAATCATGAACGACTCGAAGCCTGCCAAGCACGCCTGAGAAATGCACGCGACGCGCGGGGGCAGCGGCTGGACATCATCGACCTTCCGATGCCCCCTGCGATCGAAGTCGACAGCGAGCGTCTACCCGCAAGCTATGCGAATTTCTACATCGCGAATCATTCCGTCTTTGTACCGGTCTTTGGCGAGGCAACGGATGACGTCGCACTCAAGCAACTCGAAGCGGTGTTTTCGGAGCGAACAATTGTCCCGGTGCCCAGTCGTACATTGGTGCGCGGGTTGGGGAGCGTGCATTGTCTGACACAGCAGGAGCCCGAACCAAGCTCGGCGTAGCACCGTACTTGCAGACGTTCGCCGGTGCGCTGGGCATTTCCGCCGCGCCGATTCTGGTCTCGCTCTCCGGTGGTAGCCCCAGTGAGATTGCGTTCTGGCGCTTCGTCTACGCGCTGCCATTTCTGTTCGCGCTTACCGTTCTCAACCCCCGTGCGAGAAGTTCTTTTCGAAACCCCGGCTGGATCGGGCTCGCACTTCTCTCGGGAATCTTTTTCACGGGCGACCTACGACTTTGGCACGAAGCCATCCACTGGATTGGCGCCGGTCCCGCAACCGTTGTGGCGAATACACAGGTAGTTTGGATCGCACTCTATGGCATGACTTTTCTCAATGAGCGCCCATCGAAAGTTTTTTGGGCAGCCTTGTTTCCGATCGCATTCGGCATGGCTCTGCTCAGCGGCTGGATGAACGGTAGCGATGTTGCAGTTACCGGGTTACGTGGCGTGATTTTGGCAATGCTGGCAGGCGTCTGCTACGCGGGAAAATTGGTCAGCATGCGTGCGGCGCAGCGTCGCACGATGGTCGAGCCCGCAGCCTTGCTTTTCGTCGTGGTCGCTACCTCGCTCGCCACGACCTACGCCTTTGGCATATCAGAATCAGCGCTCGAGCTGAGCCTGAGAGTCGAACAACACGTCTACTTCGCTGCACTCGGCATCGGGGTTCAGGTGATCTGTTGGATGATGATCACTAAAAACTTGAAGCGCCTGCCGGGGCATCACAGCGCAATGATTCTACTCGCGCAACCCACACTGAGCTTGTTCGGTGGCTGGTGGATCCTCGGTGAAACGCTCGACTGGAACCGGAGCTTCGGCGCGTTCCTGATTTTGGCGGGCATCGCCACAACGTTGCTGTTAGAGACAACGCAGCCGTTTAGCTCAGCATCAAACGTTCGATCTTCTGAAAAAGATCGGCAGCCTTGATCGGTTTGGACAAGTAATCATCCATGCCCGCCGCAAGGCAACGTTCGCGGTCACCCTTCATCGAATGTGCAGTCAATGCGATGATGGGAACGTGATCTGCACCTGCAGCCTCGCGCTCGCGAATTGCGGCTGTGGCCTCGAAACCATCCATCTCGGGCATCTCGAGATCCATCAACACGAGATCGAAACCACCGTTGCTGAGTGTGTCGACCGCTTCCTCACCGTTCTTCACCGCAGTCACACTATGACCGCGCTTCTGGAGTAGATGGATCGCTAGGCGTCGGTTCGCGTCGTCATCTTCGGCCAATAGAATATTGAGTTGACGACGTCGTTCCTTTAAGAAGTGACGTGTTACCAACGGTCGGTTCTCCGCATCTTCGGGCAATGCCATCACCACGCGAATGGCTTCCAGCAAATCGCGCGGCTCAACCGGCTTGATGAGATAACCTTCAATTCCGAGTTTACGACTTCGTGCAGCATCGCCACGCTGCCCTGCCGCGGTAATGAGTACGATGCGCGTTTGTCCTATGACTGGGTCCGCGCGAATCTTCTTCGCGAGGTCGAAGCCATCGGTATCGGGCATCTGAATATCCACCATCGCGATCGTGTACGGTCGACCATCGGCGACAGATGCGTGCAACGCGGCAACCGCTTCTATTGAATTCGAGACTGCAACGGGCTCAACACCCGTATCATTAAAACTTTCGACCAAGGTACGGCGGGCGGACTCACTATCATCCACAATCAAAACCTGAAGCCCTCGGAGCTCGTGCGCAGAGGCTAGACTGGAGCGAGGATTTGTTGCAGGGCCCTTCTCGAATACTCCTGTAAAGTGGAACGCGCTGCCCTGGCCTTCCTCGCTTTCGACCCAGATTTTCCCTTGCATCAAGTCAACGAGTTGCGCGGAGATCGCAAGACCCAGCCCCGTTCCGCCGTAAGTTCGAGTGGTCGATGATTCGGCCTGGGTGAACGACTCGAAAATTACGCGTTGTTTATCTGGTTTGATCCCGATGCCATCATCAACGACAGAGAAATGCAACGTGACTGCATCATCGGTCTGACTTTCCATCTCGATTCGGACCATCACGGTACCGTCATCAGTGAACTTAATGGAGTTGCTCATCAAGTTGATGAGAACTTGGCGCAGACGACTCGGATCACCCTTCAATACGTCGGGGATGTCTTCGGGAACTTCATACAGAAGGTTGATTCCCTTTTGACAGGCACGATGCTGCAACGTCTTCACGGTATCGCCAATGATATTCGACAGACTAAAGGGAATGCTTTCAAGCTCGAGCTTTCGGGCCTCAATCTTGGAGAAATCTAGAATATCGTTAAGCAGACTCAACAACGAATCCGACGACGCGTTGATAATGTTGAGATACTCGCGCTGTTCCGGAGACAGTTTGGTATCGAGAATGAGTTCCGTCATACCCATGACCGCATTCATCGGAGTACGAATCTCGTGACTCATACTCGCGAGGAACTCCGACTTCATACGGGATGATTCCAATGCCGCGACTCGGGCATTGCGAAGCTCCTCTTCGGAGTGTTCACGTTCTGTGATGTCTTCATGCGTAACGAGAATCCGGCGCTTGCCGCCGACTTCAAACGCGTGGAAGCTGACCACGAACCACTTCGTTTCCTCTCCCGCTTGTTGACTGTACTTGTACTCAAACTCCGCTGCCTGATGGATGACGACCTCAAGGGCGCCCACCGCGATCTCCCGCACCGATTGAGGCGCGCGCTCACAATACTCGAGATAGTTCCGACCTTCGCATACGGCAGGCCCGAAGAGAAATCCTACAACATCAAAATCGCGCCAAGCCGCGTTCTGCGTCAGCACGGTACCGTTTTCATCAAGCACAGCGCTATACATCGGTAAGGAATCGAAAACGCTGCGCAAGAGCTGGCCATCGTCGTGTTCGCGCCCGAAATCATTTCTCAGTTCCTGTGCACGACATTGGCGTTCGACCGCCTGGCAAACTGTTTGCAAGAGCAGCGGACGATCCATTCGAACACGACTGAGTGTATCCTGCGCGCCGCATTCGATTGCCTGGAGGGCGAGCTGCGGATCGTCTGAAGCCGCTAGAAATATCACCGCGGTATTCGGTCGAATCGTGTGGATACGAGCCACCGACTCCATCGTGTTTTCGCCTTCGAGATCGAGAGCAATTAACGCAACGTCGAAATGACTCTCAGATACCAGTCGATACGCATTGTCTAAGGTTTTGACGTGCGTCGTTTGGAAACGAGGCGAAACCGTCTCTTCCAACAGCGCCTGCGCGAGACACGTATCTTCCGGGCCTGCTTCAACAAGCAGCACTTGGATCGTGTCAGCCATCGTCACGTATGCGCTCCAGCGAGGGAAATAAAGAACTTCGCTGTAGCCGTCATCGGTCTTTGACTATGACGATCTTTACAGACTAGACGGCGTGAATCAATTGACGCGACTGCACGGTTTCCGACAGGTCCGACGCAAATTCAGCTGCGATCTTGGCGGTCATTGCCGCTGTCGTGACCCGTATGGCGGGTGCGCTGGCAATTCGAAAACGACTGCCTGGAGCGACCGCCCATTTCCGGCACAGGAGTCCACTCATGACCGACGTTTCATCTTCGACTTCGATCCAGACATTCAGTCCCGAACGCGCGTCGACTTCAATTTCATGCGACGCCAACGCCTCCAATAAAAACCCTCGACGTTCGCGATAGGTCGCGGCCACTTGTCGCAAATGTCTCTTCATGCCCTTTTCTTTCCACAGCGATACTACGAGCTCTTGTAACAGGTGGCTCACCCAACGCATGCCCAGGAACTGGCGATCTTCGATCCGCGACAAAGTCGCGGCGTCGCCTGCCAATACCGCCAATCGAAGATCGGGCCCTAGCGCTTTGGAAACCGAACGGACCACGGCCCAGCGCCTTTGCGCGCACGCGATGGAATATGCGGGTGAGCCCGCAACCGGACCCGCATGATCGTCTTCAAGAACCAAAAGCTCTGGGGCCTTTCGCAACACCTGTCGAAGTTCATGCATGCGATCGACATCCAAGGTTGCGCCGGTAGGATTCTGTGCGCGGGGCGTTAGGATGAGTGCATCCACCTTCGTGCGCACGGCCTCAGCCAACGCATCCGGTTTCAGACCAGAGGCATCGACCTCGACCGGAACCGGAATCAAATTCAACGCGTTGAGAAGATCGAGTACACCCGAGAACGCGGGATCCTCAACCGCGACACGATCCCCCGGACGTAGATAGGTCGCCAGTACGCGCTCGATCCCATCGAGCGCACCACTGACAACCGCGAGCGATTGCGCCGGGATTTCATCGGCTTCGAAATCGCGTGATGCGAGCTTGCGAAACTCCGGGTGCATCAGGGCTTCGTTGTACAAACGCGGTTTGGGCCGGAGCGAACCGAGGGCGGCCCGAAGGTCGGGCAACAGAAGCGGGTCGGGACTTCCGTTCCCCAGATCGCGCGTACCCGGCGGCGGGCGAAGAATCGACTTCGCGACCCGTGGCACGCGTGGGCTGACGCGCGTCCCCAGACGCCCGCGAGCGACAAGCAAACCACGAGATTGCAGACGCCGATATGCCGCCGACACGGTGGCTGGGCTCACGCCCAGCGCACTCGCAAGCGCGCGAATCGCAGGAAGGCGGGAATCTTTGCTGAGATCACCGGCACGAATCGCGGATTCGATTCCATCGGAGATCTCGACAGCGCCGCCGCCTCGGATATACTGGGCGAGGTTATTACGTACTGATACAGACAAGTTTTTGTACTATAACATAAAGGATCCCCCACACCATGGCCGTCCTCGCCCCCACCCCCCGTACGACCCTCAAACGCGCCCCGACCCGCGGCAGCCACGAAATCGATACGCTGCATCGGATTCTCGACCTCGCGCCGATCGTACATGTGGGTATCAACGTGCACGCTCAGCCGGCGATCATTCCGACCTTCCATCTCCGCATCGGTGACGCACTCTACTTTCACGGCTCGACCGCGAACCGTATGTTTCGGGTGCTCGCCAGCGGCGAACCCGCATGCGTAACGGCATCACTCATCGACGGCTTAGTACTGGCACGTTCGGCGTTTCACCATTCAATGAACTACCGATCCGTTGTTATCTACGGGACCGCCGAAACCGTGAACGACGCTACAGAGAAGGCAAAGATCCTGACCGGACTGATCGAAAAGTTGGTGCCCGGACGGTCGAAAGATGCACGCGCGCCCAACGAGACCGAACTCAAGCGCACACTGCTGATACGTTTTCCGATTGTTGAAGCGTCCGCGAAGATTCGAAGCGGTGGACCTATCGATGACGAGGAGGATTACGAAAGCGACATCTGGGCGGGGGTCGTTCCGCTGAAGACCGTTGCACTCTCACCGATCCGCGACGACCTATTGCCGGACAGCATCCCCCAACCCGAGTATCTGAGTCGATACCTAAAGGAGCACCAATGACGCCCACCATCGGGATCCTGATCTACAACGATGTGGAGGAGCTAGACTTCGTCGGTCCCTGGGAAGTCCTAACCCCCAAGCCACTGATCGAAGCGCGAAATCATGTGCTCACGATTGCTGAGACCACAGCACCGATTCGCTGCTCAAAAGGCTTGCGCGTGATTCCCGATGCAAGTTTCGACGATGCGCCCAAGCTCGACGTCCTCGTCGTACCCGGTGGGCGGGGAAGTCGTGCGGACGGACGCCATGTTCTGGTGGACTGGATTCGAAAAGTCGCACCGGGACTCCAGTGGCTCACCAGCGTCTGCACCGGTGCATTCCTGCTCCAAGAAGCTGAGCTGCTCGAAGGAAAACGCGTTACCACACATTGGGCGTTCATCGAGCAACTTCGCGAGCGCGGAATCGACGTCGCTGCCGACTGTCGCTACATCCAAGACGGACGCTTGATCACGTCGGCCGGAGTCAGTGCGGGAATCGATATGGCGCTCTACTTGACGGGCCAGATACACGGCATCGACGTTGCGCGCCAGGTCCAACGCATGATCGAGTACGATCCTGCGCCACCTTACGCGGATGGGAACTAATCCCGACTCGGGTCACCAATAAGTAGGGTGGGAACCCCGTGGGTTTCACGACGAACCGTCGCCACGCGCGTTCCCGGTTTCATGCCATCGCGTACCTCGGAAACATCGAACCCCGACGCAGTAAGTCTTGACCGCGAAGCGTCAATGTCCCGTACCCGATATGCCAGGCCCCAAAGCCGATCGCCGCTTGGCTCTTCACTTCCGAGCGAGCCACTGACCTCGAGCGTGACACCGGAAATGCGAAAAAACAGAATGCGCATCTTGCGGGATTCAAAAACTTTATCCAGTGCGAGACGCAGGCCGAACTGGTCCTGGTAGAGTTCGCGGGTCGCTTCGGCATCGGTACTCTGAATCACCACGTGATCGACTGCAGGTGTGTCGGTTGTCGGTGGACTCCAGTCCGCATCCACGATCACATCGATCGGCACGCCGAGCGTCTCGGAAAGTGATAACGGCTGCGGCACCGAATCCGTGAACGTCAAGCCAGCCACACCTTCAACATCGCCGGATACGGCAAGCTTCAGTCCGCAGTGCTGCAGCGCGAAAAAACAGCTCTCTGCATCGCGCTGGAACGGCTTGATACCGAGTAGCTCCGAATATGTCTTCACCGCCGCATTCAGATCATGGACATGGATCGTCGGATACGCGAAGCGTTTCAACAGATGCTCAGTTACGCTTGGCGACTTCGCCGGCAACCTGCACGAGCGCTGGAATCCGTTCACCGAGAATCTTAAAGCGCGCATCCTGCGTTTGCCCACGGACATAGCGAATGTAAATCTGTTGCAGCACGACTGCGGTCTTCCACAGCCCGAACGATTCGTACCAATTCACACTCGTGACATCGATCCCCCGACGGTCTGCGTAACGCTGCGATAGCTCGGCCCGCGTGGGGAACCCTTCTTGAGAGGTCACGACACTGGTCGCGCCCCGACTCTCAGGATCGCCCGGCTCAGCCCAATAGCAAAGCAGTGTCCCAAGATCGATCAAGGGATCACCGAGCGTCGTCATATCCCAGTCGAGGATCGCAACCACATGCTCGGGATCGTCAGGATCGATCATGATGTTATCGAGTTTCAAATCGTTGTGTACGAGACTCGAGTACTGCGACTTCGGCATATTCGCCACATACCAGTCGTAGAGTTCATCGAAGAGCGGCATTTCAACGTTCTTTGCGCGATCCCAGCGCCCCTTCCAACCATGAACTTGGCGCTCGACGAAACCGTCGGGCTTACCGAGATCTGCCAATCCGATACGCGCGTAGTCGATGCTGTGCAGATCAGCCATTACGTCGATCAGTGAAAAACTCATGCGCCGACGACCGTCTTGATGTCGATCGATCTCTTCAGGGACGCGAAACCGCACGACGATCCCCTTACGCCGCTCCATCAGAATAAAAGGCGCGCCGATTATCTCGGCATCTTCACAAAATAGATACGCATGGGGGGCCGCGGCGAAGTGATCGGCCAGCTTTGATAACACGCGGTATTCACGCCCCATGTCATGCGACTTGGGCGCGATGGGTCCAAGGGGTGGCCGGCGCAACACCATCTCGCGTTCGCCGAAGCGCAAGCAGTACGTAAGGTTCGCGTGGCCGCCCGGGAACTGTTCCACTTCCATCGCGCCATCCAGGTCTGGCACGCGTTCGCGGATGTACGCCTCCACCTTAGCCTGATCAAACTCTTCCCCCTGACGAATGGGCACGAGTTCTGGTTGATCGAACGGGTTCTCGCTCATATTTCGAAGGCTATCATGTCTTTATCCCTGGATCCGTTGACTCTTGCCCGCCCATTCTTTCTCACGAAGTTTGAACTTCTGAATCTTGCCGGTAGAGGTCTTGGGTAGATCGCCGAATTCCACGGCTTTCGGGCACTTGAAATGGGCCAGTCGTTCGCGTGCAAAATCAATGATCGACTGCGTCGACGGGTTCGAGCCAGGTATCGACACCACAAATGCCTTCGGCACCTCACCCCATTTATCGTGTGGCATCGCGACAACCGCTACCTCTTGCACCTCGGGGTGTTGGTAGAGCACGTTCTCAACTTCGATCGTCGAAATGTTTTCGCCTCCCGAAATAATGATGTCCTTACCTCGATCACGAAGCTCGATGTATCCATCGGGATGCATCACTCCGAGATCGCCTGAATGAAACCAACCGCCACGAAACGCATGGGCCGTGGCTTCGGGATCATTGTAATAACCGCGCATGACATTGTTGCCGCGCATCACGACCTCGCCCATGCTTTCACCATCGGATGGAACATCATCCATCGCTTCGTCTACCACTCGAAGATGAATTGCAAAAGGAAACGGCACACCTTGGCGAGCCATCATCTTCGCACGCCCCTTGCCGTCCAATTCTTTCCAATCGTCCTGTACCTGACAGTAGACATGCGGACCGTAGGTTTCGGTCAGTCCATATAAATGCGTGATACGCACACCCAAACGTTCCATTTGCTCGAGCAGCGTCGGCGACGGAGGCGCGCCCCCGGTACAAACATGCACGGGCGGATCGAAGCGACGACCCTGCGCTGCCGGATCCGATGCCAGCATCAATAGGACGGTGGGCGCGGCGTTGAAGTTTGTTACCCCTTCTTCATCAATTAGCCGAAGTGCCTTCGGCGGATCGATGCTGCGCAGACAGACGTGCTTTCCCGCAACAGCAGTAATAGCCCAGGGCATGCACCATCCATTGCAGTGAAACATCGGAAGTGTCCAAAGAAAAACCGAATCCTGGCTCAACCCCAACGAACCGATCGCGCCCATCACGTTGTTGTACGCACTTCGGTGGGTAAACATCACACCCTTGGGCATGCCAGTCGTTCCAGAGGTGTAGTTGATCGAGAGCAGCGTATCTTCATTCTGCAAAGTGTTCTGAAGCGGAACCAACGGCGCGTCGGCCACGAAGTCTTGGTACGTTTCTGCACCGGGCCTTGCGGCTACAAATCCCGAAGCATGCCCGTCAGGAATCTCGATCACGCGTTCTAGCGTCGCAACGTCGGTTCTGATTTCATCCACACGCCCTGCGAGCTCTGGGTCCACCAGGAGAAAGCGTGCACCGCAATGCTTCAAGATGTACGCGATTTCGCTCGCTGCAAGCCGCGTGTTAATCGATACCAACGGCGCACCCAACAACGGCATCGCGAAATGTGCAACCAGGTGCCACGATGTATTGGGAGCCAACACCGCAACGCGATCACCGAATTGAATTCCCGCGTGCCGCAACGCGCCGGCCATGCGACGGACCTCATCGCCGAACTCAGCGTAGCTCCACTTGAGATCGCCGTGGACAACCGCAGTTCTGTCTGGAAACACGCGCACGGATCGCTCCAGCAGTACGACTGGCGTCATCGGATCTTTCCAGACAGATTCGTGCAATTCGGGACTCATCGAGCCTATGATAACCGGAAAAGGAGTCCCGAGTGCCGTTCGAAATCGATTTCTTCGCGTCCTTCCGTAGTCCGTACAGCTACCTCGCCGCACATCGTGCCTTTGAGCTTGCCCAAGAAGACGGCGTGGATATGAACCTACGAATCGTGATGCCGCTGGCGATTCGAGACCGTGATTTTTTCAAGGACGTCAATCCGCTCTGGCCGCCCTACGTTTTTCGGGACGTCGCCCGTGTCGCGGAGTTTGAAGGTATCGATATTCGTTGGCCGCAGCCCGATCCCATCGTTCAAGAGTTTCCGAGTCGAATCGTTGCCGATGACCAGCCCTATATCTTTCGCCTCGTTCGACTTGGGCAGGCCGCGGTCGAAGCGGGCCAGGGCGTAGCATTTTTCTACGAAGCCATGACGATCATCTGGAACGGGAAGACCCAGAACTGGCACGAAGGCGAACACTTGGCGCGCGCGGCAGAACGTGCAGGACTGGACTTGGACGCGTTGGAGAAAGCCGCGCTCGAGAATGCCAAGCGATTCGACGAGGCTATTGAAACCAATCAAAAGGATCTTGAAGCCGCGGGACATTGGGGCGTACCCACATTCGTATTCAACGGCGAACCATTCTTCGGACAGGATCGCATTGCGCTACTACGCTGGCGCTTGGAACAGAACGGACTTCCAGCGCGTTAGCGCCGGCCGAGCACCAACGCGGGAATCTCCGCGGGCCGCTCAATCAGATGTTGGACTCCGGCGTCGATCAGTTCTTGTTTGCCGCGCAGACCCCAACCACACCCAATCGTGTTGGCACGCGCCGCGAGCCCAGTCTCTACATCGATCGCGGAATCACCGATCATCCAAATCGCAGCTGGCGTACCGTCATAACTTCGAAGCACGTGATGAAACGCCGCTGGGTCAGGCTTGCGCACATCGATGGAATCGCCTCCGACGATGGTTCGGAAATATGACTTAAGGCCCAGTGCATTGATGATGTGATCCAAAAATCTCGCCGGCTTATTGCTCAGAACGGCGAGCCAGTGTTCCGAAAGCTCATCCAACACTTCGATCACACCGGGATAAGGTTCGGTGGTATCGAGGCAGCACTCTTGATAGTGGTCTCGAAACAAGCGGAACAGTTCGTCGATACGCTCTGGGGATCGGTCCGCTTCGGGCACGGCGCGCTCCAATAAATCGATGACGCCTTTGCCGATCCAGTACCGCACGTCCGGGCCGTCGGCCTCCGGCAGGCCGGCATCACGAAGGGTCCGGTTCAACGCGGTCGCGATATCGCGCCAGGTGTCCACCAGGGTTCCATCGAAATCGAAAACCACCGCTTTGGGATTCGCCGTCTCTGCCATCCACGTCAGGGTAATGGCGTCCGCAGGGGATTTGCAAACCCTGGCCTGGGTGATAGCTTCGTACCTGATTAAATGAGCTAAACGCCCGACGCAAAAGAGCTTTCGTGGGCAAACATGACGTTAACGTCGTTCGAAGGACCCAGTAGCGAAATGATATTTCCGCTTCGCTTTAAACTGCTGGTTCTGACCATCGGGCTTCTGGCGGCATCCATCGTCACGATTTCGATGGTGATGCTCGAACAATCGCGCGAGGCGCTCGAGACCGAAGCCCGCAAGCGCGCGAGTGCATTGGCGCTCAACCTCGCCCGCAATGCGCGCGATCCCGTGCTACTCGAAGACGATCTGGTCGTCGGCCAACTGCTCGAAACCGCAGCCAAGGAAGCGGAGGTTTTGGTCGCTCGCTTGCTCGATAAAGACGGCAACCTTCTCCATAGTTCGTCCACGCATGAGCAACCGCAGCGCGAACGCTTGACCGTACAAACGCCACAGGCAAGCCAACTCTTCGGCGGCCGATTGGTAGTCGCCGCGCGGTTGGCATTCCGTGACGTCGATCTTGGCGAAGCCCAGATCGTTCTCGATCTCGAAGGACTCATCGCCCCGGTGTTCGCACGCGCCCGACGCGAAGTCTTGCTCGCATCAGGCGGACTCCTCATCGTCGCCGTGATCATTGCTGTCGCGATGAGCGGCTTCACGACACGGCCACTACGTCGCTTGCGTGTCGCCGTAAACGCGCTCGCATCAGGAGATCTCTCGGCACGCGTTTTACCGACGACGCGGGACGAAATCGGTGAGCTCACCCGCGCGTTCAACGAGATGAGCGAGAGCCTCAGCCAAAAGAGACGCATTGAAAGCGCATTCCGACGCTACGTCAGCGATCACGTCCTGCGTCAGGTGAGCGACTCGAAGGAATCGATCAAACTACACGGCGAGCGGCGCGAGATCACGGTCTTGTTTATCGACATTCGCCAATTCACCCGCATGGCAAGTTGGGTGGGCCCAGAGCGTGTGGTTGCATTTCTCAACGAAGCATTTGAATTGATCACAAGCCATTTGCTCGACCACGGCGCGACCGTAGACAAGTACATCGGCGATGCGATCCTCACCTACTTTGGGGCGCCAATCGAGAGTCCCGACCATGCCGAACGCGCGGTCGCGGCAGCCATCGCGGTTCAACGCGCGGTCGAGGAGCGAAACAGGACGATGGAAAACCAGCAGGAACACTTCACGCGTTTAAATGTAGGCATCGGTATCCAAACGGGCCCGGTCGTTGTCGGCAATATCGGATCGCAGTTCAAAATGGACTACACCGCAATCGGCGACGCGGTCAATGTCGCGAATCGCATGCAAGACCTGGCAGGGCCAGGCGAAATCCTGATCACCGCGGACGTCGCCAAGCGGGTCGGGCACCTGGTGGAGTCCGAATCCCTGGGAATGCGCCAGCTCGACGGCCGTGACGCACCCGTTGAGGCATTCCGGGTCACCTACTAGATCGACCCACGGGACCAGACTAGAATCATTTTGTGACCGCAAAGCTCCGACCCATTTGGCCTCTCCTCGCCCTGACGGTATTCGCCGCCTGCGCGAGCCCGTACGAACGCGGTGAAAAACTATACCGGCAGGGAGATCTCCGCTCCGCGCTGGAGGTCTGGCGTGGGATCGATGCCGAACATCGGGACTACGAGAAAACTTCGGAACGGCTGCAGGTGATCGATGCCGAATTTGAACGCATGCTGCGGCGCTACGAAAAGCGCGCTTCGTTCTTTGAATCTGAGGGTCGGCTCGCTGAGGCAGTTCTTTACTACCGCCTGACCACGAAGCTCGATCCGGCTCGGCGTCCGTTGCTCGATCGCGCCCAGGTTCTCGTGCGGGAACTGGATCAAAAACGGACGGTCGAACGCAGCAACCTCACCTTGGCATTGGACGAAGGCCGCTTGCATGAAGCCAGCCGCCACGCTGAATATTTGGAAAAACTCGATCCATTTAATCCAGCCATCCAAATCGAAATCCGCCAGGTGCAACACGCCGTGGGTGCGGAAGTACTGCGACACCTCGAAGAGGGAAAGCGAGCCTACGCGGCCGGGCGTCGCATTCGTGCACGGACTTCATTCGAATCCGTACTTCGGCTTGATTCACGTAATGAAGTCGCTCTTGGTTACCTCTCGTACATTCGGCGTTTCGATCAGATGGAAGCCAAGCGTCGCATTCCACCGCCACCACGATCGATTTCGCAGGAAGAAATTCTTGCCGAGGGTCACTTTCGATCGGGACAGGACGCCGAGGATGCGGGCGAACCTTTCTGGGCCATCACAGAGTATCAGGCCGCGTTGCGCATCAATCCCACACATCGCCCTGCACGCGATCGACTGCATTCGTTGCGCTCGAACCTAAGCCCGCAGGTCGAAGAACTGTACGAAAGCGGCAAACGCTATTTTCAAGATGAGGATCTTCACAATGCGTTACGCCTCTGGCGTCGGGTATTGCTGATCGACCCACGCCATTCCCGAACCAAAGAGAACGTGGAGCGCGCAGAAAAAATCCTTTCGCGACTTGAGGAGATTCAGACCGGTGGGTCGTAAGCTTTCCGCTGCATCCGCGTTGTCGGTCACGATACTGCTGGCGTGTTCCACCATACAAGAACGCATGGGTCGCGAGGTTTTTGACAAGCCACTGGCCCTGAGTTTTGATCGTGTCGCCGACTTGCTGCCACCCGAGGGGCTACGTGTGACATCAACAGAAGATCGGACGATCTCGCTCGGTTGGAACCCAATCTTAGTTGGCGACGTTTCGGGTTACGTCGTCACCCGATCACGCGAAGCTTCAGCCGACTACACATCGGTCGGTCGCACGATCGATAGATTCAACACGGTCTACACCGACTTCGGCGAAGACGAACATCGACTCGGCGACGGCCAGACCTATCACTATCGTGTTCACCCCTTCGACAGCGAAGGACGCGTCAGCCGAAGCCACGCATACATCGTAGCAACAACAGACCCAACGCCGAGCGTTCCAGAACGACTGCGATCATTTTCAAATCTTCCGCGTCATGTTGTCTTGGAATGGCAACCGAGCGAGAATCCAAGCGTCGATGGTTACTCCGTTTTTCGCAGCCCCACTGTCGCGGGCCCTTGGGAACCGGTGGGCTATGTGGAGGGTCGCCTACAGAGCATTTTTGACGATCCGGTTACCGGTGATCTTCGGGTGATGTACTACCGAATTGCCGCAGCGAATCGTTTTGGCGGCGAAAGCGAAATGACTGAACCGATCCGCTCAGTAACGAAAGCCGAGCCGCTACCGCCCATCAAGTTGGAGCTCGCGGACCTCAAACTGGGCCAAGCTCTACTCGTCTGGGAATCGAATACCGAAAAAGATCTCAAGCATTACGAAGTCTGGCGGGAAGACTGGCGCGAAAATTCGTGGAAGGATGAGCGACGGGTCGCCGAGATTGACCCGAACTACACACGCATGATGGACCTCGCCGTAGGTTGTGAGGAACGCGCGCGCTATCGGGTGCGGGCGATCGATACCGATGCACTGGTGAGCGAGTTTTCAGATCCCGTCGAAATCATAGGACAGGACATCAAGCTTCAGGTTGATCCTAAAGCGGCGTCATTCGGCGAACTCAGCTGGGATCAGGCGGAAACGGTCGGCTGGACGCCAACCCGGATCACACGCCGACGGGGCTTGTTTCCCGATCAGGCCTGGAGCGAGATTGCAGAGGGCACGCGTTTTCCACTGCCAGAACTTGGCCCGGGAACCTATTCCTTCGCCGTGACAGTGCGCCGTGCCGCGCTGCCAAAGGATTCTGGCCCGTATGGCACAGAACGCGAAGACAGCGTCACCTGCGCCTTGGCAGTTGAGATTCGCGAGGTCGATGTGGCGGCGCGGCCAAAGAACTAACCAAGAACTGTCGTTTGGGAGTTGAATCCTCGCGCTGCGATGCTTAGAGTTCGCGTTCTGATCCTCGGTAGCTCAGTTGGTAGAGCGGGTGGCTGTTAACCACTAGGTCGGCGGTTCGAGCCCGTCCCGAGGAGCCATCCAGCTGTACCGGCCGGATCTTCTCTACTCTAGATCCAAGATCACCGGAGCATGATCCGAAGCTTTCAGCTCTTCTTTCTTCTTACGATAATCTCGATCGACCTGAACATCTTTGATGCGACCCGCCAATGCTTCGGTCGCCAGCAAGAAATCAATCCGAAGACCCTGCTTTTTGTGAAAAGCACCGCCACGATAGTCCCACCAGGAGAACACCTGTTCGTCGGGATAGAGCTTCCGGAATACATCGGTGAACCCCCACCGCAGTAGCTTCTGAACTCTTTCGCGTTCTTCGGTGGTATGGAAGATCGAGCCCTGAAACTCGCGCTCATTCCAAGTATCGAGCGCAGCGGGACAGACGTTAAAATCTCCGCATAGAATATGAGCATCCAACGAACGATGCTCGGACTCAAAGTACTCTAGCAGCGAATCGTACCAAGCAAGCTTTCGCGGGAAATCATCATGCTCGATCGTTTTACCATTGGGCACATAGACCGTCGTGAAGTCGATGTTCTCGATGCGTGCGCTGATCAAACGCGAACCGAACGCTTCCTGTCCCGGTAGACCACGCTGCGTCACTTCGATCGGTGTGCGGCTGAGGATCGCCACACCATTCCAACTCTTCTGCCCAAAGGCAGCGCTGTGATAACCGGCGGCTTCAAATGCGTCAGCAGGGAAATTTTTGTCTTCGAGTTTGAGCTCCTGGAAACCCACGATGTCGGGCTTGCGCTCGCGAAGCCAAAGCATCACGTATTCGAGCCGTGCGCGAAGACCGTTGATATTCCAGGTAGCGATGCGCACGGTCTATTTGAATACGTTCTTCAACGATTCCCCCACACCCTTTACACCATCGCCCAGTTGTTTCCCGGTTTCACCGATTCCCTGCAGCGCACCGCTGAGGTTCGCTTTCGCAACCGAACCCTTAACGTCGCCCAGAATGCGACCCAGCAGTTGCTTGCCGATTTCAGCTGGCGACGCCCCGCCCTTCGATTTGCCGACGTTCTTCATATGGATCGTGGGCAGCGGAACCGGTAACGCCTGCCCCTGTAATAGCTTGGCACTTACATTAACCTGGCCGTCGCGAACATAGAGATTTTCGATGATCAGCTTCTTGCCCGGTTCATCACTCTCCGATGCTGAAGCATCGTTCAACGAGCCGGTGTACGCGGCCAGATTACGTTGGATCTCATCAATATTGCTGCCCGTCGCACCAAACTCATACGTGATCACGGGCGCGTTGATGACGAGCTCCGTGATGACGATCGTATCTTCCATGACGGTCTCTTCGTCGAGATCCAAACTGATCTCGCCGAGTCGCATCGCATAGTCGGTCTTGTAGCCCGCAGGATTCCCGATAACGAGCCCGTAAAGCGCACCCTTCCCCTCAGTGAGCTGAAAACCGGCACGGCCAAGACGAACCGAGGTCTGGGTCATTTCTGATCCGTAGGTCTCGACCGCCGTCTTTACGATCGAGTCCAGAGACGAGAACACACCGATCAACACGGCCAACGCCAACACGATCGCTGCTCCCGCAGCAATGACCACAGAGCGCTTCATACACCCCTCCTCATGCGCGCCACCCTAGCGTACGAGGTGCGTAGAAAGAAAGAGGCGTCCCGTTATTGGCGAGCAGCCGCGCGCAGGCGGCGGCGTAGCGCAGCAAGACCGAGCATCGCCGCGCCCAAAAGACCCCAGGTTCCCGGCTCAGGAACCGCGTTGATCTGGATATTATCCACCGCGCCCGAGCCAGCGAGATCGATCTCAATAATATTTACGTAATCCTGCAGGTTCCCGGCCACGATCCGACCACCGGAGTTGGACCCTGGAAGAGCGATCGGAAAGATTCGATTCGCCGAATTGTTGCCAAATACAATGGATGGATCGATCGTCGGCAGATCGCCAAAGCCAATCCGAAAGAGCTCAACGTCATGATTAAAAAACGCAACGAAACCTGCGGTGGCGTCGAACTCATCCGCTTCGATGTCGATCAGATCAAAGCCAAACGAAAACACGGGCTGTTGAAACTCGAAGAATATCGAACCGCCCCGACGCTCATCGTCGGGTAGGTCGACGAAGCCGTCCATACTCCCGTCGAAGTCATTTTCCGCAATCACCAGCAGATTCCCGAGTTGTGTACTGGGCGCCAGGTTTCCAACCGACCACGGTGGGCCTTCAAGGTCGGTGTCGGGTGTACCTGTCGCGAACGAATCGAAAATGATGCCGAGGTCGGGTCCGCTGCCGTTGCTGACGACGCTGATCGTCACTCCATCGGACAATAGAAACTGATCGGAGACATGCTCCCCAAGTGCCAGACCCTCAAACGAAAGCGTCGATGCCTGCACAGGGAAAGCAGACGCAGTGGCGCATAACACCAATGCCGTTAGAAAAACCATTCTGCCGCGACTCATGCGAGCTCCTTCTTCACACTGACAACACCCATTCAGAATCCAGCCCCGCAGTCCATATAGTAGCGCTAACCACCCGTCTCGTGTCGAGGATAGTCCATTTTAGGTCCCAACTGCTGATTTCGATGCTCAAGCCACCACTCTGGTCGGACGTTACGAGGTTTAAGGCCTGATCGACGGAGGGGATGATTGTGCACACATATTGGAAGAATGGCGTTTCACTGGTACTAGGAATCGCGCTCGGTTGGAGCGCCGGGACTGGGCTCCTGGACTTCGGTCCCATAGCAGACGCCAACACACCGCCCGTCGACGCTGGGAGCTCCTGGGGTCAGCATACACCGGATAAGGACGCGCCTCGCCACGCTGGCACCGGCCAGGGCGTTCTCCGAAAAAACACCGCGACCGATTTCAACCCAGACATCGAGTCACCGTCGGTCCACCCGGCCGCGTACCTCGATCCACTTTCTAGCGTGATTGGAAACGTGGAGATCGGAGAGCGGGTGTATGTGGCGCCATTCGCGTCCGTCCGCGGCGATGAAGGACAGCCGATCCACGTGGGTGAGGAGAGCAATATTCAAGACGGGGTGGTGATCCACGGCCTCGAGACCGTCTCGCATGGCAAGCGCGTCGCCCAGAATCTCTACAACGTCGGCGGACGAGACTACGCGGTCTTCGTGGGTGACCGAGTCTCCCTGGCCCATCAATCCCACGTCCACGGACCCGCGTGGCTCGAAGACGACGTCTTCCTCGGCATGCAGGCGCTGGTCTTCAAGGCACATATCGGTTCCGGTACCGTGGTTGAGCCCGGCGCAAAAGTCATCGGTGTCCACGTGCCACCGGGACGTTACGTCCCCGCCGGCAGTGTCGTGACCAGCCAGGCTCAGGCCGACGATCTACCGCGCATCACGTTTTCATATGGACTCTCTGGAATTAATGACGCGGTCGTACACGTGAATACAAGTCTAGCGGATGGCTACTCTGGAAATTCACCTGCGTCACGCAAGCGCTAGTCCGCGTTCATGTCCGCGTCAGTTTTCGGCGCGTGCATGCGCTCCAGTTGCTCGCGAAACTTGACGCACGGATCGATGTCATCCACCCGCGGCGTAAACCATAGGTAGTCATATCCAGACGGATAAGCCGCCGGATCGAATTCGTCTCTTTGGACTTCGACGAACGCGATCACCAGCGAAGGTCCGACCAAATGCTGGGGTACAGCGCGTTCACGTTGGACGTGTCCGGCCCCTGCAATCAACACTGCGCCAGCGTCCCCGCCTTGCAACATCGAATACGCCATCTTTGCATCCACTGCCCGCTGAACCTCGATGAGTCGATTGGCCATCGCGTCACTGGCATGCCCGCAATGCGCTTGGCGAATCTCTTCAACCAGTATCTCGCGTAGTGCGGGATCGACGGGGCTATCCAAACCGAAGGGCTCAACGAGCTCATCGGGCAAACCATCCATGCCCAACTGACGCACCCCCCTACGTTCAGCTGGAGATAAATTCGCCGCATCAAAACCCAGGCCTGCGTCATAAATGACATCAATCAGCTCACGATAGCGCTCCGCCTTCCAGCCTGAACGATCGAATGCACTCAGTACCACAGCCAGATCGCCGGGATCCGCAGCCAGTCGATCGCGGATCTGACGCGCCTGATGCGGCATCAGCATTTCGAACTTCATCGCGGGTCGCCGGCCGCCCCGCACCAGCTCGGTGATCACCCATGCCTGCAGGCGATGATGATCCAGATTATCGTGTTTCTCGCCCAAGAGGACCCAATGCGTCGATAAAAGTTCCTGCGTCAATTCATTGCTTGAAACAAACTCGCCGGCCTCCGACGCCCAGATACGGCCGACCAAGGGATGATCCGACGCCATCGCATGCTGCCATTCCGATAGCTGGGTCGCGCAGCCAAGCGTCATCAAGAGAAGTAGGACAGAGCAGCGCGCTTTCATGCGTGGCCGTGAATGTCCCAACCGAAAATCGGTGCGAGCAACCAGATCAACCCAACCATGAGCGCAACCGTAGAAGCCAAGATGAAGATCCAGCGATAGGTCGGCCCTGCGGCGCTCGCGTCCTTCGGACCGGCCAATCCCAGCAGTGCGGCAAACAGCAACATGCTTACGATGGTTCCAAACGAGAACCCCAACAGCAGGGTCAGGGCGGCGGTCCAGCTCTCCTGCATCAGTGCGGGCAGGACCCCCAGCGTCGCTCCGGTCCCGACCAGCCCGTGGACCGCACCAATGAGTAACGCGGCGCGCGTATGCACGTGGGTGGCATGGGTGGCGCCGTGATGATTGGAATCCGCATGACCAAAATGGGATGCATCGCGACGCAGGTGCAAGAACCCCCATGCGCCGATGCCGATCAGAATCAGACCCGTCAGCGAATTGCCCATCTCAAACAATTCATTGAGACCGAGCTGATCACCGGCACCGTAAGCCAGCATTCCCACCAGCACGATGCCAAGGGCGTGACCGATCCCCCAGCGTAAACCCACGCGCCAAGCACCACGCCCCGCGTCCACGGAGAGCGGCGCCAATCCGGCAAGGTGATCTGGGCCAAGCAGCACGTGCAAGACTCCGAACCCCAGCCCTTGTGCGAACAAACCCAGCATCATGAGGCCGGGATACTACCCGCTACGGCGCGAACTGCAGATTAAAGCTTGAGGCCGCGACGCTCCGCGAGATTTCGCACGGTGGTGACGATTTCAGCGGGATCGATACGACGTTGGCGTTCCGCCATATCGGCCGCGGCTTGCTTGCCGATTTGGCGCCGCAAAGATTCGTCTTCGGCCAGGCGTACCATCCAATACGCGGCCTCATCCAGATTGGGGTCTGCCCAGCGCGCGTTCGGGCCGGCCATCTCCGCGCCGTACGCCGCCTGTGTCGTCGCTTCGACTGGCACGAGCTTGTAGCCGACCAAGCAGGCGTTCTTCTCCGTCATGAAATCCATATTGCCCGACCATCCTGTGGCGACCACTGGCTTTCCAAGCGTCATCGCTTCCAACGGACACAGGCCAAGTCCTTCGGCGCGGTGCAATGAAACCAACGCGTCACTGCTCGCGTAGAGCGAGAGCACCTCCGAATAGCTGAGCACACGATCCAACAGAATGATGCGCGGATTTTCCGCAGCAATCTGTTCAAGCCGATCCATATGCGGTACGAACGACGGGTCGCCCCGCGAATTGTTAACTTTGACGACCAGTACAGCGTTGTCCCTAGCTCCGAACGCGCGATTGAACGCTTCGATCGCACCGTAAGGGTTTTTGCGATTCACATCGCTTGCCATCTCGAATGCACTTACAAATGCAATGGCGTCCCTTGGGATACCCCATTGTGCGCGATCTTCCGAATATTCCGCTTCCAGATAGAGGGGATGCGGAAGATCTCGAATACACGTGTTACTGAGGTCTGCCATCAGTGCGTACTTAACGAACTGACTCGCAGCAATCACAACATCCATCGCCTCGAGTTGAGGGAGCCACTTATTAGGCATCCTCGGCAATTCCCAAAACGGGATGTTCAAATTGATATGGCGATCGAATTGAATCGCATCATGCCCGCCGTTAGCCAAATGCGCGGCGTCCCCTGGGTTCATCATGAAAAGATTCACGCGATGCGGTGCCTTGTCGCTTAGCTGAATACAGCGTTCCGCATACGAGTGGTCATGGTTTGCACGCCCCCCTCCCACGGGTACCTCAACCGGGCAAACGTCGAGTCCTGCGTCATCCAAAAGTCGCAAGTACTGTCGCGCTGTCACGCCAAGACCAAGATTACCACTGAAGAAACCGATCATGTTGATGCCGAGCGCGTTGGACGCGAGCGTGGGCGCACCCAATTCACCGCCAACCGAACGCCGAAACTCGGGCGTGCCGTTCGGAAACCAGTGTGCTTGCGGAAGTTCGCCACCACAAACGCGTTGCAACGTCTGCCACGCATCGCCGAGCAACATATAGTCGGGGTAACGGTCGATGCCATAGCGCAGCACGTCGGCGGCCTCCGCTAGCGTGCCATCATGTAACAAGCTTGTCGCGGTCTGCAGCAGCGCACCCGCAGTCTGGGACACCAACGTTTTCAGAAACAGCTTGAGCTCGAATCCTTCGGGACGAAGCAACACGCGCCTACCAACATTGGTCGCACGTGGATCCAAGTGATACACGACACTCGCCGCGTTGTGTTGAATACGAATCCCGCGCTCTAGACAATCTGCAGCAAAATCAAGATCCGCCTGATGTGCAAAGGGCGCTGCTTCGTTCCAGCGCACGCGCTCGGCGACCGACGCACGCATCGCCCAAGCGTTTCCACCGACGAGATAAGGCTGATCTGCGTTTTCAAATTCACCCAGCAATCTGGCATCACCCGACGGGAGAAGCTCGGCATGATCCCAATAGCGACCCCCGTCTTCCAGGTAAACCCTCGATGTCAGAATATCGGCCGGATGGGGACACGCGGAAAAGTGTTTAAACCAATCTCCGGACAATACCTTGCAGTCGTCAAGCACGACGATCCATTCGTGAATCGCTTGGGCCGTCACACGATTCCACAGCAGAGCGAAATCACCATGCGCGATTTCAGCGGACGCGTGGATCGGCACGATGCCGTTCATTTCAGCGGGCAGCACCCCTGCAACAATGACCTCGTACTCAGGAATCCGCTGCGCGCGGATACTCGCAATCAGCCGGTCGAGCCGCCCCGTGTTTCCCGTCGTTGTAAGAATGCAGAAGCTAACACGCGGTTTATCGCCCATAGCTTCCCGCGCCGCGACGACTCAAAAAGCCCTCGCAAATTTTCTCTGCCGCTGAGCCATCGCCGTACACGCGAGATCGTACAGCCATCTCGGAATAGATGCTTTCATCATCGAGCAGAGTTCGAACTTCTTTCACGACCGCGTGCACTTCCGTACCCACCACTTTCACCGTGCCTGCACTCAGCGCTTCCAAACGCTCCGTTGAGTTTCGAAGCACCAAGACGGGCTTACCCAAGATGCATGCTTCTTCCTGCAGTCCACCGGAGTCGGTCAACACAAGATACGATTGATTCAACAGGTGCGAAAACGTTAGATATTCGAGTGGCGGAACCAATGTAATATTGTCCGCATTTCCAACGGCTGCTTCAAACAGATCCCAAACCTCGGGCCGTAACAACACGGAGTAGACGATGTGTACATCGTCAGGATACTCAGCCGCGATTTGCTTCAGGCCTTCCGCGATCTCGGCCAGGCCACCTTCGAACTCGTTATACGAATGCGTCGTACCCACAATGATTCGCTTGTCAGTAGGTAGATCCCGGAGCGGGCCCGAATCGAAGTCGTAGTCGAGCTGCATGGTGTAGAGCAGCGAATCGATCGTAGTGCTGCCACTGACTAGAATTCGATTCGTATCCACACCCTCGGCCAACAAAATGCTGCGCGCGAATTCGGAGGGTGCAAAGTAAAGATCCGCGAGTAGATCGGAAATTCTCCGATTCATTTCCTGCGGGAAAGGCTCGCGCTTGTCGTGCGTGCGCATGCCGGCGTCGAGATGAGCCAGCGGCACACCGTGATAGAACGCAAGTAAACTCCCCACCATCGCCGTGGTTGCATCCCCTTGTACGAGAATCCAATCCGGTCGCTCGTTCGAAATCACCGGATCGAGTGCGCCAAGTAAACGCGACGTAAATTGCGCGAGAGTTTGTTCTTCGTTGACTGCAGGAAAATCGTAGTCCGAAGTAACATCGAAGGCACTGAGCACGGAGTCCCATTGGTACGAATTCTGTCTAACCACGCAGACGCGAGGCTCGAAAGGTTGCAGTCGGGCCTTCATTGCCCGTATCACCGGGCAAAGTCGAATCGCTTCCGGTCGGGTACCGATAATGAAAAGAACTTTCACGCGCGCAGAACTCCAGAGGGGGCGCGTCTTACATCGGCAAGTGACCGGCAACGCTATAGGGTTCGGGCGTACTCCTGCGCCAACAAAACGTAGCGCTCGGTCGCATTGCGAAAGCCGTCGATCTCGGCGACACTGAGGACCCGCATGAAACGGGCCGGTCGCCCACCCCAGAGTTGACCCGCGGGTACGACTTTTCCGGGTGTCAGCAGCGACCCCGCAGCCAGCATGGCGCCAGTTTCGACAACGCTGCCATCCAAGAGCGTCGCGCCCATCCCCACAAAGGCCCGATCCTGGAGTTCACAGGCGTGGAGAATGCAGCGATGCCCCACCGTGACGTCCGCACCCACGCTCGTCGCATGCCCACGGCTGGTCACGTGGACGATCGTGCCATCCTGCAGATTGCTCCTCGCCCCCACTCGGATCGCGTTCACATCGCCGCGGAGAACACAGCCAAACCAGATACTGGCTTCAGCCGCGATCTCGACCTGCCCAATGAGCACGGCTCCCGGCGCAATAAAAGCCCCTTTGGCAACAAGGGGTTGCGACCCCCCGAACGGAAAAATCATAGTTTCCACGCCCGGATTCTAGCCTTTCTGCCGATTCCTTTTAGGCCGCGATCCGGCTTGCCGATAAACAATCTTGACCAATCTGTATATTTTTTTATGGTGGTTAGATGCACCTACTCGCAATCGAGGAATATGGCCTGCGCTGCCTGCTCCAAGTAGCGCGTCACCCCGGCTCTTCTCCACTCACGATCCCCGAGATCGCTGAGGCAGAGGGCCTGAGTCCTGAATACACCGCCAAGCTGATGCGGGCGCTGCGCCGGGGCGGCCTGGTGACCAGCATTCGAGGCGCCGGGGGGGGCTACCAGCTCGCACGGCCCAGCGGAGAAATCACCGCCTGGGAGGCGCTGCAGGTGCTCGGGGGGTCATTCTTTCCAGACTCGTTCTGCGACACTCATCCGGGCCAACAGCGCGATTGCGTGCATTCCACCGATTGCGGGATCCGCTCGCTCTGGCGCAAGGCCGAAACCGTGGTCCGTGAACTTTTTCAGGAGATCACCTTGGCGGATCTCACTCGCCGCGAACATGAGTTGGCGATTTGGATCGACACACCTACTGAAAACCGGGAAGAGAACCCAAGCGTATGAGCAGTTCACAGGAAGACATTCGAAACCTTACCGATCGGGAATACGAATACGGATTCGTCACCGATGTCGAGCAAGACACCGCTCCGCCGGGACTGAGCGAAGACATCATTCGCTTCATTTCCAAGAAGAAGAACGAGCCCGACTTCATGCTGGCATGGCGGCTCAAAGCGTATCGCCGCTGGCTCGAGTTGAATGAAGAAGATGCGCGCTGGGCGAAAGTCGACTTTTCACCCATTGATTATCAGGACATCAGCTACTACTCCGCACCGAAAATAAAACCGAAACTCGACAGCCTCGACGAGGTTGACCCTGACATCTTAGAAACCTTCAAGAAGCTAGGAATCCCGATCGAAGAGCAGAAGATTCTTTCGGGTGTAGCGGTCGATGCGGTTTTCGATAGCGTCTCGGTCGCTACGACGTACAAAGCAAAGCTTGGGGAACTCGGCATTATCTTCTGCTCGTTTTCAGAAGCCGTGCAGGAGCACCCCGAGCTCATCAAGAAGTACCTCGGCTCCGTCGTCCCCTACGCGGACAACTTTTACGCCACCTTGAACTCGGCGGTCTTTACCGACGGCTCGTTCGTCTACATCCCCGAGGGCGTACGCTGCCCGATGGAACTCTCAACGTATTTCAGAATCAACGAGGCAAAGACCGGTCAATTCGAACGCACGTTGATCATCGCGGATAAGGGAAGTTACGTCAGCTACCTTGAGGGCTGCACCGCACCCATGCGCGACGAAAATCAGCTGCATGCTGCGGTGGTGGAATTGGTTGCGCTCGATGACGCCACCATCAAATATTCCACAGTGCAAAACTGGTATCCCGGTGACAAAAACGGAAAGGGTGGGATCTTCAATTTCGTGACCAAACGTGGCAAGTGCAAAGGCCGCAACTCTAAGATTTCATGGACACAGGTTGAAACCGGATCCGCGATTACCTGGAAGTACCCGAGCTGCATCCTTCAGGGTGATGGTTCCGTCGGTGAGTTCTACTCGGTTGCGGTTACGAACAATCTACAACAAGCGGATACCGGAACCAAAATGATTCACCTAGGAGAGAATACTTCGAGCACGATTATCTCGAAGGGCATTTCCGCGGGGCACGGCCAGCAAACGTATCGTGGACTCGTCGAGATTCATCAACGCGCAAAGAACGCGCGGAACTTTTCCCAATGCGATTCGCTGCTGCTCGGGGATCGATGCGGCGCACATACCTTTCCCTACATCGATGTAAGGAACGCGTCGGGCAAAGTGGAGCATGAAGCCACCACGTCAAAGATTGGCGATGACCAACTCTTCTATTGCCAGCAGCGCGGGATTGATCCCGAGGACGCGGTTTCAATGTTGGTCAACGGTTTTTGCAAAGAAGTCTTCCGAAAACTCCCGATGGAATTTGCGGTCGAGGCTTCGAAACTTCTGGAAGTTACGCTCGAAGGCAGCGTCGGATAGGAACCCTCAGCATGTTAGAGATTCGAAACCTTCACGCAGAAATTGGAGGTAAAGAGATTCTTCGCGGGCTCGACCTGCATGTTCGCCCCGGTGAAGTCCACGCGATCATGGGCCCGAACGGATCCGGAAAGAGCACACTCGCGAATGTTCTCGCCGGCCAGCCCGACTACGAAGTGACCGCGGGCGAAGTCCTGTATCACGGCAAAAACCTTCTCGAAATGCCAGCGGAGGAACGTGCACGCGAGGGCGTGTTCTTAGCGTTCCAATACCCCGTTGAAATTCCAGGAATCACGAACGCGTACTTCATGCGCACATCGCTCAACGCCCAGCGCAAGCATCGCGGGGAGGAAGAAATCGACGCGGTCGACTTTCTCTCATTGGTGCGCGAAAAAATGAAGTTGATTGAGATGGATGAAAAATTCCTTAATCGCTCCGTGAACGAAGGTTTTTCCGGTGGTGAGAAGAAACGCAACGAAGTCCTTCAGATGGCACTGCTCGATCCGATGCTTGCGATTCTAGACGAAACAGATTCCGGACTCGATATCGATGCGTTACGGATCGTGGCCAACGGCGTGAACACGTTGCGGTCTGAGAAGCACGCGGTTCTGGTCATCACTCATTACCAGCGTCTGCTCTCGTATCTTGTCCCCGATGTCACGCATGTCCTGATGGGCGGACGCATTGTGAAATCTGGCGATCGATCGCTGGCGGAAAAGCTCGAGGAAAGCGGCTATGGCTGGATCGAAGAAGAAGTCGCCAAGGGTGGAGCACCTGCATGAGTGAGGGGGCTCGCGAGCGCTTTCTTCGCCACTTCGAAGAGCTACAGGCGGTTCTACCGGGTAGCGATCAGCCGTGGCTCGTACGCATGCGCGAGAGCGCAGTGCAGAGCTTTCGCGACCAAGGTCTCCCTACGCCTAAACTCGAGGACTGGCGCTTTACCAATTTGAAAGCGCTGGAAACTTTGGACTTCCGCGCGGTTGCTGCCTCGAGCGTACCGAACGTGCCCGACAATGTGCTGGATGGGCCGCGTGGCGCGGTCGGCGACGCGCACCTGATCGTACTTGTGGACGGCATCGTCGACGCCGCGTTGTCCGATCTAAAAAGTCTACCTGACGGTGTACAGATTCGATCGCTCGCGGCTTCGATCACCACCGAACCAGAGAAACTCGAAAATTACCTCGGCAAGCTCGATGATCCTAAGCTGCGCGCGTTGAGCGCGTTGAATCAAGCGCTTTTCCAAGACGGCGTTTTCATTGAACTTGAAGCGCATGCGGTACTCGAACGCCCCGTGCATATTCTCTGCTTGCAGCGATCTGGAGATCCCCCAACAGCGGTTCATCCGCGAAACTTGATCGTGGCGCATGCCGGTTCTAGCGCGACGATCGTCGAGCATCACCTGCGCATGAGCCCAACGCAGGCGCTGGTCAATACAGTGACCGAAGTATTCGTTGAGGAAGGAGCACATATCGAGCACATCAAACTTCAGGAAGAAAGCGACAGTGCTTTCCATCTTGCGGCGCTGTTTGTGAAGCAAGCACGCGATAGCCGCTTCCGTTCGCATTCGTTGGCGCTCGATGGTGGCCTAACTCGCTTCGATATTCATGCCGTGCTTGCTGAACCGGGCGCTGAATGCAGGCTGAACGGCCTCTACGCGCCACAGAACGATGAACACATCGACCATCACACCACGGTCGAACACGCCGCACCGCATACCAATAGCTTCGAGCTCTACAAGGGCATCCTTGACGGGTCGGCGAAGGGGATTTTCCACGGCCGCATTCACGTGCGCCCCGACGCGCAGAAGATCAACGCGATGCAGACCAACCGAAACCTTCTGCTCTCAGACCGCGCATCGGTCAATACGAAACCCCAGCTTGAGATCTATGCCGACGACGTGCGTTGCAGTCACGGCGCCGCGATCGGCCAGCTGGACGAAGATGCGCTTTTCTACCTGCGAACACGCGGGATCGACGCGGCGGAAGCCAAGAGTTTATTGACGTTTGCGTTCGCAAACGAAGTAACTGCGGAACTCCCGATCGATACGTTGCGTCGCTACACTGAGTCATTCGTGATGGACTGGCTGCCCCGGAGCAACGTATGAAGCAGCTCGACATAGACTTAGTACGCAAGGACTTTCCGATTCTTGGACGACGAGTGCATGAAAAGCCGCTGATCTACCTCGACAACGCGGCCACGAGTCAAAAACCTACGGCGGTTATCGATGCGCTGCGTGACTACTACACACAATCAAACGCGAACATTCATCGAGGTGTGCACCTGCTCTCCGAAGAAGCCACCGCCGCCTACGAGAATGTGCGGGAAATCAGTCGCGATTTCCTCGGTGCTAGCGAGAGTCGAGAAATCGTTTTCGTTCGCGGCACGACTGAGGCCATAAACCTGGTTGCGCAAGCCTACGCGCGACCACGACTTCAAGCCGGAGATGAGATCCTCATCTCCCATATGGAGCACCACTCCAATATCGTGCCATGGCAGATCCTTTGTCAGCAGACTGGCGCTTTGCTTCGAGTTGCGCCCATCACCGATGAGGGCGAGCTGGATATCGCGGGTTTCGAGCAGCTGCTTGGCCCGAAGACCAAGTTCGTTTCATTGGTTCATGTTTCGAACGCGCTTGGAACGATCAACCCGGTGAAATCTCTGGTCGCGAAAGCAAAGGCGCAGGGTGTACCCGTCTTACTCGACGGCGCCCAAGCCGCGCCCCATATCGCAATCGACGTCCAGGACATCGATTGTGACTTCTATACCCTGTCGGGTCACAAGGTCTATGGCCCAACAGGAATCGGTGTGCTGTACGGTCGTGAGTCGTTGCTCGAAGAGATGGAACCGTATCAGGGCGGCGGCGAGATGATTCTCTCCGTGAGTTTTGAAAAAACGACTTACAACAAGATTCCTCATAAATTTGAAGCCGGCACACCCAATATCGCGGGCACCGTCGGCCTTGGGGCTGCACTTCAGTACGTGAACCTCATGGGCATCGATTCCATCGCTGCCCATGAGCACGAATTACTCACCTATGCGACAGAGCAAGTTCAGCAGGTTCCAGGCATTAAAATCATCGGTACCGCGCGCGAAAAAGCCGGGGTACTTTCATTCGTGCTCGACGGTGTGCATCCTCACGATGTGGGAACAATCCTCGATCAAGAAGGCATTGCGGTTCGTACCGGACACCACTGTGCGCAACCGGTGATGGACCGCTTTGGCATTCCCGCAACCACGCGCGCATCGTTTGCGGTTTACAACACACGCGCTGAAATCGATCGGCTGATGGCGGCGCTCGATCGCGTTCGCGATATATTCAGCTGATGTCAGATTTACGCGAGCTCTACCAGGAAGTGATCCTGGATCACACCAAGCGACCGAGAAATTTTGGACCGCTCGAAGAAGCCACCGGTCGCGCGAACGGCGCCAACCCGCTCTGCGGCGACGTCATTGCGGTTTACCTTGAGGTCGTCGGAGACACGGTCAAGAACATACGCTTCGCGGGTGCTGGTTGTGCGATCTCGACCGCCTCTGCTTCACTGATGACCGAGACATTGAAAGGGAAAACCATCGAAGAGGCGCAAGTGATCTTCGACTGCTTTCACGATACCGTCACCAGCTCACCCGATACAGAGGTCGATCTCGCCGGACTCGGCAAGCTGGCGGTGCTGGCGGGTGTTCGCGAGTTTCCAATGCGCGTAAAATGCGCGAGCCTGGCATGGCATACCATGCGTGCCGCATTAGACGGTGAGAACGATACCGTCACCACGGAGTAACAATGGCCGAAGCAACAGACGACACATCCGCCGGCGAAGGCATTCACGACAGCATCGTTCAGGTCTTGAAAACGATTTTTGATCCCGAGATTCCGGTAGATATCTATGAACTCGGCCTCATCTACAATATCGACATCAACGAATCGAGCCACGTGAAGGTGACGATGACGTTGACCTCTCCAATGTGCCCGGTCGCCGAAACGCTTCCGCCCGAAGTTGAAACGAAGGTGAGCGGTGTCACTGGTGTAAACTCTGCTGAAATTGATTTGGTCTGGGAACCCCCTTGGGATCCCAGCATGATGACCGAGGCCGCCCGACTCGAACTGGGCATGTAGCCATAGGAGCCCTTTACATTGATCGCTTGGACCGAAGAACAGGAAGCATTTAAAGACGTTGTTCGTCGCTTTGTCGACGCTGAGATCGTTCCCAACCTCGAGCAACTCGAGCACGGTGACTTGCCGCCGTACGACACCATGCGAAAGCTCTACGACACGTTCGGAATGAAAGAGATGATGAAAGCGCGCTACGAGCGCATCATCGCCAAAGACAGTGAGGGGGCGGGCTCCGAGCGCAAAGCCACCACCGGTGGCGGTGACATGATGGCGATGCAATGCATTCTGATCTCTGAGATCTGCCGTTACTGCCCCGGCATCGTGACAGCGCTGGGAGTGAGCACGGGGCTCACGGCTGGCGCCATCATTGCGCGGGGTACACGTGCGCAGAAGGAGAAGTGGGTCCTTCCGCTGCTTACGCTTGAAAAGATTGGCGCGTGGGCGATTACGGAACCGGGTTCTGGCTCAGATGCATTTGGTTCGATGCGCTCGACCGCGAAGCGTGATGGCGATGGCGGCTACATCTTAAACGGCACCAAGACATTCATCACCAACGGGCCCTATGCCGACACGATCGTCTTTATCTGCAAGCTCGACGATGGCTCCACCGAGCCACAAGATCGGAAGATCCTCAGCTTCGTGCTCGATAAAGATACGCCCGGGCTGACGCGATCAAAACCCTTGCGCAAGATGGGGCTGCACTCATCACCGACAGGCGAACTCTCTCTACAGGATGTGCACGCATCTGCTGATCAATTGATTGGCGAAAGTGAGGACGCGTACGGTCGTTCGGGTGCGAAAGAAACCTTCGGGACCGAACGTTCTGGCGTCGTGGCGATGTGCTTAGGCATTGTCGACCGGTGCCTCGAGCTCTGTGTAAGCTACGCCAAGGAACGCGTGCAATTCGGAAAGCCCATCGGCGAGTTTCAACTCATTCAACTCAAGCTGGCGAAGATGGAAGTCGCACGGATGAACATTCAGAACCTGCTCTTCCGCTTGATCGAACTCACGAATGCGGGTACCGGCATGAGTTTTGCGGAAGCATCAGCCTGTAAGCTCTACGCGGCGCAAGCGACGATGGAAGTCACCATTGAAGCCGTGCAGCTCTTTGGGGGGAACGGCTACATGGCGGAGTACCAGGTTGAACAGCTCTGCCGCGATGCGAAGGTCATTCAAATCTACGCGGGTACCGACGAACTCCAAATCACTGCAATCGCCAAAGGATTGCTGCGCGGCTAGTCCTCGTCGGAACGATCCAGATTCAACGATGCCGAATTAATGCAGTACCGCTGTCCACCTGGCCGTGGTCCGTCATCGAAGACATGGCCCAGATGAGCATCGCAAACATTGCAAAGCACTTCGACGCGTCGCATGCCATGACTAACATCGGTCTCGGCTCGAACGTTCGCTGCTTCAATCGCTTCCGAGAAACTGGGCCAGCCGGTTCCTGAATCGAACTTCGCATCGGAGGCGAAGAGTTCGCTCGCGCAACACACACAGCGATAGACACCCGCATCCTTGCAGTCAGCGTATTCACCCGTGAACGCGCGCTCGGTACCCTTGTTTCGCGCGACTTCAAACTGCTCGGGCGTAAGCTCGGCTCGCCACTCGTCTTCGGTCTTTTCGATTCGTTTAGGCATCGGGCAACTTTAGCAATAAATCAGTGATCGCGGGCCGGAAACAAACTCGCCGCACCCGCGAGGGCAGCGTAGAGCAAGCCGGAACCCACAATGACGAACTTGGGAACCGCTGCGTAATACGCAAGCGCGGGCCAGAATTCCTGATGATGACCGAGAAGCAGCTTAACTAACGCGTAGTTCTCCACTGCGTCGAGCACGCCCGCCGCGGGTTGTAGCCAAGCGAGCGCAAAGCCAACGGATGCATGGAATGCCCAGCGACGTTCTAGCCGCGCCGCGATCAGGGCACATCCCAATGCAATGCTGAGCGGATAAAGGAGCAAGAACAGGTAGTCGAGGCCAAGGCTAAAGGCGA
The DNA here is from genome assembly GCA_029261895.1 of Deltaproteobacteria bacterium. Taxonomy (GTDB): domain Bacteria; phylum Myxococcota_A; class UBA9160; order SZUA-336; family SZUA-336; genus JAJDAK01. The sequence goes on from JAJDAK010000008.1 coordinate 54,506, forward strand.
TCAAGATCTGTGTATGCGCCGACCACGACGCAAGCATCGCCTGAGCAACATCTAAAGTACGCGCCAACTCGAAGCTCACCATCCCCTGCGGCGCTGCATCGGTAAACATCGGCGCCCCCAACGCAGTCAGCGCTGACAGCACGACAAGGCTCGAAAAACTCGCGATATAAAACACACGCCGCCTCAGCGCAGCCGGCCAGCCTGCGAAAGGACCGGAATCAATCATCGGGTTGATGCTCCTTTAACCCATCGAGCATGTTTGACATGCGGCTCAGCCGCTATGATTCGTAACCGCCTCTGTGAAGCAGTCGATTCCGAGTTCTCGATACGACTTCCAAACCGGACCTTCGCCTTCTTTGCCTTGTTTCAGCGTCAAGTAGACTTCGCCCATTCCCTTCATATCGACCTTCGTCGAAAAACGCGATACCAAGCACTCCGCAGCGAAATCGCATTGCGCGTCATCCGAAAACGCCTGAAGACATCGGTCCTTCAAATAGCCTTCGAAGTCCTGCTTCGCCTCTTCGTCAGACATCCCCGCGAAAACGTCACCGGGTACTTCGGCCTCTACTTCCTCTGAAGGCTCAAGACCGTCTGAATCCATGACAGCGACTTCATCCGACGCGGCATCTTCGGCGGCCATGTCTTCCTGTTTGGAGCAAGCACTCATCACCAGAGCCATCGCGAATACGATGGCCACCAACCCATGAACTGAACCGAAACTAACTCGCATAATCTCTATCCTTCTTCGACCGCGTACCGTGCACCACCTCTGTGGGGGTCACGTATGCGGGCCATTTTCGCCTACTTCTTCACCAGGCGTCTACTTTTTGCAATCAAACTGCGGCTTACTTGCGCAAACGACACTCAGGGACGCACCATAGCGTACGCATCAGAGAGGACAGAACGTGAAAGATGAAGGTTTTTGGCTCGAGCTCAGCGGCCGCATGGGGCCACCGATATTCTCCGCAACACTGGTAGGGTGCTTGCTCGAAGGTAAGTTCAACCCAGCACACCTGGCACTGCTCGCATGCGGAACCGGGCTGATCGCATTCCACCACTGGTGGACCCATAGGACGAATGAATAACGGCTATACGTCGGCGATCCAATTGCCGTGGAAACCGAACGGAACTCGTTGGGGTAGTTGAATCGTCGCTACGGGCTCATCGGCGATCGCCGCTGCGTTCAAGATCACTAGATCCGAAGCGTCGCGCGCAGCATCATAGACGTAGCTGAGTAAGTAGCCGTCATCCTCCGCCGCCGACCCGGCAGCTGGCACGAAGACCGCTTCGCCAGGCGCTGTACCCGGTCCGAACGAATGAATTTCGGTGTTCCCGGTTTGCAAATCGTATTTGACGAGTTCGCGCATATCGATACCACCTGGTACATCCGTATGAACCGCGTAGCCATATCGATGCTTGAAACCGCTCCGCCGCGGATCCACGCGAGGAAACTCGATGGAACGATCATCGATAGCCTGCTCGATCACCTTCTTCGCGTCGAGGTCCACGGCCCATCGATGCAGGTGCGCCGGTGCAAACGTATCCGGATTTCCTTTCCAGAGCTCGGGATAGCGAACGACGTCCATGACAAGCTTTGAACCGTCGTCGTACGCATTCATCGGATGAAAAACGTAGCAGGGATCGATCTCAAACCATTGGACATCGGCGTTACTGCCACTTCGCGGCATCACACCCAGGCGCGCACCGTAGTCATCGCTCCAGATATAAGGGAACGAATTTCCCGACATAGCTCGCTCGGGCGAAAATACAATCGGCAGATCCATGAAAATCGCGTAGTTGTCGGTGAGTCCGAAATCATGAATCATCGTCGGACCCGGAACCGAGATCTCCTCGCTTTTCACCAACGCACCGCTTGCATCCAATACGTGATACGTGAGATAGGGCGGCACGAATTGGTAGCCGAAGAAATGGAGTTCTCCCGTCCTCGGACATTCCTTGGGATGTGCCGTCATGCTGGTCTGCAAGCGACCATCGAAGTCAGTCGTCCCGATCGTATCCAACTCCGCGGTCATCTCTGTGGGGTATGCAATCTCCACCAGCGCAAAAATTCGACCCGCGTGCCCAACAATGTTGGTATTGGCGATTGCAACGGTGAGATCAACCCCATTTGGCCCGATCATCTGGGCACCTTCAACCAAGGCGCGCGACTGAACCCACCGGTTGCGATACCACTTGGCTTCGCCATCCTCGAGACGAACGCCGTGAATCATCCCATCGCCAGTAAACCAATGGCCGGGATCGCCATCTTTTGGGTTGGGGCCATTACGCAGATATAAGCCGCGCAGCTCCTCCGGAATGGAACCTTTGACCGGAAGGTTGAACGAAGTAATTTCTTCGCTGACCGGAGCGAAGTTGCCCTGCAAGTAGAACGGTGTTTCTTGCGACATGCGAGCTCTCCCCGAGTTATTCCAGTTAGGAATCGAGCATAGCATGCAACCGATTTGAGAATTGAGTCAAGCCCCTTGTGGCTTCACCATGGCGGCCAAAATCGGATTCAAGTGATGATCAGCGTGATCTGGGGGTGAAACCGGCACTTTCGAGATCCGCTCGCAATACGGAGTCTTCTGCTAGCAACCTCCGAAATTTCAGCACCGCAGATCGATCCCAACGCGCGACGGGGATCACGAAGTCGTAACACTCCTCGCGAAGCGGACGAAACTCAAGACCCGATGCCCTAGCCACAGATTCAATCGTGACACCCCAATCCGCCCGCCGCTGTCGAATTGCAGCCGCCACAGCGTGATGAGAACGCGGTTCGTAGACATAGCCATCGGGACGTCGGTCACCCAATAGCGAATCAATCAACAATCGAGTTCCACTGCCTCGATTTCGATTGACCATGCGTAGATTGGGATCCTCGATTAATGCACGAGTCTCACGTGTTTCATCGGCACGCGTCACAACACCCTGCATCCGTGTATAGCCGTCACAAAGTTTGAGCTCGACCGATAGGAATGGACGATTATAAGTATCGGTTTCGGCGTCGAGTAGATGCACCGGTGCGATATCGCATTCACCTCGCTTCGCGGCGTCGATACCCGCACTGCTACCCACCGCAAGTAACTTGACCGATAGCCCGGAACGAACCAAGCGACGCGCAATCATGTCCAATCCCGTGCAATGGCTTCCGATGATCACGAGATCTGCAGGACGCAGCGCGTGACCCATCAATGTGACATCGGCTTCGGTGCCCTCATCGACAATTTCAACGTTGCGTTCACAGCGCACAAAACCATCGGCACGACTAAACGAAGTCACGCTACCGCTGCCCTTCCCCATCGGATAAGCGATGAGCGATCCATCGTCCGCATGAACCAAGCCAACGAGCAAATACTCCAAGCGACCGCGTTCGCTATTGACACGCAATGCCAAGCGAGCGCGCAGCGACGCGCGATGTTCCATGGGTTGCCCCAGAAAGCGTCGAATGACCGGTGCCACGAACTCATGGAACGTAAAGATCGCCGAAGTTGGGAACCCAGGCAAAATGACAATCGGTCGGCCGTGATGAGCGGCCAGACAAATCGGTTTCCCGGGTTTCAGCGCCACACCGTGCACCAGGATTCCCGGGTCGAAATCAGCGATGACACGATAGTTGAGATCGCCCTCGCCTTTCGAGGTTCCACCCGAGAGCAAAACTAAATCGCAATCGCTGACCGCTTCGCGCGCGGCTTCGTGGAGCGCGTGTAGATCATCACGAAAGATGCCTTTGAAGACCGGCTCCGCGCCAAGCTCACGCAGCGCGTCAATCAGAATGCGACTGTTGGAGTCATAGACCATTCCTGGCCGCATGGACTCGCCCGGCGGGATGATTTCATCACCCGTGGATATGACCGCAACCCGTGGCTTGCGCACGGCCGCGATTTCATGCGCACCAATCGCGCTGAGTACACCGGTCTCGCGCGACGTAAGGCGCGTGCCGGCAAAAAGAACCATCTCACCCGCACCCATGTCGGTTCCCGCGAAAGAAACCGCAGCCCCTGGAACACGTTCTCGACGTACAACGAGTTGGTTATCCGCTTCAACATCGGTGAACTCTACCGGTACCACCGCGTCCGCACCGCGCGGCAACATCGCGCCCGTTGCAATCGTCGTTGCAGTACCGGGCTTCACTTCCTGCTGCGGTACGACACCGGTAGCGAGCGTTTCGAGATTGAGATGCAATCGCCGCGGCGTCTCCTCAGTCGCGCCATAGGTGTCCTCGGCCCGGACGGCAAAGCCGTCCATATTCGATCGATCAAACGATGGTACATCGAGTGGCGTGGTCACATCGTCGGCGAGCGTTCGACCATGGGCATCACTAAGCGCTATTACTTCAGAGTCGAGTGCATCAAGATTCAAAGCCGCGTGCCAACGCGCCTCGGCATCGTCCCGGTCCAACACTTCGAGGAACTGTTCCTGCTTCATCCGGTCCAGTCCTCATCGTAAAGTCGAACTTCGACCTTCTCACCCGCGGCAATTCCTTCCAATGCTTGTGGCACGATCACCACACCATCGGCTTTGACGGTTGATGACAGAATCGATGCACCTGAGGTCGCGATGGGTACCACCTCATGTTCTTCGATCGCAACGCGAACGTAATCGGTTCGACCGATGACCGAGTTGATTTTGCGCGCAAGCGGTAAGCGAACCCGGCGATGTGGCCAGGCTGCAGAGCGACCGCCAAGTCGACGCAAACTCGGACCCGCGAAAAATTCGTACGCGCAGAGACAGCTTACGGGATTGCCAGGCAGCAGAAATACATGCGCGCTACCAATGCGCCCCCCACCCGCCGGACTGGACGGACGCATCGCAACGCCGTGAAAGTCGAGCTTGCCAAGTTCTCTAAGCAAACGCGGGGCGTGGTCCTCGATACCCACCGAGCTACCCCCCGAAACCAAGACCAGGTTCGCGTCGCGGTTCTGAAGCGCTGCTGCAATCGTGTCAGGATCATCTGGAAGAATCTCAAACGGCAGCAATACGCCACCGTCGCGTTCGATCAAGACGGCCAACATCACTGAGTTCGAGTCCACAATCTGGTGACCTTGCGGGCAACTTCCCGCCGCAAGCAATTCGTTTCCGGTAACGACCAACTGCACACGCGGTTTGCGAACACAGAGAACTTCCGACATCCCAATCGATGCGAGTACGCCAAGATCCTGCGCGCGGAGTCGCCGTCTCCGAGCAAGCAGGTCTTGTCCCTGGCGAATGTCTTCACCGATCGCCCCAACGTTCTTCAGCGGTGCGATCGCGTCGCGGACCTCGACTTCAGTGCCGGACTCTTCGCAATATTCGGCCATCATGACCGCGTCGGCACCTTCGGGTACCGGGGCACCAGTCATAATGCGTACCGCCTGGCCGGTCTCGAGCTCGCCGTCGAAACCCTGGCCCGGCATCGAGGCTCCAATGAGTTTCAATCGCAACGCGTTGTAGCTCGATGCACCGAAGGTGTCCTCGCCGCGCAACGCATACCCATCCATTGCAGAGCGGCGAAATCCTGGGACATCAACAGTTGAACGAATGTCCTCTGCGAGCACCCGACCCGCAGCTTCGCGGATCGAAACCGGTTCTGCGTCTAGCGCAGAAACACGATCGGCGAGCAGACGCTCCACGTCATCCACGTCCATGCGCTCCGCAAAGCCTCGCATGCGGACATCTCTCACCATGGATGCGCCAGACGCGCGGACCTAGCCGACGGCTTTCATCGCGAAGAGTTCAGGACGATTTCCTTGACGTATCTTCGCTTGCTTGATGGACTCAGGCTTCACGTCGAAAACCGCTTTCCCGGGACCAATGGCATCTTCCTTCATGCATGCTGGAAGAACATCGTCTGCGTCGGTGAAACCTGCGCGACGATTGAATTCCCATTCATCCTCAAGCACGCGCCAGCCCTGTTCCGCCATGTCTTCCTTGGTAACGGCTTCGCCGAAGAAATGCGTGTAATAGTCCGCCATATCCTGCAGGGTCGGTTGCACGAATTGGCAGAAGCCCGTCGAATCGCAGGCGGCGTTTATGATCTGCGACTCCTGAGAAACAATCGCCAGCTGATCCTCTGGAATTCCAGGATTCACCACGAGCCCGGCCGTGTGGTCGGCACCCATCGCACTGGTTGCGTACGTTACGCCTACCATCTTAATAGTACGTGGATCCCAAGCCGGTATCGCCTGTCCCTTACAAACCGGAACACGGTGATGTTTCGTGTGCTCGCCAACCGAAGCCGCACCATTTCCAATAATTTTACCAACCTCGGTGCCGTCGGCGATCTCCTGTAAAATTCGCTTCGCGCCCTCCGCGTCGCCGAATTCCATCTTACCGGCATCCATGTAGACCGCGATGGCTGCGCCTGTCTCTATCGTATCCACCCCAACCTCATCGCAGAGACGATCCAGGTCAGCAACGTCGTCCAGATTTCCAATATCGCAATTCGCACCGAGTAACGTCAGTGTTTCAAACTCAAGCGCGGAAGTTTTGTAGTTTCCATCCTCGTCATTGACGATATTGCTGCACTTCACGATGCAACCCGTGAGGCAATTGTGCATGCCGCCACCACGTCGCTCGAAGTTCGCCACGATGTTGGCGCCGTCCAGCGTCTCCGCGTGTGCGGACTGACCTTCGACACGATTCTTCGACGGGAACGTGTTGAGAATTTGTGCCGCCTTCACAGTGGTGCTGGTGCCGTGCTTGAAAATTTGCGGACCATCCAAATAGTCGCGTGTGTACTTCTTGCAGATCTGAGCAAACTCTTTGGGATTCGACGGTTGACGCGCGCGTGCTTTGCCAGGGTCCACCGCCACATACTTAAGACCCTTTGAACCCATCACGGCGCCAAGACCGCCGCGCGCCGCATGTCGTGCAGGGTGGCGATTATCTTGATCGGTGGTCGCAACGGACGCACCGCGCAAGCGCTGTTCACCCGCAGGCCCGATGGTGATGAATGACGCGGAATCCGCATAGATGGACGCGAGAGATTCGCAGAGCGCGTAGTTCCACATACCCTTGAGATCGTCCGCCGGTACCAACTTGACTTCGTCGGCGGTGACGGACAATCCAAAGCGCGCATCCGGATTGGAAGGCTGACCCTTCACCACGATCGCGCGGTAGCCACACTTCGTGAGGTGCTGACCGGGATTGCCACCGGAATTCGCTTCCTTGATGCCTTTGGTCAGTGGGCTCTTGGCGCCCACGGAGATCCGACCCGAAGTCGGTGCTGCCGAACCCGCCAACGCACCGGGCGCAAGCACAAACACGTTATCTGGACCGAGCGGATCGCACGTCGGATCACATTCGTCGAGCAAAATGCGCCCTGAAAGCGCGCGGCCGCCCAAAAGCTTCCATTCCGCGGGAAACGGCTCAACCGTCACCGCCTGGTTTGTCATATCAACGCGGATTAATTTGTCAGTCATCTCGATCCCTCCTGCGGAAGCGGAATCCTATCACAGCGACTCAGCCTACCCACCAGCGATGGCGGTCATCACTTGGATCTCATCGCTCGCCGCGACGGCTGCATCGAGTCCTTCAGCCGGCACCGGATCCCCATTGTGAAAGATCTTGGTGAAGCCCTGGAGCTGATCGGGACCTCCATCATAGATATATGGGGCGAAACCCGGATAAGCCGCTTCGACAGCGTCCAAGCATTCTCTAATCGTACGACCCTCAACGAGGATCTCCTTCAGGCCCTTGGTCGGTCCTTGATACGGGCCAGGTACGCATACTTTCGGCATTTGAAACCTCCGCCGCTAATTCTAGCGACCTTGCTATGCTCTCGCGTATGGCCGAGCAAGATCTATACGCGATCCTTGGATTGAGTCGCGCGGCGACAGACGACGAGATTCGCAAACGCTACCGCAAACTCGCGCGAGAAAACCACCCCGATGTGAATCCAGGGGACGCCGCGGCGGAGGAGCGATTTAAGCAGATCTCCTTCGCGTACGAGATCCTTTCGGATGCCGAAAAGCGCAAGCTCTTTGACGAGTTTGGAGCCGATGGCTTAGCCAAGGGCTTCGACCCCAACCAAACGCGCGCATATCAGCGCTGGTCGCAGGGCGCATCGCGTAGCCCGTTCAGCGATACATACTCGAGCCACGGGGATTACGACGATATCGACGATCTGTTTTCAGGTCTTTTCGGACGCGGTCGCTCGCGCGGCGGCCCTGCGCGCGGACGCGACGTGGAATCCAAAGTCACGGTGGACTTTCTAGCTGCGGTACGGGGCGAGGAGGTTCGGATTCAAACGGGCGACGGTCAGACTCTGCGCGTACGCATTCCCGCGGGTTCTGCAGATGGTTCCAAGATTCGGCTCAGCGGCAAAGGTCATCCAGGCACCGCGGGCGCGCCCGCCGGAGACCTCTATCTCGAGCTTCATGTACGCCCGCATGCGTTTTACCGACGTGAAGGCGATGATCTCTACATCGATATGCCCGTCACGCTTCCCGAGTTAGTGCAGGGGGCTGCGATTGACGTGCCCACACCTGACGGTTCGGTCAGTATGAAACTACCGCCGCACTCAGCAAACGGCCGCACGCTTCGGCTCCGTGGTAAAGGAGCTCCCAAGCGCGGATCAAACGACGCAGGCGATCTGCTGGTTCGCCTGCAGCTAGAAATGCCGACAACAGACGACCCACGTCTCGAAGAACTCGCCGAGGAGTTCAAGCCCTTGTATGGCGACGTGGACATTCGCGTAAAACTTAGGAACTCATGATGAAATATTATTCGCGAAAAGAAGTGATCGAGCTACTCAATATCGACGACGGATTCCTGATTACGCTGGAACAGGAGGAAATCGTTGCGGTCGACGATGAGTCAGACGATCCAACGCGCTTTTCAGAACGTATGCTCGAACGCGTTCGCGTTGCACATAACTTAATCCATGAACTCGACGTGAACCTTGAGGGCGCAGCAATCATCCTCCACATGCGCGAGGAAATTTCAGACATGCGCCATCAAATCGAGGCCCTCGCAGTAAAACTCCGCCGTGAAGAAGGTTCCTAAGCGCAATTATTGGGGATGCAATTAATGGGGACGTTGGTTGGAAAGTTGCACATAGATGCAATTAATGGGGACGGTCCTT